>DASXOJ010000285.1:0-52670 GCA_036494465.1 Pseudonocardiaceae bacterium
CTTGGCGGCCTGGTCGTTCTGCTCACCGTCTGGCGGCTCACCGCTCGCGCCGCTCGGCGAGCAGCCGAGACCGCCCGTGCCGGAGCACGGCTGGCCTCGCTCGCCGGACGGGTCGGCGTCACGGCCGGTCTGATCGGTGGCGTGCAGTGGTTGGTGATCACTCACCCGGGCAACACGACGCTGCTGTGGGTCGTGCTCGGGGTGCCAGCCCTGTTGGCTGGGCACACGCTCACCCGGGCGTTGACGGTCACCACGTCAGAGGTGCCGCGTCGGCGTCATGAACGGCGAGGTGGCCCGCGATGAACACGACAGGATCGGGCGGTCAGCGTCAGCTGGCCGCCCGGCCCTCCGGGGCCGAACCGGTTGATCAGGTCCGTCGTCAGGTGGACCGGTTGTGCTGGACCGGGATTCTGCTCGGTCTGGCGTTCACGATGACCAACGTGCAAGGGTTCGCCGCTGCGGGCGCACGCGTGTGGTCGCTGGCGTGGCTGGCGGCCTGGCTGCTCGATCCCATGGTGTCGCTGGTGTTGCTGGCGATCCTGCGGGCCGAGCAGATCACCGCCCGCCACGGCGTTCACACAGGCGGCTGGGTACGGGGCGCGAAGTGGTTCACGCTCGGGGCCACCTACGTCATGAACACCTGGGCCGCGTACGCGGCGGGCTCACCAGCGCTGGTCGTACTGCACTCCGTCCCGCCGTTGGTCGTGTTCATGGCCGCCGAGGCGGTCACGGACCTGCGGGACAAGCTGGCCGAAGCCGTCACCGCGCAACGCGTGAACACCGCACCGACCGAACCAACGGAGGCACCGAAGCCGCCCGCACGTCGTCGGCCTGCTGGCAAGGTCGCCGGGCGGACCTCGTTCGCCGAGTACGTGGAGCGGGCACGCACCGCGTATCTGCCAGGCGTGACGGTTACGCCCGCGTGGGTGCGGGAGGTCACCGGCTGCTCTCGTGGCCTGTCCTCCCGGCTGGCCGCCAGCCTCACGGCCGAACTGGACGGACGGGAGGTGCGGTCATGAACGGCGAGACCCATGAGGCGGACGTGCCTGCCCTCTCAGCCGTCACCGTCCAGCGGGATGTGGTGCCAGCCGATCCGGTGTTCGATGGTGAGTTGGTCGACGACCAGCCGACCACCGAACACTACGTCGCCCAGCAGTCATGGACGCGGCGGTTCATGAACTGGTGGCAGCACTGCCCACGGATACCGGCCGCACTGCGTTCACGCCAGGCCGCCCGCCAAGCCGCCAAGGACAGTGTGGTGCGGCTGTTGCGGTCCCCGTTCCGGCTACTCGCTGCGGTCGGACGCGGGCTCGTGACCGCTGCGCGTGGCTGGCGGCGGTGGGTGCGGGTGCACGACTACCGCGACGCTGCGGAGCAGTCGGAGAAGCTGGCCGACAAGTTCACCGAGATCCGCACGCTGACGTTGTTCCGGTGGAAGGTCACCGGCATCACGGCCGGGGCGAGTGTGCTGGCGGTCGCGGTGCTGGACCTGATCTATGGGACTCCGGTCCTGTGGATCACCGGCGCGGTCGGGTCGGTCGCGCTGGCGATCCTCGGTCGCCGCAAGGACGGGTCACCCGGACGCAAGGCCGTACTCGCGGGGCCGCGCACGCTCACCTGGACGATGGACCCACAAGTCCTGGTAGACGCGTTCCGGGACGCGAAGCTGATCGGCAAGGACGAAACCCTGCGCCTGGTGGAACGCGCCCACCGGCAAGGCAACGGGTGGGCGATCATCGTCGACCTGCCCGCCACCCGCAAAGCAGTCGATGTGATCAAGCATCGGGACGCGCTCGCCTCCGCGCTCGCGGTCGACGAGATCCAGTTGATCGTCGAACGGGTACGCGGGAAAGGCGGGCACGCGGGCCGGGTGTCGATGTGGGTATCTGATGAAGACCCCTACGCCACACCACCACTCCGTACGCCGCTACTGGACGTAGACCATTGGGACGCGTGGCGACCGGTGCCGTTCGGCCGGGACGCACGCAACCGGCGCATCGATCTGCCGCTGGTGTGGACATCGCTGATCGTCGGCGCGATTCCCAGGCAGGGCAAGACATTCGCTACCAGGCTACCGGCCGCGGGGCTCATCCTGGACCCCTATACGCGGCTATATGTGTTCGATGGAAAGGGAGGAAAGGACTGGGAAGCCGCTGAATGCGTCGCGCATCGGTTCGTTCGGGGTGATGAGTTGGAGCACGCCTACGCGGTGCGGGATCACCTGCTGGAACTGGTGGCCGAGACGCAATCCCGGTTCGCGCGCATGTCCACCCTGGATGACGAGATCTGCCCGGAGTCGAAGATCACCCCGGTGATCTCGCGTGATCCGGGCCTGAACATGCCGATCACCGCCGTGATCATCGACGAGGTGCAAGTGTTCCTGGAAAACCCGACCCGGGAGGTAGTTGGCGGGAAGAAGACGACACTCGGGGCCTACATCGCTGATCTGCTGACCTATCTGGCCAAGAAGGGGCCAGCGGCGGGCATCGTGGTCATCCTGGCCACCCAGCGTCCGGATTCGACCACGATCCCGTCACGGCTGCGCGCGGTGCTCGGGTCACGGTTCGCGTTGCGGGTGATGGACTGGCGCGATTCCAACATCATCCTGGGCGAGCAGATGAACACCCGAGGCTACGACTCCTCCACGCTGCTGCCCAGCCACAAAGGAGTCGGCATCCTGCGCCCGGACGGCGACACCGACGCCGGAGCCGATGTGTTGGCGCTGACCGTACGCACGCACTACATGCCCAACCCGGACTGGCGCACGATCTGCGCGCGCGGACGGGCACTTCGGGAGACAGCGGGAACACTGAGCGGCCACGCGGCCGGAGACGACACCACCCACACCATCGACAGCGCAGCCGTGGTCAAAGCACTGGGCAGCACCATCGACCACACCGACGATGATACGGTCGATCAGTCCAAGGAGGACAGTCACGACGATGCCGTGCCGGAGGTGCCGGAGCCGTTGGCGTCCGTACTGGACTACCTCGGGGACGACCTCGACACGCGTGAGTTCGTCCCGACCGCCGAGTTGGTCGACGCGCTGAGCGTTGAACCGGTGCTGTTCGCCCGGCAGATGGGCGAGCACGGTTGTGACCCGACCCGGGGACGCATCGAAGGTGAGGGCGGCGCCGCTCGTCAGGTACGCGGCTACCTCACCGCCGATATCCGCGCCGCCGTCGCCACCCACCGATAGGAGCCTGCCAGCCCGTCCCAGCGGCCCGGAGAACCCGTCACAACGCCTGTCCGCCCGTCACAGCCACTGTGACGGGCAGGCAGGCTTCTGACCAGGCGAAATTGTCATGTGACGGGTGTGACGGGTACCGGTTCACCCCGTCACACCCGGCAGAAACCGGCCCAAAATCGCGATCCGAGACCCGAGCTCGACACCCGTCACAACCACGGTCGTGATCACGACGGCAGCGGAGAACTCTCGACCAACGACGAAGGTTAGTGATCATCGCGTGGTCAGGGATGACCAGAATGGTCAGGTCTCGTGTTGCGGCGGGCGGGCGACCGGGTTGGCCTGGTAAGTGACCGCAGCGTGGCGCAGTTCACGGTCTCCCAGGGGCCGGTCGAGGATCACACTGTGGGCGCTGTGGATCCTGGCCTGGGTGTGAGCGTGCACAGTGCTGGTGAGGTGTTCAGCGAGGAGGGCGATGGTGACCGCTTGGCCGGTCGCTTCGACGGTCACCCCGACGATGGGATGCAGGTGTCGGCGCTGGCTGACGATGATCGGTCGGCGACCATCGTCTTCGATCCGAGCCAGGGTCCAGGGCATGCTCACCAGATCGACTGAACGCTCTCGCCGGACGACAGGCAGCGCGTTCGGCGTGCCCGTGGGAAACGGGGTCGCGCGAACCACTGGCAGCGGCTTCTTGTCCACACTTGCCTCACATCGATCGCGCGCTTCGTCCAGCCACTGACGCTAGCACCGCTGCGCTTGGTCAAGATCCGGGATCTCCCGGTCTGCGGCGGGCTCGCCGACCCGGTTCAAGTACTCATCGAGAACAGACTGAGCCAACCGCCCACGGTCGAAGAATCTACCCACGATCATGTACCAGGGTTCGACCTCCGCGTTGCACATGACCCACGTACTCGCCGACGCGCTGAGCCGTCATCGACCATGGTGACGCCCGTAGCGCCGACTACCGGGGTGGTTGGGGACTGGTCAGTATCGCCGTCGAGTTGAGGCAACGCCTGTTCGACGATCGCGATGAACACAGCAAGGCTGTCCGGGTCCATTTCGATCTGGGTGCCCGCACAATGCATCTCGACCGAATACGGTCCGACCACGACCTGTACGGCCGCCTGATCGTCCACGTTGAGACATGTCCCGATCCACACAGCACTACCTCTCTCCTACCCTGCCGCCAGGCCGAACTGGTCGGTGCGCTGGACGTCGAACCGGTCCTGTTCGCCCGGCAGATGGGCGAGCACGGATGCGATCCGACCGGGGACACGTCGAACGCGAGGACGGCACCGCCCGGCAGGTACGCGGCTACCTCACTGCTGATATCCGCGCCGCCATCGCCCAGTACCGATAGGAGAACGGCGAGCCCGTCACCGCAGTCTCGATAAGCCGTCACAACATCGGTCTGCCCGTCACAGCGACTGTGACGGGCAGACCGATGTCTGACCAGGGTAAATGGCCTTGTGCCGGGTGTGACGCGCCCCAGGAAACCGCGCCACACCCGGCCGAAAACGAGTCCGAGACGTGAGGTCCCGACCCGCGTCGCCGCCCCGTCACGGCTTGATCGGGTCTGATCCCGGGTCGCATTCGTCGATGATGTGTTCGATCAGCTTGCGAGAATCACGAACGTCGGACGCGATCTGGCCAAGGTGTTCCACGATGCGCCGGTGGAGCGTCACCTCCCCAGGATCGTCGAAGAACACGCCTCCGGTCGGGTCCTCCCGGAACACCAGACTTGGCTTGTCTTTGAAGTCCAGAATCATGAACCCGGACAACGCGCGCACCGGAAGCGCACGTCCATCCGGCACAGTCCACAGCGACACCGTGCGAAGCCCGGACACGCGCCGTAGATGGCGAAGCTGCGTCAACTGCGTTGCCACGTCGCCGACCGGTGCCCGGAGCGCGCGCTCATGAATGATCAGCTCGACGTCGTTCATCGCGGCGAGCAGTTCGCGCAGCGCCGAGCGGGCCGCCGGGGACGGGGTGTCCATGCTGGCGGTCACGAGCTGTCCCGCCTTCTCCATGGGCGGCGCGAACCAGGCCCTGGAGTAGCTTTCGGTCTGGGCCAGCCACGGAATCAACATCGGCTGGTACTCGATCACCCGGCTGGCCTCAGCGGCGTGGAAACCCAGCGCTTCCCACTGGGTGTCGTTGGACAATCGCAGGATGCCTCTGTCATGGCGCGGATGGCACAAATCCAGCACTCGATCCCGGGCCTGGCCAGCCACTCCGCACAACGCCATCACCGCCGCAGCCTCAGCGAGGGACGGAACGACGACCCCGTTCATGATGCGGGACAGCTTGGTCTCGCTGAGCTCCAAGGCGCGCGCCAAAGTGATTCCGTCCAGCCCAGCAACTGTCTGCGCGCGCCGTAGCCGCCGCGCCAGCTCCCGACTGTGGATCGTGGCCACGGCGGTGGGGTGGGAGGCTGTGGGCTGCGCCCGGTATCCGTGGTCCAAGGTCTGCCGCGACTCCTCCTGAATCCGACCTCTCATCGTTCAACTACCTTCGTGGCGCGCTGTGGTCGTCGCCGATCATGGGTGGGCTGCTTGCCGGTCCACCGTCGTCGCAGCGATCGCGGGTCCGCCTCGTTCACGTCTGGCCCCGCTGGTTACAGGTCAGGGACGGATTCGAGCGTCGGCACTGGCTCCGTCCGAGGATTTGATGAATATCTGTCGCAACAGGGCGCGTTCACGGGCTTCATCACGACGGCGTTTGCGTCGTTGGGCTGGCAGGAACCACCAGACGTCGAACCCGCCGAACAGCACGATTACTACGCACTCGCCGAGCACAACCGGATCAGTAGCGAGCGGGCTCATGGACAGCCCCGCCCTCGGGTGACCGGAGCGGAGCGAAGGCGGTGATCTGTCCATACTCGTCGTCGCAACCGCACCCAGCGAGTCCTTCCGTGATCACCGCTGTCGTCAGACCGACCCCGCCGACGACACACAGCAGAGCGGTAACGATCGGGCCGATCACGAGCGCGTGTCCCGTGCGTTGCGGAGCTGTCCGAGGCCATCGGCCAACCGGACCGCCAGCGCTTCGGCGCCCTGCGCGGAACAGCACAGCAGCACGCCACACGGATTGCCCGGCAGGGTGAGGGTGATGAACTGATCATCAGCGAGCAGGGCCAACGTCATGTCAGCGGCCGAACGCACCACGGACACCACAAGGCCTGAGTCCGCGAGGCCGCTACCGGCCGGATGAGGTTCGGGTGCCGGTGTCATGGGCTTGCCTCCCAAGTCGGTTTCGTGCGTGGCCGCGCCGGTACGTTGGGCGCCGACCAGCTCTGGGTGCTCGGCGACGGGGCGAAGAAGGCGGAGTCCCGCCGCCGAGCTGCTAACAAGCGCCCGGCCACAGAACCTGGCGGTCGGATGAAATAATCCTCCAACAGGATCTATATTGTTCGACACGACCTGGAGATGACCCGGCCACGACCTGAGGACGACTCGCGAAGCGGATGGGGAACCCACATGAACGAGTACCGGACGCTGCTCGAACAGAAGATCAAAGAGCGTCGGCAAACGTTCGAGGAGTTCGCGGAGTATGCCGAGGTGTTTGCCCGCGATCACGGCGAGCCTGGCACCTTGAGCGTGCGCCATCTACAGCGGTTGGCGGCCGGACGCCGGTCCGATGGTCGGCCGCTTGGCCAGCCACTGCCAGCAACCGTCCGACTGCTCGAACACATCTTCGGGGTCAGCATAGACACGCTACTGGCCACGCCCACGCACGACGAGGTCCCCAGTAATCAAATGGCTGAGACGCGAAGCAAGCTCCACATTTCGAGCCGAGTCGACATCGCGACAGTGGATCTACTCCGCGAGCAGTTGGGAGCAATCCGTCGACTTGACCGCCAACTCGGCGCGATTGTTGCCTACAATGAAGTATTGGGCAAGATCGACCAAGTGAAAAGCCTGTTCATCCACAGCCTGACCGTCAATATCCGCGAGCGCCTCGCTGCACTGCTTTCAGAGCTTCTGTGTCTGGCTGGCTGGCAGGCGCTCGACCTCGGGCATGTTACTGAAGCCTGGCACCACTACGATAATGCCAGGACAGTAGCCCTCGAAGTCTCCGCTCCCTCCTACTTTGCGCTGGCGGAAGCTGGACGCGCATTCGTCCTTTGCGATATCACTGAGGCAGCGGCAGCGGTCACGATGCTAGATGAGGTGGAGGAGACAATCGCTCCCAAATGCTCGCCGCTCGTCCGTTCATGGCTAGCCGCAGCCTATGGAGAAACGCTAGCTGCCAATACCGAAGAGAAACGCAGTCTATGCGCATTCGACCGAGCAGAGGATCTGCTGCCAACCGATTCGATCGAACCCGACTGCCCGTACGTAGCCCTAGATCCGGTTCACTTGGCAAGGTGGCGAGGCGGCACGCTAGCGCAGTTCGCTTCACCAGATGCGGTCGATGTTCTCACTACCGCCTTGAACGGACTAGATTCGAGTTTCATCAGGGCCGAGACAGCTCTACGAGTCGACCTGGCTAGCGCTTTGGCCACAATTGGCGAATTCAGTGAGGCACGCCACCAAGCCCACCGAGCAAGTGAACTCGGAAAACGTATAGGCTCAAAACGACAGCAACGTCGCATGCATAGGCTCATCGTCGCCGCCGGCGACGACGAATCCACAGTTAGCGATTAACAGACTGGGTAACCGCACGAATTACTGGGTCGGACTTCAATGTGTCCAGGAATATCTCTTCCCATGTGGATTCAACCAGTTTCTTCGCCTGCAATGAAAGCGCAGCTGCAACTTCGGGCCTAAAAGGCGCCGGAAGCCGTGCCCATAATCGCCGAAAGGCGTCTTGTTCAAGAAGACCAGCAAGCCCCAAAGTAAATATCGCCGCAGACCGAGCAATCCAGTCTGAAGACTCATCCAACGAAATTTGCACTACAAGCGACCACAGCGTTTCCGGCAATTCAGCTTCAGACTTCTGAATCACTTCCTGTAGAACACTGAGAAGCCAAGCAGACTGCCAACCAAGTACGAAACTCCCACAGAGTGCAGTCTCCACCTCCTTCGCGACAACCTCTCCGACCTCACCCTTCAAGGCACGCAAGTAGCTACAGACCAGCGCAGTCTCGTCGGGGAAGTCGGCAATTAGCTGAGCCGTACGGCCCGCAGCGAACGCGTCGCGCCCCGCAGCCAAAGTTGTCAACGAGTTACTTAAAACACCATGGAATACTTCTCGACTCAGCCGTCTTTCGGTATCAACGTTCGGCGCCTTGGTCATAACATCTTCGAAGATCGCTCTAGCGATCTCAAGCTGATCAACCTCTACATGTGGACGCAGCTCGTCCGCTATTTCTTCCATTGTCATCGTTTGATGGTAGAAGATTTGAAACTGCGTATCTTCGTCAATTCCAGCTTTTTCCATCAAGTCTTCGACTTCATCCAGGTCTGCTTCGAGCAAGCCGTCCATCTTCAAATCGGTTAGAAGCTCCTGTATTCTCTCGCGTTCCACTTCAAGACTACCTAGCTGCTGTTCATAGGTATGATGACGCAGTATCCTGGTCTTCTCAGCATTGAGCAAAAGCCTCAGCCCTCGAAGCTCTTGCTCGAACTTAAAAACAGCGCGGCGCCCATCGTCATAGTCGTCCACTGAAATTCGAACATCATCTCCATGACGATAGTAACGCAAGCCTTCCTGGAGCATCGCCGAATCTACTTTACTGAGAAATACCGTAGCTAGAATATCCGATGAATCGAGCCCTTGAGGGATCCCCCTCGTCGAACACATAGTCCGATTGAGAAATTCATAGAGAGCCAGGGCCAGATCCGACTTTCCAGTGACCTCGATTAGAATATCGCGAAGGAGGTCGTGATCGATTGAATCGTAGAATCCTGAAACATCAGTGCGAACCACGTAGTCATTTTTATCAAGCAGAGGTGCTTTCTCGAAATCCGTCCATCTCTTTTGAGATCCGCTTGCGCGAGGCCAGAATAGCGACGATTCAGAGACCAGACGGGTTTCAATGCGCTGCGCGAACGGCGCAACCAGAGCGTGGAAGAGAACCCTATCCGGCAACGTCAGCAGAGCGGCACTACGAGTCGAATTGTTCGGCTTCGGAACCGCTATTACATGGGCCGGGCTGGGGTCATACTCTCCACGATCAATACTCCTGACTATTGGCTCAACAAAAGCCTTTCCAACTTGTCCACCAACGTTGTCCTCAACTCTCGGAGGCAACAGATCATTTCGCCGACTCGCAGGGACGCATGCAGCATCAAGATCGATCACGTTGGCAATTGCCTTGAACTCGTCGTAACGTCCCATTTCACCCCTGCTTTGCCTGCCCAGTCGTCCAACACCAACAGCGTCTTTGACGTCGATAGATCCTAGGTCCACGTTACACATACGAGCCAGCCCCACAAACACCCAGAAGTTAACCATCGATCGGGAGATAGGGTCGATGCAGGCGCAGAGCTTGATCGCCTGGCCTGAGGCCAGCCCGTACATCAGGACAACATGCCTCGTCCGGTCATACCGCCAACAGTAGCCGCTGGAGGGTTGCTGCAAGTTTCTCGTCATCTTCCGGGCCTTGCCATGACATCGCACTCACGCGCGCGTTGTCGAAATCGACGCTCAAGTCAACCCTCCAAATCGGCTGCATTGAGACTAGCAGTCCAACGCCATCAATCTCCAACGCGAGGCGCATGAGGCGATCGAGAACTTGTTTTAGCACATACGGACTAAGAGGTTTTCGACCAGCCTTGACATCAACAAGAATTGCTCGTTCGTCGGCCGTCCAGCCAACTATATCGATTTCTTGACCAGCGACGCGGGCGTCCAACTCGATCCGGCTGAGTCGACCCCGACCCACTCTAGTAAGCGCCTCCGCAACCTGATGCTCAAAGCGAGCAGCAACAGCCCAGGGAGTCCTTGCTACCTCTGTCGGTACGACGGCACCAAGGGGAACGGTCACTCTTTCGGGCTGATCGCTAATCTGCCCTGCGTCAATCTCGACCACGATCTGAGGACGCGCCGGAATGGAACGTAGTTCCAGTACGTGCCCCCGCACCGACTCCAGACCCAAAAGCACCCGAACCTCATCTCCAGGTTTGGGCAGGTCCGCCTCCATCCATTCCAAGCGCGCGAGCTGCTGTTCCACTTCTTCATTTTTGGCGGAGTCGCGGGTAGTCGTCAAACTGTGCCGTAGCTCGGCGGCCTCATTAATCGCAGCAAGCGCCTCCTCCGACCGACCAACCTCACCCAACCGGACCGAAAGATTATTCAGACTCGCAGCAAGATCCGGCAAATACACAGTCGGCCTTGCCGCCGCCAACTCACGATAGACGCTCAGAGCCTCCGTAATCGCAGCAAGCGCCTCCTCCGACCGACCAACCTCACCCAACAAGCCCGAAAGATTATTCAGAGTGCTACCCAACGCAGGCAAGAACTCACCCGGCCGGTCCCGAACCAAACTCTGCCATATCCTAACGGCCTCACATAGAGCGCTAATTGGCCCTTCTAGAGAGTATTCGACGCCGCTGCGGTTGCGACGCGCCAACAATGCATTAGCGAAGTTTGACAAAGCCGTTGCGCGACCCACGTCTTCCACACCCGTAAGGTCGACCACCTGCCACAAGAAGTTGATCGCTTCTTCCAAGGATTCCAGATCACCTGTGCCACGGAATCGACCTAGTAGCGCAGTAGCAAGATTCGACAAAGCCGTCGCGCGACCTTCTCCCTCGACGCCCGCAAAGTCCACCAGCCGTCGCTGGATATCGATCGTCTCTTCCAAAGAAGCCAAGTCGCCTGTGTGCTCAAACTGCCGCCAGAGAGCCAGGCTGCGCTCGAACATCGCCCGGCGGACTTCAGAGTCAGATGCGTCAGCCATCGGACCGTCCCTCCTCGTTAAACTCTCTGATCCATTCAAGCGCAGTGTCACTCGCGACGATGAATTCGATCGTGCCAGACAACAAGTTCAGCCTAGCAACCGCTGTCGAACGACTCGGATGGTCCGGAAAACCAGGGAGAGGTGTACCCGAATTTCTCAAATCGCCAAGACTCATTCCAGAATCCTGGGAAGAATCCGAGGGAGTTCCATCCACTCCTGGCGACGTCGAATACTGAAAAGCCCACAGCAAATGACGTTTAAGCGCGACATACGCTTGGTGTCGTATAGAATCCGGTTGAATTATAGAAGAATGATCACCCGGCAAGACACCTGTGTCCGGAAACATTCCCTTCGCTGAAGTCGGGGTGACTACCTTGTCAAGCATACCGGCGTAGGCATGTACCGAGATAGGGCATTGCTCGGGAGCGACTCGCTGAGCATGAACAACCCTGTTGATCACGGTTGAATGAGCATCACTCACAGCCTCATCGATGGGTCGCAGTCCACGTTCTTGAGGATTTCGCCAAATCAAAGATAGTGGTCGTCGGACCAGAAGAAGAAGCTGAGAACCAGAGTTTGGGCATGCGTACATTACTATTCGCTTGATTCGCTGAAGCTCGCGCCCTCGCGCAGCCTTCACCATCCGAGACAGATAACGTTGGACGACCAGACCACCCTGACTGTGCGAGACAAGCACAATGTCGGTGTAGTCGGCAGCCTCAGTATCGAGGTACGTCCGCAGACCATCGGCCAATACGTCGAAATCAGGAATTCGCCTCAAGGGACTCAAATTGAACTTCGGCGACGAATACTCGAAGGACAAGACTGTGACGTGAGCGAGATCAAGATCAGAGCTAATTAAACTATGGAAGTGCTCCCACGCGCGGCCGGACGAGAACAACCCGTGTACGAAGACAACCACAGCCCGACCCATCGCTTGTTGCTCCGTTCGGGGACCCGTTGCCAGCACTCACGACGAGGTTACAGGATGCAACAGGACCAGAGCGCTTGCTACGACGCCTTGACCTCCGCCTGGCTACAAGTGCTCGTATCTGGCGATGTTCAGTGCCATCCACTGGAGCACTCGCCAGTCATGACCCAAACTAATGCCGCAGGTCAGAACGTGATCGATTGGGCATGAGTTTGGGCATGAACCCGAGCGGACGCGACGCTCCCGAGCGACGGTCACATCCTCGGTTCGAGCTTCCTGCCCAGGTCAGCGCGCTATGCCACGTTCTGTAGTCGATTCAGGTTCCAGCCAGTGAGGGTTCGACTCCCTTCGGCCCCACGAATCAGCCAGTCAGTCGCCCGGTCACCGAAAGAGGGCCGCCAGACGCGGTGTCGTTCACGCGCCGAGCATTGCCCTGACGACTGCTACTGTCCTGGCTGATGACACAGCGATTTGGCGACCGGGCCACCTTTGCCGTCGAGGTGGGAGCGATCGAGCCCCCGCAGTTGCGCGTCGTCGATCTGTGGGCGGCAGGTAAACGGCTGACCGCCAGCGACAATACGGCCTACGTTCCGTTCTTGGTTCGGGCGATGCGGTCGACCGCTGCCCAGGTACGTCGACGCGACGTAGCCCCTTGCCCTTTCCCAGACCGCTCGCCTGAAGAAATCTTCCGGCTACTCAGCGCCGATGAAACCGAGTTTCGCGAGCAGTTCTGGTTCATACAGTGGGGCGAGATTGTCGACAACGTGTCGTGCTACGCCTACCTTGACGACGATCTCGTGATTGTCCTCGCGTTCCGAAAGGAACACCACCCACTGCCAGCGGACCTGGGTAAAGTATTCGTCGCCAGACTCGGTCCGGACGAGTTCGTTGCTGCCATTGAAGGCGCAGCCGATCTGATCGACGTCGAGTCCTAGATCTAGTTGAAACAGAAGTTCTCGACGCGGCCCTATTCGGGTTGATCCACGCGCTTGAAGCGCAGTACGTCATCTCGACCGTCCTAGGCATGGGATCAACATCTGGCCACTTGCGAGATCGGCGGCCACCTGCGCCGACAGCATGCCCGAGCCTGCGGGCGAGGCGTCCGCCGCATGCGAAGTGGCAGCCCGCGCGGATCGGAGGACAGGGTGGAAGGTGCAGGTGAGGGCTTGATCATTTGGGTGCGAGTTTGGGTGCGAACTCCGGCGAAATCCGCCCTCTCAAGCCCCGATCGCATCACCACTTCCGGCTATTCGCCCAGGTGAGCATGCTATGCCACGGTCCGTAGTCGATTTAGGTTCCAGCCAGTGAGGGTTCGACTCCCTTCGGCCCCACCAGCTTGACCGGCAGTCATACCGAAACATGATCAATAAACTTTGATCTTGGGTGTGTCTTGAGCACAAGTCATATGAAGAGACGGCAAGTGAGTTCATTGGGCGCATCAGCCCACTTCAGCTGCCTGCGGATGCCTGAGCGCGGCGGGCCCCCTCGACAAGTGCTGCGGCCGCACGCCCAGCTCTCTTGAACTCAGCCACCGTGACGGGCGTATGACTGTATCCGGACTTCGTCTTCAGATTGAGGAGGGTGCTCAGATTCTTGGCAACATCCTTATCTGCTCTATTCAGCAATTCGACTGCGTCAGAATGACTGTCCCCTTTGGCGTGCTGACCAAGGTTGATACAACAGATGACATCCGAGGCGGCGATGCCCGCATGCACACACAAGGTCACGTACGCATCAGCGATTTCTTCATCCTGATCGGCGAATTCATGGATCACGTTTGCCGCATCCATGAAACTTCCCGCCTTTCGCAGACGCCCCCGACGGATCTCTGCGTTGCACGGCTGTGTCCGCACTCCGAGCCTACCTTTTTCTTAGTTGTTTGTTGAACCAGGAATGGGTTCCGGCCACAGTGAGCCCATGGTCCAGTACCGCACTCAGGACCGGCTCGTAGCGGCCACGGGCCGCCAAGTCAGAGGCAGTGAATTCCAACGGTTGCGTATCGTTGCCAGTCCAACGGGTCACCTCGGCGGTCAAGTCGTTGACTTGTGTTTCCCACAACGCATCGTCAGCATCGTCGGGCTGTATTAACAGTAGGTCCAAGTCGCTGTCCGCCGTCATTGAGCCACGAGCGGCGGAGCCGAATACGGCAGCATACACAGGCGGTAGCGTCCAGGATTCGAGACGATCTTCGATCCGCTTCAGAAGCTTCATCTGAAGATTGGCAAGCCCGATAATGTACTCGGCAGCGAGATGATCACGATTGAGTCGGTAGGTGAAGGCGTTGCCGACCTTGTCGGAGTAAACTATCCCCTGTCTGACCAGGCGAATCAGCACCTTGCGTATGCCCTCCTCCGAGTTCCGCGTCAGAATTCGGTGGAGCTGACCGGTCGTGAACGTGACGTCGCTCCTCGCAAGCACGACGAGGACATCGCCATCAAGGGTAGGCGTGATCGTCGCTAGCGGCCGGCCCAGTTCCATAAAGGCACTACTTCCTACTCACCAGATGATCCCACGATAGTACAGGTAGGCCAACTATAGAGCAGCTAGCCGTACTATAGTTGGATCTCGGTGCGGTCGACCTGCGCGCCGCCCGGTACGACCGGCGACGCCAAAGGCGCGCTGGCGAGCGCTGGCGGCGGCGAAGTACTCGCTGCGGACTCCCCCAACCTCGGCGCCAACTGATCCGCCAAGCCCGTCTCGGTCTCGGTGGAAGACACACCTGAGGTTGATCGTTTGGGTGCGAACCGGGGCGAAATCATCCCTCCGGAGCCAGGCAGGCGCCCTTGCTTCGAGATTCCTGCCCGGTTCAGGACGTTATGCCACGGCCTGTAGTCGATCAAGGTTCCAGCCAGTGAGGGTTCAAGTCCCTTCGGCCCCACAATCCCTTGTCAGGGAACATAACCGGACAGGCATCCGTGCTGTCGGTCTTCGGTGGATCAATGGCGCAGGTGTGACCTGGTCGTGGCTGGGGAGCTACGCCGACGGCTCAGGTGTGACGTCAGGGCTGGTCGGTTGGCCTGGTGTCGTAGGTTTCTCGGGCGGTGGCGATCTGGTCTCGGTTCGCGCGGGTCCAGGTGACCAGGGGCTCGATGGCGGCGAGCAGGCTGTGGCCGAGCGGAGTTAGCTCGTAGTCGACGCGGGGCGGGACGACCGGGTGGACGGTTCGGTTGATCAGGCCGTCGCGTTCGAGGTGGCGCAGGGTGAGGGTCAGCATTCGCTGGCTGATCTCGTCGATTTCCCGGTGGAGCTCGCTGAACCGGTGCTTGCCCGTGCCGAGCAGTTCGACGACCAGCAGCGACCATTTGTCGGCCAGCCGATCGAGCAGGTCTCGGATCTCGCACGACGCGGTGTCGCACACATCGATGTGCCTGACTGACATTGAGGTGCCGCCTTCCGCAATCGCCGATCGTGTTCCATGCTCGTGGCAGTTACAACAGGTAACTGACCAGACAAAGGATAACCATGGTTGACGTCAACATCGGAGTAATGCTGCCGACCGCATCCGCCAGAGGCGAGTCGCCGAGAGATGTCGTCGCTGCCGCGCGGCACGCGGAGGAACTGGGGTTCGAGTCGGTGTGGGTGGTCGACCAGTTGGTCGCCGGGACCGGCTTTCCTCTGCTGGACAGCTTGACGTCGCTCGCGGCGGCGGCCGCGGCAACCGAGCGGGTTCGGTTGGGGGTGGGGGTGCTGGTTTTGCCGCTGCGGCCGGTTGTCTGGGTGGCGAAGCAGGTGGCGACGCTTCAGCACATCTCGGGTGATCGGGTGCTGCTCGGGGTCGGGGTTGGGGGTGATCGGCATGATCGGTCGTGGCGCGCCGCTGGTGTGTCGCGGGGCGACCGTGGGAGGTTGACCGATGCGGGGTTGCGGGTGCTGCCGGATCTGATCGGCGGCAAGTCGGTTCGGCTTGGCTCTGGAGCGGACGTTCAGCTCAGCCCTGGCGCTACCGTGCCGCCGATCATCGTGGGTGGGATGGCGGATGCCGCGTTGCGGCGGGTCGCCGAGTTCGGCGATGGATGGTTCTCGATGGGTGGGGCGGAGGATTTGCCGGGGCAGGTTGCCCGGCTGCGGGGTGTCGCGGGTGCGGGGCCGGAGGTCACTGGTAATGCGATGCTGGCGATCGAGGGAGACCGGGCGCTTCCTGACCGGGTTTCGTTGATCCGGACGCTTACCGATCCGGATGGGATGTTCGGAATTCCGGCCGATGTGGCGGAGGGTGCGTTTGTGCGTGGGGATCCGGGGGTCGTTGGGGCGCACTTGGCTCGGTTGCGTGCGGGTGGGGCCCGGCGGGTTGTGGTGACGTTTGTGGGTGGGGATTGGTTTCGTCAGGCGGAGTTGCTTGCCGAGGCTTGCCGGGAGTGATTGTCAGGGACGAAGTCGGGGTCGATCTGGGTTGCGAGTTCTGCGCCCGCCCAGGCGTTGGCGTTGCGCAGGTGGAATTCGACGGCTTGACGCTGGTAGCTGGCCCAGTCGCGCTCGGTGGCGTCGAGGGTGGAGCGCAGAGTGGCGAGGGCTGCCAGGTTTTCGGGTTCGAGGGCGTCGATCGGCCTGATCTGGCCGCGTTCGCTCGCACGCACGTGACCGGACCTGCCGATCCAGCACAGCAGGTTGTCGCCGACCTGTTCACGCAGAAAGTCAAGGTCATCGGCGTCGCAGACCTTGTTGCCGACGACCGCGATGCGGATGCCGAAGTCCTTGGCGTAGCCGAGGTACTGGCGGTAGACGCCGACGCTGCGCAGGGTCGGTTCGCAGACCAGCGCGGTCAGGTCGAAGCGGGTGAACAGGCCGGACGCGAACGAGTCGGCGCCTGCGGTCATGTCGACGACGACGTACTCCGCCGGACCGTCGATCAGGTGGTTGAGCAGCAGTTCGGCCGCGCCGACCTTGGAGTGGTAGCAGGCGACACCCAGGTCTTCGTCTGTGAAAGGGCCGGTGACGGCGAGCCGGGCGCCGGCGACTTCCCGGACGCAGGCCGTGTAGATGGGGTTGTCCTCGACGACACCGAGCAGGCGGGAGCCTCGGCCGGGCGGGGTGGTTTTGATCATCGCGTCGGCTGATGCGATGCGCGGGTTGTCGCCGCGCAGGTAGTCCTTGATCAGCGGTAGGTGCGCGCTGAGCGTGGGCAGGGTGACGGCTTGTTCGTCGCTGGCGCCGAGCGCGGTGGCCAGGTGCTGGTTGATGTCCGCGTCGATCGCCAGGGTCGGCCTGCTGTCGGCGACGAGGTGGCGGACGAACAACGAGGACAGGGTGGTTTTGCCGCTGCCACCTTTGCCAACGAAAGCGATTTTCACGACCTGAGCTCCCGACACTAATCGATAATGACATCCATGTTCGATTGCTGCGCGGAGCGTATCTGCTTGCGATGGGCAGCCGGAAACCGCCCCTCGGACTAGACTGACTGGCTGTCCTCGCACCATCGATGGATGGAGGCTGTTATGGCGTGCTCGTGCGGACACGCGTCCGGATGCGGTTGCCCGAAGGGATGCAGCTGCGGCTGCAACGGCTGAACACCGCTCAGCATCGTGCCGAGCGATCCGCGGCAGCGGCGCTCGGCACGACTGTTTTCACTGGGCCAGAACGGTTTTCAGGGCGTCGCGCAGGGTTTGTTCGGGATCGGCTGGCGCGGTTGGCGCGCGCCAGGCGATCACGCCGTCGGGGCGGATCAGGGTTGCGCCGGTTGGGGTTATGCCGAATTTGGCCAGGACTTCCTGGTTGTCGATGACGTGGACCGGGGTGTCTGCCTGCCAGGGTTTGCCTGCGAGCAGGACGAATTCGTCGCCGAATAGGTCTATTGTGGACTTTCCGGTGGCGAGCCAGGCGTGCGGGGCTCGGAAGCCTGGGCGGGCGGTCGGGTGGTACGGGTCCTCGGCGTCGGCTGGATCGTCGTCGGTCAGGATGACGGAGGAGCGGTAGCGGAAGCCGAGGGTCTGTTCGATCGCGCGCTGGTGGTCGGAAGCCTGGTCAGCGGAGTCCCGGTCGACGCCTCGATTGGTGGCCAGGCGCAGGGCTTCGGCTACGACGCGTTCGGCGATCGGGCGGCGTTCGGCGTCGTAGCTGTCCAGCAGGCCGGGGCCTGCGCTGCCGTCGACCACGGCGGCGAGTTTCCAGGACAGGTCGTAGGCGTCGCCGATCGCGGTGTTGCCGCCGAGACCACCGCTCGGCGGGGTCACTTTGGCGGCGTCGCCCGCGAGGAACACCCGGCCCGACCGGAACCCCGCCGCGATCGCGGCGGCCATTACCCACGGTCGCACGGCCTTGATCTCCGGTTGGAGGTGCGGGCGTTCGGTGACAAGGCGGATCAGTTCGACGCACCGCGCCGGCGTGAAATCCTCGACCGACTGACCGGCGGACGGGTCGTAGCCGACGCTGAACAGGTGCCGATTGCGGGCACGGTCGACGGTGACGAACACGCCGTTGGCGTGCTCGTTGTGCAGCACGTGCAGGGTCGGCACCGTCGGATCGATCAGGTCGCCGAGGTCGGCATCGAAGATGATGCTGGCGTTGTGGGACAGACTGCCTGGTCCGTGCCGGTCGATGCCGAGTGCCGCGCGCACGCCGCTGCGGCTGCCGTCCGCGGCGATCAGGTAGTCGGCACGGATCGTCTGGCCGCCCTGGAGGACGGCGGTGACGCCGTCGTCGTCCTGGGTGAAGGAAATCAGTTCGGTGCCGAAGCGCAGGTCGGCGCCGAGTCGCTCGGCGTGCCCGCGCAGCAGGGGCTCCAGCTGGTCCTGACCGGCGGTGCCCACCTTCGCAGGCGACAGGGCCGCGATGTCGGCGGTGCCGCCGTCGGAGATTTCTTCGTGGAAGGTCGGCCCTGGGACGGTCGCCGCGACCCGGACGCGGAATTTGGCCTGGTCGGGGTTTTGCGTTGGCACGTCGTCGATACCTGCGAAGCCGAGCAGTTCCATGGTGCGCTGGTTCTGCCCGACGGCGGCGGGAAACAACGAGGTACCGGCATGCCGCTCGACGAGCAGCACGTCGACACCGCGCCGCGCCAGAAATGTCGCGCTGGCCAGACCGGCCAGCCCGGCGCCGACGATCAGCACCGACACGCGCTCTGCCATTGATCACTCCTCTGCTCCTGCCCCTTTCACGATAATTAACCGTCAAGTCGTTTTTGTCCGTCACCGGCTCGGGACATTCCTGTAGCGCGATCAGTACTTCGCCCGGACGGGCGCGCTACCTCGTCAGCGCACCGTTGGTGTGGTGGAGATCGAGGACCGGAAGCGCCAGGGGCGCACCGCGCTGGGCATGGTCGTGGCGGGTGTCGCGGTGGCCGGGCTGGCGTACTGGCTTGGCGTGCGCACGGTCGCCGGGCAACGGGCTGAGGACCGCATCGTGGCGGACGCGCAGGCGTTGCACGCGATCACCGGCACGCGGCCGGAGGTGCTACCGCTCCCGGCCGTGCCGATGGTGGTGCTTGCCGTACTGGCGTTGGTGGTGGTTGGGCTGGCTCGGCGGCGGCTCGCGGCGGCGTTGGTCGCGATCATGCTGCTGTCGGCCGGCGCGGGTGCCGGGGCGCTGTTGAAGGCGCTGTTGCCACGGCCACGGCTGAACCTGGACGGATGGGCGACGGCGAACAGCTTTCCGAGCGGGCACGTCGTGCTGGCGATGTCCATCGTGCTGGCGTTGCTGGTGGTCACGCCCGCCGCGCTGCGCCTGTTGGTGGCGGGCGTCGGGGCGGTCGCGACGAGTCTGGTGGCGTCGGCGACGCTGATCGCGGCGTGGCATCGACCGAGCGACGTGGTTGGCGCGGTCGCGGTGTGCGTGGTGCTGTTTGTTGTCGCGACTACGGTCGCGGACCGGCGCGGTCGGTTGGGCGCGAGCCCGGCCGGGGTCGTGGCGACGGTGTTCGGTGGGGTCGGCTGTCTTGTTGTCTCGGTGGTCGGCACCATGCTGTTTCAGTTGCCTGCTGCGGGTTCCCGGTCAACGGAGTTGCTGGTCGCGTGCGCCGGTGTTGATCTCGCGGTGGTCGCTGGCGTGGTGTGCGCGGTGCTGTTTCTGCGGTCGACGGGCCGGGGCGCGCGGGTACGCGTGCCGGTTCTCGCGCTGGCGCGGACGGCATTCACGCAAGGCCGAACAGCGCGCAGCTCGGGTCACCAAGGCGCTTGGCGGCAGGTGATGGACGGTCAGCGGGACAGCGTGTGGTCGCGCAGCATGTGCGCGAGCTTCTCCGGGTTGCGCACCGCGTAGAGGCCGGCGATCAGGCCCTCTTCCACGCGCAGCGCGATGACCGTGTCGATCTCCTCGCCCTCGCGCAGGATCAGCGCCGGGTAACCGTTGACCTGGGCGGGTCGCAGCGACAACGACATCGTGGCGAGGGTGCTCACCCCGGCGGCGAGCAGGCGAGCCACCCGCTCGGCGCCGACGATCGGCCGCGGCACGGCTTGTTTGACGCCGCCACCGTCGCCGAGGAACACGACGTCCGGCGCAAGAATGTCGACGAGGCCCTGGATGTCGCCGGTTTCGACCGCGCGCTGGAACGCCTCGATCGCGTGCCGGGTGTCGGTCGCGGACACGGTCTCGCGCGGGCGGCGCGCGGCAACGTGTTCCTTGGCGCGGTGGGCGATCTGGCGGACCGCGGCCTGGCTCTTGTCGACGGCTTCGGCGATCTCGTCGTAGCCGAGGCCGAACACCTCGCGCAGCACGAACACCGCGCGTTCGGTCGGGCCGAGGGTTTCCAGGACCAGCAACATCGCCATGGAGACGCTGTCCGCGAGTTCAACGTCCTCGGCGACGTCGGGCGTGGTCAGCAGGGGTTCGGGCAGCCAGGTGCCGACATAGGACTCGCGGCGACGCCCCACCGTCCGCAATCGGCCGAGCGCCTGGCGGGTGGCGATGCGCACCAGGTAGGCGCGCTGGTCGCGCACCTCGCCCAAGTCGACGCCGACCCAGCGCAGCCAGGTTTCCTGCAGCACGTCCTCCGCGTCGGCGGCGGAGCCGAGCATCTCGTAGGCGACTGTGAAGAGCAGGTTGCGGTGCGCGAGGAACGTCTCGGTGGCCGGATCGGGGCGATCGGGCATCGTTGGCTCCTGTTCGGTCCGCTGCTCGGCCTGCGCGGTGTCGCCATCAGACGCCACGAACCACCATCCTGTGACATGCCGGAGTTGTGGCCCTGGTCACTCGCCTCACCCTGTCACAGGGGGCGGGCGGGCGGCATCTGGTGGGAATGACAGCGAGAATGAACCTCTTCGAGAACGAGATCGCCGCGAAGTTCGCCAAGCGCTTCGCCAACACCAGCATGGTGATCGCGCAGTCCACCTTGCCGATGTCCACACAGGAACTGGTGTCGTTGCGCGCCAGCCAGATCAACGGTTGTGGCTGGTGCGCGGACATGCACACCAAGGAGGCCGCCGCTGCCGGTGAGACCGCGGTCCGGCTCGCCCTGGTCGCCACCTGGCGGGAGTCGACGGTGTTCACCGACGCCGAACGGGCCGCGCTCGCGCTGACCGAGGAGGGCACCCGGATGGCCGACGCCTACCAGGGCGTTTCCGACGCGACCTGGGACGAGGTGCGCAAGCACTACGACGACGACCAGGTCGCTGCACTGGTCTGCGCCGTCGCGCTGATCAACGCGGCCAACCGGCTCGCGGTGATCGTGCACCAGCAGGGCGGTTCCTACGAGCCCGGCATGTTCGCGGCCGCGATGACGAGCTGACCGCGACATGCGTCGTCCCCCATGGCCGAGGGGGCCACGGGGGACGACGATCGCGGGTCAGGTGATCAGGACGGCATCACCAGCACGGTGCGGATGTTGCCCTTGGGCGAGTGCTGGTACGCCTCCTCGGCCTGCTCCAATGGTTGAGCAATGGCGAACGCGATCGCGCCGGCGACCGCCGACGCCGGAATCGCCAGTTGTCCGGCCGCCGCCCGCGCCGCCCCCTGCGCGTCGGGTGAACCGCCGTGGTCGGTCAGCTCGCTCTGCGTGAAACCCGGACTCACCACCGTCACCCGGATGTCGCGGCTCTCCTGGCGCAGCCCCTCGGACAACGCGCGCACCGCGAACTTCGTAGCGCTGTAGACCGCGGCGGTCGGATCGACGCGCTGCCCGGACACCGACGACACGTTCACGATGTGTCCCGAACCCCGCTTATGGAAGTGCGGCAACACGGCGGCGATCACGTAGAGGGTGCCGCGCAGGTTGACGTCGATCATCTGCTCTCACTCGTCGATGCGCAGTTCGGCGATCGGCGACAGCGGCATCACTCCCGCGTTGTTGACCAGCACGTCGATCCGGCCGTGCCGGTCGAGCGCGGCGGCCGCGAACGCGCGAACGCTGCCCAGATCGGTCACATCCAGCGGATAGGCGTTGAGCACGCCGCCGGTCGCGCGCGCCTCGTCGCCCAGCTCGGCGAGCCGGTCGGTACGCCGCGCGCCCGCCACGATCAGGTGACCGGCCTCGGCAAGACGACGGGCCGTAGCGGCGCCGATGCCGCTGCTCGCACCGGTTATCAGAATGACTTTCGACATGCCTCCAGTTGACGCGTGACCCGTCCGGCCAGGAAGGACGCGTGTGCACGGGTGCCCGGCACCCAGGCAACTCCTACAGTTGGCGGCATGGCACCTCGCGACAACGAGCTGGGCGCGTTCCTCCGCGCCAGCCGCGCCCGGCTGGAACCGGCCGACGCCGGCCTGCCCACCGGCGCGAGCGCGCGCCGGGTCGCCGGGCTGCGCCGCGAGGAAGTCGCGGTACTCGCAGGGGTCAGCGCCGACTACTACGCGCGACTGGAACAAGGCCGCGAACGCAACCCGTCCGCCCAGGTCATCGACGCCATCGGCCGCGCCCTGCGACTGCGCCCCGACGAACACGGACACCTCTACCGCCTCGCCGGACTCAGCCCAGGACTGACCGGCGACGACCTGAACACCGTGCACCCGGCGCTCCTCCAACTCGTCGACACGTTCCCGATGTCCGCCGCCTACGTGCTCGGCCCCGCATTCGACGTGCTCGCGACCAACCAGGTCGCCGACGCGCTGCTCGAACCGTTCGACCCCGAACGGAACATGGTGCGCATCCTGTTCACCCATCCGGCCGCGCGAACCGTGTTCGCCGAATGGACCGCCGTCACCCTGGCGACCGTGCACGCGCTGCGACTCAACGCCGGGTACCTCCCCGACAACCAGCACATCAGCGGCATCGTCGACGAGATGACGGACCGGTCAGCCGAATTCCGCGCGCTGTGGGAAGACCACAACGTCGGCGGGCTCACCCGCGCCTTCAAGATTTTCGTGCATCCTGTTGAGGGGCCGATCGAACTGACGTACCAGACCTTCGACGTCACCGACGCGCCCGGCCAGCAACTGCTGGTCGGCACCCCGGTGCCAGGCAGCAGCACGGCGGCCGTCGCCAGACTGACGGACGCGAACCAGAAGGAGATGGCATGAACGGCACCCCGGAAGACGACGACATCATCGACGGCTCCGTCGTCGAAGACAGCACCGTCGACGCACGGACCGGCGCCGACCTCGCACTGCCCGGCACCTACCAGCCGACCGAACTGGCCACCGACTACACCAACGAAGGCGTGCCCAACTTCGACTTCGTCCGCGACAAGATCGAATCGCGCTTCGCCACGTCGCTCGGCTCGACCGAACTGGCAGGCATGACACCCGAAGCGGCCACCGTCGAAGACCAGTTCGCCAAGCGCGAGCAGGCCGGCAAGGACAAGCTGGAGGAAATCCGCCGCGCGATGCGCGGAGAGTAACCCAGGGAGCGAGGCCAGCAGGCCCACCGGTTCCGGGCGTCGGGGCGGCGCCCTACCCGGTCCCGGGGCGTCGGCCACGTCCCGCCAACGCGACGCAGCCGCACCCGCGCCGTCCCGCACGCACCGGGGCCCCGGCAAAACGCCAGCCGCGTCCCGGCAGGACGGCCCCCACAGCGCACCCCATCTCGATCACCAGCGCACCCTCGCCCACTCAAACAACCAACTAGTTGGTTGTTTGCATTAGTAACCAGCCACGAAACCGGCTTTCACCTCGTGAAACCACGATGAAACCGGGGTAAATCCGACTGCGCGCACGCTGTGCTCGTCGCGGTCGTGAGGGCCGCGCGAGGAAAAGGGTGGTTCATGGCTAGCGCTGACGGGGGCACCGGGGCGGCGATCGCGGTGAGGGGGCTGCGGAAGTCGTTCGGGTCGAAGGTCGTCCTGGACGGGATCGATCTCGACGTTGCCGAGGGCACCGTTTTTTCGCTGTTGGGGCCGAACGGGGCAGGCAAGACGACGGCCGTGCAGATCCTGTCCACGTTGATCCACGCGGACGCGGGCGAGGTCCGCGTCGCCGGGCACGATCTGACGCGCGAGCCCGGGGCGGTGCGGGCGGCGATCGGGGTGACCGGGCAGTTCTCGGCGGTGGACGAGTTGCTCAGCGGCCGCGAGAACCTGCTGCTGATGGCGGATCTGCTGCATCTGGGCACGGCGGCTGGTCGCCGTCGCGCGGACGAACTGTTGGCGCGGTTCGAACTGACCGAGGCCGCGTCGAAACTGGTGTCGACCTATTCGGGCGGCATGCGGCGCAGGCTGGATCTGGCGATGACGCTGGTCGGCGCGCCGAAGGTGATTTTCCTCGACGAGCCGACGACCGGGTTGGACCCGCGCAGCAGGCGCACGATGTGGGAGACCATTCGGGGGCTCGTCGCTACCGGCGTGACGATCTTCCTCACCACACAGTACCTGGCGGAGGCGGACGAGCTCGCGGACCGGATCGCCGTGCTGGACAAGGGAAAGATCGTCGCGGTCGGCACCGCCGCCGAGCTCAAGCGCGGCATTCCCGGCGGGCATGTGCGGCTGCGGTTCGCCGATCCCACCGCGCTCGGCGCGGCCGCTCGACTGCTCGGCGAGGGCACGCGGGACGACGAGGCGCTGACTCTCGAAGTGCCCAGTGACGGCGGCGTTGCCGCGCTGCGCGGGTTGCTGGACCGGCTGGGTGGCGTCGAGGTCAGCGAACTGTCCGTGCACCTGCCCGATCTCGACGACGTGTTCTTCGCCCTGACCACCAGCCAGCACCACCAGAAAGAGACGGTTCGATGAGCACGATGGCTCTCGCGGTGCGCGACTCGGCGACGATGACGCGCCGCAACTTCCGGCATTCGATGCGCTATCCGGGCACGCTGATCCTGGCGCTGGGCGTGCCGACCCTGCTGCTCCTGCTGTTCGTCGGCGTGTTCGGCGGCGCGCTGAGCGCGGGCGTCACCGGTCCGCACGCCACCGGGCCCTACATCAACTATGTGGTGCCGGGCATCTTGATGATGACGATCGGGTACGGCGCTTCGTCGACGGCGGTCGGCCTCAACGGCGACATGACTGCCGGGATCATCGCGCGCTTCCGCACCATGGCGATCGCTCGTTGCTCGGTATTGACCGGGCACGTGCTCGGCGCGCTGGTGCGCACGCTGGTCAGCGTTGCCATCCTGCTCGGAGTCGCGTTCGCGTTGGGCTACCGGCCCAGTGCGGGCGGGCTGGCATGGCTCGGCACGATCGGGTTGATCACCTTGATCACGTTCGCGTTGACCTGGCTCGCGGTGGCGGTCGGCCTGCTGGCGAAGACCACGCAGGGCATCAACCCGTTCGTGCTGATCATCCAGACGCTGCCGTTCCTGAGCAGCGCGTTCGTACCGCCTGCCGCGATGTCGCCGGTGGTGCGCTGGATCGCGCAGTACGAACCGTTCACGCCGATCATCGACACGCTGCGCGGCTTGTTGGTGGGTATGCCGATCGGTGGCAGCGGCATCGCGGCGATCGCCTGGTGCGCCGGGCTTTCGGTGATCGGGTTCGTCTGGGCGGGGATGCTGTTCAGGCGGGATCCGAACCGCTGAGCCCTGCCGCGGAGCGGCCAGGATTCACTGTCGCCGCAGCGTGGCCAGGATTTCCTGGCACAGCGCGGGATTGTCGAGGTCGGCATAGGACGACACCGCGTCGTCGTATGCCGCCCCGTCCGCGCCCCTGGCGGCCTTTTCCGCTGCCGCAACGGACATGATCGGGTGGAACCCGCGCAGGTAGTGCATGCGCCGCGCCAACGCGATCATGCGCGCGGCGCCCGTTGGATCGCGATCGAGGTCAGCCATGGCGATCGCGAGCAGCGCCGAGCCACACGCCGGGAAGGCGGTGGGGCGGGTGTCGGGAGCACCGATCATCGCGGTCACAACCTCGGGAAGGGCCGCGACGAGGTCGGCGACCGCGTCGAGCTGATCGTGTTGGGCATGCGCGACGACACACACCGACTGGACCTCCAACGGCCAGCCGCCCGGTTGACCGCCCTGCTCACGCAGCCCAGCGACCGCCTGGCGCCAACCCCGCAGACCCGCGTCGACATCACCGCGAACGATGCTGAGCGTGGCGCGCACGGCCAGGTCGAACATGGGCAGGCCAACCGACTGATCTTCGCCGAGTTGCCGGGCTTCGCCGAGCATGCGTTCGGTTTCGGCGAGGTCGCCGCGTTGCAGGTTCGCCAGCACGATCGCCCACCTGCCCCGCGCGAGCGTGGTCCATGCGCCGAGCTTCTCCACGGTCGCCATGGCCAGGTTGAGGTGCGTGAGCGCGGGTTCGCCCGGATCGGCTTGCAGGTTCAGTTCACCGATCCGCGCATGCGCGACCAGCCGCATGTTCGGCGAGTCGTGTGCGTCGAACACGTCGGCCATCCGGCGCGCGGCCGCCAGCGCGCCGTCGATGTCGTTCTCGGCTTCGAACGCGTAGCTGGCCACGGCATTGGCCATGCCCGCGACCAGCGGCTCGTCGCTCTCGCACAACGCGAACACGTGCTCGGCGCTCGCCGAGATCGCGGCGAGAACGAGCTGGGTCGCTCTGATCACGGTGTCCGGCGGCGCGGTCGGGAACTCGCGCAACGCGCGATAGAGCCGAGGCGGTTCCCTGCCCTGCACCAGGAACGTGCTCATCGTGCACAGCACCAGCGCGGTCCTGGCGACCTCGACGAGCCGTGGTTGCGGCTGGTAGCTGGCCAGCACTCGGCCGATGTCGTTGGCGAGGCCCGCGATCCGCGCGAAGTTCGACTCGACCAGCCACAGCCCGCTCAACACCGACGAGGTCGCGGCGACCACTGCGCCGTCCTCGCGATCGAGGCCGTAGCGCAGCGCCTGGATGAGGTTGTCCTGCTCGATCCTGGTCTGGGTGGCAAAGCCGATCAGGTCGATGGAGAACGCCGAATCCGCGCGTGCGATGCCGAAATCCGTTGCCCAGGCGAGGAAGCGCGCGATCGCGACATCGGTCTCCCCTGCTTCGTCGCGGCGCACGCCGGTGAACTCGCGCACCGTCTCCAACATCCGGAACCGGGCGCCGATCTCGGTGTCGACGACTTTCAACAGGGACTGTTCCACCAGCTGTTCCAGGATCGGCAGCACATCCCCGGCCGCGTTCAGGACATGCCGGGCCGCGTCGACGCCGAACCCGTCCGGGAAGACCGACAATGCTCGTAAGGCGGCCTGGGCCTCGGGTTCAAGCAGCTGCCAGCTCCAGTCGATGACCGCGTGCAGGGTGCGGTGCCGTTGCGGCGTGTCCCGGCTTCCCCCGCGCAGCAAGGAGAACCGGTCGTCGATGTGCCGCGCGATGTCCACAACGGACATGACACGCACCCGCGCCGCCGCCAGTTCGACCGCGAGCGGCAGACCGTCCAGGTGCGCGCACAGTTCGCGGACGACCGCCGCAGGCAGCTCGACGCCGGGGCGGGCGGCCCGCGCGCGCTGGACGAAAAGGGTCACCGCGATGTCCGGACTCAGCTCGGGCAACAGGTAGACGGACTCGGAGGACAGACCGAGCGGCGCTCGACTCGTGGTCAGCACGCGCAGGTCGCGGGTCATCGAGACGAGGGAGCGGACCAGGTCGGCGGCGCCACGCACCACGTGTTCGCAGTTGTCCAGCACCAGCAGGGTCGGTCCCTGCCTGAGCGCGTTGACGACGCCGCTCAGCGCGCTCGCACCGACGCCTCTCCCGACCGTGCCGTGCCGGGGTTCGCCGATGCCGAGCGCGGACGCGACCTCGCCGAGCACGTCATCGTCGGTGGTGACGCCCGCGAGGCCGACGAAATGTACGGCGCGTTGCTCGGCAGCCCGGCTGACCACGTGCGCGAGCCGCGTCTTGCCCAGCCCGCCCGCGCCCACGATCGACGTGACTCGCGCCGCGCACACCAGCGTGGTGACCTCGGCGACGTCATGATCCCGTCCCAGCAATGGATTCGGGTCGTACTGGACGCCGTGCCGCACCGTGGGTTGATCGGCGTTGAGCAGCTCGTCGTGCACGGCGCGCAGGGCGGGGCCGGGGTCGCCGCCGAGTTCCTCGCGCAGTGCCTGCCGATAGGTGTCGTAGCGAGCCAACGCGGTGGCCGGGCTCAGGATCGCGGCTTCACAGCGCAACAGTTCGGCCAGTGCCTCCTCATCGCGCGGCTCGCGTTCGATCAGTTCGCCGAGCGGTTCGCGGGCCTCGGCGCGCCTGCCGAGCCGGGACAGTGCGAGCGCACGGGACCGCGACAAAGATCGATATGTCGACAACCGCGCGGCGCGCAACTCCTCGACCGGATCGCCGGCAGCTCCGCTCCCCCAGGCTTCCGCGCCCGCGCACAACGCCAATCCGGCCGCTGCCTCGGCGAGCGCCTCGGCCTGTTCGCCCTTCCTGGCATGCTGCTCGCTCGCGGCCGCGTGGCCCAGCACCGCTGTCGCGTCGACCTGGTCGTCCGGCAGGGCCAGCCGGTAACCGGTCGGCGTGCTGACGATCGCGTCGGCGCCGAGCCGGGCGCGAGCGCGGGAAACCAGCACCTGGAGGGCCTTGGCCGGGTGCTCGGGCAGCTTGTCCGGCCACAGCGCCTCGACCAGTCGCGTTGTGCTGCAACCGATGCGCGCGTCAGCGGCGAGCAGGGCGAGCAGCCCGCGCAGCCGTGCGCCGCTCAGCTCCACGTCGCGGTAGCAGACCCGCGACAGCAGGGCCAGCTCGATGCTCACGCGGGTGAGCGTATCGGGCCAAGGACGATCCGCTCAGGGCATCGTGACCGGTTGGCGCAGGTGAACGTCGCGTCGGAACGATCACGCCGCCCGTTCGACCAACTGGCGGATCAACGAAACAGATCGGAAAAGCGCTGGTCGCAACCCTACCCGGGACGGCGACCGTGGGTTAGGTTCTTCAAACCAACTGGTCGGTAGGAGGACCTGTGCCCCCAGAGGACGACCCGCTCGCGGCACCGCTGCCTGCCACGGTGAGCGAGGCGGCACATCCGTCGAGTCTCGGCTTGCCCACGCCGGCCGAGCCGACGGAACCGGTGAGCAGAGGGTGGACCGCGCGGTTCACCCTGCTGTGGTTCGGCTTCTGGATGGCCTGGCTGGTCCCGATCCAGCTGCTGCTGCCCAACCAGCTCGCGACGCTCGACGGACCGCACAAGGTCGAGGACTTCGGCATCATCAACGGCCTCGCTGGCGTCGTCGCGCTGATCGCGCTGCCGGTGTGCGGCACGCTGTGCGACCGGACCAGGTCACGCCTGGGCAGGCGCCGGGTGTGGATGGCGGCGGGCATCGTGGTCATGGCTGCCGGTGTCGCCGCGACCGGCCTGCAAACCTCCTGGTACGGCGTTGCCATCTGCTGGCTGATCGCCGCGATCGGCAACAGCGCCGCGTCCGCCGGACTGACCGCCGCCGTCGCCGACCAGGTCCCGGACCGGCAGCGCGGCATGGTCTCCGGCGCGATCTTCGGGCCGCAGGCCGTCGGCATCCTGGTCGGGCTGGTCATCACCACGGTGGTGGTCACCTCCAGCCTCGGCGGCTACATCCTGCTCGCGGTCGCGCTGGTCGTCTGCGCGATCCCGTTCGTGCTGCGCTACCGCGACAACGCGGCGGGTGCCGTGCTGCTGCCGCTGTCGGTGCGTTCGCTGACCCGCAGCATGTGGGTCAACCCGAGGCAGAACCCGGATTTCGCGTGGGCCTTCGGCGGTCGGCTGATGGTGAACGTCGGCAACGCGTTGGGCACCACCTATCTGTTGTACTTCCTCACCGACGACCTGAAAATGCCCGACCCGGACAGCGCGCTGCTGATCGTGATCGCCATCTATCTCATTTTCACGGTCACCACGACCTATCTGGGCGGAATCGCGTCGGACCGCACCGGGCGCCGCCGGATTTTCGTCGCGGCCGCATCGACGTCACAGGCGATCGCCGCATTCCTGTTGGCATTCGTGCCGAGTTTCACGATGACCTGCGTGAGCGCCGCGTTGCTCGGCGCGGGTTACGGCGCTTTCCTTTCCGTCGACCAGGCATTGATCGTGAGCGTGCTGCCGGACGCGGAATCACGGGCCAAGGACCTCGGCATCATGAATGTGGGCACCAATGTGCCGCAGTCCCTGGCCCCGCTGGCGGCCGCGTTGATCATCAGCGCGCTCGGCGGCTACCCGGTGCTGTTCGGCACGGCAGGCGTGACAACGCTGATCGGCGCCGCCATGGTCTACCGCATCCGGTCCGTGCGCTAGTTCAACCACTCCGCGACACCGTGATGGCCGGAACAGGTGCCGGAATGGTGCTTGCTGAAACTGTAGGTGCCATCCTTGCACTTCGCGGTGGCACCGGCGGGCGCGCTGCCTGCGGTTTCCGGATCGTGCACGCACTGACCGTCGACATTGACATAGGAATCGCTGCCGCAGCCGGATTCGGTGCGGGCGGGCGGAGCGACCGCCTGCGTCACCGGCACCTGCGGAACTTCGGTAACCGGCGCAATTGTCGTGGTCGTTTCCGGTGCGACGGTCGTCGTGGTCACCGGATCCGTCGACGAAACGAACGTGTCGATGTTCCCGGCCGGTTGACTCGGTGGTGACGTGTTCGGATCGCAGGCGCTGGTAATTCCGCCGATCAACAGGATCGCGGCAATCGCCGAACTCCAGACAATCGCCCGCTGCTTTTTCTTGACGGGCTGTTTCGATGTGGACAATGTGGTCTCCGTCCCGGAGTGGACAGACTCACCTGCTGATCGCCGGGACGCATGATCACGTTACGTTATAAGGTGGGCGCCACCACGAGATCCGAGAGAAAGGCGCGGGAGGTCACGAATGTCGACCAGGTCCCTGCCGAAAACGCTGCCGGCCAAGCTCTACCTGCTGTCCGTCGACCCGGACAGTGAACGGTTGAGCACGCCCCGCGAAATGGGCGTGCTGCTGCGCGGCGCCTCGCTCGCCGACCTGAGCATCCGGAAATTCGTGCGCGAGGAGAACGGCAAGGTCGTCGCCTCCGGCACCAAGCGCGTCGGCGACCCCGTGCTCGACGACCTGCTGCGCGAGATCGGCGAGTCGACGCCGAGGAACTGGAAGACGTGGGTGCGGCGCGGGACCAACAGCACCGTGCGTGCGATCGAGCAGCAGCTGAGCTCGGCCGACCTGGTCAGCGTGCGCGAACTGCGCGTGCTCGGCATCTTCCCGGCGCGCCGGATCGGCATCGTCGACACCGAGATCGCCGGGGAGTTGCGGGAGAACGTGCGCACCACGTTCTACGGAACCGAAAGCATCGAGCTGATCGACAAGTTCGACGCTGCCCTGGTCCTGCTCGCGGCGGCGGGCGGGCTGCGCGGCCTCATCCCGCGCAAGGACGAACGCAAGCACGCCGACCGGATGAAGGCGCTCGAACAACGCGCTGGCGGCGCGGTGCCCGGCGTGCTGCGCGTGATCCAGCAGGTGAAGCAGGCCCGCACGGCCACCTACGCAGGCGGCGGCTGACCAACCGCCACTTCCGTACGCGGAGCATGCACCGGCATATCACCTGGTCACGCCATATCCACTCGGCCCGCCCCACCTTGCGGACCAGGCGGGTCAGGGTTGGGTGAGGCCGTGCTGGTAGGCGTAGCGGACAGCTTCGGCTCGGTTGCGGACGCCGATCTTGGCGAACGCATTGTTGATGTGCGTCTTGACCGTGGTCTGGCCGATGTAGAGCCGCGCGGCGATCTCCGGATTGCTCAGGCCCTCCGCCATCAGCGCGAGCACCTCGATTTCGCGCGCGGTCAACCCGTCCGGGTTTGTCCGGGGTGCGGGCGCGGCGCTGCCAGTCAGTGCCGCGACAAGTTTTCCGGCGACGGCGGGGTCGAAAGTGGACTGTCCGGCCGCGGCGGAACGCAGGGCGCTGGCGATCTCGACGCGGCCGGCATCCTTGGTGAGGTAGCCGAGTGCGCCCGCGCGCAACGCCGTGGCGATCGATTCGTCGTCGGCATAGGTGGTGAGCATCAGGACGGCGACGCCGGGATGTTCGGCGGTGATCCGCCGGGTCGCCTCGACGCCGTCCAGGCCCGGCATGCGCAGGTCCATGAGCACGACATCGGGCCGGTGTTCGGCGACGAGGTCGAGGGCGGCGGCGCCGTCGCCCGCGTCCGCCACCACTTCGATGTCGTCCAGCAGGCCCAACAGGGCGACCAGCCCTTCTCTGGTGATCTGCTGATCGTCGACCACGATGACCCGGATCCGCTCGCCATCGGGCGCGTTGGAACTCAAGACTCTCCTATCTCCGCGACGACCTGCCAGCCGTCCCCTGCCGCGCTGGGCCCGGCGACCAGGGTGCCGCCGACCAGGGCAAGCCGCTCCCGCATGCCGGTGAGGCCATAGCCGCTGACTCCGTCCCTGGGGATGGCCGGGAGGGTCGGCGCGCTGTTGGACACGGCCAGACGGACCAGTGTCGCGTGGTACGTCAGGAGCACTGCGACCGGGGCACCCGGTGCGTGTTTCGCGGCGTTGGTGAGGGCTTCGCGGGCGGTGCTCAGCAGCGAGACCGTGGCGCCGGAGGAGATCGCGCGCGCTTCGCCGTCGACGGTGAACTCGGCGTCGCCCTGGTGGTCTCGGCGAAATCCCTGCACCAGGTCGGTGATGGCGTCGGGCAGCGGTGGGACTTCGTCGCGCAGCGCGGCCACCGCGCCGCGCGCTTCGGTGAGGCCTTCCGCGGCGAGTCTGCGGGCGCGCCGGACTCGTTGCAGCGCTGCTGCCGGGTCGTTCTTGTCTTCGAGCAGGGCTTCGGCGAGTTCGAGTTGGACGCCGAGGGCGCCGAGCGAATGGGCGAGCACATCGTGCATTTCGCGCGCGATCCGGGTGCGTTCGCCGAGCGCGGCAGCGCGGGCTTGTTCTTGTTGGGCGCGGCGGGTTTGGTCGAGCAGCCGGTGGGTGCCTTCGGCTTTGACGCGGTACTGGCGCCTGCCGAGTCCGAGCAGGACCAGGATGAACATGACGGCCACGTCGGTGAACACGTCGGCGACGTCGCGGTCGTAGAGCACGCTGGTCAGGCCGCCGTTGAGCACGTCGAACAGGGAGACGCCGATGACCGCGCCGGTCGGTGGGCGGGTGTGTGTCACGAACACGCCGAGGGTGATCGCGCACAGCAGGACCGGGGTGCCGTCGGTGGCGGCGCCGAACGCGACGGTCGGCAGCGTGCTCGCCGCGCCGAGCGCCCAGATCGACAGTCGCGGTAGCCGGGGATCGGTGCCGACGAAGATCAGCCAGCAGGCGAAGGCGACGGCGTACACCGGCCAGACCCAGCCGGGGGTGCTGTGTGGACGGGTGGTCAGCAGAACGACGACCAGCGCGATCGTGCCGATGGCCCGGACCAGCCAGCCGGTTTCCGGGTCTTCACTGGCTAACCAGCGCAAAGCCTCGCGCAGTCGCGCCACGTTCAGCCGACCCTCCTCGCAGTGTTGCGAGCGCGCGAACTCGGAGTTAGCACGCTTATCTGGGTTAGCACGCTAACTTGCCTTGTCGTGCGTCGCCGACCACCCCGAGATGGAGAAAGGGGTGGAGATCGGGACGGCGTGGGGTTACCGACGGTTGGTTACTGGCGGGTATGGCGTATCCGATGACCGTGCACGATGATGGGTCGACAGCGCACAGATGTCCGGTGAGCAAGGAGGCCCCCGTGAGTTCTTCCGAAGTTGATGCCAGCGGCGGAGCGGGTGGGGTGCAGCTGGAAACCTTCGACTCGCTCAACCCGGCGACCGGCGAGGTCGTGGCCAGTTATCCGATCGAGGACGCGGCCGCGGTGGAATCGGCGGTGGACCGAGCCAGGATCGCCGCGCACTGGTGGGCCGGTCTCGGCTTCGCTGGCCGGGCGGACCGGCTGCAACGTTGGAAGGGCGTGCTGACCAGGCGGATGGCGCAGCTGGCCGAGGTGTCGCACGCGGAGACCGGCAAGCCGCACTCGGACGCGCAGCTGGAGATCGTGCTCGCCATCGACCACATCGCGTGGGCGGCCAAGCACGCCCGCAAGGTGCTCGGCGCGCACCGCCGCTCCCCCGGTCTGTTGCTGGCCAACTTCGTGGCCACCGTCGAGTACGAGCCGCTGGGCGTGGTCGGCGTGATCGGGCCGTGGAACTACCCGGTGTTCACGCCGATGGGCTCGATCGCCTACGCGCTCGCCGCAGGTAACGCGGTGGTGTTCAAGCCGAGCGAGTACACGCCCGGGGTCGGCAAATGGCTGGTCGACGCGTTCGCCGAGGTGGTTCCCGAGCAGCCGGTGTTCCAGTTGATCACCGGTTACGGCGAGACCGGCTCCGCGTTGTGCCGGGCCCGGGTGGACAAGCTGGCGTTCACCGGTTCGGCGCGGACCGGGCGCAAGGTGATGGCGGCGTGCGCGGAGACGTTGACACCGGTGGTGATCGAGGGCGGTGGCAAGGACTCGCTGCTGGTCGACGAGGACGCCGACCTGGACGCGGCGGCGGATGCCGCGCTCTGGGGTGGCATGTCCAACGCGGGCCAGACCTGTGTCGGCGTGGAACGGGTCTACGTGCACCAGAGCGTGCACGAGGAGTTCACGAAGCGACTGGTGGACAAGGCGAAGCAGTTGCGGGCGGGCGCGGATGCCGGCGCGAAGCTGGGCCCGATCACGATGCCGTCGCAGTTGAAGGTGATTTCCGAGCACATCGCGGACGCGATCGCGCGCGGTGGCAAGGCGTTGGTCGGCGGACCGGACGCGGTCGGTGAGCGGTTCGTGCAGCCGACGGTGCTGGTGGACGTGCCGGAGGATTCGCGGGCGGTGACCGAGGAGACGTTCGGTCCGACGCTGACCGTTGCCAAGGTGCGGGACATGGACGACGCGGTGGAGCGCGCGAACGCGACCAACTACGGCCTTGGCAACACGGTGTTCTCCCGCTCGCGCGGAGTGGAGCTGGCCAAGCGGTTGCGTTCGGGCATGGTGTCGATCAACTCGGTGATCGGCTTCGCGGGTATTCCGAGCCTGCCGTTCGGCGGGGTCGGTGAGTCCGGGTTCGGCCGGATCCACGGTCCGGACGGCTTGCGCGAGTTCACGAGGGCCAAGGCGATCGCCCGGCCCCGGTTCAAGGCGCCGCTGGAGCTGACCACGTTCGCGCGCACGGAGAAGGTGGACAAGCTGGTCGCCAAGCTGATCACGGTGTTGCACGGCAAGCGTTGACGCGAACCGGCTGGGTCCACTGTGGACCCAGCCGGTCGGTTCAGTTCGTCACCAGGTGACCGGGACCTGGTAGGCGCCATAGACGACGCCGTCGTTCTTGAACGGGATGTCGTCGATGGACGCGGCGAGCCGCAGGTCCGGGATGCGCCGGAACAGCGTCTCGAACACGATTTCGAGTTCCTGACGGGCCAGGTTCTGGCCGAGGCACTGGTGCGGGCCGTAGCCGAAGGCGACGTGGTGCCGTGCGCCCCGCTCGATGTCGAGCTGGTCCGCGTCGGCGAAGGTGCCGCTGTCCCAGTTGGCGGCCATGGTCGACGCGACGACGCCCTCCCCCGCTTTGATGGTGATGCCGCTGACTTCGATGTCCTCGGTGGCGACCCGGGTGACGGTGTCGGCGATGGAGAAGTAGCGCAGCATTTCCTCCACGGCCATCGGGATCTTGGCCGGGTCCGCGGTGATCGCGGCCAGCTGCTCCGGGTTCTCCAGGAAACCGATGGTGCCCAACGAGATCATGTTGGCCGTGGTCTCGTGGCCCGCGATGAGCAGCAGGAACGACATGCCGACCAGTTCACTCCGGTCGATCGCGCCGGTTTCCTGCTGTTTGGCGATCAGCCTGCTGATCATGTCGTCTGCGGGGTCCGCGGTCTTGGCGTCGACGAGTTTGCCGAGGTAGTCGCGCAGTTCCTGGACGAGCGCCTGGCGGTGGGCGACGTCGGTGTTGCGGCTGAGCAGGGCGCCGCTGCGCTCCTGGAAGAAGTGGTGATCGGCGTAGGGAACACCGAGCAGTTCGCAGATCACCAGGGACGGGACCGGTAGCGACAGCGCCTTGACCAGGTCGACCGGGCGGTCCTCGCTGGCGAGCATCGCGTCGATGAACTCGTCCACGATCTGCTGGATGCGCGGACGCAGGCCGGCGAGCCGTTTCACGGTGAATTCGCCGATGGCCGAGCGGCGGGTGCGTGAGTGTTCGGACCCGTCCATGCCGATCATGACGATGGACGGCTGCTGCCGGAGGTTTTCCCGAATGCGCTCGTCGGCGCTGAAGATCGGGAAGCCGTCGCGTTTGCGGTCGGAGCTGAACCGGGCATCGGCAAGGATGGCGCGCGCGGCCGGCTGCGTGGTCGCCCACCAGACGGTCTCGCCGCCGATGGTGGTCACCTTGACCAGCGGTCCGTCTTCGCGTATTTGCCCGTATTCCTCGGGTTCGGCGACCGGGCAGCGCCGGACCGGCGGAAACGGGGTGCCCGTGGCGTCCTCGGGCATGATCGAGACGGTTTCCGTCATGTTGGCCTCCCCAGCGCAACGACTAACTGGAATGTGTCCATCCGCTTACTTCGCCCAATGTACCCACCCCGTCGCGTTCCGTCCAGGTGACGTCAGCCGCCCCGCCCCGGACAGCACGAGGCTCCGGCCAGCGGGTCGAAACCCGCCGAGCCGGAGCCTCGCGAACGGCGCTCTCAGTCCTCCACAATGGACAGAGCCTGGGACGGGCAGAGGTTCACCGCGTCCCGGGCCCGCTTCGCCGCGTCCCCGTCGGGGTGGTCGGTCAACAGCAACACGATGCCGTCATCCCCCTGATCGAAAACGGCAGGCTCGGTCAGCACACACTGACCGGATCCAACACACACGTCGGTATCGGCCTTGATCCGCACGACACCCTCCTCACCACGTCACGGGTAGCTCGTAAACACCATAGATGTTGGCATCGCTCTTGAACGCGATGTCGTCCACCGGCACCGCCAGCCGCAGCTCCGGGATCCGCCGGAACAACGTGTTGAACACGATCTCCAGTTCCAGCCGAGCCAGGTTCTGGCCGAGGCACTGGTGCGGACCGTAGCCGAAGGCGATGTGGTGCCGCGCGCCGCGCTCGACGTCGAGCTCATCGGGTTCGGCGAACACGGCCGGGTCCCAGTTGGCGGACAGGCCGGACACGACCACGCCGTCATCGGCCTTGATCGTGACGCCACCGATCTCGACGTCCTCGGTCGCGACTCGCGAGGTGACCAGCTCCACGATGGTGAAGTAGCGCAGCATCTCCTCGACCGCGAGCGGAGTCTTGCTCGGGTCGGCCTTGATCGCCGCCAGCTGCGCCGGGTTGTGCAGGAAACCGACGGTGCCCAGCGAGATCATGTTGGCGGTGGTCTCGTGACCGGCGAGCAGCAGCAGGAAACCCATGCTGACCAGGCTCTCGTGGTCGATCTCGCCCTCTTCGCGCTGCCGGGCGATCTGCCTGCTGAACAGGTCGTCGCCCGGGTTGGACTCCTTGATCGTGATCAGCTTGTCCATGTAACCGCGCAGTTCGTCGAACGCGTCCGCGCGCTCCTCCGGCGACGTGGTCCTGCTGATCAGTCGGGAGCTGCGCTTCTGGAAGTACTCGTGGTCCTCGTAGGGTGCGCCGAGCATCTCGCAGATCACCAGCGATGGCACCGGCAGCGACAGCGCCTGCACCAGGTCGACCGGCTGGTCGCTGGCCAGCATCCTGTCGATGAACTCGTCGACGATCTCCTGGATGCGCGGGCGCAACGCGGCCATGCGCCTGACCGTGAACTCGCCCACCACAGCGCGTCGCGCCGTGGCGTGCTCAGCGCCGTCGAGGCCGATCATCGACGGCTTCTGCTTGCGGAACCGCTCGCGCGTGTCCGCGTCGTCGTTGAACAGCGGGAAGTTCTCCTTGCGCCGGTCGGAACTGAACCGGCGGTCGTTGAGCACCGCTCGCGCGTCCTCGTGCCGGGAGACCCACCAGACCTCCTGGTCGTTCACCGACAGCGGCACCTTGGTGATCGGCTTGTCGCGCATCGGCGCGTACTGGGCCGGCGTCGCGAACGGGCAGCTGCGCAGGCCGGGGAACACGTCCTCGGCGTCACCCCCCGGCTTCTCGGCTATGCGGGTGCGGCCCGCGAGCTTGGCGGCGTCCGCGGCGACCCCCGTGGAAACAGTCTCCGTCACTGTCCTCATCCCCAACCAATGTGGAATGTTTCCTTCCGCTTACGCCTACACTCTACCTAAACGGAAGGATTTCGTCCATATGCGGATCGGGTGATAACGAGGGAGTCAGCAAATGCGCAGGACAGGCCCTGTTCAGGCGACCGATTGGAGCCCAGCGTGCGATACTCCGACGCCGAGGGCCGAAGACGAAGACCCGGGACGGTGAGCGGTGCAAGGCAGTCACGACGTGCAGACGCCACCACTACGCGCGGACGCGAGACGCAACCGCGAACAGATCATCGAGGCCGCCCGCGAGCTGTTCATCCGGGTCGGCACCGAGGTGCCCATGGAGGAGATCGCCAAGACCGCGGGCGTCGGCGTCGGCACCCTCTACCGGCGCTTCCCCGACCGCGACGAGTTGATCAAGGCCGTCAGCCTGGACAACTTCGCGCGCCTGCTGGAGATCGCCCGGCGCATCGAACGCGAGGAACCCGACCCGGCCAAGGCACTGGGCACGCTGCTCTACTCCTCGCTCGAACTCCGCCTTGGCATCACCATGACCACGCTCTCACCGCGCTCGTACGCGGCGATGCAGGAGTCGCTCAAGCACTCGACCCAGCGCGAAGAGGTCCTGCAGATCGGCACCCGGCTACTGCGGCGCGCCCAGGAGGACGGCAGCATGCGCAAAGACATCGACATCGGCGACGTGGTGCTGTCGCTGGTGCTGGTGTCCAAGCTGGTCCCGCCGAGCGACGACGAACTCGGCGAAATGGTCTTTCGCCGCCTGATCGCGTTGATGATGGACGGCCTGCGCGGCAGCGCGGCCACGCCGCTGCCCGGTCGACCGATCGCGTACGAGGACATCGAGGCGCTGCGTATGGCCGGCTTCGTCAAACCCGGCGACCACTGACCGGTTTCTCCACCCGGATCTCCACCTCCGGGAGGTGCCGTTCCACCCGTGCGGATTCCTAATCTGCAGGCATGCCAACCACAATCCTCGCCGACGACGACCTCGGCACGGTCATGAACCTGCTGCTGATCCGATTCGGCATCATCGCCATCGGCATCGCCGTCCTCGCCATCATTCTCTTCACCGTCGCGCTCACGTTGAAACGCAAGGGAAAACTCGGCCCGGCGGTCAGGAGGATCGCGCCGATCGCACAGTCCTATGCAGACTCGCGGTCCGCCAGGAATCAGCGGGGCACCTGGAAAACCGGTGCCACCAAAGCGGTCGCGCGCTACCTCAACGACCAGGCCAAGCGGGAGGACCGATGACCGTGCTGCTCGCCGACGACAACGGCCACGAAATCCTCGCCGAGCTGGTGCACGACTACCTGATGAAAGCCGCGATCATCGCGGTGCTCGCCATCGTCGTGCTGATCACGATGGTGATCATCTGGAAGAAGCTCGGCAGCAGACCCTGACTCCGCATTTCATGAACATTTTTCGCCGCCGATAGAGCCACCCCGCCCACCCAGGGGGTGGCAGCCCTTGGGTTCGAGCCTAGTGATCTTGTTGGGGGTGGGCAAATCCACGCGGCGGAGCTGTGGACAGAGCCTCGGGTTGTGGACAACCCGGGTTGCGCCGGGCGCCGGGAAAGTCATCGAGAAGGCCACAGACGAGCAACGACGCTATCACTGACGGCGTCTTCTTGGGTACGCTGAGTGTTTGTACCGAAGCGGTGCGTGGCGACCCTGCCCGGGGGTGTGGCATGGCGATGGCTGACGAACGGCGTCCGGCCCGGTTCCGGGATGCCTTCGCGGTGCGGGAGTTCCGCACTTTGTGGACCGCGTACGCGCTGTCGGTCGGCGGGGATCAACTGGCCGCGGTCGCGTTGTCGGTGCTGGTCTTCAACCGCACTGGCTCGCCGGCGTGGGCCGCGCTCACCTACGCGTTGACCTTCCTCCCGGACCTGCTCGGCGGCCCGCTGCTGGCCGGGCTCGCGGATCGGTTCCCGCGCCGCACGATCATGATCATCGCCGATGTGTCGCGCGCGGTTCTGGTCGGGTTGATGGCGATCCCGGGACAGTCGATCGCCGCGCTCGTGGTGCTGCTGTTCGTGGTGCAGTTGCTGTCTTCGCCGTTCAACGCCGCACGCGGGGCGGTGGTGCCCGCACTGTTGCGCGGCGACCGTTACGTGGCGGGCATGACGGTCATGCGGATGACCTACCAACTCGGCTCGGTCGCCGGGTTCGCGGTCGGTGGCGCGGTGCTCGCCGGGCTCGGCACCAGCCGCGCGTTGCTGATCGACGCGCTGACCTTCGTCGCGTCCGCGCTGCTGGTGTCCTTCGGTGTCCAGGCGCATCGGCCTGCGGGCGCGGCGGCGTCGCGGCGACCGTCCTGGTGGGCGACGTTGAGCGGTGGCTGGCAACTGGTGGCGCACAGTCCGAAGCTGCGATCGCTGATCGGGCTGGCCTGCGTGTCCGGGGCGTACGTGACCCCGGAGGGCCTCGCCGTCGCGTACGCGGCGCAGGTGCACGGGAATTCGGCAGCGGTCGGCGTGCTGATGGCGGCCAATCCGGCGGGCATGGTGCTGGGCATGCTGATGTTGCAGCGGCTGCGGCCGTCGCTGCGCCTGACCTTGTTCGGGCCGCTCGCGGTCGCCACCTGCGCGATGCTGATCCCGACGTGGTGGGCGGCGGGCTTGGCGATCGCGGTGGTGCTGTGGTTCCTCAGCGGCGTCGGGTCCGCGTACAACATGATCACCCAGGCGACGTTCGTGCAGAACGTGCCGGATCACCAACGCGGTCAGGCGCTCGGTCTCGCGCAGACCTCGTTACGGGTGGCGCAGGGCGTGGGCATCGTCGGCGCGGGCCTGCTCGCGCAGGTGTTGGCACCGGGCACGGTGGTGGGGTTGCTTGGCGCGGTCGGGGTGGTCATCGCAGCGCTGGCCGCGAACGCGTGGGCACGGGCGGCGCGCCCCTGAAAACCTCAACTGCCAGGTGTTTCCTTGCCACGGATCAGGTCGGACGCGCGTTCGGCGATCATGATCGTGGGCGCGTTCGTGTTGCCCCGGATGACCTTCGGCATGACCGACGCGTCCACCACCCGCAACCCGTCCACGCCGCGTACGCGTAGTTCCGGGTCGACGACCGCGTTCTCGCCGCTGCCCATCGCGCAGGTGCCGACCGGGTGGTAAAGGGTCTGGGTCATCTGCTTGATGTGCTCGGTCAGCTCGTCGTCGGTGATGCCGTCCAGATGTGATGGCAGGACTGGCGAATCGAGGAACTTGGCCAGCGCGGCCTCCCGCCCGACCTCGATCAGCGTGCGGCACCCGGCGAGCACGGCTTCGCGGTCGGCGGCTTCCGAGTAGTAGGCGGGGTCGATTTCCGGGCGCCAGGTCGGGTCGGCCGAGCGCAACCGCAACCGGCCACGGCTGTGCACGTCGACCACGGTCGCCGAGGCGGTGAAGCCCGGACCGGTCGATTCGCGCAGGCCGTTGTCGCTGAATTCGGTTGGCGCGATGTGGATCTGCATGTCCGGTGCGGCCAGGTCGTCGCGAGTCTTGAAGAACCCGCCCCCCTCGCCGACGTTCGAGGTCAGCGGACCGCGATGGGTGAGCTGCCACTGCATGAGCCTGCTCGGCGTCGAGTACTGGACCAGGTCGGTGGTTCCCTTGGTGCGCCACACGATTCCGGACGCCGGGTGGTCGTGCAGGTTCTCGCCGACGCCGGGCAGGTGCACAGCGACCTCGATGCCGACCTCGCGCAGCGACGCGGCCGGGCCGATGCCGGAGAGCAGCAGCAGTTGCGGGGAGTTGATCGCGCCACCGCACAGCAGTACTTCGCTGTCCGCGCGCACGGTCACGCTTTCGCCGTCCCGCCGGTAGGTGACGCCGACGGCGCGGGTGCCCTCGAGTTCGACGGCGGTGGTGAGCGCGTTGGTGCGCACGGTCAGGTTCGGCCGGTCCAGCGCGGGGCGCAGGTAGGCGTCCGCCGTCGACCAGCGCCTGCCGTTCTTACAGGTGACCTGGTACTGGCCGACGCCTTCCTGGGTTTCGCCGTTGAAGTCGTCGTTGGGTTTGAGGCCCCAGGCGACCGCAGCGTCGACCCAGGCGCGGGACAGTTCGTGGGTGTAGCGGCGGTCTTCGACGTGCAGCGGACCGTGGATGCCGTGCAGTGGCGCGCCGAGCCGGGTGTTGTGTTCGGCGCGGCGGAAGTACGGAAGCACGTTGTCCCAGCCCCAGCCGGTGGCGCCGTAGGTGTCGCGCCAGCCGTCGTAGTCGAGCCGGTTCCCTCTGATGTAGATCATCGCGTTCATCGACGAGCAGCCGCCGAGCGCCTTCATCCTGGGCCAGAACGTGGTTTTGCCGTCGAGGTACTTCTGTTCGGTGGTCTCGTAGTTCCAGTCCCAGCGGGTCTTGAACAGGGTGGCGAACGCGGCCGGGATGCGGATCTCGTCTGCGTCGTCCTCGCCGCCTGCCTCCAGCAGCAGCACGCGCGCGTTCGGGTCCTCGGTGAGCCGGTTGGCCAGCACGCAGCCCGCGCTGCCCGCACCGACGATCACATAGTCGAAGGATTCGCCGGATGTTTGCCCCTGCGTCACGGTCTGCCTCCTGGTCCGCACCGGATTACCGATCACCCTGCCTTGCCGCGGCGGACAAAACCAGGGCCGGCGTGCACGTTTCGTACTGGATCGAGTGGGGTACCGATCCGGTATGGCCCGTGACGGTTCTCACCCGGCATCGACGAGGCCATCACCCATTGTCACCACCAGTATAGTTTTACTACCACGAATGGGTGAGATATTCCGTCGCACGTTAACTGTCAGCAATATTCGTGCGAATAATCTACCGACCGGTCAGCAGCGCCAGCTACCGGGAGGGGAGCCACCCATGCCCACCCTGTCATCTCGCAGCGCGCCATTCCCGCCTCGCGTCTCATCCGGACCGACCCATCGTCGCCCTGCCGACTCCCGGCCACCCACGCCCGGAGATCAGTGCCGCGCCACCCGCCTCCGGCACTCGAAGGGCACACTCACCGTTGCGATCATCATCGTGGGCCTGACCGCGGCAGGCTGCGGCCAGTACGCGGCCTCCACCGCGACCGCCGCGACTCCGGTCACCCAGCAGGAGTGCGTGAGCGCGGTCTACACGGTACTCACCGGCATGGTCGCCAAGCCGGACGACGACCAGCCCTTCGACGACTTCGTGACCCGCTACGGCACCACGTCCTCGACCTACACTGCCTACCGGGACAGCTTCGATCCGTTCTACAACGAGGCCGTCGCACACGGGCTCAAAGCCGCCGAAACGGCCGTGCGCGGCACGGTGACCAGGGACTGCTCGACAACGAGCTGAGACACCGATTCACGTACAGGCGGAAACCCGCCAACTGAAACGGGCAATTACCACTACCGGCTACCACGACTGACCCAACGCCTAATTTCTACATCGGCATTGTTTCGGGTTATCTTTCGGTAGTAGGTCGTCGGTCGCGATCCGGCCGATGGCCTGCTTACGGGTGACATGGCGATCGGATTCGACCTGATGGGACTATGGTCGGACTCCGACATCCGAACACGCGTGTAGCAGGAAGGCGTGGCGATGGAACAGGCCGCCAACGAGACTATTGGCGACCCGGCGAACCAGGATCTGGCACAGGTCCTCGCCGACTACGCCAAGGCTGCCCGGGGTACCGCGATAAAGAATCGTTCCAAGGGTGACGGTTTCGGCGACGAACTGGCGACCAAACGCGCCGCCGTCTACGACATGGCCGCCGATCTGGTGCGCAGGTATCCCCTCGAGGAAGCCGCCAAGAGAATGCTGGAAAACGCCAGGTCCGCGCATATCCGTACGCCACCGCTGATCGACTTCGACCGGGCGGGCATGCAGTACAGCGCAGCCAGGGCGTGGCAGTTCTGCGCCCGATTGCTGGACCCGAGCCTGCCCGAAGTCGCCCCGAAATGGGACTGACCGGCGCCGGCGCGGAGGGCTGAGGCCGCCGTGCCCAGCACCCGCACCCCCAGTCGGTCCAGCCGCTCCCGCTCCGTCAACCCGTTCGTCTATATCGCGCGGACCGTCGAGTGGTTCGAATCGCGTGGCGTATACGTGCCGGGTGAGGACAGCAGGTCCCTGTCGCCGTGGCGCGACTTCGGCTGGATCATCATCGCCTGGCTGGTCACGGTCGCCGGGCTCATCGTGCTGCTCGCGGTCGCGACCTGACCCTCGGTGTCGACCAGGCCGAACACCGGCGTCCGTACTCCGAACGGGTGCATTATCTAGTGCTGACGTTGCATCGCATACCTGTACGGCGATTCATGTAATGAGTGCGCACGCCCCCCGGCGCGCTCGTTCCAACTGGTTGCCATCCGGGGTGACCAGAGCAGCTCGTGGGCGGTGCTTCGCGCACCGCCCACGCTGCTGCTTCCGGACTTCCCGCGCCGCGCTAGCGTTGGCGACATGACGGAAAAACGCCTTGCCACCGGTGATGTCGCACCGGATTTCACGCTTCCCGACAGCGAGGGCAACCCGGTCTCCCTGCATGACTACCTCGGCCAGTCGGTCGTCGTGTACTTCTACCCCGCCGCGATGACCCCGGGCTGCACCAGGCAGGCCTGCGACTTCCGGGACAACCTCGCCGAGTTCAACGACGCGGGCTTCACGGTGCTCGGTATCTCCAAGGACCCGGTCGCGAAACTCGCCAAGTTCAAGGCCGCGGAGGGCCTGACCTTCCCGCTGCTCTCCGACGTCGACAAGACGGTGCTCACCGCGTGGGGCGCGTTCGGCGAGAAGCAGAACTACGGCAAGACCATCATGGGCGTGATCCGCTCCACCGTGATCGTCGGCCCGGACGGCAAGGTCAGCAGGGCGCTCTACAACGTCAAGGCGACCGGGCACGTCGACCGGCTGCGCAAGGAACTGCTGTCCGCCTGAGCCCGGCCCCTCACCCGGTGGCCAGGCCGGCCAGGATGTCTGCGGCCTGGCCGGGGTGGACCAGGAAGCCCGCGTGACTCGACTCGATCGAATGCACGTCGAACGGGTTGTCCGGGGTGAGTTCGTCGGCGTCCGCGATCACCGGACCGTGCGCGGCGCCCCGCCGCACCAGACCGACGACGTGTTCGACGTTCGCGGCCAGGCTCGCCCCGGCCAACCCGCTCGGCGCGCTCGCCAGCGCGGCAGCATCCTGCGGCGCCTGGTAGGCGAGCGGAATGCGGGCGCCATAGCCACGACCAGGCAGGTCGACGGTGAGGCTGCGCAACCCGCGCAGCGCCAGCTCGCGTTGCAGTGGCGCCCAGCCGAACGAGTTGCTGAACGCACCGGGCACGAGAACGAACGCCGGATTCACCCCGACATCCTCACCTGCCCGTTTCGTCCCGGGCGTTATCCCTCCGCGAGGGCGCGCAACGCGGGCAGCAGCAGCCGCAGCGCCTGGCCGCGGTGCGACAGTTCGTCCTTGCGCTCCGGCGGCAGTTCGGCCGAGGTCTCGGTTCCGCCATCAGGCACGAAGATCGGGTCGTACCCGAATCCGTTGGCGCCACGCGGTTCGCGGATCAGCGTGCCGCGCCAGTCGGCCCGCACCACGGTCTCGGTGCCGTCCGGCAGCACCAGCGCCGCCGCGCACACGAACCCGCCGCCGCGCCGCTCGTCCGGCACGTCGGCGAGCTGGTTGAGCACCAGTTCCAGGTTCGCCACGTCGTCGCCGTGCCGACCCGACCAGCGCGCGGACAACACGCCCGGCATGCCGTTGAGCGCGTCCACGGCGAGGCCGGAGTCGTCGGCGAGGCTGGGCAGGCCGGTCGCCTTGACCGCGTCCTGCGCCTTGGCCAGCGCGTTGCCCTCGAACGTCGGGGCGGTTTCCGGCGCCTCCGGGAACTCGGCCACGTCGGCCAGACCGATCACGTCCAGCCCGGCGATGCCCCCGGCGGCCAGAATGCGCCGCAACTCCCCGAGTTTCCTGGCATTGCGCGTGGCCAGCAGAACGGTGTTGGTCACTTGGACTTCTTCTTCGGCTCGGGCAGCTCACCGGGGTAGGGCTCGGCCAGCGCCTGCGTCTGCAACTCCGACAGCCGTGCGCAACCCGCCAGCGCCAGATCCAACATCCGGTCCAAAGTGGACCGGGTGAAGGTGGCGCCCTCGGCGGTGCCCTGCACCTCGACCAGAGTGCCGGTGTCGGTGGCGACCACGTTCATGTCGACCTCGGCGCGCGAGTCCTCCTCGTAGGGCAGGTCCAACCGGACCCGCCCGTCCACGACGCCGACGCTGATCGCGGACACCGCGCAGGACAACGGCTTCGGGTCAGCGAGCCGTCCGGCCGCGCCCAGCCAGGTGATCGCGTCCGCCAGCGCCACGTAACCACCCGTGATCGCCGCGGTCCTGGTGCCGCCGTCGGCCTGGATCACGTCGCAGTCGATCACGATCGTGTTCTCGCCGAGCGCGGCCAGGTCGATGCAGGCACGCAGAGACCGGCCGATCAACCGGCTGATCTCGTGCGTGCGGCCACCGATCCGGCCCTTCACCGACTCGCGGTCGCTGCGGGTGTTCGTGGCCGAGGGCAGCATCGCGTACTCGGCCGTCACCCAGCCGAGCCCGGACCCGGTCCGCCACCGTGGCACGCCCTCGGTGACACTGGCCGCCGCCAACACTCTCGTGTTGCCGAACTCGACCAGCACCGATCCGGCGGGCCACTTCTGGAAGCCCCTGGTGATCCTTACCTCACGAAGCGCGTCGTCGCCGCGTCCATCCGCTCGTAGCACGCCGCTAGCCTAGAGCCGAGGCTCCACCCCGGACCCAAGCGACCCAGGAACAGGCAAAACCATCGGCATGGCAACCATCGCAGGCCCGTTGCAGTGGTTCGGGCACACCGCGCTGAGCAGCGGATTTCGCGCCACCGGGTTCCTGACCATCGCAGGCGTGCCCGCGCACGCGCTGGTGGTAGCCGTCGTCGCGGTGCTGCTGCCACTGGCCGCGCTCTGCTCGATCGTGATGGCAGTGCATGCCGGGTTTCGTCGGCGGTTCGGCTCCGCAACGTTGGTCCTGGCCGCGGTCGCGGTCGCCGCGGTGCCGCTCGCGCAGTACACCGGCAAGCAGCTCCTCGCCCGGCTCGCCAGCACCGATCCGCTGGTCGCCCGGCACGTCGAGCTCGGCGACGAGCTACTCCCCTACGCGCTCGGTTTCGGCGTCGGCGTCGTCGTGCTGCTGGTCGCGGGCAAGCTCGCCGACCGCGAACGAGCGGCGAGCAAGGACGCCACCGCCAAGGAGGCCGACGGCGCGGCCAGCGGGAAGACCTGGCAGCGCATCTCCACGCTGGTCTCCGTGCTCGTGCTCGCGATGGCCACGCTCACCACGGTCCAAGTCGTGCGCGTCGGTCTCGACGGCGCGCAAGCCGTGTGGTCGGAAAAAACCGGTTAGATCTCGTAGCGCGCGCTCACCTCGGCCAGCAGCACTTCGCCGCTGTACGCGGCCTTCGCTTCTTCCAGCACCGCGTCCGGGTCGGTCCACGGCGGCACGTGCGTGAGGATCAGCCTGCCGACGCGCGCGGCTTCGGCGAGTTCGCCTGCTTCCCGGCCGGAGAGGTGCAGGTCCGGTGGCCGGTCCTCGGCATGCGTCCAGGACGCTTCGGCGAGCAGCACGTCGGCGCCGTCGGCCAGCTCGGTCAGGGCAGGGCACGTACCGCTGTCGCCGGTGTAGGCGAGGGTGCGGCCGTCGTGTTCGAGCCGCAGGCCGTACGCCTCGCACGGGTGTGCCACGCGCACGGGGTGTACCTCGATGCCGTTGATCCGCGCCTCGACGGGCCAGGCTCGGAAGTCCCAGACGTCGGAAAGGTCGGTTTCAGCCAGTTCGGCGGCATCCGGCGCGTACTGGGCGGCGAACCGGCTCGGCGCCTCCACTGGCGCGTACACCGGCAGTTTCGCGGCGCGCGGGTCGACCGGCGGGTTCGGGTGGTAGCGGCGCAGCACGGTCAACGCGCTGAAGTCCGCGCAGTGGTCGGCGTGCAGGTGGGAGAGCAGCAGCGCGTCCAGGCTCAGCGGGTCGGCGTGCTGCTGGAGCGTGCCGAGGGTGCCGTTGCCGAGATCGACGACGATGCGGGCACCGCCCGCCTCGATCAGGTAGCCGGAAGCGGGTGAGGACGGTCCGGGGACGCTGCCTGAGCAGCCAAGCACGGTCAGCAACACAGTTGCGAGCCTGTCACGCCGTGCGGGATTTCGACACACCCGACCGGTTCAGTTGCTGGTGATCGGCATGGCCTGCAGGCCGGGGTAGTTGCCGAGGAAGCGGCGCGCCAACCGGGTGAACGGCTCGATGGGGCCGGTCGCGAGCAGCTCGTGCGCGGGCGGACTGTCCGGGTCGACCGGTCGCAGCAGGTCCTGCTCGGTGAGCACCCGCAGCACGTCCTTGGCGGTCTCCTCGGCGCTGGACACCAGGTCGACCGCGTCGCCCATGACCAGCTGTAGCACCCCGGTGAGCAGCGGGTAGTGCGTGCAGCCGAGCACGAGCGTGTCGATGTCGGCGGCCTGCAACGGGGCCAGGTAGGACTGGGCGAGGCCGAGCACCTGGCGGCCGGAGGTGATGCCGCGCTCGACGAACTCGGCGAACTGCGGGCACGGCACGCTGGTCAGCTGGACATCCCTGGCCGCGGCGAAGGCGTCCGCGTAGGCGCGGGACCGGATCGTGCCGACCGTGCCGATCACGCCGACCCGCCCCGACCGGGTGGTGTGCACGGCGCGGCGCACGGCAGGCACGATCACCTCGATCACCGGCACCGGGTAGCGCTCGCGCGCGTCGCGCAGGCACGCCGCCGACGCGGTGTTGCAGGCGATGACCAGCACCTTCACCCCGTCGTCGACCAGCCGGTCGAGCGCGGCGAGGGCGTACGCACGGGCGGCGGCGATCGGCAGTGGCCCGTACGGGCTGTGCGCGGTGTCGCCGACGTAGCGCATCCGCTCGCCGGGCAACTGATCCAGGATGGCCCTGGCGACCGTCAAACCGCCGACGCCGGAATCGAAAACACCGATGGGAGCGTCAGCCGAGATGGTCACACCGTGACGTTACCTGGCACCTCCGGCTTGGCCTGCTTGCGGCTGCGAGCGGTGGCGCGGGTCGCCAGGAACGCGGCGAGCACACCACCGATCGCGCCGAAGACGTGTCCCTGCCAGGAAATGTCCGGCTGTCCGGGAACGAGGCCCCACAGGATGCTGCCCCAGTAGAACAACAGCACCAGTGCGATGGCGATCTGTCCGAAACTGCGGTTGAACACGGCGCGCACCAACAGGAACGCGAGCCAGCCGAACGCGATGCCGGACGCGCCGATGGTGACGGTGGTGCTGCCTGCGGTTGCCCACACGCCAAGGCCGCTGACCAGCCAGACGAGCACGGTCACCGAGACGAACTGGGCCATGCCACCGGCCATGGCGAGGAAGCCGAACACCAGGATCGGCACGGTGTTCGCGGCGAGGTGGCCCCAGTTCTCGTGCAGGAACGGGGACCACAGCACGCCACCGAGCCCGGAGAGGGTGCGCGGTCGGATGCCGTCGTTGTTCAGGCTGCCGTGCAGTGCCACCAGGTCCACGAACTCGACCAGGTAGAGCACCGCGGTGAAGGCGGCGATGACGATCGCGGCCCGCAGCGGTCGTTGCGGCAGGATCCGCTTGGCCGTGTCGCGGGGCCGGGCGGGACTCACGTTCTGCGTTGCGTTGAGGTCCACACCATCGAGGTTACGAGCAAAAATCGTGTCCGGCATGGGGAGAAAACCCTGAGGCCACCCTGATCACTCTCCCGGTGGCCGCCAGCCGTATTTGCGCAGCAGCGGTTCGTCGAACATCTGCATCTCGCCGTTGCCGAACGACCAGTCCTCCCTGCTGGTCTCGTGCAGGATCACCATCACGTCCTCGGGACGTACTCCCGCTGCCGCCAGGTTCGCCGCGACGGCCTGGTAGAGGGCCCGCTTGAGATCCTGGCTGCGGCCTCTGACCAGGGTGATCTCGACGAGCACCGGGTCGCGCCGGTCGACGTCGAGGTACTCGGGGTCGAAGTGCAGTGCGGTACCCGGCTTGGCGTCGACGACCTGGAACCGGTCTCCCTTGGGGATGCCGATCGAGCTGATCATCGCGTTGTGCACCCCGTCGGCGATGGCGTCGCGCACCGGTTCGGGCCGGTCCGCGCTGAGGGTGATCCGAACGAACGGCATGACCGTCCCCCTTCTGGCTTTCATTCCGTAAGGCAGAACCTAGCATGCTGACTATCACCGCGAAACCCAGATAGGATGGGGTATGCCGTCGATGCCCTGGGGAGACCAGGACCCGAGCAACTGCAGCGTCACGCTGGCGCTCGACGTGGTCGGCAAGCCGTGGATCCTGCTGGTGTTGCGCGAGGTCTTCCGCGGCCTGTACCGGTTCGACGAGATCCAGCGGCACATCGGCGTGTCCCCGCCGGTGCTCAGCCGCAGGCTGACCGCGATGGTCGACGCCGGACTGCTGGCACGGGTGCCCTACCGGGACGAAGGCAGCCGTGAACGCAACGAGTACCACCTGACCGACTCGGGCCGCGCGCTGTTTCCGGTGCTGCTCGCATTGCGCGACTGGGGCGACGCGCACCTGGCAGGCGCGAACGGCCCGGCCACCGTCTACCGGCACGAGGACTGCGGCGCCGACGTGCGGGTCGCGATGTTCTGCGCGGACGGCCACCAGCTCACGACGCGCGCCGACGTGGTCCCCGAACCGGGCCCCGGCGCCCGTCCGCTGTCGTGAAACTCGTCCACGACGCGACCGCGAGCGCATCGCCGGTCTGGGACGTGGGCAGCGCCAGCCTGCTCTGGGCCGAGGGCACGACCGTGCACCGGCTGCACCCTGCCAGCGACACCCACGCGGAAATCGTTGTGCCGCAGCGGATCGGTGCCGCCCTGCCACGCACCAACGGTGGTCTGGTCGGCAACCTGCGCGAGGGCATCGGCCTGCGCGACATCGACGATCGGCTGACCTGGCTCGTCTACTGGCACCGCGACAGCGCCGAAGCAGGCCCGGCCACGATCGACCCGGCGGGCAACCTCTGGGCGGCAACCGGCGATCAACTCATCCGCGTCCGGCCCGACGGCCGCGCCACGGTCGTACTCGACGGCGTCACCATCACCGGCATCGCCGCGGGCGACCGATTGCACATCGCGACAGCACAGGGCGTGGCGGTGTTCGACCCGGACACCGGCGACCGCACACCGCTGTGCGCGGCCCCGGCCGCAGGCTTGTGCGTCGATGCCGATGGTGGGGTATGGGTCGCCGTGCCGGACGCGAACGAAATCCGCCGCATCACCCCAACTGGCGACCTCGACCGCGTCCTGGACGTCCCCGGCCCGACCGGATGTTGCTTCGGCGGCCCCGATTTCACCGACCTCTACCTCACCGCGGGCCCGATCTTCGTGGTCCCCACCATCGGCACCGGTGCCCCCACCCCACGATTTCCCGGCTGACCATATCCGAAAAGAATTCGCGCCCCCATTATATGATTGGCGGGACCCCCGATTCCAAGTTCGGCGCCGAACCGGATCGGTGCGTCGGTCGCACCGAGCAGGATCGGTTCCAGTCGGTCCTGCGACGTGATCACGCCCCGTCAGCGGGCTTTCCGGGATCGGCGCGTTGATGCCGATCATCCCAGCGCTGGCGAAGTCCTTGTCGGCAAAGGTGTCCCGGAACCGGACCCGCCCATAGCCGGGCGCGAACCCGCGCGCGGCGACCTGCGCGGCGAGGCCGAGCTGATGAAAGATCTCCATCGAGCGGACGTTGATCAGCCGGGAACGCGGGAACGGCGACAGCTCGCGATATTTCTCAACCAGCACCGTCGACACGCCCCACCGCGCCAGCAACGCCCGCGCGGTCAGCCCGACCGGACCGCCACCGACGATCAGCACGTCCACTTCGGCTTCCGCCACCGGCATATCGCTCCCCTCCCCCGTTCGCTACCGGTATCAACGAACCGCAATTCGCGATGCGGCACAAGCCGATCGACCGGATTCAGGTGCTCGGCAGCGGCAACTCAGGTGGCGGCGCGCCGAATTCAGGTGGCGCGAGGTCCCTTTCAGGTAGCGGTGGGCCAGCTTCCGGACCCGATCCATACCGCCGCGCCGCGTTTCGCCAACGCGGAATTTATTCGCGAACCCCATTAGTGGATTTGGGGAACCCCCGATTTTGAAATTACCGGTGTGGGGGTGGCGGGGGCAAATCGGGGACGGCGTGTCGTCCCTTCCCGTCGAACAATTCGCTCGAACGGGTTCGAACGGGGGCGCGAACGACGGGGCGTGCACCGCGCGGGCCCGGAAGTCCGGGCGCCGCAACGGCTTCCTGAAAAGAAGGTCTATGCCCAGAGCGTACTGTCGATGCGTTCCGCGGCTTCGTCGAGGGTGCCCGCGTAAACACCGGTCGACAGGTATTTCCAGCCGCCGTCCGCGACGATGAACACGATGTCCGCGTCGTCACCGGTACCGGC
>DASXOJ010000286.1:0-23093 GCA_036494465.1 Pseudonocardiaceae bacterium
CCGTGCTACCACCTGGATTTCCCGGGTGGACCACCTGTGTCGGTAGGTGTCGATAGGTTGCCGCCATGACCGAACCGATTTTCGCGATCACCGATCAGCCCGGCGAAGCCGACCTCGCTGTGCTCGAAAAAGGACTGGACGTGTTCAACGAGCAGGCGGCGGGTGCGCTGGATCGCCGCGCGCTCGCGGTGTTCGTCCGGGATCCGGCGACCGGCCGGGTCGTCGGCGGGCTGAGCGGGCGGACGTCGTTCGGGCTGTTGTTCGTGGACTACTTCTACCTGCCGCCGAGCCTGCGCGGTTCGGGTCTGGGCCGCGAACTGTTGCGGCAGGCCGAGAACGAGGCGGTGCGCCGCGGCTGCCGGGCCGGCTTCCTGTACACGATCAGCTTTCAGGCGCCGGAGTTCTACCGCCGCAACGGCTGGCGCTCCTTCGGCGAGATCGCGAGCCAACCCGGCGGGATCAGCCGGGTCTTCTTCACGAAGGACCTGACAGCTTCGCGGTGAGCGCGGTCCGGCCGGTCACCTCCAGCTTGCGGTAGATCGCGGCCAGGTGCCCTTCGACGGTGCGCACGCTGACCACCAGGGTCGCGGCGACTTCGCGGTTGCTGCTGCCGGTCGCGACCAGTTCGGCCACCCGGCGTTCGGTTCTGGTGAGGACGCTTTCCGGCCGGACCTCGCCCGAGTCGCGCAGCGACGCCGCCGCCAGCTCCCGCCACGGGGTCGCGCCGATCTCGGCGAAGCAGGATTGCGCCTGCCGTAACGCGTCTTCGGCTTTCTGCCGGGCGCGGGCCCTGCGCAGCGTGTTGCCCAACGCGAGCAGGGTGCGTCCGCGTTCCAACGGGAAGTCGACCTTGCGGTGCAGGTCGAGTGCGTGGCCGAGGGTGTCGATCGCGGTGCTGGCGTTGCCGCGCGCGCTCGCCACCAGACCCTGCACGCGCAACGCGACCGCCTGCAACGATGGCCGCAGCGCGCGTTCACCCGCGAAGAACAGTTCGTGCCCGAGATCTTCGGCCTCGTCCAGCTCGCCAACGGAAACGAGCGCCTCGCCGAGGTCACCGTCCAATCGCGACCGTCTCCCGGCGAGGCCGAAACCGAGGTCGTCGGCGAGCTGGTAGGCGCGGCGCAGTTTCCGCACCGCCGCATCGTGCCTGCCGTCCACCAGGTCCGCAGCACCGAGCACCGCGTGGTAGCCGATCAGCCCGCGCCGGTCGCTGACCCGTTCGCAGGCGGCGATCCGGCTGGGCAGGTGGGTGCGCGCCCATTCCGGATCGCCGGTGTGCACGCCGAGTGCGGCCCGCGCCAGGTACGGACTGGGCGGGTGTACGCCGAGCAGCGCGGCCGCGCGCAAGCCCTGTTCGGCCGCTGCCATGCCGATCGCGTACCGACCGGCCCAGTACTCGGTCAGTGCGAGGTGGCCGAACAGGTTCGGCAGCGCGACCTCGTCGCCTTCGGTCTGCGCCGCGCCGATCATGGCGTGCAGGGCGACCCGCGAACCGGCGATGTCGTCCACGTTCTTCAACGTCGCGCCGCGATACGTGCCCGCGCGGTCCAGCACGGCGGGTCGGCCGCCCGCGTGCTGCGCGGCTTCCAGCAGTTCGAAGGTGTCCGGCGGGAGCTGGCCGCGTTCGTCGAGTTCGCAGCCGGAGAGCACGGTCAGCGCGAGGTAGCGGGTTTCCGGCTCGGCCATCGGACCGAGCTGGTCCAACACGGTCAGCGCCCGTTCGGCGTGCTCCCGGCACACCTTCACCGGATGGTCGCCGAGATCGGCGATCAGCGTGTGCGCGCGGGCCTGGGAAGCGAGGTCGCCTGCCGCGTCGCCCAGCGCCTGTTGCGCGTAGCGCACGGCAGGACCGCTGCCTTCGGTCCAGTACACCAGCGACGCCAGTAGCAAACCCGCGCGCACTCTCGGCAATCCGGTCTCGGCGTTGTCCAGCACGCGTTGGGCCCACTGCCGCGCCTGTTCCACTTCGCCCACCGCGAACAGCAGTTCGGCGAGCACCGATGACCGGCAGGCGACCGCGCGACGATCCGAGGTCGGGCTCAGCCGGACGGCGAGCTCGGCCAGATCCGCTGCGGCCCAGACCGCGCTGCGCGACCGGGCAGCGGCGGCGCCATCGTCAAGGGCGCGGGCGACGGTGGCGTTGGGTTCGTTGCCGGCCGACGCGGCCAGGTGGCGGGCCCGCTGTTCGGGATCGCCGACCAACTCGGCCAGCCGCTTGTGCAGTACCTGCCGGTGTTCCTGGCGCAGCAAGGCGAGCGTGACGGACCCGAGCAGCGGATGTGTCGGCCGCACCCGGTTCGCGGTCGTCTTCACCACGCCCGCGACGGAAGCGGCGGCGAGCGCGGCGGGGGAGTCGGTGCCGGGCACGCCGAGCGGCTGGAACGCGTCCTCGGCCAGCAGCGTCCGCACCGCCCGTCGCACCAGGTCCGGATTGGGCTGGGCCAGCGCGGCGACCACCAGCAGCACCAGCCGCGCCGGGCCGGGCAGGGTCGAGATGCGGGTGGCGACGTCGGCGGTGAGCGTCCCGGACGCGGTTGCGAAGTCCAAAATGGACCGATCGCCGACCAGGACGTCCCGGTCGTGCGAGGCGAGCGCGGTGCGCACGATCTCCAGCACCCACAACGGATTCCCGCCGGTCTGCTGGTGCAGCCGCCGCGCCGCGCGCACCGGCAGCGTCACGCCGAGCCGGTCGGCGACCAGCGCGCTCAACGCCGATGGCGCCACCGGGCCGACCGTCAACGTGGTGGTGCGGTGATCGGGCAGGCAGCCGAGGATCAGGTCCACCGAGCTGACCCTGGGCCGGTTGCCCGGCGCGCTCTCCTCGACCGCGCGCACCGCCAGCGGGGTATCGGTGCGGTGCGCGAGCAGCAGCGTCACCGGCTCCGCGGTCATCCTGCGCAGCGCGAACGCGAGCACCTCGGCCGACGCCGGATCCAGCCACTGCACGTCGTCGATGGCGATCACCAGCGGGCCGCGCCTGGTCAGCAGCCGCAACGCGGACAGCGCCGCGAAGCTCACCGCGCGCCGTGCCGGTTCGGTGTCCGTGGGGGCCCGGCGCAGCAGCGCGACCTCCAGCGCCGCGCCCAGCGGCGCTGGCAGTTCCGGGATCAGCTCGTCAGCGACCGTGTCCAGCAGGTCGGTCAGGCCGGTGAACGACCAGCTCGACTCCGCGTGCGCCGCGCTCATGGTCAGCACCGTCGCCCCGTCGGCAGCTCGGCCCGCCGCGACCTCCCACAACACCGACTTGCCGATCCCCGGCTCGCCGGACAGCACGAGCGCGGCCACCCCCGCCGGATTGGCCCTGGTCGACTCCTGGAACGTGCGGATCGTCGCCAGTTCCACCTCGCGACCCGGAAGTCGCGCGGTGACCTGATCTGTCGTGCTTATCACCGAATAGCTCCCCGTTATCGGTGCGTTGCGAACCCCGCCTCGGCCCGCCGCCGATGACCAGGGTTGATCAGTCCGCCAAAAACTCACCAAAGGTCGCTTCATCCGGTGGCCGGGCACCGCGGTGACCGCGTGGTGACGCCCGCGTGACGCGTGCCGGACAACCTCACCTCATGAGCGACGCACGGGCCATCGAGGCAGTGACCCAGACACTGCGCTGGCTGATCGGCACCGGACTCGGCAGGCACCAGCACGGCGTCGCGCACAGCGTCCAGGTCGTGGCGATGCCACCCGACCAGGCCCAGAACAACGGCAACGACGTCGCGCTGAACCTGTTCCTCTATCAGGCGCAGGTGGACGCCGCGCTGCGCAACCAGCAGCCGCCCATGCTGGTGCCCGGTGAGACCGGCGAGCCCCCGCTGCCGCTGGTGCTGCACTACCTGCTCACGCCCTACGTGCGCAACGGCGAGGACGCGACCGCGCACCACGTGCTCGGCATCGCGTTGCAGACCCTCAACGACAACGTCGTGCTCACCCGCGCCCAGCTCGCCGATATCGCCCCGTACAGCGACGTGGCGAAACAGGTCGAACGAATCCGGATCAGCTGGCAGCCGCTTGAGGAGAAGGACATCTTCTCGCTCTGGTCGATCTTCTCATCGCCCTACCGGCTCTCGGTCGCGTTCGAGGTGCGGGTGGTGCTGATCGACAGCAAGCGCCCGCCACGCACCCAGCTGCCGGTGCTGACCAGAGGCGCAGGCGACCGGGGCCCATCGGCCAACGCCAACGTGGACTCGCCGTTCCCGGCCCTCACCGCCGCGCTCGCCCCGGGCGGTCAGCCGTCCGCGCTGATCGGCGACACCGTGACCCTGCACGGCGCGAACCTGACCGCGTCGACCGTGCGAGTGCTGGTGGATCACCCGCTGCTCACCGACCCGATCCCGGTCACCCCGACCAGCACCGGCGGGACCGAGGTCGCGTTCACCGTGCCGGACACGGTGCCCGCCGGCGCCGCGACCGTCGCGCTCGGCCTGTCCACCGACATCCCCGAAACACTGACCAACGCGGTGCCGCTGCCGATCGCGGCCAAGATCACCAGCCCGATGCCCGCCAGCGTGGCCGGCACGGGCAGCCTGACGATCACCTGCACGCCGCCGGTCCGACCCGGCCAGCACGCATTGCTGCTGCTCGCCGAACACGCGATCGCGGCCGCACCGATCGCCGCCACCACCGGCTCGCTCACCTTCGCCGCGCAGGGCGTGCCAGCAGGGGAGTACCTGACCCGGTTGCGGATCGACGGCGTGGACAGCCAACTGGTCGACCGCTCGGTCACGCCGCCGGTCTTCGACAACACCCAACTGGTGACGGTGACCTGATGGCGGCCCCGCTGGCAACCGAACTCGACTGGGAAACCGCGAACAACGAGTTCCTGGCCGCCTCCCTGGAGAGGCTGCGCCTGCTGCTGCGCAGCGCCCTGCCCGGGGAACCGGTCCCCGCCAGCGCGATCACCGCGGCGGCGCACGCGGTGGAGCGTGCCGAACAAGCCGGACCGGTACCCGCGCTGGTCGGCCTCGCGCAGCGGCTGGGCCTGTCCCGGTTCGAACGCGACACGTTGCTGCTCTGCGCCGCGATCGAATTCGACCCCGGCATCGCCGAACTGTGCGCGTCGATCCAGGGCACCCCGCACGCCACCTTCGGCCTCGCCCTGCGCGCACTGCCCGAGCCGGCCTGGGACGTGGTCTCGCCGCGCGGCGGACTGCGCCACTGGCGGCTGGTCGACGTGCACACCGCACCCGGCCAGGCACTGGTGGCGGGCGCGCTGCGCGCGGACGAACGGATCGTGCACTACCTCAAGGGCCTCAACTATCTCGACGACCGGCTGGACCGCCTGGTCACCGCACTGCCGATGGACCCGGAACTGCGCCTGCCGCCGTCGCAACAGGTCGCGGTCGAGGAGGCGATGGCGGGCGCCCGCAGGGGAACGGTGCAGCTCGCTGGTGCGGATCGGGCCAGCAAGGAACTGGTCGCCGCCGAGGTCGCGGCCCGGTGCGGGTTGCTCGGCTACCGGCTGCCGGTCGCGCTGCTGCCCACCGGTCTGGTCGAAGTGGACGCGCTGGTCCGGTTGTGGGAACGGGAAGCCGCGCTGCTGCCGCTGTTGCTCTACCTGGACGCGGGCGAGCTCGACGATGAGCAACCCGCCGCGCCGATCACGCGGTTTCTCGATCGCGTGCAGGCGCCCGCGCTGGTCGCCGCGCGGGAAAGCAGACCCGATTTCGGCTCGCGGGTCGTGGACGTCGAACCGCCGACCCCCGCCGAACGCGTCGCCGCCTGGCGGTCGCGCATCGATGCTCCGTCCGAAGTGGTCGATCCGCTGGCGGCACAGTTCGGTATCGACGTGGCCGCGATCCGCGACATCGCCAGGGACATCGCCAGGGACAACGCCGACCCCGGCCAGATCTGGCGAGCCTGCCGGCTGCGCGCCCGGCCCAGGTTGGAAACGCTTGCGCAGCGGTTGACGCCCAAGGTCGGGCTCGAGGACATCGTGCTGCCCGAACCCGGCCGGATCCTGTTGCGCGACATCGTCGCCCAGGTCGCGCAGCGCACCACCGTGCACGAACGCTGGGGATTCGGCGACCGGATCAGTCGCGGGCTCGGCGTGAGCGCGTTGTTCGCAGGCCCGAGCGGGACCGGGAAAACCATGGCGGCCGAGGTGCTCGCCACCGAGCTGAACCTGGACCTGTACCGGATCGATCTGTCCGCCGTGGTCAGCAAGTACATCGGTGAGACCGAGAAGAACCTGCGCGTGCTGTTCGACGCGGCCGACACCGGTGGCGCCATCCTGTTCTTCGACGAGGCGGACGCGCTGTTCGGCAAGCGCAGCGAGGTCAAGGACGCGCACGACCGGTACGCGAACATCCAGATCAACTATCTGCTGCAACGCATCGAGGCGTATCGCGGACTCGCCATCCTCGCCACCAACATGCGCACCGCGCTGGACAAGGCGTTCCTGCGCAGGCTGCGGTTCATCGTCGAGTTCCCGTTCCCCGATCTGGCGCAACGCGCCGAGATCTGGCGCCGTGCCTTCCCATCGACCGCGCCGGTCGCCGCACTGGACTACGAACGGCTGGCCGGGCTGCAACTCAGCGGCGGCGTCGTGCGCAACGTGGCGCTCAACGCGGCCTTCCGCGCGGCGGCGGAGGGCACCGACATCACCATGGCTGTGGTACTCGCCGCCGCCAGGGTCGAATTCGAGAAGCTCGAACTTCCGGTGCGGGAGCGTGACTTCCGTGCGGATTGAACTGGACATCGACAGGTTGACCGTGCACGGCATCACGTTGGACCGCAGGCAACTCGCCGAACTGCGCACCGCGCTCGTCGCCGAACTGACCCGGTTGCTCGGCGAAGCGCCCGACCGGCCCGCCGCCGCCCGGGTGGTGGCCGCGCCGCCGATCCGCGTCGGCGCACGACCGGACGGCGCCGATCTCGGCCGCCAACTCGCCAACTCGGTGCACCGCGGCCTCATCCAACCAACGAATCGGAGGCTGTGATGTCCACACCGGACGCACAGGACGTGTGGAACCACCAGCTCGGCGACCCGGCCGACCCAACCCGTACCTGGTCCGCCGGCGAGCTGCTCAAGTGGGCGAACGCGGGCGCCAACGAGGTCCAGGACGTGCCGATCAACGTGCTCAACGCCAAGGTCGCCACGGCGGATGGGAAGGCGACCTACAGTGTTGCCCAGCACCTCTCCTGGGGCACCTACTACGCGCAGCAGGCCGCGAACGGCATCGCCGAACTCCAGCAAGCGCTTTCGCACGTGCGCGGGATCGGTGCGGAGGTCGCCAAGGTCGCCGACAAGGTCGGCGTCGTGCACCAGGCTGTCACGAAAGTCGCCGCCGCCCAACCGGCGCCCGCGTGGCCGACCGAACAGGACACCAACCGCGCAACGCAACCAGCGGCCCCGCTGGTCCCCGGCTACCTGGTGAGCTGGATCCGGACCGCGGTGCCGTCGCTGTGGGGCGCTGTCATCGGTTTCGCCATCTCGCTCGGCGTGCTGCCCAGCGACCTGGCCGGGTCCGCGCGCGACGTCGGCACCGCCGTGCTCGTACCGATCTGCATCTCGGCGTTCTACGCGGTCGCGCGGTGGCTGGAAACGCGGAAGTGGATGCCGCGCAAGCTGATCGTCGCCCTGCTCGGCTCGGCGAGCGCGCCGCGCTACCAGCCGATCCAGGCTGCGTCGACGAACACCGAGGCAACGCCCGTCGCCGCGTGACGCCGCAGTGACGGCCACCGATTTGACTGTGTCTATCGCGTTTGTTGGAAGGGACCAATCATCATGCCGGTAAGCCCGACCTACCCGGGCGTCTACCTCACCGAGGTGACCAGCCCGGTGCACACCATCACCGGTGTGCCAACGTCCATCGCCGCGTTCGTCGGTCCGGCCGCCCAGGGCCCGGTCGACGTCGCGACGGAGGTGAACAGCTGGGCCGAGTTCGAGCGCACCTTCGGTGGGCTCCTGCCTGGCAGGGAAATGAGTTACGCCGTCTACCAGTTCTTTCTCAACGGCGGTGCCACCGCGCAGATCGTGCGCGTCACCGGCACCCCGGTCAAAGGGTCGGACGGGAAGGCCCCGGCACCCGCTGGCGCGGCTGCCTACCAGCTCGTCCAGGACACCTCGACGACTCCGCCTACGACGCTGTCGCTGGTCGCGAATTCGCCGGGCACGTGGGCCGACAACTACATCGTGCGCATCGAGGCCACCAAGGCGCTGGGCCCCACGGACCCGTCGACCGGGCAGCAGCCCGCGGACGACACGGGCCTGCCCACGTACAACCTGTCGGTCATCGACCCCGCCACCAAGGTCATCCTCGAAAGGTACGTCGGGATCAGTGCCGCAGGCGGATCGCAGGGACTCCTCGCGCAGCTGCGCGCATCGACCATCTTCACCGTCGATGGCGACCCGGCCCTCAAACCCGTGGCGAAGGACTACCCGAGGACCACCAAGGGCGACGACGGTCCGGACGTCATTCTCGACGACCTGAACTTCACGTTGTCGGAGAGCCAGCAGGCCGTGCTGGACAAGGTCGACATCTTCAACATGCTCTGCATTCCGGACGCGGCCCGGCTGACCGCCTGGACCGGCTCGGGAACTGGCTCGGACGACGCGCTGTACACCTCGTTCGTCTCGGCGATCACCACGTACTGCCACGATCGGCGCGCCATGTTCCTCGTCGACCCGCCGCAGGCGTGGCCGAACAGCGGTCAGCCGATCGAGTCGCAGCTGGTCGTGCACGACACGGCGATCGGCGGGAACGCGGCGTTCTACTACCCGCGAGTGTCCGTTGTGGACCAAGCAGGCAACGGGCTGCGCACCCTCGGTCCCTCCGGCACGCTGGCCGGGGTCTACGCCGCGACCGACACCGCGCGCGGTGTGTGGAAGGCGCCCGCGGGCACGGCAGCCTCGCTGACCGGGGTCGTCGACCTGGACGTCAAACTCACCGACAAGCGCAACGGCGACCTCAACCAGCTCGGCGTGAACTGCCTGCGCAACTTCCCGATCTACGGCCCGGTCAGCTGGGGCGCGCGCACCGCCAACGGCGCGGACCAGGACGCCGACCAGTGGAAGTACGTGCCGGTCCGGCGAACCGCCCTGTTCATCGAGGAAAGTCTGTTCCGGGGCACCAAGTGGGTGGTGTTCGAACCGAACGACGAGCCGCTGTGGGCCTCGATCCGGCTCAACGTCGGCTCGTTCATGAACGGGCTCTTCCGGCAAGGTGCGTTCCAGGGCAGCACGCCGCAGGAGGCGTACCTGGTCAAGTGCGACGCGGAGAACAACCCGCAGAGCCAGATCGACCTTGGCATCGTGAACATCCTGGTCGGTTTCGCGCCGCTCAAGCCCGCCGAGTTCGTGATCATCAACATCCAGCAGCTCACCGGCGACCTGGCCGGCTGAGGGGGAGCATCCAATGGCACAGTTCACGGTCAACGCGACCCGGCTCGACCCGTACAAGAACTTCAAGTTCCGGGTGAAGTTCGGCACCGGCCCGTACGTGGCCGGGATCAGCAAGGTCAGCGCGCTCAAGCGAACCACCGAGGTGGTCAAGCACCGCGACGGCGGCGACGAGAGCTCCAGCCGGAAGTCACCCGGCCGCACCGAGTATGACGCGATCACCCTGGAGCGCGGCGTCACCCACGACACCGACTTCGAGCAGTGGGCGAACAAGGTCTGGAACTACAACAACGCCCAGGCCGCGCCCGACCAGCGCAGCAAGGAGGTGTCCCTGCAGGATTTCCGCAAGGACATCATCATCGACATGTTCAACGAGGCGGGCCAGGTCGTGCTGTCCTACCACGTGACGCGTTGCTGGGTCTCGGAATACCAGGCACTGCCCGACCTCGACGCGAACGCGAACGCGGTCGCGATCCAGCACCTCAAGCTGGAGAACGAGGGCTGGTACCGGGACACGAACGTGAAGGAACCGACCGAGTCGGTCTTCCCGACGGAGGTCTGAGCCGATGCCGGTCACCGTGTCGGAGGGCGAACTGCTCGCCGCGTGGGAGGCCGGGGTCGGCAGGCCTGCGCCGAACCAGGCGCTCATCCTGCTTGCCTCGGCCGCCGATCCGGCGCGGCGCGATGCGGTCGGGCTGCTGCCGGTCGGCATCCGCAACACGCTCCTGCTCGCGCTGCACCGGGAGTGCTTCGGTGCCCGGCTGGACTGTGCCGCGGACTGCCCGAACTGTGGCGAGGCCCTGGAATTCGGCGTGGACGTCGACCAGATCACCGGCGGCCCACGCGACTGGCTGACCGATTTCCCCGACAACGAATCGAGGCCACTGGTGTTGCGAGCGGGTGAGGTGGAGGTGGTCGTGCTGCCACCGACCGGGGCCGATCTGGCCGCGGTTGCCGCGACGCGACCCGCCGACGCGCGCCAGGAGTTGTTGGCGCGCTGCCTGGTGGACGCCTCGGCGGACGTGTTCGACCTGCCCGAACCGCGACTGGCCGAACTGATCGAGTCGATCGGCGACGGGCTCGCCGAAGCCGATCCGCACAGCGTCGTCGGCTTCGAACCGACCTGCGCCGAATGCGGTCACGGCTGGTCGGCCGAGCTGGACGTGGTCGGTTTCGTCTGGGCCGAGGTGGATGCCTGGGCGCGGCGGCTGCTCACCGACGTGCACGTGCTCGCGTCGGCGTACGGATGGACCGAGTCGGACGTGCTGTCCGTGGGGAGCGCGCGGCGCCAGTTCTATCTCCAGGCGGTGGCCGGGTGAACGACTACTTCGGCCGGTTGCTCGGGTTGTCCGGGGCCAACATCGTGCGTCCTCGTCTGCCCGGCCTGTTCGAACCGGTCAACGCGCTGCCCGAGGACGACCTGCCCGTGCCGAGCGGGCCGCCCCGGATGCCGCGGACCGAGCCCGTGGTCACCTTGCCTGCGAACACCGCCCAACCACGCCCGCTCAGGCAGGAAACCGTCCGGCGCCAACCCGCAACGGCAACGTCCGAAGCGAGCAGCCACGAAAACGAACGAGGCGGGACAGGTGATTCGCCTGCGATGCGGTCGGTTCGGCCGGGCCCGTGGCTCGTGCGGGATCCGGTGCACGCCGTGCGGGAGATCGCTCCGGAACGGGTTCGGCCCGGTGTGGAAAGCCTGACAGCCGAACCGGCGCGGGTGACACCGATCCAGCCGGTCGCGTCGGCCATGCCGATCACTCCGGTCACGTCTGGCGCGTCTGTCACGTCGACCGCGTCGACCGCGTCGACCGCGCCGGTCGTGCGGATCGGTCAACCAGTGCGTCCGCCGACCGTGTTGCCCACCCGACACCCGGTCGCCGCGGCACCAACTCCAGCCGCCGCCCCGCCCACACAGCAACACCAACAGCAGCACCACCAACAGCAGCAGCATTACCGGCAGCAGCGGCGCGACCGCGTCGAACCGGCGCCGCCGAGTGAACCGGTGATCAGGGTGAACATCGGCCGGATCGAGGTCACCGCGACCACCCCGCCCGCGTCGCCGCCCCGGCGCGCGAGCAAGCCGCGCTCGTCGACCCAGAGCCTGGCCAGTTATCTCGCCGAACGTGACGGAGGCCGAACATGACCAGTCCCGGCGGGATCGCGCCCAAGGTCGTGCGCGGCGGCATCATCACCTTCGATCAGGCCAACGGATCGCTCGTCCAGGTCATCCCGTTCCAGTACAACCCGGACACGCTGAGCCGCACGTTGCAGCCGCAGACCGTCGCAGACGAACCGGGCGACCGCCTGGAAGCGTTGCGGCTCAAGGGACCGCCGCACGAGACGATCAAGCTCGACGCGGAGTTCGACGCGTCCGAGGCGCTCGCCGACCCGGACACCAACTCGGTGGTCGCCGAGTTCGGCCTGCACCCGGTGCTGGCCCAGCTGGAGATGTTGATCTATCCGACGGTCGGGCAGCTCAAGAACGAGGACGACCTGGCCGGGCAGGGCATGATCGAGATCGCGCAGGTCGAGGCACCGCTGACCGTGCTGGTGCTGGGCCGCAACCGCGCCATGCCGGTGCGGTTGACCGAGTTCAGCGTGACCGAGGACGGGTTCGACACCGAGCTCAACCCGATCCGGGCCAAGGTCAGCCTGAGCGCGCGGGTACTCAACTTCGACGACACCGGCTTCACCGGCACAGCAGGTCGGATCTACCAGTCCTACCAGCTGCACAAGCAGCAGCTCTCCGCCAAGGCGCCGCAGATCACCGCGATCGGCGCCGTCGGCCTCACCGTCGTGCCGGGAGGCAACTGACATGTTCGCCGTGAACAGCCGGTACTACGGCCTTGCCCAGCAACAGTTGACGCTGCCGGACGGGCAGGTCGTGGTGTACCTGGAACGCCGGTTCGTGCCGCGCGCCGATTCCCTCGCGGCGCTGGGCAGCTACGTGGTGCGGCCGATGGACCGGATCGACCTGATCGCCTACCGCGCGCTCGGCGACCCGGAACTGTCCTGGCGGATCGCGGATGGCAACAACGCGATGCAGCCAGCAGAACTGGAAACCCCCGCCGGTCGGCGGTTGCGGGTCACGCTGCCCTCCGGTGTGCCAGGCGGTTCCGGTGGCTGACCGGATCCTCCTGCAACTGCTGATGGGGCCGACGCTGCCGATCCCGGTACCGGCGGAGCTCAGCAACGCGTTGCAGTCCGCGCAGGTGACGACCGCGGTGGGTAGTCCGAGCGGGTTCCAGCTGAGCTTCGCGGTCAGCAAGAACTCGATCATCACCACGACCTTGCTGGCGGCTGGGTTCTTCGACCCGAAGATCAGGGTGATCCTGATGGTGATCCTCAACGGCACCCCGCACGTGCTGATGGACGGCATTATCACCAAGCACGACATGACGCCGTCCAACGATCCCCGCCAGTCCACTTTCACCGTGACCGGCGAGGACCTGACCAAGCTGATGAACTACGAGGAGCGGACCGTCCCATGGTCCGGTCTGCCCGCGCCCGCACAGGTTGCTGCGATCTGCGCGCGGTACCACCTATACGGGATCGTGCCGGTGACCGTGCCGCCGGTGCTCGCGTTCATGCCGTCGCTGCACCAGCAGCAGGATGTGCAGACCTCGCTCACCGACCTGGCCTACATCACCAAACTGGCCGCCGACAACGGTTATACCTTCTACCTCACGCCGGGTCCGGTGCCGGGCGCCAACATCGCCTACTGGGGACCGGAAGTGCGCGCGGGCGTGCCACAACCCGCGTTGACGGTGAACTCGGACGCGGCGACCAATGTGGACTCGTTGAGCTTCAGTGTGGACGGCAACTCCAGCACCGCGTTCACCGGCAGCGTGCGGGTGCCGTTCACGCACCTCTACGTCGACATCCCGATTCCGGACGTGTCGCTGGTGAAACCGCCGCTCGCCGCGCGTCCGGTCGCACCGCTGACGAAGAAGCGACTGCCCAACGTCGCCACCCTGGACCTGGTGCAGGCCATGCTGGTCGGCCTGGACCGCACCTCGTCGACCACCGACGCGGTAACCGCGCAGGGCACGCTCGACGTGTTGCGCTACGGCAGCATCCTGACCGCGCGCTCGACCGTCGGCGTGCGCGGCGCGGGCATCGCGCACGACGGCATGTACTACGTGCGCAGCGTGACCAGCAACCTCAAACGCGGCCAGTTCACCCAGAGCTTCAGCCTCAGCCGGGACGGACTCGGCCCGATCATCCCCAGGGTGATGACATGACAAGCGTGCCAGGATACGACTACCACGGCATCTACGAGGGCGAGGTCGTACTCAACATCGACCCCGACCAACGCGGCCGGGTGCTGGTCCAGGTGACTGATGTGGCAGGCATGGAGCCGGTGTTCTGGGCGGAGGCGTCCAGCCCGGTCGCCGGTTCCGGCATGGGTTTCTACGCGGTGCCCGCGATCGGCACCACGGTGTGGATCACCTTCGTCGGCGGCGATCCGAGCCGCGCTGTCTGGCTGGGCAACCCGCACGAGACCAGCGCGGACCTGCCCAGCGACGTCATCACCAACACCAACCCGCTGACTCCTCCTGTCATGCTCTACACCCAGGAGGGGCACAACGTCGCGCTGATCGACGGTCTGCAACTCGACGGCGGCCCCGGCGGGATCTTCCTGCGGCACGCGTTCGGCCATTCGATCGAGATCACCGAAACGCACATCAAGCTGTCCTTCGGCCTGCCCGGCGGTGTGCAGTCCACCATCCAACTCGACGCGACCGGCGTGAGCATCAACGGCACCGCGCTGACCGTGAGCAACCTGGGGGTGTGAGCGATGCCCGGCTATCCGCTCACCGCGTCCACCGTGCTGATGTGCCTGCACGGTGGCATGGTCACCCGCGCGCCGAGCCAGACCGCCGTCACCGTCCAAGGTGGACTCGTCGGCACCGCTGGCGACGTGCTGACCGTGACCGGTTGCCTGTTCACCCTGCCCAACGGGCAGCCGAGCCCGTGTGTGCTGGTGCAGTGGCAGGGTTTGTCGACCCAGGTGCGGATCAGCGGCGTGCCAGTGCAGCTGCAGACCGGCGGGCCGGGAACCGGTCAGGGGCAGGGCATCGCGGCCACGCAGAACCCACAGGGCCCGCCGACCGTCACCGTCGTCCAACTCGTCGCGCAGGGGGAATGAACAGCGTGGACATCGCCTTTCCGTTCCGGATCGACCCGCACGGCGCGACCACCACCGCGAACTACGCGGACCACGTCCGGCACATGATCGAGCAGGTGCTGTTCACCACGCCGGGGGAGCGGGTCGACCACCCGGACTTCGGCGCCGGCCTGCTGCAACTGGTGTTCGCGCCGAACAGCAGCGAACTCGCCATGGCGGTGCGGCTGTCCGCGCAGGCGTCGTTGCAGCAGTGGCTGGGCGACGTGATCGCCGTCGACGACCTTGAGGTGACCAGCGTGGACAGCACCATCACCGTGCAGGTCAGCTACACGCTGCTGGCCACCGGGGAAAACGTGACCGACGTGTTGATCGGGGGAGCATGACATGGGGGACGACCGTCGCGCGGCGGTGCGCGCCGCACATCTCAACGGGTTCGACCTGGTCACCGTCGGGGACGACCCGACCACGTTGACCGTGACCTTGTTCGGCAAGGCGCCACACCACCTGCACGCGCGCAACCTGCGCATCGACGACGGTGAGCGGATCACCGGCATCGTCGTCACCGACGTGCACGTCACCCGCGACGACGACCCCGAACTGCCGGATCTGTTGCGCGTCAACCTGAACAAGTTCGGCGACCTGTCGGCGTACACGCTGTCCATTGTGGAGCCGGGGCCGAACGGCAAGCCGGGCACCCGCCCGTATCCCGGGTTCGACCCGAAGTACGCGCGCATCGGCTTCACCTTCGCGCAGAACTGCCCGGCCCAGCTCGACTGCGCCGGCCAGCCCGCCACGGTGCAACCCGACTACCCGAGCCCGGACATCGACTACCTGGCCAAGGACTACGCGAGCTTCCGGCAACTGCTGCTCAACCGGCTCAGCCTGCTCGCACCGACCTGGACCGAGCGGCACCTCGCCGATCTCGGCATGACCGTCGTCGAGCTGATGGCCTACGTCGGGGACCAGCTCAGCTACTACCAGGACGCGGTCGGCACCGAGGCATACCTGGGCACCGCGCGCACCCGCATCTCGGTGCACAGGCACGCCCGGCTGGTCGACTACCGCATGCACGACGGCGTGAACGCGCGCGCCTTCGTCGCCATCACCACCACCGAACCGGTGATCCTGCCTGCCGACGGGTTTCGCCTCCTCGCGCTGCCGCAGGGTCTGATCTCCAACGACAACCCGGCGCTGACCGAGGCCGACCTCACGGGCGTGTCCCCGGACGCGTACCAGGTGTTCGAGCCGATGCTCGACCAGGACGTGCCGTGCCTGCCCGCGCACAACGAGATCGCGCTGTGGACCTGGGGCGAGCGGGACTGCACGTTGCCGGCCGGCGCCACCGCCGCGACCCTGCGCGACCAGTGGACCGACGCCACGCACACCGCACGTGCACTCCAACTGTCCCCTGGCGACGTGCTGATCTTCGAGGAGGTGCGCGGCAGGCAGACCGGTGTGCCCGCCGACGCCGACCCGCACCACCGCCAGGCCGTCCGCCTCACGTCGGTGACCAGGGCCGTCGACCATCTCTTCGACCGGCCGGTGCTTGCGGTGCGCTGGTCCGCTGAGGACGCGCTCACCGTCCCGTTGCTCGCCGAGGCGAGCGCCGCGCGCGGCAACGTGCTGCTGGTGGACAACGGTTCGGCCAACACCTGGTGCAACGGCACCCCGGAGCGTCTCACCATGCCGATCGGTCCGGCGAAACCCGAGCCCGGCGACTGCGGTTGCGGATGCGGCGGCGACCGCCAGGAAGCGGCACCGTATCCGCCGGTCGCGGTGCCCGCCGACCCGGTGCTCGCCGGTGTGCCGGTCACCCGGTCCGTTGCCTTCCCCGACCCGGCGCGGGTCGCCGCGGGGCAGGCGCGCTACCTGCGCGGGCTGCCCGCTGAGGTGCTGGCCTGGCTCGCCGACCTGCACCGCGCGGTCGCGACCGGCACCGAACTGTCCGATGTGGACGTCGCGGCGCTGACCCTGCTGTTCGGCGAACGCACGCTGCGCCGAGTCCGGCTCGCGCACCATCCGCTCGACGCGCTGGCCACGTTGCACGCCCGGTTCGACGAGTTCCTCGCGGGCAAGCTCACCCGCCTGCGCCGGTTGATCGAACGCGCGCTGCGCGGCTACGTGCTCGGCGCGGACATCGACTGGGAGATCGCGCACACCTGGAGCGAGCCAGCCGGTCTCGGCCTCAGCGAGGACAACCCGGCCTTCCTCGGCCCGGCCAGCGCGGCGCTGGTCACCGATCCGCGCGTCGCACTGCCCTCGGTCACCATCGCCGAGCAGGGCGACGCAGGCCCGGCCTGGATGCCCGTGCGCGACCTGCTCGCCAGCGGTCCCACCGACCGAGCTGTCGTCGGCGAAACCGACGACAGCGGCGCGCTGCACCTGCGCTTCGGCGACGGCACCTACGGCGAACCGCCGACGTCCGGCGCGACCCTGCTCGCGAGTTACCGGGTCGGCAACGGCAGCGCGGGCAACGTCGGCGCCGGCGCGATCAACCGGGTGCTGTGCTGCCTGAGCGCATCGAACGCCATCACCGCCGTGCGCAATCCGTTGCCCGCCGTGGGCGGCGTCGACCCCGAACCGGTGGACACCGTGCGACAGTTGGCGCCCACCGCGATGCACGGCCAACTGCTGCGCGCGATCACCTCGGCCGACTACGCGCAACTCGCCGCCGCCCTGCCCGGTGTGCGCCGCGCCGCAGCCGATCTGCGCTGGACCGGTGCCGGTTACCAGGCTCAGGTGGCGATCCAGCCCGAGGTCGCGGACCCTGCGTTGCTGGCTGCGGTGCGACATGGGCTGCATCCGTTCCGGCGCATCGGGCACGACCTCAGCGTGCGCCCCGCGCCACTGGTGCCGTTGGACATCGAACTGTGCGTACTGGTCGATCCGGACTATCTGGTCGCGCACGTGCGCGCCGCGCTGCTCAGCGCGTTCGGCACCGGCCCGACCGGGTTCTTCCGGCCCGGCCAGATCGGGTTCGGCACCGCGATCAGGGAAAGCCGGCTCGTCGCCACCGCCACCGCGCTCCCCGGCGTGATCAGCGCGTCGGTGACGAAACTGCAGCGCCTGTTCGCGCCACCGGCAGGCGAACTGGCGGCAGGCATCCTCACCGTCGGTCCGCTGGAGATCGCTGAACTCGACAACGACCCGGACCGGCCCGAACGGGGCAGGCTCACGTTCACCATCGGAGGCGGGCGATGAACGCCCAACAGGGGGAAATCGAGCTCGTCACCCCGGTCGACGAGCAGAACCGGCCGGGCCTTGCCGCGCTCACCTATCGCGTCGGCACGCACGGCCAGTTCCTCAGCACGATGCTGGCGCGGTTGTCCAGCGCCGACCACCCACAACTGCGCCCGTTCACCGCGCGTGACCCCGGCGACCTCGCGATCGCGCTGCTCGACGGTTGGGCAACGGTCGGCGACGTGCTGTCCTTCTACACCGAACGCCTTGCCAACGAAGGGTTTCTGCGCTCCGCGCTCGACCCCCGGTCGGTCGCGCTACTCGGCGCGCTCGTCGGCTACGCGCCGCGCCCCGGCCTCGGTGCCAGCACCTACCTTGCGTACACAGTGGACAGCTCGGCGCCGCGGATCCTGATCCCGGCGGGGAGCGGTGCGCAGAACGTGCCCACCGGCGGTGTGCTCGCGCAGAGCTATGAAACCAGCGCGGAGCTGATCGCGTCGATCGACTGGAACGACCTGCCGGTGCGCGCGACCATGCCCACCAGCCTGTCCCTCGGAGACGTCATCGGCGCCGATTCGCTCTACCTCGCAGGCACCACCACGAATCTCAAACCCAACGACCGCCTGCTGTTCGATTTCGGCCCCGCCGTCGGCAAGCCGACCGTCAAACCGGTCGTCGCGGTGACTCCCGACCTGGCGGGCAAACGCACTCAGGTCGCGTTCGCGATCGAGACCCGCGAACAGCTCTATGCGCAGGCGCTCCGGGACCTGCTCGACGCACTCGCCGACCTGAACAAGCCCGATCCGTTGCTGGCCAACGCCGCCAGCTGGATCGGCGCGCCACTCAGCACGCTGATCGGCGACCCGGCCCAGCAGCAGGTCCCGCCCATCACCATCGCGCCGCCGCTGCGCACCGCACTCGCCCAACTCGCCGAGGAGTCCGCGGTCGCCGACGTGCACGACGACGGTTTCGCCGCTTTCTACCTCACCAACGCGAGCACCGCCGCCCAAGCCGCCCTCAACGCGGCCGTGCTCGTCGATCCGGACGGCACCAAGGTGCCCACCGGCGACGGCGAACTCACCCCGCAAGGGCCGACCGGCGACGGCGCGGTATCCGGCATCACCGGCCTGCTCGGCCCGCTGCGCCGGCCGCCGAGCGTGCCGCCCGCCAACTCGGCGGCACTCGTGCGCTCGACCAGGCGGGCGTTCCAGGCAGGTTCGGACGCCAGCATCGGCCTGCTCGCCGCCGCCGATCCGCGCCTGTCCGCCCAGCTCTACGCCGCACTGTCCGCTGTGGACCTGACGCCGACCCCGCCACTGCGTGACGTGCAGGCCATGCGCGTCACCGCGGCCCCGTTCGGCGCCAACGCGCCGCTCAAAGCGGTCACCAACGACCAGGGCGTGGTCACCGACCACGTCGAGTGGCCGCTGGCCGGGGTGACCGCGCTGCGCATCGAGGTGCCGACCGCGCCGCTCTACTACTCGTCCGACTTCACCGTGACCTACGACGGTGCGGGCGGTCCGGCGAGCGTGGACTTCCATGTCGCCACCGCGGGACCCGTGACCCAGCAGGTCGGCCCCGGCACGGTGACCGGGGAAAACCTGGCCGGTGGCGAGGATGATGGGTTCTACGCTCTGCAGATCACCTGCTCCGGCGGTCTGCCGCACCGCGTGTTCACGATTCCGGACGGCACCAACGAGCAGGGCGTCCTCGACGTCACCGTCGCCGACGACGCCAACTCGACCACGCTGTCCGTTCCGGACGACGGCCAAGCCCACCAGGGCACCCTCGACGGCGACCAGCTGACCGCGACCAGCACCGTCCAGCTACTGGCACTGGCCGACACCACGCCACCGCCGTTCCTCCAGCTGGCCGACATCTCCGGTTCGGAGTCGCTGACCACCCTCAACCTGGACTCGGTCTATCCGGGCATCGTGCCGAACAGCTGGGTGGTGATCGAGCGGCCGACCCCGGACAACGCGACCGGGCCGGTCCAGGTACGGTCGGTCAGCACGGTTTCCGTTGCCGCGTACGGCTTGACCGCCAAGGTCACCCAGTTGACGTTGGCGGCCCCATGGCTCGACGGGACCGATCTGACCCTCGCCCCGGTGCGCAGGACCACCGTGCGCGCGCAGGGCGACTCGTTGCGGCTCGCCCAGACCCCCGTCACCGACGACATCCTCGGCAACAGCATCGACCTTGACGTCAGCGTGCACGGCTTGCAGACCGGCCGGTGGCTGGTCGTCGCGGGCGACCGGACCGACGTGCCGAACGCGCGCATTTCCGGTGGGGAGCTGGTGATGCTCGCGGGCACCCAGCAGGTGGTGGACACCAACCTGCCCGGCGACACCGTGCGCACCCGGCTCACCCTCGCCGCCGACCTCGCCTACACCTACGCGCGCGACACCGTGCACGTCTACGGCAACGTCGTCGAGGCGAACCAGGGCGCGACCCGCACCGAGCCGATCGGCAGCGGCGACGCGACCGCGACCGGCCAGACGTTCGGTCTGAGCAGCCAGCCGCTCACCTACCTGCCCGCCGACAACCCAAGCGGCGCCCAGGACACGGTGATCCTGCGGGTGAACGGCGTGCAGTGGCACGAAACCGACACGCTCGCCGGCGCCGGACCGACCGATCGCGTCTTCGTACTCGGCAATGGCGCCAAGACCACGGTGACCTTCGGCGACGGCGTGCACGGCGCGCGCCTGCCCACCGGCGTGGAGAACGTCACCGCCACCTACCGGACCGGTCTCGGCACCGGCGGCAACGTGCCCGCCGGGTCGATCACCCAGCCGACGTCGCGCCCGTTGGGCGTGCGCGGAGTGACCAACCCGCTGCCTGCCACCGGCGGCGCCGACCCGGACACCAACGCGGTGGCCAGAACCAACACCCCGTTGCGCAGCTACGCCCTGGATCGGTTGGTGTCCGTGCGGGACTACGCGGATTTCAGCGCGGCCCGCGCGGGTATCGGCCGCGCCAGCGCGCGACGCCTCACCGACGGCCGGCGCGACGTCATCCATCTGACCATCGCAGGCGTCGACGACGCGCCGATCGACAGCACCGACGAACTCGTCCGCGAGCTGCGCGCCTCGCTCGCCGACTTCGGCGACGCGCACCTGCCGATCGTGATCGCCGTGCGCGACCTGAAGCTGCTGGTGATCTCCGCGAACATCAAGGTGTTGCCGGACTACAGCTGGCCGCTGGTCGAACCGGTGATCCGGCAGGCGGTGCTGGACCTGTTCGCGCCCGCCAACCGCGACCTCGGCCAGCCCGCGTACGCCAGCGAACTGATCAGCACCATCCAGGCGGTGCCCGGCGTCGACTACGTGGACCTGGACGCGTTTGCTGGCGTTCCTGGCTCGATCACCCCGGACGACCTCAATGGCGTCGCCGAGCAGCTCACGCCGAACCCGGTCGTGCCCGCCGCGCTCGCCACCTACCAGGAGGACTGGTACGACGTGCGAAACGGCGACACGCTCACCAAGATCGCCGCCGTCAACGGCCTCACCGTCGAAGACCTGGTGCGGCTCAACCCGTGGCTGCCCGACGCGCAGCTGCCCGCCGAACCTTCCTCGGACCAGCTACGCCTGTTGCTGCGGCACGGCATCACGCCCGCGCAACTGGCCGTCGTCTCGTCGACCGTGCCGGATTCGTTGATCCTCAAGGAGATCACGTCATGACTGGACCGGATCTCGACCGGCTCTACGACCTGCTGCCCGCCTACGACCGGCAACGCGACGCGGACGCGGGCGAGCCACTGCGCGCGCTCCTCGCGATCATGGCCGAACAGGCGGTGGTGCTGGAATCGGACCTCGCCGGACTGTACGCGAACTGGTTCATCGAAACCTGCCAGGACTGGGTCGCGCCCTACCTCGGCGACCTCGTCGGCTACCGCATGTCGCCCACCGCGACCGACGTGCTCAAGGCCAACTCCTCGGTCAGCGCCAAACTCCTGGCCGCGCTCGCGCCCCGGCGCGACGTCGCCAACACGATCCCGAACCGCCGCCGCAAAGGCACCCTCGCGCTGCTCGAACAGCTCGCCGCCGACGTGGCCAGCTGGCCGGCCCGCGCGGTCGAGTTCCACCGGTTGCTGCACGGCACGGCGCCGATCCGCTTCCCGGACAACGCCGACCACACCCGGTTCGTCGACCTGCGCAAGATGGACGCGCTGGACCGGATCGGCACCCCGTTCGACGACACCGCGCACACCGTCGCCGTGCCCTACCTCGACTCGCACCGGCGAACCGCGAAGCACAACATCCCGAACGTGGGCCTGTTCGCGTGGCGGCTCAAGGTGTATCCGATGCTGGACGCGCCCGCGCACTGCGAGGACGTCGATCGCGGGCGCTACCGGTTCAGCGTGCTGGGCAACGACATGCCGTTGATGAACCTGCCGGTCGCCGAGCCGAGCCCGGCGCACATCGCGGACGAGTCGAACCTGCCGGTGTTCATCCGGCGCCGCGCATTCGAAGACCGCACCGCCGACTACTACGGTCCCGGCAAAAGCATTGCCATCTACCTCGGGCCGAACCGGGAACTGGTGCCGTTGGACCGGATCGTCGCCGCCGACCTCACCAACTGGTCCTACCGCCCCAAACCCGGCCAGGTCGCCGTCGACCCCGTGCTCGGCCGGATCGCCTTCCCGGCTCGCTACGCGCCGGACGATGACGTGTGGGTCGACTACCACTACGGTTTCGCCGACGACCTCGGCTGCGGCCAGTACCACCGCGACCTGGCGACCGTTCCGGACGCCACGCTCTACCGCATCGGCCCCGGCCAGAAGTTCCACGGCATCATGGCCGCCGTCCGAGCCTGGCGCGCGGACAAGCAAGCCGACCCGGCAAAGGCGCACGCGATCATCGAGATCACCGACAGCGACGCCTACGAGGAACGCGAGCTCGTCATCCACGTCGACCCCGGCGACCAGCTCGTACTGCGCGCCGCGCAGGGCGCCCGCCCAGTGCTGCGCCTGTTCGACTGGCACAGCAACCGCCCGGAATCGTTGCGCGTCATCGGCTCCGGGGGGAACGTCACGTTCGACGGGTTGCTGATCATCGGGCGCGGCGTGCGGATCAGCGGCCAGGTGCGGGAGTTCCGGTTGCGGCACAGCACATTGGTGCCCGGCTGGACGCTGGACCACGACTGCTGCCCGCAACACGGCGCCGAAGCCAGCCTCGAACTCGACGGCACGCCGAGCCGGGTCTGCGTCGAGCGCAGCATCCTCGGCTCGATCCTGGTCGACTCGGACGAGGTGGACACCGAGCCGCTGGCGTTGTCGGTGCAGGACAGCATCATCGACGCGACCGACCTCAGCTACTCCGCGGTGTCCGCATCGGACTGTCGTGCGGCGTACGCGCGGCTGACCATGCGGCGCTGCACCGTGATCGGGTCGATCTGGGTGCACGCGGTCGCGTTGCTGGAGAACAGCATCGTGCTGGACGAGGTGGA
>DASXOJ010000287.1:0-81698 GCA_036494465.1 Pseudonocardiaceae bacterium
CGGTGAGCGCCGAGGTGGTGAACCCGATGGATCCGTACACCGTTGAGGACTGGCTTGCCGAGGACCCTCCGCCGGATGGGTCGAAGCGCGAGCTGATCCTGGGGAAAATCCGAGTGTCTCCGTTTGCTTCCACCGGACACAACGCGATCGGCGACGAGCTGTGCGCCTTGTTCAAATCAGCGTTGCGTCTGGCAGGTGTTCGTGGCCGCTATCCAGTTACCAACGTCAACCTCGTGCTCAGCGCCGCACGCCGAACTGCGGTCGTACCCGATCTCGCCATCCTCAACGTGCGGCCGGGTCCTTTGACGGTTACGCCGCAGCAGGTCGAACTGGTCGCTGAAATTTGGTCGCCGAGCAACAGAAACCGGGACCGGTCCGAGAAGCTCGACGCGTATGCGCAGGCGGGTATCAGGTACTTCTGGGTGTTGGAGACGGCAGGACCTGTGGTGCACGCGTACGAGTTGCGTGCCGGTCGGTATCACCTGGCGACAACGTTGCGCGACGGCACCGCCGCTACGATCACGGCGGCCCCGGTGCCAGTGACTTTCGATCCTGCGGATCTGCTGGTCGAGTGACGACATTCGCAATGGGCCCGCGCAATGACGAATATCGCCAACAGGCCACTCTTCGTCCCGGCGTGACCGGGACGATCACGGCAGCACCGATGCCGATGACCGTTCAGCCGGTTCGGTTTCCAACTCTCAGCTGAGGATGACCGACTCGCCGTCATCCCCAACCCTCTCCGGCCCTGTCGCCTCTGACCAGCCCCGAACCGCCACCCGCGCATCCCCGCCGACCCCCCGTTCGGCCGGTTGCGGGCACCCCGAGCTTGCGCAATCAGGCCACCGGTCCGCCCGTCCGATTTCCCCCACCGAAACTCACCCGCCGCCACGCCGACGCCCCCTCCGGCCGTCGCCACGCAGCCCCGCGAAGCCGTCCAGCTCGGGCCGGGATTTCGGCGCCCGCAACGCCCTGATCAGCGAAAACTCACATCGGGTGAACCTGTTGATCAAGCTTGGAGCAGGCAGCCGATCGCTGCTAGACATGCCATACTCAAGCCAGTTGGACAGGGAGGTGAACGCGGTGAACGCTGAGCTGATGCACGAGATGGGCGAGCACACCGTCCAGGACTGGCTGAACGAGGACCCGCCACCGGATGGGTCGAAGCGCGAGCTGATTCTGGGGTATATCCGCGTGTCTCCATCGGCCGGCGGGCCACACCAATTCATCGGTGACGAACTTCGTGGGATGTTCAGGCAAGTGTTGCGTATGGCGGGATCGCGCGGGCTCTACCCGGTTACCGCGGTAAACGTCAAACTGAGCACGGCGCGGCGAACGGCGGTCATACCCGACGTCACGATCCTCAACACAAGGCCGGACGACACGATCTTCGTGCCGCAACAGGTCGAACTGGTCGCTGAAATCTGGTCGCCGGGCAACACGCACCATGAACGGTCGGCGAAGTTCGACGCATATGCGCAGGCGGGCATTCGCTACTTCTGGACGGTCGAGCTGAAGGGGCCGGTGGTGCATGCGTACGAGCTGCGTGCAGGTCGGTATCACCTCGCGACCACATTGCGGGCCGGTACGACTGGGACGATCACCGCTGCACCGGTCCCGGTGAAGTTCGACCCGGCGGAGTTGGTACCCGAGTGACCGCTGTGGCCTGCGGAACATGGGATGCTTCCGCGGCGCCGGTACCCGTCAGGCTTGATCCAGTGCAGCTTGATCGCTGACTGAGGGCTTAGCCGGCGAGTTTCTCGATGGCGGCCAGCGGGATGGGGAGCCAGTCGGGGCGGTTGTCGTGTTCGTAGGCGACTTCGTAGACCGCCTTCTCGAGTTCGAACGCGCGCAGCAGGGCGGCTTGGTCGCGGGGGTCGGGACCCACTTCGGCGTAGCCGGTGCAGAAGGCGTCGCGGTTGCGCCGGGTCCATTCGGCGGCGCGGAACTCGAGTTGGCGGTCGGCGGGTTGGCCGAGCAACATCTGGTGCGCGGCGTAGTCGAACGAGCGGAGCATGCCCGCGACGTCGCGCAGCGGGGGCGCGGGCAGCACGCGTTCTTCCGGCAACGCGGCTGGTTCGCCCTCGAAGTCGATGAGCAGCCAGTTGGCGGTGGTGCGCAGGGTCTGGCCGAGGTGCAGGTCGCCGTGCACGTGCTGCACGGTCACCGGACCGGCGGACGCCCTGGCTTCGTCGAACGCGGCGCGCAGCGCATCGGCGTACGGACGTAGTTCGGGGACGGTGCGCGCGGTGGCGTCGAGTTTGCGGTGCATCCGGTCGGTCATCGCGGCGAGCATCTCTTCGGTCGCGGTGCGGACGCCGAGGGCACGGCCGAGGTCGGCGTGCACGGCGGCGACGGCGGCGCCGAGGCGTTGGGCCTCGCCCGCGAAGTCACCGCCGACTTCTTCTGCGTGTAAATCGGCTTCCGCCATCAGGTCCCGGACGCTGGCGGTGGCCATCGCCCAGCCTTCCGCCGCGTCCGGCATGAACTGTTGCAGCAGACCGAAGACCGTGGGCTGGTCGGACAGGATGCCGTTGACCGACCCGAGCGGCTCCGCGATGTGTTCGCAGTGCACCCGGCGCAGCGCGCGGTGCAGGTCGAGGTCGCGGTTGGGGCCGGGGGTGAGCCGCCGGAACAGTTTGAGGATGTACTCCTGGCCGAAGATCAGCGAGCTGTTGCTCTGTTCGGCGCTGACCAGCCGCGCGTTGAGCCCGGTGTCCAGTTCGACGGCGGGTTCGAGATCGAAGTGGACGGTGCCGCGCGCTGGTCCGCCGAACTGTTCGAGCAGTCGGGCGCCGAGCGCGAAGTCGAGGGTGGCGTCGTAGCAGGACAGCCCGCCGACCCGGCCGAGCAGGGCGGAGGCGAGGTGGTCGGGGAGGTCGCCGCGCAGGCCGAGGAGGAGTTGGTAGGACTCGTCCGGTCCATCCGATGTGACGCTGACCACCGCGTGGACCAGGCCGGGGTCATCGTCGATCAGCCATTCGGCGTGCACGGGATGGACCGCGTGCACGGCGCGGCCCTTGCCTGCGAACCAGCGTTGAGTGGGCAGCCACTCCGCCAGCGCGCCCGCGACCGCGTCCAGGATCTCCGGTGCCCCGGCCGAGCTCATGCGTTGTCTCCCCTGAGTTGGAACCAGTAGAAACCGTGGCCAGGCAGGGTGAGCAGGTAGGGCAGCTCGCCGACCAGCGGGAACGGCACGCCACCGGTCAGTTCGACCGGCTCAGAGCCACGGTAGTTGCTCAGGTCCAGTTCTACCGGCTGCGGGAACCGGGACAGGTTGTTCACACACACAACCACGTCGTCGTGGTAGCTGCGCAGATAGGCGAGCACGCTGGGGTTGGACGAGCCCAGCTCGTGGAATTCGCCGAGGCCGAACGCGGGGTGCTCGGTGCGGACGCGCAGCATCCGGCGGGTCCAGTGCAGCAGCGACGACGCGTTGTTCATCTGCGCTTCGACGTTGACGGCCTGGTAGCCGTAGATCGGGTCCATGATCGTGGGGAGATAGAGCCGGGCCGGGTCGGATCGCGAGAAGCCGGCGTTGCGGTCCGGGGTCCACTGCATGGGGGTACGCACGGCGTCGCGGTCGCCGAGCCAGATGTTGTCACCCATGCCGATCTCGTCACCGTAGTACAGGACCGGTGATCCGGGCAGGGACAGCAGCAGCGCGGTGAACAGTTCCTGCTGGTTGGGGTCGTTGTCCAGGAGCGGGGCGAGGCGCCGTCGGATGCCGATGTTGGCCTTCATCCGGGGATCCTTCGCGTACTCCGCGTACATGTAGTCGCGTTCCTCGTCGGTGACCATCTCCAGCGTCAACTCGTCGTGGTTGCGCAGGAAGATGCCCCACTGGCAACCATCCGGGATGGCGGGCGTGTTCGCCAGGATCTCCGAGATCGGGAAGCGCGACTCGCGCCGGACCGCCATGAAGATGCGTGGCATCAGCGGGAAGTGGAAGGCCATGTGGCATTCGTCGCCGCCGGTCGCCGGGTTGCCGAAGTACTCGACCACGTCGGAGGGCCACTGGTTGGCTTCGGCGAGCAGCACCCGGCCCGGGAACTCGTCGTCGACGACCTTGCGGCAGCGGCGCAGGAACTCGTGCGTGCGCGGCAGGTTCTCGCAGTTGGTCCCTTCCTCCTCGAACAGGTAGGGGACCGCGTCCAGCCGGAACCCGTCGATGCCCAGGTCCAGCCAGAACCGGAGCACGTCGATCATGGCCTCCTGCACGGCCGGGTTCTCGAAGTTGAGGTCGGGCTGGTGGGAGAAGAAGCGGTGCCAGTAGAACTGCTCGCGCTGCGGGTCGTAGGTCCAGTTCGACGACTCGGTGTCGACGAAGATGATGCGCGCGTCGGGGTAGCCGGTGTTCTCGTCGCTCCAGACGTAGAAGTCGCCGTACGGGCCCTCCGGGTCGGTGCGCGACTGCTGGAACCAGGGGTGCGCGTCGGAGGTGTGGTTGAGCACCAGGTCGGTGATGATCCGGATGCCGCGCCGGTGCGCCGCGTCCAACAGGTACACGAAGTCGTCGACGGTGCCGAACTCCGGCAGTACGGCGCGGAAGTCGCTGATGTCGTAGCCGCCGTCGCGCAGCGGGGAGTCGTAGAAGGGCGGCAGCCACAGGCAGTCGACGCCGAGCCATTCCAGGTAGTCCAGCTTGTCCGCGAGGCCGCGCAGATCGCCGACGCCGTTGCCGTCGGAATCGTTGAAGGCGCGGACCAGTACTTCGTAGAAGACCGCGGTCTTGAACCATTCCGGCTCGGCGGGCGCGGATCGCGCGTGCTGGAAGTCTCCGGCCTGCGGCTCGACCAGGTGCCCGTCCGGCGTCATCGCCTCACCGGTGTGTGGCGTGCCGGGCGGCATGTGTCGATCGAGGGCGGAGTCGGGTCCTGCGGTCGGCGTGGTTGCGACGGCGGTGGGCATCGAGTCGACCATGGGCGGTACCTCGTTGTACGTGAGAACTGTGGCAGCGGCTTGCATTGCCTATCATCCGCCCGATTCCCAGCTTCGGGCGGTGTCTCATATCGTTGGCACGTCTCAACCCTGAGTACCCGGTCGGATCTGGGTCACACCTGTGGCCTCTAGAAAGTTGATTGAGTCTGTCAATTAAAGTGCTTGATTGAGTCTATCAATTGTTGTAACCTTCAGGTATGGCACCGAAGCGGGAAGACGTCGAAGCGTTGATCGCGGCGCTGTACACCGTGCAGGGCGACATGGCCCGCGCCGCGCGCAAGATCAAGAACGCCAGCCTGCTCCGGCTGCTGCAAACCATCGCCGGGACCGAACCGGTCCGCCCCTCCGAACTGGCCGCCCAGCTGGAGGTGCACCAGTCGTTGATCACCAGGCAGATCCGCGAACTGGAGGACGAGGGCAAGGTCGCGGTCAGCCCTGATCCCCATGACGGCAGGGCGTTCGTGGTCGCCCTGACCGACCTCGGCCGTCAGCAGGTCGCCGAACTCACCGAGGTCGGTGTCCAGCGGTTCATGGGCTTCGTGCGCGGCTGGGATCCCGACGAGATCCGCGAGTTCACCCGGCTGCTCTGGAAGTTCCAGGAGACCAAGGCGGAGTTCGGCGAGAGCAACCCGGCCGACTGGAGCGAGCCACCGGCCAAGCCGCGCCGCCGCGGCCGGTAACCGCACGACTGCTCTTCTTCACCTCATCGTGTTACGTGCAGGTGTCCTTGGCGCGCGCGAAAAACCTTCTGGAGGTACCGCTATGCCATCTTTTCGGGTGCTCGTCGCCGGTGCCGGGATCAGCGGGCTCGCGCTCGCCAACGGGCTGCGCCGGGTCGGTATCGCGGTCGAGGTGTTCGAGCGCGCGCCGTCGGTCTTCGCGCGTGGCGCCGGTTACCGGATCAACATCAGACCCGAGGGCGGGCAGGCGCTGCTCGACTGCCTCCCGCCGAACCTGGGCGAGCTCTACCTGGCCACGTCCAACCGGCACTGCCTGCCCAGGATCGCGGGCTACGACGCCGCGCTGCGCGAACTGTTCGCCAACGACCTGCCCGCGCCAACCCATGCGCACACCTCGGTGGACCGGTTGCTGCTGCGCCAGATCCTGCTCGCCGACCTCACCGAGCAGGTCCGGTTCGGCAAACAGGTCGTCGACACGAGCCAGGACGAGCACGAGGTCCGGGTCCGGTTCGCGGACGGCGACACCGCGACCGGCGACGTGCTGGTGGCCGCGGACGGCACGCATTCCGTGCTGCGCCGCCGGTTGCTGCCCGACGCCGAAGTCCTCGACGTGCCGCTGCGCTGCGTCTGGGGCAAGACCCCGATACCGGACGGCGTGCCCGACTGGGTGCCGGACGCGGTGCGCAACCGGTACTCCGGGGTGTTCGGCCCCGGCGGCGACCAGCTGATGATCGGGCTTTTCCAGCCACGTCGGCACATCGTCGACGCGGTGGCCGAACTCGCGCCGTACGCGCACATCCGCCCGGTCGAGGACTACCTGATGTGGGTGTACATGGGCGGCGGAACCCTGCCCGGCGCGGTCGCGGACTGGCATCCGAGCGTGCGCAAGCTGATCGCGGCGGCCGATCCGCGCACGGTCGTGCCGGTCGCGATCCGGGTCGCCGCGCCCGTACCGCCCTGGCGGCCGAGCCGGATCACCTTCCTCGGCGACGCCATCCACACCATGAGCCCGGCGGGCGGCAGTGGCGCCAACACCGCGCTGCGCGACGCCGCCGACCTCGCCGCGACCCTCGCTTCGGCGGCCGATCCGCGCGCGGCGATCGCCGAGTACGACGAGCGGCTGCGCGTGCGCGGCGCGGCGGCGGTCACCGAATCCCTCCGCTACGGCGAGCAGTTCGCCGCGACCATCCAGAAAGGACAGCGCTGATGCGTACCGAAACCAGGAACAAGGCCAAGATCCTCGCGTTCAGCCTTGTCGACCTCGCCTTCGACATCCTCGTGCCGACGCTGATCTACTTTGTGCTGCGCCCGTTGGGCCTGCCGCTCGTGCTGGCCATCTCGACCGGCGGCATGGTGGTCGCCGCGAAGGCGGGCATCGGCACCGTGGGCGGCAACGACCTCGGCACCCCGCGCTGGACCAAGCCGGCGCGCCGCGACCTGCTGCTGGTCGCGAACACCGCGGTCGCCATCGCGCTGATGTTCGTGCTGTACGCGCTCGGTGCCGCGCTGGTCGTCTGCGTTGTCGCGGGTGCGCTCGTGCAGGGCGTCGGCGTGGTGATCTCGGTGCTGGGCAGGGGAAAGGTCGACGGGTTCGCGTTGCTGGTGCTGGTCGAGCTGGCGGCGAGCGTGGTGCTCGCGTTCGTGTCCAGCAACGATCCGCGCTTCCTCGCCGTGCGCCCGGTGTTCTACCTGGCCATCGGCGCGGTCGTGCTCGGGATCAGCTGTTTCCGTGGCAAACCGGGCATCCTGCTGGCGAGCAGGCCGATGGCGGTCGCGGGCGACCCCAAGCGCGCGGTCGCCTTCGACGCCGCGTGGCGCAACTCGACCGGTTTCCGCAGGCTGATGCGCGCCGCGACCGTGGCGCTGACGGCTGTGATCGTGCTCGGCGGCGCGGCCTGGGTGTTCGTGGCGTTCCAGTTCCCGCCAGACCGGGTGCTGGCCGCGAACACCTACTCCGAGCTGCCGCTGATCATCTTGTTCGTGCTGTTCGTCATCGGTTTCCGCGTGCTCGCCGTGCCGAGGGCGACCCGGTTCGTCGAGGCGGAAATGGTCTAATGGTGCACGATGTGCACGATGTGCGCGACGGTCCGCCACGGATCGAGCTTGACGTAGTTGTCCTGACCCCAGTCCCAGGTCTCCCCGGTGACCTCGTCGTGCGCGATGAACCGCTCGGAATCCTTGAGGCCCAACGCCTCCATGTCCAGCCGGAGCATGGTTTCCGCGGTCTCGTGCGGGTTGAGGTTGACGATCACGATCACCGCGTCGTCACCGGCGGGATCGGTCTTGGAGTAGGCGACGATGCCGGGGTGGTCGGTGTTCTGGAAGGTCAGCGTGCGCAGTTGTTGCAGCGCGGGGTGCGCCCGGCGGATCTTGTTCAGCCGGGCCAGCCACGGTTCCAGTGACCGGCCGTCCCGCAGCGCACCGGCGAAGTCGCGCGGGCGCAGCTCGTACTTCTCCGAGTGCAGGTACTCCTCGCTGCCTTCCTTGACCGGTTCGTGCTCGTAGAGCTCGTAACCGGAGTACACGCCCCAGATCGGGGAGAGGGTCGCGGCGAGCGCGGCGCGCAGCGCGAACATCGCCGGACCGCCGTGCTGGAGGGACTCGTGCAGGATGTCCGGGGTGTTGACGAACAGGTTCGGCCGGCACTCGTCGACGTGCTCGACCAGTTCCTCGCCGAACTCGATCAACTCCTCCTTGGTCGTGCGCCAGGTGAAGTAGGTGTAGGACTGGGTGAAGCCGAGCCGGGCCAGACCGTACAGGCGAGCGGGGCGGGTGAACGCCTCGGCGAGGAACAGCACGTCCGGGTGGGTCTGCTTGACCTTCCAGATCAGCCACTGCCAGAAGTCCGCGCGCTTGGTGTGCGGGTTGTCGACGCGGAAGATCTTCACGTTGTGCGCGATCCAGTAGTTCACCACGCGCAGCAGTTCGGCGTAGAGGCCGGTTGCGTCGTTGTCGAAGTTGACCGGGTAGATGTCCTGGTACTTCTTCGGCGGGTTCTCCGCGTACGCGATCGTGCCGTCCGGCTTGGTGGTGAACCACTCCGGGTGCTCGACCACCCACGGGTGGTCCGGTGCGCACTGGATCGCCAGGTCGAGTGCGACTTCCAGGTGCAGCTCCTCGGCCCGGTCCACGAACTCCTTGAAGTCGACCGGGGTGCCGAGGTCCGGGTGGATCGCGTCGTGCCCGCCATCGGCCGACCCGATCGCCCACGGCGAGCCGACATCGTCCGGTCCGGCCACCAGCGTGTTGTTCGGGCCCTTCCGATTTACTCTCCCGATCGGGTGGATCGGCGGCAGGTACACCACGTCGAAGCCCATTTCGGCGACCCGGTCCAGCGCGGCGGCCGCGGTGGCGAAGGTGCCGTGCACCGGCCTGCCGGTCTCGTCGACACCGCCGGTCGAGCGCGGGAACAGCTCGTACCAGGACCCGAACAGCGCGCGCTTGCGGTCCACGAAGATCTTGTACGGCCTGCTGCGGGTGATCAGCTCGCGCACCGGGAACTCGAACATGATCGTGCGGACCCGTTCGCCCAGCGCTATCGACACCCGCTCGGGCAGCGGCCGGGCGGTGTCGCGCAGGCATTCGGCGGCGGCGGCCAGTAGCGGCTTGTCCGCGCGCCGGTCCGGTCGCCTGCTCACCCGGTCCAGCAGCAGCGCGCCGCTCTCCAGGTCGTTGGCGAGTTCCCCGGCGCCCTGGCCGACCTCCAGCTTGGCTTCGACCGCGTGCAGCCAGGTCGCCCACGGATCGCTCCACGCCTCGACGCGGAACGTCCACGCGCCCTCGGCGTCCGGGACGATCAGCGTGGCGAACCGGTCCAGGCCCTTGCCCTTCTCGACCATCCGGGTCTGTCGCGCGACCCGATCGGTCGGTCCGCGCCAGGCGACCGTCGCGGCGATCTTGTCGTGTCCCTCACGCCACACCGTCGCCTCGACGGGCAGCTGTTCACCGACAACAGCCTTGGCCGGATAGCGATCCTCGCCGATCACCGGCATTACGTCGTCGATGCCCAATCGCCCAGTCACAACGCCAGTCTGCCTTCCTCGAGCAAGCGCGCCTACGTTGGGCTACCCGTGGTGATCCGCCGGTAACCAGGTATTCACCCAGTCCTCTCAGTCGGTCGTACGAAGAATTTTCGGCCCCCACCAAGGACACAGGCAACCTGACGATCCAGTTGGTTCGTACTCCCGGCAAACTACTCCGGCAGAACCCGGAATCGGGCCCGAGTGAACAGCGGCTGACCGGGCGGGGAACAGAACCACCCCGGCCCGCCGGTATGGTCGCGTCTCGTGAGAGCACTGCGCCGTTTCACCGTCCGCCCCGGTCTGCCGGAACCACTGGCCGACCTGCGCACCTTGGCCACAAACCTGCGCTGGACCTGGCACCCGCCGACACAGGAACTGTTCGCGGCCGTCGACCCCACCGTGTGGTCGCGGGTGGAGAACGACCCGCTGCGGCTGTTGTCCGAGGTCCCGGCGGACGTGCTGGATCGCCTTGCGGCCGACGACGCGTTCCTGGCCAAGGTCAAGGCCGTCGCCGCCGACCTGCGGCACTACCTGACCGGACCGCGCTGGTACCAGCAGCGCTCCGAGGACACGACCTCGGCGCAGAGCAACGGCCACCCGATCAAGGTGCCCGGTTCGATCGCGTACTTCTCCATGGAGTTCGGCGTCACCGAGGCACTGCCCAACTACTCCGGTGGCCTCGGTGTGCTCGCGGGCGACCACCTCAAGGCCGCGTCCGATCTCGGTCTCCCGCTGATCGGCGTCGGGCTGCTCTACCGCTCCGGCTACTTCCGGCAGTCGCTGTCACTGGATGGCTGGCAGGTGGAGCACTACCCGGTGCTCGACCCGCGTGGCCTCCCGCTCGAACTGCTCACCGAGCAGAATGGTTCGCCGATCCTGATCTGGGTCGCGATGCCCGGCGGTCGCACGCTGCGTGCCCGGATCTGGCAGGCGCAGGTCGGCCGGGTGCCGCTGCTGCTGCTCGACTCGGACATCGAGGAGAACGACGAGGACCTGCGCGGCGTCACCGACCGGCTCTACGGCGGCGACCAGGATCACCGCATCCGCCAGGAGATCCTGGCCGGGGTCGGCGGCGTGCGCGCGGTGCGCACCTACTGCGCCATCGCGGGCCGACCGCAGCCGGAGGTGTTCCACACCAACGAGGGCCACGCGGGCTTCCTCGGCCTGGAACGCATCCGCGAACTCACCACCGACGACGACCTCGACTTCGACCAGGCACTGAGCGCGGTGCGCGCGGGCACCGTGTTCACAACGCACACCCCGGTGCCCGCCGGTATCGACCGTTTCCCGGTCGATCTGGTCCAGCACTACTTCGGCGACGGGACCTTGCTACCCGGCGTGCCGGTGCGCCGGGTGCTCGCGCTGGGCGCCGAGGACAACCCGGGCATGTTCAACATGGCGAACATGGGCCTGCGCCTCGCGCAGCGCGCCAACGGCGTGTCCGCGCTGCACGGCCGGGTGTCGCGAACCATGTTCGGCAGGCTCTGGCCGGGCTTCGACACCTCCGAGGTGCCGATCGGTTCGGTCACCAACGGCGTGCACGGCCCGACCTGGGCGGCCCGCGACATCAGCAGCCTGCTCGACGAATCCGAGCAGGGCACCGAGCCCCCGAACGACGCGCTGCTCTGGGAGTTGCGCTGCGAGCTGCGCCGCAGGCTGGTCGTCGAGGTCCGGCGGCGGTTGCGCGCGTCCTGGCTGCAACGCGGCGCGTCCGCGCTGGAGTTGGGCTGGGTGGACACCGTGTTCGACCCGGACGTGCTCACCGTCGGCTTCGCACGGCTGGTGCCCACCTACAAGCGGCTCACCCTGATGCTGCGTGACCCGGAACGGCTCAAGGTCCTGCTGCGTGACGACAAGCGACCGGTGCAGCTGGTCGTGGCGGGCAAGTCGCATCCGGCCGACGACGGCGGCAAGGCGCTCATCCAGCAGATCGTCCGCTACGCCGACGATCCCGAGGTGCGCGACCGCATCGTGTTCCTGCCCGACTACGACATGTCCATGGCCCGGTACCTGTACTGGGGCTGCGACGTCTGGCTGAACAACCCGACCCGGCCGCTGGAGGCGTGCGGCACGTCGGGCATGAAGTCCGCGCTCAACGGCGGGCTCAACCTGTCCATTCGGGACGGTTGGTGGGACGAGTTCTACGACGGCAGCAACGGCTGGGCGATCCCGACCGCCGACGGCGTCGGCGACCCGAACCGGCGCGACGACCTGGAGGCGACCGCCCTCTACGAGTTGCTCGGCAGCCAGGTCTCGCCGCTGTTCTACGACCGTGGCGCCGACGGCGTGCCGACCCGCTGGCTCGCCATGGTCCGGCACACCCTCGCCTCGCTCGGACCGAAGGTGCAGGCGTCCCGGATGGTGCGCGAGTACGTCGAGCACTACTACCTGCCCGCCGCCTCATCGGCCGCCGCCGTGCGCGGCGAGAGCTACGCTGGCGCCCGAGACCTGGCCGCCTACCGGGCAAAGGCTGCCGCGGCGTGGCCGTTCGTGCGGGTCACCGGCGGTGACCTGAGCGTGCAGGGCGCGGTGCCGCCGGTCATCGGCTCGACCGTGTCGGTCACCGCCAGCGTGCACCTCGCCGGCCTCGAACCGGCCGATGTGGACGTTCAGGCGGTGCTGGGCCGGGTCGACGACAGCGACGAACTGCGCGACGTGGTCACGGTGTCGATGACCGCCGCCGAGGACGGTCAGTACACGGCCGAACTGCGGCTGCCGCACGCGGGCGCGCTCGGCTACACCGTGCGCGTACTGCCCAAACACGACCTGCTCGCCTCGCCCGCCGAACTGGGGCGCGTGGTCCTGGCGGACTAGGCGGTGCGCCTCGCGTAGTCGCCGATGCCCTCACCGGTCAGCTCCCGGGCCACGTGCAGCCAGTCGCTGAAGGCCTTGCGTCGCAGCGTTTTGGGGTGCGCTCAGAGGTAAGCCATCACCTCGGGTGAGGCCATGGTGCGGTAGATCGTCACCAGCTGCGCGGCGGCGATTCGTGGCTGTGGCGCGTACGGCGGCGCGCCGGTCTCCTCGGCGAGCTCGGCGGCGACCGCCAGTTCGAAGCGGTCCCACATCAGTAGCATCCGGGCCCGAAGTCCGGCGTTGTCGCCGATCGTGCTGTGCAGGCGTTCCAGTTCGGTGACCGCGCCGATGGGGCTGGCGGTCATGGTCTGGCTGAGCATGTCCACGACGGCGTCGAGCGGGGTGAGGCCGGCTGGCCGGTCGCGGATGCGGTCCACGCCCGGTCGCAGGGCGGCAGCCTGGACCTCGCCGAGCAGGGCGGGCAACGGGCGCTGCGCGAAATGGGCCTCGGCGACAAATTCGACGAGCTGGCCCGGCCCCTTGGCCAGCGGTTGTGCCTGCTGGACCCGGCTGCGTCAGCTGCTGATCGACGCCCTGCCGCCGGAGACGATCACCTGGGGTGCCGAGCTGAGCCCGGCGGGGACGGCACCGCTGCTGAGCCATTTCGCCGCAGCGGCAGCCGGAAAGTAAGCGCGACCGAGGCAGCGGCCCGACCTCACTTCAGGTGGCGGGCGAAGAACCGGTTCCCGGGGTCGCCCTCGAACTGCGGCACGCCGGTGTGCCCGCCCATGTTGGCGTGCAGCGTCTTCTCCTGGGAACCGAAGGCGTCGAACAGGTCCAGGGCCCGCTGCCGGTCGTTTCCCTCGTCGTCCCACTGCAGCAGCACGTGCAGCGGAACAGTGACCTGCCGGGCCTCCGCCAAGATGACGCGCGGCACGAAACTCCCGGCGAACAGCAGCGCCGCCGAGATGCGCGGCTCGACCACCGCCAGCCGGACACCGATGCTGATCACCCCGCCCGCATACCCGACCGGGCCGCCGATCCCGGGCAGCGCAAGCAGAGCGTCCAGCGTGGCGCGCAATTCCGGGACCGACTTTTCGACCAGCGGGAGAACGAGCCGGTCGACGATCTCGTCGCCGACCGGCTCACCGGCCATCAGCGCCTGACGCAGGTCGGCGCGGGCCTGTTCGACGACGGCGAAACGAGGCCGGTCACCGCTCCCGGGGAGCTCGATGGTGGCCGCTGCGAAGCCCTCAACGGCAGCGCGCTGGGCCCGGGCCACCAGCCGGGGATACATCTTCTGGAGTCCGCCGGGATGGCCGAGCAGGATCAGCGGGGCCGGTGCGGTCGAGGTTGGGGGCGTCCACAGGATGCCGGGGATCTCGCCGAGGGTGAACTCGCGTTCGAGGACGCCGTCGTTGAGGCGCTGTTCGGAAGTGAATCGCATGGTCGTGCCTTTCGGGAGTGCTCGTGATCGGCGCTCCCGGACGACCTATCGCCCGACCGTGACCCCGGAGGGAAGCACCCATGTCGATACGTTCACGGGTACCACCTCCTCGATCTCTCGCACGGCCGCCAGAAAAGTAGCAGCGGTCGCCGTGGTCCGCCAACAGGTTATCCACAAGGGGTATTTCCACCTCAGGGATCACCCTGAGGCGGATATCCGATTACGGAAGGACGTCCGCTGACGCCCGTTCTCCCTACCTTGACGTGATCAACATTCGTCGAGTCGGGGAGAGCATCAATGCACGTCAAGGCGGTCGCGCCGGAGTACCAGGGAGCCCTGTCGGCACTGTCGGTGAACACCTCGCTGGAAGAGGTGCTCGACACCGCGCGCAGGCACGCCTCGGCGGCGACCGACCCGGTCGAGCGGGCCCGGGCCGCGCTCGCGGTCGCCGAGGCGTGCCGTCGGCTGGGCCGGGTCGGTGAGGCCGAGCGGGCGTGGCGCTCCAGCTACCGCGCGGCGCGCGAGGCCGACGACGACGCGGGCATGGCATGGGCGCTGTGGAGCGGTGGCACCCTGGCCCGCCAGCGCGGCCGGTTCCCGTTCGCGCGGCGCTGGCTGCGACTGGCCGCCTCGCTGGCCGAACGCGGCCGGGACCGGGTGGCACGCGGCTACGCGCTCGCCGGGCTCGCCGAAACCGGCCGGGTACAAGGAGATTTCGCGGGCACGCTCGAACTGCACGAGCAACTGCTCGCCGAGGCGCGGGCCCACGGCGAACCCAGGCACACGGTGTGGGCGCTGGAAGGCATCGCGCAGATCCACCGCCACAACGGCGACCACGACGCGGCGCTGGCGATGTTCGCCGAAGCCCTGTCCATCGCCGAGGGCGCCGACGACCGGCGCGGCCGAGCGTGGGCGTTGCGCGGCATCGCCGACCTGACCTCACTGCGCGGTGACCCGGAGCAGGCGCTGGAACTGCTCGCCGACGCCGAGCAGACCTGCCGGGAGATGCGGCTGGACAGCGCGCTGGCCTACAACCACAAGATGCGCGGCAACGTGCTCTACCGGGCAGGCCGCTACGCCGAAGCCGAACGCGTCTACCGGGAAACGATCGCCGAGTTCGCCGAGATCGAGGAACGACGCGGCGAAGCCCTGGCCCGGCTCGGCCTGGTCAAGAGCCGCGCGCGGCAGGGCGCTCCCAGCCCGGAGGTCGCCACCGAGCTCACCGCCCTCCGGGCCCGGTTCACCCGCGACGGCCTGCACCACGCGGTCGACATGGTCGACGCGGCTCGCCAAGACCTAGGTCTGGCTTAGACGGGTTCGTCAGAAGCTAGGTCTGGCCTAGGCGGGTTCGTCAGGACCTGGGTCTGGCTTGGTCGACGGCCGGGAAGCGCCGGGTTCTGGCTTAGTCGATGGCCGGGGTCGCGCCGGGTGACACCGGCAACCCGGCCTGCGCCCAGCCCCGGAACCCGCCGACCAGATCGGTCGCGTTGGGCAAGCCCAGCCTGCGCAGATCGCGGGCGGCCAAACTGGACGCGTAGCCCTCGTTGCAGACCACGATCACCGGCGTGTCCGCGTCGAACCCGGGGATGCGGTGCGCGCCGTTCGGGTCGAGCCGCCATTCCAGCACGATCCGCTCCACCGGCACCGAACCGGGGATCTCGCCCTCCGCCGACCGGTTCGTCACCGGTCTGATGTCGACGATCAAACCGCCATCGTTCTGCAACTCGGCGGCGCGGTGCGGGTCGACCCGGTCCAGTTCGGCGCGCGCCTGCGCCAGGAACTCCTCGGCGGACTGGCTCACCGGGCGACCTGCTCGGGGATCAACGACGGAATCTCGGTCGGCACGTCCCGCAGACTCGCGTACTCGCGGGTCGGCGTCAACGGCGGCGAGTACGCGTGCACGCTCGCGGCAGGTTCGGTCGCGGTGCTCGCGTTGCCCAACTGGTGCGCCCGCCCCGCGCCGAACCCGATCGCGTTGCCAAGCCCGTGCTTCAGATCGCGAATGGGTCCGCCCGGGTAGCGGTACTGCTCGGTGAGCTCGCCGGTGAGCACGGCGAACGAGCCAGCCGCGCCGCCGTGGTCGTGCGGGCGGGTGTGCTGGCCCGGCAGCCAGGTCAACAGCCACAGTTCGACGCCCTCGGTCAGCGCCAGCCGTGCCCACCAACGCTGTTCCGGCACGTACCGGGCCATGTCGCGCAAAGGTCCGGACAATTCAGATGCGACTGTCCACGTGAGATCGCGCAGTTCCCGAGGCGTCCACTGTAGACGATCTGTGGGCAGCAGGTCGCCGATCAGGGAGAGGTCCAATGCGGGTTCGATCGTGGTCATGATGTGTTCTCCTGCTCGTCAAACGGCTTGGTGCGACAGCGAAAAGCACGACGCGGCGCCACATCCGGGAACGATCGAAATCGTCTTGATCAGAAAACTACCGATCAAGGCTGAACCCTCACTAAGAAATGGCTCGAAGCGCAAAGCTTCAGTGACCGAGTCGCGCGCTGATACAGACACACGAAGCGACCAGCAACAAGTCGACTGTCCGGTCTCGCCAGACGTACAGGGGCAGGTCCACCCGGACACTGTGCCAGGTCAACGCGGCACGGACCAGGCTTCTCAATTGCTGATACAAAGCCTCGGGTACCGACGAATCATCATGAGGAATTCCTCTGAGTCCGACGATTTTTTCTGCGGAAATTCTTGGCTTACGCATAGTCAACGGCGAGCGCGACCGCCGGCCGGTAGGCGTCCAGCTGATCCGGAGTCCATCCGAATGCCGTGTCGTGGGTGACGATCCGATAGATCAGCGCGCGCACCAGCATCTGCCCCCATTCCGGCAGATGCGCCCATCGGGCAGCCAGTTCGGGCTCGGCGCCGTACCAGCACAACGCGTCCGCGACAGCGACCGCCGACGCCCAGGACGTCGGTCGCCAGTAGATCGACCAGTCGATCACCGCGGGCGGCAGGCCGTCCGCGAACAGGACGTTGCCCGGCAGGTCGCCATGCACCACCTGCGCGACCAGGTCGACCGGGCGGCGCGCGTCGATCAGCGGTCCCAGCAACTCCATGGCCGCCGCCGATCCGTCGACTCGCCCCCAGGCGGCCCGATCCCCATCAGCCCAGGGGTCGGTCCGGTGGTCGAGAAACGCGGGCCGGGGCAGCTCCGCGACGGCCGCGTGGAAGGCGATCCCGGTGCGCAGCACCTCGTCCTGCCTGCTGACGTCCGCCGCTCCGTCCACGAGCAGGCTCGCCTCCCAGCCGTCAGCCACCCACGTTCCATCGGTCGCCCGGACCGGTCGCGCCACCCGGAACTCGGTCGACTCCGGCAGTTGGTCGAGCACATCGGCCCGCCACACCGTCTCGGCCGGCAACTCGACCGGCTTGAGAATCACCTGCCCGGCCCGCCACGTCCGGCCCTGACCGCCGGGCAACTGGACCGGGCCATCGCCGACCGCGAACGCGGCCAGCACGGTGTCAGGCGGGCGCACTAACCAGCCCGCTGTTCACGCAAAGCCCGGACCACAGTCATGATCTCCTTGGCACGATCCGATTTCTGTCGAAGGAATGCCTTGATATCGCCGGGTAGTTGTTCACGATGAACCGCACCGTCGGCTCACCGGGAGGCAGCGTCACGCCGATAGCTCATCGTCTCGTAGAGGCGACGGCCGTAGCGGTAGGTCCCGATCGGACGTTCCAGATCGGTGATGAACCCGAACGCGTCAGCGCTCGGCGCGGTTCGCTCGATGCTGCCGGTCTCGTCGTTGATGTAGCGGTCCACCCAGATGTTCGCGGTGGCGATCGGGGCAGCCATCAGAATGTCGCCCGATACAGGAGGACGGTGCGCGCGGGCACCGTGATGACGGATTTGGCGGGGTTCGGGGTGAGGTCGTCGGGGGCGCCGTCCGGGGTGGACGTGTCCAGGGTGGGCACGTAGCGCTGGCCGAATCCGGCGATCGGCAGCGTCCACTGCTGGTCCTGGTAACCGGCGTGCATGATCAACAACCAGGAGTGGTCCTCGACGAGCTCACCGCTTCTGGTGCGGGACCGGCAGTTCGACCCGTCGATCCACACGCCGACGCTGCGCAGGTTCGAGTCGAACCATTCGGCTTCGGTGAACTCGTTGCCGTCCGGGCGCAGCCAGATCAGGTCGGCTTCGCCGGTCGACGTGCGCCTGCCCTCGAAGAACTCGGGTTGGCGCAGCGCGGGACAGTCGGCGCGGGTCGCGATCAGCCTGCGGGTGAAGGCGAGCAGATCGGTCGATGCCTCATCGGTCGTCCAGTCGACCCAGACGGATTCGTCGTCGAGGCAGTACGGGTTGTTGTTGCCGCGCTGGGTGCGCCACCGTTCGTCGCCCGCGGTGATCATCGGGGTGCCGGTGGCCAGCAGCAGGGTCGCCATCAGGTTGCGCGCCTGCCGCGCGCGCAGCGCGAGGACATCCTGGTCGGTCGTGTCGCCTTCCACGCCACAGTTCCAGGATCGGTTGTCATCGGTGCCGTCCCGGCCGTTCTCGCCGTTGGCCTCGTTGTGTTTTCCGTTGTACGACACCAGGTCGCGCAGAGTGAAGCCGTCGTGCGCGGTGATGAAGTTGATCGACGACCAGGGCCTGCGCCGGTTCGCGCCGTACAGGTCGGACGAGCCGGCCAGCCGGTAGGCGAGGTCACGCACGTCGGCGGTGCCGCGCCAGAAGTCGCGGACGGTGTCGCGGAAGCGCCCGTTCCATTCTGTCCACTGCGCGCCGAACCCGCCGACCTGGTAGCCGTCGCCGGTCGCGTCCCACGGTTCGGCGATGAGTTTGCAACTGGCGAGCAGCGGGTCGCAGGCGATCGCGGTAAGCAGGGGAGCGTTCGCGTCGAACCGCCCGCCGCCCGGTCGGCCGAGCACGCTCGCCAGGTCGAACCGGAACCCGTCGACGCCGAGTTCGCCTGCCCAGTGCCGCAGCGCGTCGGTGACCAGCCGGACCACGGTCGGCGAGCCGGTGTCCAGGGTGTTGCCGCAGCCGGAGAGGTCGCGGTAGCGGCCGCGTCCGTCGTGCAGGTAGTAGGCGGGGGCGTCCAGACCGCGCAGGCTCAGCGTTGGTCCGTCCGGGCCACCCTCGCAGGTGTGATTGAACACAGTGTCCACAATCACCTCGATGCCGACGCCGTGCAGGGCCGCCACCATCGTGCGAAACTCCTCGATCTCGCGGCCGGGCCTGCTCGCGTAGCCGGCATGCGGCGCGAGCCAGGCCAACGGCGAATAGCCCCATACGTTGCGCTGGCCGCGCCGCAGCAACGACGGCTCATCCTGGAAGCTCTGCACCGGCAGCAGTTCGACCGCGGTGATGCCCAGCCCGACCAGGTGATCGAGCACGGCGGGGTGCGCGAGGCCGAGGTAGGTGCCGCGCAGGTACTCGGGCAGGTAGGGGTGCGCCTTGGTGAAGTTGCCGACGTGCAGCTCGTAGATCACCGTCTCCTCGAACGGCGTGTCCGGCCTGGTCCCGGTGTCGATCAGCACCGGCGCGGTCACCACCGACAGCGGCACCGAACCGAGCGAGTCGCGGTGGGACGGATTCGGGCTGAACGGGTCGCCGTCGGCGTAGCCGAGCGCGGCGTCGAGGTCGGTGAGGGTGCCGCTGACCTGGTGTGCGTACGGGTCGACGAGCAGTTTCGCCGGGTTGCAGCGCAGCCCTCTGCGCGGCGCGTACGGGCCGTGCGCCCGGTAACCGTAGCGCTGACCAGGGGTGACGCCCGGGACGATGCCGTGCCACACGCCGAAGGTCTGCTCAAGCAGCTCGATGCGCCGTTCGCTGCCGTCCTGGTCGACCAGGCACACCTCGACGCCATCGGCCGCGGCCGCCGTCACCGCGAACCGGACCCCGCCGGCCTGGGGATGCGCGCCGAGCGGGAACGGGTGCCCCGCGATCACCGGCGAGTTTCTGGGGAAGGGCACCGAGGACGCGGCGTTCGGGCCGCTCGCTGGGTGAACCCGGCCCTGCGTCGGGTGGTCGTGGTGGCTCATGAGATCAATTTTCACTGACCCGTCCAGTCCTTCGCCCATTCGAGTGAAGCGGCACTCGTGGCCCGGGCGGATCGGCCGGACCGGCAGACGACAGAATGGCGGGCGTGGCCGAGCAGATCCAGGACGACGAGGTCGATTACGACGATCTTGTCGTGCACATGGCAGGAGTGAACGTCCGACGCGGCAGCAACTATCTGCTGGCCGACGTGGAGTGGGCGGTGGAGCTCGATGAACGCTGGGTGGTGCTCGGGCCGAACGGCGCAGGCAAGACCACCCTGCTGCGCATCGCGTCCGCCGAACTTCACCCGACCGGCGGAGCGGTGCACATCCTCGGCGAGAGACTGGGCCGCACCGACGTCTTCGAGCTCCGCCCGCGCATCGGCCTGAGCAGCTCCGCGCTGTCCGGCCGGGTGCCGAACGAGGAGAAGGTGCTGGACGTCGTGGTCAGCGCCGGATACGCGGTGCTGGGTCGCTGGCGGGAGAACTACGACAAGCTGGACACCAACCGCGCTGCCGCGCTGCTGTCCTCGATGGGCATCGGCAACCTGGCCGAGCGCACTTTCGGCACGCTGTCGGAGGGCGAGCGCAAGCGCGCGCTGATCGCCCGCGCGCTGATGACCGACCCCGAGATGCTGCTGCTCGACGAGCCCGCCGCCGGTCTGGATCTCGGCGGCCGGGAGGACCTGGTGGCGCGGCTGTCCGAGCTGGCCATGGACCCGGACGCGCCCGCGACCGTGCTGGTCACCCATCACGTCGAGGAGATCCCGCCGGGCTTCACCCACGCGCTGCTGCTGCGCGAGGGCCGGATCGTCGCCCAGGGCCTGCTCGACGACGTGATCACCGAGGACAACCTGTCCGAGGCGTTCGGCCAGAAGTTGATCCTGGACAAGGCCGACGGGCGCTTCTTCGCCCGCCGAGCTACCGCGCGGTAGCCTGCGACGGCTGGCATGAAGAAGGAGGTCGCGGTGGGTGAGTTCGTCAACCTTGAGGTCGACGGTGGGATCGGCACGATCCGGCTGAACCGGCCCCCGGTGAACGCGCTGAACAAGCAGCTTCAGGTCGAACTCCAGGCCGCGTCCGACGAGGCGGCCGCCCGCGACGACGTGCGCGCGGTGATCGTCTACGGCGGTCCGAAGGCGTTCGCGGGTGGCGCGGACATCAAGGAGATGTCCGCCATGTCCTACGTGGACATGGCCAAGCATGCGGAGGCGCTGTCCGGCGCGCTCGGTTCGCTCTCGACCATCCCGAAGCCGACGGTCGCCGCGATCACCGGCTACGCGCTCGGTGGCGGCATGGAGATCGTGCTGGGCTGCGATCGGCGAATCGCCGGTGACAATGTCAAGCTCGGCCAGCCGGAGATCCTGCTCGGCATCATTCCCGGTGGCGGTGGTACCCAGCGGCTGGCGCGGCTGATCGGCCCGGCCAAGGCCAAGGACCTGATCTACTCCGGCCGCACCGTGCGCGCGGACGAGGCGCTCGCGATCGGCCTTGTCGACGAGGTCGTGGCCCCGGATGACGTGTACTCGGCCGCGCAGACCTGGGCCGGGCAGTTCGTGAACGGTCCGGCTCGCGCGCTGGCGGCGGCGAAGGCCGCGATCGACGGCGGCCTGGACACCGACCTCGCCAACGGCCTCAAGCTGGAGACCTACCTGTTCGCGGCGCTGTTCGCCACCGACGACCAGCGCGAGGGCATGAACTCGTTCATCGAGAACGGGCCGGGCAAGGCCACCTTCTTTGGAAAGTGACAGAGCATTGGGAAATGACAGAGTCACCGGAAAGTAGAACCCCATGAGTGACCCCAAGCCGAACCCGCACGCCACCGCGGCGCAGGTCGAGGCCGCCTGGTCGGACCCGAAGCTGGCCAACGTGCTCTACCACGACTGGGAAGCGGGCACGTACGACGAGAAGTGGTCGATCTCCTACGACGAGCGCTGCATCGAGTACGCGACCGGCCGCTTTCGCGCGGTCGCCGGTGATCAGGGCTGGCCGTACCAGCGTGCGATGGAACTGGGCAGCGGCACCGGGTTCTTCCTGCTCAACCTGATGCAGGGCGGCGTGATCGCCAAGGGTTCGGTGACCGACCTCTCGCCCGGCATGGTCGAGGTGGCGCTGCGCAATGCGGAGAACCTGGGCCTGCCGGTCGACGGCCGGGTGGCCGACGCCGAGCGGATCCCCTACGACGACGACACGTTCGACCTGGTCACCGGGCACGCGGTGCTGCACCACATCCCGGATGTGGACGCGGCCATGCGCGAAGTGCTGCGCGTGCTCAAGCCGGGTGGCCGGTTCGTGTTCGCGGGTGAGCCGAGCAAGATCGGCGACATCTGGGCGCGCAAGATCAGCCAGCTGACCTGGTGGCTGACCACCAACGTGACCAAGTTCGGCCCGCTGAAGGACTGGCGCCGTCCGCAGGACGAGCTCGACGAGTCCTCCCGCGCGGCGGCTCTTGAGTCCGTTGTGGACATCCACACGTTCGCGCCGGGCGACCTGGAACGGGTCGCGCGCGGCGCGGGTGCGCACAACGTGCGCGCGGTGACCGAGGAGCTCTCGGCGGCGCTGCTCGGCTGGCCGGTGCGCACGTTCGAGGCGGCGGTGCCGCGCGAGAAGCTGGGTTGGGGCTGGGCGATGTTCGCCTACAAATCCTGGCAGCGACTGTCCTGGTTGGACGAACAGGTGCTGGCCAAGATCGTGCCTCGCGACCTGTTCTACAACGTGCTGATCACCGGCACCAAGCCCGAATAACGCAGTGTCCTACGCGTTCAGCCTCGACGACGTCGAGTACCTGCGCGGCCCGGCGGGCCGGGCGGCGATCGCCGAGATCGCGGCTCGCCCGCTGACCGACCTCATCGCCGATGTCGCCGCCGCTCGTGCCGTGGCAGGCGAGCGTGGCGCGGCAGTCCTGGAAACCGCGATGCTCCGCCGAAAAGCCGCCGTCAGGCTTGCGAACGCGGACGACTGGCTGTTCACCGACCCCGCCCTCCAGCAGGCCACCGCGACCCCGGTCGCCGAGCACCGCGCGCAGCGACTCGCCGGCCGGGACGTGCACGACGTGACCTGCTCGGTCGGCGCGGATCTCGCGGTCGTCGCCCGGGTCGCGCACCGCGCGATCGGCTCGGACCTGGACCCGGTCCGCCTGGCCATGGCGCGCAACAACTGCGGCCCGGAAGTGCCGTTGCTCCGCGCGGACGCCTTGCGACCCGTCACCCGCGGCACCGTGGTCGTAGCCGATCCGGCGCGCCGCGACGACTCTGGTCGGCGGCGCTGGCGACCAGCGGATCTGCTGCCGCGCCTCGATCTGCTCGCCGAGGTCTACGCGGGTCGCGAGCTCGCGGTGAAGTGCTCGCCGGGCCTCGATTTCGCAGCGGTCGAATGGGCCGACGAGGTGGAGCTGGTGTCGTTGGACGGCGCCGTGCGCGAAGCCTGCCTGTGGACCGGTGATCTGGCCGGTGTCCACCGCCGCGCGACCTGCCTCTCTCAAAGGACAGGGCGCGACGGTACACAGTGGACGATCACGGACGCGGAACCGGACGACTCGCCGGTGTTGCCGATCGGCGAGTGGATCGTCGACCCGGACGGCGCGGTGGTGCGCGCCGGGCTGGTGCGGCACTACGCGGTGCGGCACGGGCTCGGTCAACTCGATCCGCGCATCGCCTACCTGACCGGCGACGAGCCGCCGCCCGGCATTCGCGCTTTCCGCGTCCTTGAGCACGGCAAATACAGCGAGAAGGCGCTGCGCGCGACGTTGCGTGCGCGGTCCGTCGGCACGCTGGAGATTCTGGTGCGTGGGCTGGACGTCGACCCGAACACGTTGCGCAAGCGGTTGAAGCTCGCGGGGGAGACGTCCGCGACCGTGGTGTTGACTCGAGTGGGCGACACCCCCACCGCGATTGTGTGCGAAGCCGTGCGTACGGTCGGAACATGACGTCGATGTGGGGAGCGCCGCTGGCCGAGCGGGTCGGCTCGTGGCGCAGGGCGCGCGACCCCGAGCAGGCGCGGTTCCTCACCATGGACTCGCTGCACTGGGTGCTCCGCAATCGCGCGTACACGCCCTGGTACCTGGTGCGCTATTGGCGACTGCTGAAATTCCGGCTGGCCAATCCGCACATCATCCTGCGCGGCATGGTGTTTCTCGGTCGCAGGGTGGAAATCCACTGCCGTCCGGGTTTCGGCAGGATGGAAATCGGTCGTTGGGTGCATATCGGCGACGGAAATTCGATCCGCTGCCACGAAGGTTCGCTGCGTATCGGCGACAAGGCCGTGTTCGGCAAGGACAACACCATCAACTGCTACCTGGACGTGGAAATCGGCGCGGCCACGCTGATCGCGGACTGGGTCTACATCTGCGACTTCGACCACGTCACCGCGGACATCACCCTGCCCATCAAAGATCAGGGCATCACCAAGTCGCCGGTGCGGATCGGCCCGGACACCTGGCTGGGCGTCAAGGTCAGCGTGTTGCGCGGCACCCGGATCGGGCGCGGCTGCGTGATCGGCGCGCATGCCGTCGTGCGCGGTGACATCCAGGACTACGGCATCGCGGTCGGCGCCCCCGCCCGCGTCGTGCGCGATCGTCGCATGGACTACGAGGCGGGCGCGGAACAGCGTGCGGCGGTGGCGGATATGGCGCGCAAGGCGGCCCGCGCGCTGGCGAAGACGATGGAGAAATCCTTCGAGGAGTCCTGACAGGGGAGCCGCCTCCCCCGATTGGTGGTCATGGCTCCGCCAGGTCCTTGTATACGGTGTTTACCGTGGCTACCACCGAATCCGAACCTCTGTCTTATCCGTTCAACCGGACGGACACCCTCGACCTCGACCAGCGTTACGCCGACCTGCGCGATGACGAGCCGATGGTCCGCGTCAACATGCCGCACGGCGAAACCGCGTGGCTGGCCACGCGCTACGCGGATGCGCGGTTCGTGCTCGGCGACGCGGGGTTCAGCCGGGTGCTGCCCACCGGTCACGACGAGCCGAGGATGTCGCCGGAGCCCGGACCGGGCGGCATCCTGGGCATGGACCCGCCCGAGCAGACCAGGGTCCGCCGCCTCGGCACCAAGGCGTTCACCCAGCGCGGCGTCGAAGCGTTGCGGCCCAAGGCGATCGAGGTCGCGAACCGGCTCGTCGACCACCTGATCGAGCTGGGCTCGCCCGCCGACCTGGTGGAGAACTTCGCGGTGCCGCTGCCGGTCACCATGATCTGCACGCTGCTCGGCGTGCCGATCGAGGACCAGCACCTGTTCCGCGAATGGTCCGAGGCGTTCCTCTCGGCGAGCGGCCTCACCCCCGAGCAGACCATGGACTACCAGGTCAAACTCTGGGGCTACATGGCGAAGCTGTTGCAGGAGAGGAAGGTCGAGCCGCGCGAGGACCTGCTCAGCGGGCTGGCGATGGCGCGCGACAACGACGACCGGTTCAGCGAGGAGGAGATCCTCCAGTTCGCCGCCGGTCTGCTCGCGGCCGGTCACGAGACCACCACCAGCCAGATCCCGAACTTCGTCGCCACCCTGATCGAGCACCCGGACGAACTGGCGCGGCTGCGCGCGCAGCCGGAACTCGTCGCGCAGGCGGTCGAGGAGCTGATGCGGTTCGTGCCGCTGGGTGTCGGCGCCGCGTTCCCGCGCTACGCGCGCGAGGACATCGAGGTCGGCGGCGTGCTGGTCAGGAAGGGTGAGGCCGTGCTCGCGTCGCTCGGTTCGGCCAACCGCGACGACCGCGAGTTCAAGGACGCGGACACGCTCGACCTGACCAGGCCGGCCAGCCCGCACCTCGGCTTCAGTCACGGCGCGCACCACTGCCTCGGCGCGCCGCTGGCCAGGATGGAACTCCAGGTCGCGCTGACCACGCTGGTCGGACGGCTGCCCAACCTGCGACTGGCCGTGCCCGCCGAGCAGTTGCGCTGGAAGCAGGGCAGCTTCATGCGCAGCATCATCGAAATGCCGGTCAGCTGGGGCTGAGCACGATCGCGAGCCGGGTGACGATACCCGGCTCGCGTTCGCTCAGCCCACCTTGAGCAGGAGTTCGACCAGTTCGGCAGGCATGGTGACCATGCAGTCGTGCCCGGTCGGCAACTCCCACACCTGCGCGGGTTCGCCGTTCGGCTGGATCGGCGGCACCGGGCGCCGGTGGATTCCCGCCGGTTGGTTGGCCGTGCAGTGGATGTGGGTGCGCGGAATTCTCGCCGTCGCCGGATTGTCCAGCCGGATCGGTTGTTGCAGGCAGCGAATGGGCATGTCGGTCAGCATCGAGCGCACCCACGCCTTGTCGTCCGGATCGGTGACACCGAACAGGCCCAGCGGCGACTCCGGCAACGGCGGAACCCGCCCGCCGCCCTCCGACTGGGCGGCGAGCTCGATCAGCTGCCCGGTCATCGGCTGGATGTCGACCGCGTTCTCGCCGTCCTGCGGCACCATCGCGTCCAGGTAGACCAGGTGCGCGATCCGGTCGGGGATCTCGTTGGCCACGCCCGAGATGACCAGCCCGCTGTAGCTGTGCCCGACCAGGATCACGTCGCGCAGATCCTCATCGGTGATCAGCCCGGCGATCTCCGCGATGTGCGTGTCCAGTCCCACTTCCGGTCCATCACTGCGCAGCGACGGGGCGAGCACCCGATGCCCGGCCGACGTCAACAGCGGCACCACTCGATCCCAGGCCCTTCCGCTGTGCCAGGCGCCGTGTACCAGCAGATATGTCGACATGGATCCCTCCTCGAATAAACGGGACAGCGTCCCGTTTTGACAATACGGGACGCTGTCCCGTTTAGTAAGGGGTATGACGCGCCTCAAGCGGGCGGATGCCCAGCGCAACGAGGAATCCCTGCTCGACGCGGCGGCCTCGGTCTTCGTGACCGCCGGGGTCGAGGCGCCGATCCGCGACATCGCGGCCAAGGCCGGGGTCGGCACAGCCACGATCTACCGGCACTTCCCGACCCGGGCGGATCTCATCGTCGCGGTCTACCGCCACCAGGTGGAGGCACTGGCCGAAGCGGGCCCGGAACTGCTTGCGAGCAGCGCGACGCCGTTCGCGGCACTGGCGCGATGGATCGACGGGTTCGTCGATTTCGTGGTGACCAAACAGGGGCTGGGCGCGGTGCTGTCCTCCGACGACCCCTGCTTCGACCCGCTGCACTCCTACTTCCTGGCGCGGCTCGTGCCCGTGCTCACCGGCCTGCTCGACGCCGCGATCGGCGCGGGTGAGATCAGGTCCGATGTGGACGCTCAGGAGCTGATGCGCGGCGTCGGCGGCCTGTGTGCCGGTGCCAGTGGCAACCACCGCTACGACGCGCGCCGCCTGGCCGGAATCCTCGTTGCGGGACTGCGTCAGTCCGGCTGAGCCTGCGCGAGGCCGCGCAGCCGGGTGAGGATCTTGTCGAGCCCGGCTACCAGCGTGTCCAGCTCACCCTCGGCGAAGTCGCCGAACAGCGTGGCTGCGAACTCCTGCTGTTGCTGGAACATGGTCAGCCCGATTGCCTTGCCGTGCTCGGTCAATGTGACCAGGGTGGCCCTGCGATCGGTCGGGTGCGCTTCGCGGGTGACGAACCCGGTCGCGACCAGCCCGTCGACCAGGCCGGTGATGTTGCGCGAGGTCACCTTCAACGCCTCGCTGAGCGCGCGCTGGGTCGTCGGTCCGTGATGGAAGACCTCCCACAGCAGCCCGGCGCGGGACGTGGTGAGCCCGGATTGGGCCATGCCGCGTTCCGCATCCTCGTTGAGCAGGATGTTCAGTTCCATCAGTCGCCCGAAGGCCACATCAAAGGCACGCACGACTCGCCATTTCGCGTATGTACTTCACTATGTGCTAGCTTCATCAACATGATAACCGAACCGATTGTCCTCTCACCGGAACGACCCGATCGCCCAAAAAATTCAACACTGCACCCACCGCCCGGGTACGGGTCCCTCGATCCAGTTGTCCGAGCTCAGACGGCTGGTGGCCCGGCCTGGCTGGTAACCGATCGCGAACTGGTCAGGTCGGTCCTGGTCGACCCGCGCTTCGGCATCGCCCCGCACGGCACGCCCGGCCTCGGTTCGCTGTTCACCGACAGCGAGCCGCACGCGCGGTTGCGCAGGCTGCCGCTCGCCCGGATCGAGATCGCCGAAGCGCTCCGCGCTCGCCACTCAGCTCCCTGACCTGCGGCTTGGCTGCGAACCGCAGGAGGTCGCCTGGGTCGGTAGCCCGCTGGACGACGGACCGATCGCACTGCCTGTCTTCTGGGTGTAACGGCTTTACGCGTTAAAGGCGTTACCGGTCGCGATCTTCGGTCGACCGAGCTCTGACCGGTCGCCAACCCGTGCTGCCGCGTACACCCGCGCGGTCGCCTCGGCAATGTGTGACCAGTCGAAGTCCTCGGCAAGACGCGCCTTGGCCGCCTTGGCTCTGCGCCGGGCGGCCGGGGCATCAGCAAGCACCGAGGTCACCGCGGTCGCGATGCCGCCAACGTCGCCAGGTGCGAACGACAGGCCGGTGCGCCCGTCGATCACCACTTCACCCAGCCCGCCCGCGGTCGACGCAACGAGCGGCGCGCCGGCGGCCGCCGCTTCCAGTGCGACGATGCCGAACGGCTCGTACTTGCTGGGCAGCACCACCGCATCCGCGCAGGCGATGACCGCGCGGAGTTCGCGATCGGTGAGGTGGCCGACGAAATCGACCGCCCTGCGCACCCGATGCCGTCGCGCGGCCTCCACCAGTTCCAGTTCGTGACCGCCTTTTCCGGCCACGACCAACCGCGTGCCCGCCTTCGCCATGCGGATGCGCGGCAGTGCGGCGATCAGGTCCTGCACACCCTTTTCCCATTCGAGGCGCCCGAAGAACACCAGCAGACCCTCGCCGCCCGGGGCGTAGCGCTGCCGCGCCGCGCGCATGTCGGCGCCGCTCACCCGCCAGCCGTGCGACTCGATGCCGTTGTGGATCACCGTGATGGTTGCCGGGTCGACCTCGAACAGGTGCGCGACCTCCGCCCGCATGGCAGCCGAGCAGGTGATCAGCGCATCCGCGCGGTTGGCCAGCCACCATTCCGCCGAGTGCACCTGCTGGTTGAGGGGCTGGGACAGCCAACCGCTGTGCCGACCGGCCTCGGTCGCGTGCATGGTCGCGACCAGCGGCACGTCCAGTTGCTCGGCCAGACTGACCGCGGGGTGCACGACCAGCCAGTCGTGCGCGTGCACGACATCGGGGCGCCACCTGCCCAGCAGGCGATGCGCGGCGCGGATCATCGCGTGGCCCATGGCCAATGTCCAGGCCAGCAGGTCGCGCTCGAACACCAGGTGCGGCGGGTCCTCGGCGACCCGGATCACCCGCACGCCCTCGATCACCGAATCCGTCGTCGGATGGTCGCTCGCGTCGCTGCCCGACTCGTGCCTGCACAGCACGACCACCTCGTGACCGGCGGACGCGAGGTGCCTGGCCAGGTCATGAACGTGCCTGCCGAGCCCACCGACAACCACCGGTGGGTACTCCCAGGACAACATCAGTAGACGCATTGCCTTCCTTTACGGCTCACAGGCCTTTACAGATCACGGGCATCGAGCTGGCCGAACGGACCGTCCTCGGCCCGCAACCGAGCCAACCGCGCGGGATCGGGATCGCGCAGCAGATTGGCGATTTCCGCGAAGCGTTCGCGATGCGTTTCCGCGCGGCGCCTGGCATAGTCGGCCGCCGAATCCTTGGTGACCATGAACGCCCAGTCGCTCGACAACGCCAGCAGGGCCTCGCGAACAAGCTGATCGAGCGCGGGATCGCGATACGCGCCGGCATATTTGTCCACAGTGGAGAGCAGCTCGCCCTGGAGTTCCGCGCCGTCCGCGACCAGATCGGCGACCTGCTCGCCGTCCCAGACCCGCCAGTCCTTGCCCGACCCCCACGATGACGCGGGCAGCTCCACCGGGGCACCGAGATGGCCGGCTGCCAGCGCGCCCTGCAGCGTGGTCACCCGCACGCCCGCCTCGGGCAACGCGCGCAGCACGCCCTCCAGCCAGGCCGGGCCCTCGTGCCACCAGTGCCCGAACAGTTCCGTGTCGTACGCGGCGACGACCAAGCCGGGTTTGTCCTGGGACAGCAGGCGCTTGCGCACGGTGTCCACGAAATCCGCGACATCGCGACGCACCGCTGCTGCCGCGAGATCGGGCCGATACGGCTGCTTGTCCTCGGCGCGCACGCGCTTTCCGGTGACCCGGCTCGGTTTCAGGCCCGAGGGATGGTCATAGGTGTGGAAGTCGCGGTACTCGGGCGAACCCGGATAGCCGGCCTTCGGCGACCATACCCGGTACGTCACTTCGAGATCGCGGCCGAAACAGACCACGTCCGAATCGCCGACCGGCCGCGCCGCACCGGTTTTCCCGCGCAGCGCAGGGCCGTCCACCAGGAAGTGCGTCACGCCCGCCGCCGCGTAGTCGGCCTCCATGCCGGGCGCGTAGCCGCATTCCGGCGCCCAGATGCCGCCAGGCGCCTCGCCGAGGCGGAGCCTGGTATCGGCGAGGCCGGTGCGCAGCGCGAAGCCGCGCACCCGGTCGGCGAGCAGTGGCTGGAACGGGTGCGTCGCCGGTCCGCCAAGCAACTCGAACACGCCCGATTCGCGCAACGGCCGCAGCACCGGTGAAAACCCGTGCCGCCAATGGGTTTCGAACTCTCCGATCGCCGCGTCCGCCGCGCGGTGCTCGGCCGCCGCGAGGTCGCGCAGGTCCTGACTCGGGCGCCAACGGCCATTCCAGCGGGTCGCCGCGTAGTCCGCGCGCAGCCGCCAGTCACCGAGCCATTCGTGGCAGGCGCGCAGACAGTACGGGTCGTCCAGCTGCGCGGCCAGCACCGGGGTGAGGCCGAGGGTGAGCACATCGCGCCTGCCCTCATCGGCGAAGCGGCGCAACAGGTCCACGACCGGCAGGTAGGAGTTGGCCCATGCCTGGTAGAGCCATTCCTCGCCGACCGGCCAGGTGCCGTGGTGCGGCAACCAGGGCAGATGGCTGTGCAGAACCAAGCAGAACGTGCCGATCGGCTGCTCGGTCACGCCGGCCTCCCGGCGACCGCGACCAGATCCAGGCTGGCGTCGACGTCGCGATCGTGTACGACGAAGTCGTTGGCGCGCAACGAATCCACGTCCGCGAGCAGTCGTTCCGGCCAGGCGGCTTCGCCGGGGAGGTGACCCATGACCACGTCGAGCTGCGCCTGGATCAGCGAACCGCCGTAGGTCGCGTCCAGTTCGCGCAGGCGCGGTCCGTGGTGCAGTCCGCCCAGGAACTCGACGGTGAAACCGGCCACGACGAGCAGTTCGCGCAGTTCGCCCTGGTCGAGCTCGCGGGTGTGGTACGGGTTGATCGGGCGGTCCTGACCAGGGGAGAAGGTGATCCGGTTCGGGGTGGTCAGCAGCAGCGTCCCGCCTGGTTTCAGCGCGCGACGGCATTCGGCGAGGAACCCGGCCTGGTCCCAGAGGTGTTCGAGCACCTGGAAGTTCGCGATCACGTCGATGGTCGCCGAGGCTATCGGCAATGTCGCCAGGTTCCCGCGCAGCACGTCGAGCCTGGGATAGCGAGCGCGCACGTGGGCCGTCGTCAATGGCTCGTAGTCCAGCGCGACAACCCTGGCCGCGACCTCCGCGAGCAGGTCGGCGCCGTAACCCTCGCCGCAGCCCGCCTCCAGCACCATCGCGTCCACGCAGCGCTCGCGCAACGCGACATAGGCCGCTTCGTGGCGCCTGAACCAGTAGTTTTCCTCCGGCACGTCGGGCACGGTGCGTTCACCGGTGAGCGGGAGGGTCTGCTGCATTACTGAACGGTAGCCTGTGCCCGCCGCCACACTCGGCGACGGGCACAGGCCCCGGTCAATCGATCAGGCTGGGTCTGATTCGGGCTGTGTCTGCTTCAGGCTGTGTCTGATTCAGGCTGTGTCTGATTCAAAACGCGACGCTGGCGGAAGCGTTGGTCGGCAGTGCCGCGCCGAGCGCCCCGCTGGAGAACACGTACTGGCCGGACTCGACCGACGGTGCCTGCGTCGAGTTGATGTCGCCCTGGGTGATCGCCAGGTTCGACTTCGGCACGTTCACCGTGACCGTCGTCGACGCGCCCGCAGCCAGGTGCACCCTGGCGAAGCCGACCAGCCGCTGCGCGGGCTGGATCGGGTTGCTCACCGGCTGCGACACGTAGACCGGCACCACCACGTCACCGGCCTTGCCGCCGGCGTTGCTGACCGCGACGCTCACCTTCACCGCGTTGCCCGCCTTGCTCGCGGACACCGTTCCGAACGTGTAGTTCGTATAGGACAGACCGGCACCGAACGCGTACAGCGGCTGGTAGACCGGGCCGGTCCCGTTGTAGGTGTTCGGCAGCGTCAGCAGGCGGTAGCTGTTCGGGTTGTCGGTGTTCTCCTTCGGCCACGAGACCGGCAGCCGGCCGCTCGGGTTGGTCGCGCCGTAGAGCACGTCGGCAACGCCGTTGCCGCCCTGGGTACCGGGCCGCCACGCCATCAGCAGACCGGCAGGAGTGACCCCGCCACCGGACTTCTCCAGTGAACCCAGCGCCAGCGGACGGTCGTCCACCACCACGACCACGACCGGCTTGCCGGTCGCGACCAGTGCGGCGATCTCCGCCTGCTGGTCGGCGGGCAGGCTCGGGTCGCGCTTGTCGTTCGGGCCCTCGGCACCCGCCCCGTTGCCGACCACGACCACGTAGTCGTCGGTGCTACCCGCCGCCGCGACCGCGTCGGACTGGGAAGCCGCGTAGTTCACGTTCGCGCCACCCTGCGCCTTCAGACCCGCCAGCACGGTGACCGCGGTCTCCGGGCTACCAGCGGGAACGCCCTGCCAGCCGATCGTCCAGCCGCCCAGCGTGTTCGACACCGAATCGGCGCTCGGGCCGGTCACGGTGATGTGCGCGGAGTTGGCCAGCGGCAGCACGTTGCCGGTGTTCTGCAACAGCACGCTGGACTCCGCAGCGGCCTGACGGGCCAGCGGCGCGTCCGCGCCGACCGTCTGGTTCGCCTTGGACGCGTCCACGTACGGGTGGTCGAAGATCCCGGTCTTGAACTTCAGCTCCAGGATCCGCTCGGTCGCCTGGTTGATCCGCTGCATCGAGATCAGGTGGTCGTTGACCGCCTTGGTCAGGTTGGTGACGAAGGTCGGGCCGTCCAGTGGCACCATCGTCATGTCCACACCGGCGTTGACCGCCTGCGCGATCGCGTGCTCGTAGTCGGCCGCCGAGTGGTACTTGGTCTGCAGCGCCTCTACGTCGTTCCAGTCGCTGATCGTGACACCGGTGAAGTGCATCTGGTTGCGCAGCACGTCGGTCAGCAGGTAGTGCGAACCGGTCGCGGGCACGCCGTCGATCGCGCCCGAGTCGACCATCACGGTGTCCGCACCCGCGTCAACGCCGCCCTGGTAGGACGGGAACTCGTCGTCCTGCAACCAGCGCAGCGGCAGGTTCGCGTCGGTGCGGTCCAGGCCGGAGCTCGCGCCGCCGTAGGAGGCGAAGTGCTTCACCGACGCGGCGACCTGGCCGTTCTGCTGCAAGCCGGAGACGCCCGCCGCCTCCATGGCCCCGTCAAGAGTCGGGTCCTCCCCGAAGGACTCGTTGTAGCGCCCCCAGCGCGTGTCCATGTCGACGTCGGCGACCGGACCGAAACCCCAGCGCACGTTCGTGGCCGCGGCCGCCGCCCCCGCGGACGCCTCGGCCTGCTTCTCCAGGTTGGTGTCGTAGCTGGCGCCCATGCCGATCTGGGCGGGGAAGATCGTGTCGCCGACGACGTTGCTGTGGCCGTGCACCACGTCCGCGCCGTAGGTGATCGGGATGTGCAGCGGGTTGTGCGCGATGGCGTACTGCTGGATCGAGTTGATCGCGTTGGCCCAGTCAGCCGGAGTGTCCGCGCCGTTGATGTCCTCGGTGGGCGGGGAGCCGCCGCCGGAGAGGATCGAGCCGACCGCGAGGTTGCCGAGCACGTTCTGCGCGCAGGTCGGGTTGAGCGGGCCCGCGCCGTAGTTGCAGTTGCCGACGATCTGGCTGACCTCGATCTGGGTCATCTGCCCGATCTTCTCGGCCAGCGTCATCCGGCCGACCAGGTCGTTCGCCCGGGCCTGGTTGGACGCCTGCTGGTTGAGGTACAGAGGCTGGTTGTCGGCGACGGCCGAACCGGAGCTGCCAGCGACGATGACGGAGGCCGCCACCGTGCCGATCGCCACCGCGACCGCGATCACTGGTCGCTGGCCGAGTAAGCGCTTTCTTTTCATCCGGGCTCCTACCGCTGTGGTCCGCGCACGGACGCCCTCGTGCGGCCGTGACGCGCCGTGATCGACTGGATCGATAACGGGCGCTGCAATGCTTGACCGCGCCTGCTGTGTAGTCAATAGGTTGCGTGCAGCCAATCCCCAAGAAGACGATTCAGTAAATTCGTTCATCTTTCCGGTGTGGACTGTGTTCAAGACCACAGTCCACAGTGGTTCGCGCCCATCCGAGTGACGGCCAATTGGATCGCGCCGGTCGTCGGTTTTGTGGCCTACGAACGACGGGTGCCGCTTCACGTGGAATTCACGCGAAGCTCACCTTGTCTGTTCACCCACCGAGGAGGAAATTTGTCCGAATCGAGATGGAACCCGAGGCGCTCTGTCTTATCCAGAAGACGGGGAATCCTCTTAGCCCTCGGAGTCGCGACGCTGACCGCGCTGTCCGCGCTCACCGCCCAGGCCGCACCCGCTGCCACCCCCGGCATCGCCGCCAACCCCAACGCGGTCGCCACAGTCCGCGCCGAGGTCCAGGCCGGCACCCTGCTCAAGACGCACGGCGTGCTGAACGCGTGCGCGACCACCCAGGTCAAGCTGGCCTGCATGGCCGAGATCGCCACCACGGCGCCGAACTCGAAGAAGGCGCTGGCGACCACCACTCCGGTCGGCTACGGCGCGACCGACCTGGCGAAGGCGTACAACCTGACCGGCGGCCAGACCGGCACCATCGCCATCATCGACGCGGGCGCCTACCCCACCCTCGAATCCGACCTCGCCACCTACCGCGCGCAGTACGGTCTGCCCGCCTGCACCACCGCCAGCGGCTGCCTGACCATCGGCGACATGAACGGCGGCCCGGCGCTGCAACCGTCCAGCGACTTCTTCGACCAGTACATCGAGGAAGAAGTCGCCGTCGAAACCTCGCTCGACGTGGACATGGCCTCCGCATCCTGTCCGGCCTGCAAGATCGTCGAACTGCAACTGCCCGACGAGGACGCCCTCGCCGGTGACACCGCCGACCAGCAGACCACCGACTTCGGCACCGCGGTCAACACCGCCGCCAAGCTCGGCGCCAACGCGGTCAGCATGAGCTACCAGTACCCGAGCGACGCCTTCGAGGAGACCGGCACTCCCGGCCTCGACCTGTTCCACCCGGGCATGGCCGTGCTCGCGTCCTCCGGCGACAGCGGCTACGAAGGCAACCAGCACAACGGCTGGCCCAACAACCTGCCGTGGGTCACCTCGGTCGGCGGCACCTCGCTCTACCAGAGCGCCGACGGCAAGTCCTTCTCCCAGGTCGCCTGGGCCGAAGCCGGCTCCGGCTGTGAGACCGACATGCCGCCGGCCATCGGCCAGCCCGCGTCGGTCAGCGCCTACTGCGGCGGCCACCGCGCCATGTCCGACATCTCCGCCGTCGCCGACCTGAACACCGGCGTCGCCGTCTACGACACCTACTCGCCGTTCTCCGGTGAACCGTACGAGTGGATCGTCGTCGGCGGCACCAGTGTGGCCTCGCCGTTCGTCGCGGGCGTCTACGCGCGTGCAGGCAACCTCTCGCAGGTCATCGGCCCGAACACGCTGTACATGGACAAGGCGTCCGACTTCACCGACGTCACCATCGGCTCCAACGTCGCGCCGAACGCCGGCGTCGGCCCGGCCCAGCTCTACACCGCTGGCAAGGGCTGGGACGGTCCGACCGGTCTGGGCACCCCGAAGGGCCTCACCGGCTTCTGATCCACCGAAACGGGACTATCCGAAACGGGATCATCCGACCTCGGATACTCCGAAACGGGATCATCCGAGGTCGGGTACTCCGAAACCGGATATTCCGATATCGGATTATCCGAATTCGAAGGCTCGCGGTCTCGCCGGCACGATTTCCGCCGGCGAGATCGTGAGCCCGATCCCGCCCGGTCCCACGTGGACCATGATGATCGCGCTCACCCCGACCACGTTGATCTGGTTCAGGTTGGGCACCCGCTTCTTGAGCCTCTCCAGGATGTAGTCGATCCGCCGGTCCGCGCCGAAGTGCTCGATCGCGATGTCCACCGGAGCGTTGCCCGCCTTGGCCACCGCGGTGTCCACCAGCTTGCGGATCGCCCGGTCGCTGCCCATCGTCCGGGCCAACGGCACGATCTCGCCGTTCTGCACGGTGAGCAGCGGTTTCACCGACAGCGCGCTGCCGATCAGGTGCGCGGCGGCACCGATCCGGCCGCCCCGGCGCAGGTACTCCAGAGTTTCCACGTGGATCAGCTCGACCGAGGAGGTCATGCGGCCCTGCGCCGCCTTGATCACCTGGTCCACGTTCCCGCCCGCGTTCGCGATCCGCGCCGCGGCGAGCACCGCGTAACCGAGGCTCATCCCGGCCGTGCCAGTGTCCACGACGTGCACCGGCACACGAGAATCCGCCGCGCCGAACTTCGCCATGTCCGCCGTCTTCGACAGCTTTCCGGAAATGTGCAGCGAAACCACGGCACTGGCGCCGCGCGCGATGGCGTCCTGGTAGGTCCAGAAGAACGCGCCGGGGTCAGGCGGTGACGTCGACAGCGGCGTGCCGTCGGCGAACGCGTCGAGCAGTGTCTTGGGTGCGATCCGAGCCTCGTCGTCGAGGTGATCGCCGACATGCAGCTGCTGCTGCACGACGGAAATGCCCCACCGTGCCGCCATATCGGTCGGCAGGCATGCGGTGGAGTCAGTCACAACAGTGACATAGCCGGCCATAGCGGTGGACTGTAACGCCCTGGCAACGTTCGGCGATATAGGCCGTCCTTGAGCGCTGAGAGAGAGTAGGGAACTGCGCTGCTCACCGCCCCAGGGGTGAGCATGGTCACCGCCCGTTCGTGTCGCGTGTCCCTTGCCCAAGGGCTACTGGCGGGTAACATTCAGGCCACAGTGTGTTGGCTCGCCCAACCGGCCCTTTGGCTCGCAAAGCCGCAAGCGACATGGCAAGGTCGGGCCAACCGGCGACAGTTTCGCCGCCGCATGTCCGGCGGTCACTTTCTCAGGAGGTCGAACCAGACCCATGAACATCGTTGTTCTGGTCAAGCAGGTGCCGGATACCTATTCCGAGCGCAAGCTGCGCGACGCCGATCACACCCTCGACCGCGACTCGGCCGACGCCGTCCTGGACGAGATCAACGAACGTGCGGTCGAAGAAGCACTGTTGATCAAGGAAGCTCAGGGCGACACCACGGTCACCGTCGTCTGCGTCGGACCCGACCGCGCCACCGAGGCCATCCGCAAGGCCCTGTCCATGGGCGCGGACTCCGCAGTGCACGTCAACGACGAGGCGCTGCACGGAGCCGACGTGCTGCAGACCGCCAAGGTCCTCGCCAAAGCCATCGGCACCGTCGAGTCCGTCGACCTGGTCATCGCGGGCAACGAGGCCACCGACGGCACCTCCGGCACGGTCCCCGCGATCATCGCCGAACTGCTCGGCCTGCCCCAGCTCACCCACGCCCGCAAGGTCACCATCGACGGCGGCAACGTCACCGTCGAACGCGAGACCCCGGACGAGGGCCTGATCCACCTGCAGGCCAGCCTGCCCGCGGTGATCAGCGTGTCCGAGAAGATCAACGAGCCGCGCTACCCCTCCTTCAAGGGGATCATGGCCGCCAAGAAGAAGCCGGTGAACACGGTCACGGTCGCCGACCTCGGCATCGACGCGGGTTCGGTCGGTCTCGGCAACGCGTGGTCCTCGGTTGTCGACGCGGCCCCCAAGCCGCCGCGCACTGCCGGTGAAAAGGTCGAGGACGACGGGAACGGCGGCGCCAAGATCGCCGAGTACCTCATCGCCCAGAAGCTGATCTGACCAACCGAGCCGAGCAGGAGAGAGAACAACCATGTCCGAGGTTTTGGTCCTCGTTGAGCAGGTCGACGGCGAGGTCAAGAAGGTCACCAACGAACTGCTGACCGCCGCTCGCCGGCTCGGCGAGCCCTCCGCCGTCGTGGTCGGCGCGCCCGGCACGGCAGCGAAGGTCCGCGACGCCCTGGCCGGCTACGGCGCCGCCAAGATCTACGCCGCCGAGTCCGACGACGTCGCCGGCTACCTGGTCACCCCCAAGGTCGACGCGCTCGCCGCCGTCGCCGCGACGGCAAGTCCCGCCGCCGTGCTGATCGCCGGGTCCTCCGAAGGTAAGGAGATCGCGGGCAGGCTCGCCGTTCGCCTCGACTCCGGTCTGCTGGTCGACCTCATCGACATCGACGCGGACGGCACTGGCACCCAGTCGATCTTCGGTGGCGCGTACACCGTGCACTCGAAGGTCAGCCATGGCACCCCGGTCGTCACCATGCGCCCCGGCGCCCTGGAAGCCGAAGCCGCCGACGGTGCCGCTGAATCCACCTCCGTGGACCTGCCTGCCGTCGACGCCGCCAAGGTCACCAAGGTGCTCGGCCGTGAGCCCATCGAAGGCGGCGACCGTCCCGAACTGACGGACGCCAGCGTCGTTGTCTCCGGTGGTCGCGGTGTCGGCAGCGCGGAGAGCTTCTCCGTCGTCGAAGCCCTCGCCGACTCGCTCGGTGCCGCCGTCGGCGCCTCGCGTGCCGCCGTCGACTCCGGCTACTACCCGCACCAGTTCCAGGTTGGCCAGACCGGCAAGACGGTGTCCCCGCAGCTTTACATCGCCCTCGGCATTTCCGGCGCCATTCAGCACCGCGCCGGAATGCAGACCTCGAAGACGATCATCGCGGTCAACAAGGACGCGGAGGCGCCGATCTTCGAGATCACCGACTACGGCATCGTCGGCGACCTTTTCAAGGTGGCGCCGCAGCTGACCGAAGAAGTGAACAAGCGCAAGGGCTGATTCTTTAATAGCAACCCAATTCGGGGCGGTTTTCTCGTGACCACACGGGAGAACCGCCCCGTGTTTATGTGAACCACCCGCCATTAACCGGATTTCCACTTATCTGCTACCGGTTCGACCTGCTGACTGTTGCCGACACAACGTAAACAGAACGTATGGCGCAGTCAGAACTGCTCGTAAGCACCCCGGCCGCAGCTGAAGCCACCGCGCACTACTCGTTGCTGGTCGCCCACGACGACACCGAGGTCCGCGCCGCACAGCGGCTGCGCTACCAGGTCTTCGCCGAGGAAATGGGCGCCGACCTGCACAGCAGCGTGCCCGGACTGGACGTCGACTACTTCGACGAGTTCTGCGACCACCTCGTGGTCCGCCACGACCCCTCCGGCGAGATCGTCGGCTGTTACCGCATGCTCCCGCCAGAGCGGGCCCGCGAAGCAGGGCGCCTCTACTCCGACGGCGAGTTCGACCTGACCGCGTTGCACGGCATCCGCGGCGCCCTGGTCGAAACCGGCCGCTCCTGCGTCCACCCCGACCACCGCACCGGCGCCGTCGTCGGCCTGGTCTGGGCAGGCATCGCCCGCTACATGCTGCTCTCCGGCCACGAATGGCTGGCCGGCTGCGCGTCCGTCCCGCTGCACGACGGCGGCGAACTGGCCGCAGGCGTCTGGGACACGGTCTCTCGCAAGAACTACGCCCCTGCCGAATACCGAGTGGCCCCGCGCAACCCCTGGAACGTGGCGGCAGCACCGCGCCCGGCGAAGGTCACCATTCCGCCGCTCCTGCGCGGCTACCTCCGCCTGGGCGCCTGGATCTGCGGCGAACCGGCGCTGGACGAAGACTTCGGCGTAGCAGACTTCTTCGTCCTGCTCTCGATGGCCAATGTCGACCAGCGCTACCTCCGCTTCTTCCTCGGCGAAGGCCGCTAGCCATGGCACACGCCTGGATGCCCACGTCGCCCTGCGGCCCCAGTTGCCACGCCGCCACCGTCCCCACGGTGGGCCGCGCGCGCAGCTTCGCCCGTCTGGTTCGCGCGGCCCTGGTCCTCCTGGCAGCGCTGGGATCGGCGCCCCTCCTGATAGTCCTGCATGGACGGTCCAGGACCGCGATGCTCAGGTGGGTATTCACATCCATGCTGCGCGCCTTCGGTGCCAAACTGGAGATCCACGGCGACCCCACCTTCGCCCGCACCCAAACCCAACGCGGCGCGCTGGTCGTGCAAAACCACGTGTCCTGGCTGGACATCGTCGTCGCGAACGCTGTGCGCCCCATGCGTTCGGTGGCCAAGCGCGAAATCGGCGAATGGCCGTTGGTCGGTGCGCTGGCAACCAAAGCAGGCACCGTCTACCTCGACCGCGAAAGCCTCCGCGCCCTCCCCGACACGGTCGTCGAACTGTCGGACGCGCTGCGCGGCGGCGCCCAGGTCAACGTCTGCCCGGAAGGCACCACCTGGTGCGGCCTGGCATCCGGCCACTTCCGCCCGGCCCTGTTCCAAGCGGCGATCGACGGCGGCGTGCCCGTCCGCCCGTTGGCGGTTCGCTACCGGCTCTCGAACGGCCAAACCACGACCTGGCCCTCGTTCGTCGGCACCGAAACCCTCATCGACTCGGTCCGCCGCACCGCGAAACTGCGCGGTCTCGTCATCGAAGTCCACATCCTCGACGAAATCGCCCCCGGCCGCGCCGACACCCGCGCCGAACTGGCCGCCCTCGCCGAAGCCCAAATCGCGGCGGTCCTGTCCGGCCCGCACATCCCCGCCCAGCGCCGCGCCGCCCACGTCCGCATGCTCCTCGCCGATTCCCCGGATCGGGTGAACTAGGTCGCATTCCCCGGAACCAAACCCTGGCTACGCCGCGTCGGATACGCTACGAGACTGCGGGACTACCAGTAGCCACGGGGGCGGGGCGATGTCGGAGAGCAGCCAGGACGCGATCGACAAGATCAACCAGCTGGCGAGCCAACCGGCAAACCCGCAGGCCGACGGAGGCTTGGCCGAGGGCGCAGCCGCGATGGTCAACGGCAGCCAAGCCATGCTCGCCCAAGCGCAGAGCGGCGTCCTCAAATTCGACCCGGACACCGGCCAAGCCCTGATCAACAACCTGAACCAGCAGATTGAGACCCTTCAGGGGCTCGGTGAGAGCATTCGGTGGATCAGTCGAGAGACGAAGCTGGGCATGACACCTGGGGGCCAGGTGATGTCCAGGTTCAATCAAGAGGTGGCTACGTCGGGACCGAAGGCATTCGTCCCGGCTCACGATGAGTTCGTGCGAACTCTCTTCACGGCGGTGCAAGCGATCCAGATCGCCATGGATAATTACGCCAATACTGACGAAGGCAATGCCGGCGACCTCAAGGCGAAGGACTGGCTAGGCTCGTGACCGATATCGTGCTGTTTCGCCGTTCACTGATCCTGCTTGCGCTGTTGATTGTCGGATTGGGATCCGCTGCTTGCTCGGGAGGCGGACCTATTCCGGCTGCCTCGACTACGACGAGCGTGCCTTCGTCCGTCGTTGTGTCCAACCCGGTTGCAGCCATTGATCCCTGCAGCCTGCTGAGCCAGAGTGACGTTGCTCGGCTCGGATTGACATCCCGGGGACACGAGGACACCGCAAAGTCTCGTGGGTGCGGTTGGAGCAAGGGCGCGGTGTACGCGATAGGTATTTATGCCAACAGAAGCCAAGGTCTCAGCACGCTGCGTGACAGTACCTCCACGTCAGTGTCGCTGGTATCGCACGATGCGATTCAGACGGCTTCGGACATCGACTGCCTGGTTGACATCGCAATTACCAAGACATCCAGTGTTGGCATCAGCATCGAAGCTGGTGGTGGCAATGCATGCGGATATGCGGCGCAGTATGCGACGCTGATTGAGCCGAAGTTGCCGGCTCAGCAGAAGTAGTGCTCGGGGAGGGGCGGACCATGGTTGCGGACAATTCTGCTGGCGGCGATCCGTCGGCTCCGAGACGGCTGGGTTCGGCGGCGGACGTCCAGAAAGCCGAGGAGACGTACGCGCAGGGCCTGGAACAGGCTTACGGGAAGCTGCCGTCGTTCGCGAATATTCCGCGCATTGACGCGGGCATTGATGCCAGCATCAAGAAGAGCATCGACTCGTATGCGCAGCAGCAGTACCAACAGTTGCTTTCGGCGGATCTCGAAACGCAGGCGGCGCCGAATTTCTCCGGGCACAACTACGCCGCTTACACGGCGACGCAGCTCAAGCAGATGGTCGCCACGAACATGGATCCGAGCGCGGCCGGGGAGACAGCGTCGGCGTGGAACGACATCGGCAACGACTATGTGACTGTCGCGCAGGGGCTTGGCCACGCGGCCAACGGTAGCGAGTACGGCTGGCAGGGCGCGGCGGGCGACGCTACGCGGGATTTCATCGGCGGGGTGTCGAAGTGGGCGGGCGCGGCTGGTCAGGGGGCGCAACTGGCTGGGAACCGGCTCGCCGTGCAGTCGGAGGCGGCGTCGACGGCGAAGAACTCGATGCCGACCAGTCCGACCGAGCCGCCGACCTCGGCTGATATCTCGTCGGCGATGTTGCAGGGCGGGTTCAATCCGGCTATCGGCGCCGCGAAGTTGAATGCGCAGTTCGCGCAGGCTGCGGCTGATCATGCCGAGGCCGTGCAGGCGGCGAAGGTTTATGACTCGTCATTGGCGACGTCCGGCCAGAAGTTTCCGGCGTTCAACGCGCCGCCGACCTTCGATGTTGCCACGCAGGGTGGGTCGAGTGCGCCTGCTGGCGGGAGCGGTGGGCCGGGGTTGGGCGCCGCGGGGAATGTGCCTCACGCCAACTCGACTGTGCGGGGTGGCGGCTCCTCTGCGAGCGGGGCTGGGGCCGGGGTGCAGGGAGGTGGGGCGGCGTCGGTGACGCGGCCGCTTGTGGCCTCGGGATCGGGGGCAGGGGGGCCGGGTTCGGGTGGCGGGCAGGCCGGGGTTGATCCGGGTGCCACGAGTACGACGACCACCTCCACGTCGAGCGCAGGGAATCCAGGCGCAGGGAATCCGAGCACGGGCAATCCGAGCACGGGGAACCCGGGTGCGTCGAACCTGGGCGGCGCCAATCCGGGCGGCTCCAATTCGGCTGGGAATGGGTGGTCCGGTTCTGGTTCGGGGAGTGGGTGGAGCTCGGATCCGTCGTTTTCCGGGAGTTTGGTGGGCGACGGTGGAGCCGTGCTTGGTGGGGGTGCTGGGCGCGGGTTGCCGGGCGGGGTTTCCGGGGGTGGCGTCGGACGTGGTGGGTTTGGCAACGAGGGCGGATCTGCCAATGGGGGCGGGCGGAGTGGAGTCGGGGCTGTTGGTGAGGAGGAGATGGAGGGTGGCGTTGGGGGTCGAACTGGCGCTGCTGGGCAGCCGGGTGGGGCGGGGATGATGCCTCGGGGCTCCGGGAAAGGCGAGGACTCCGAGCACAGGCGGCCGAGCTACTTGCAGAACCCGGATCCGAACGCGACTTTCGGCTCGGACGAGTACGTTGTGCCGCCGGTCATTGGTGAGTGATGGATGATCGGCTGAGCCTGTCCCTCGCTGCCGTCGACATCGTGTGGGAGGACCTGGCGCTGGGGGCTGTTCCGACTCCGTTCGAGATCCGGTCAGTCGGGATGAGCGTGGACGAGCGGTCGGCTGTTCGGCGCGAGGTGTGGGCGGATCTGACGGCGCGCGGGTTGGCTCGGCGGGGGCGGTTGGAGCCGCAGGTCGAGGATCGGCTTGCTGTGTTGGTTCGGTTCACGTCGGCGATCAGCGTGTTCGGTGTGTTGGACGACGAGCGGATGTTGCGGGCGCGGGTTTCCGGGAATGGCCGGTTCGCGGTGCTCGCTGTGCAGGACGAGACGGATCTGCACGTCGAGGTGGTCGAGTCGCATCGGTTGATCGCCTCGATTCTCGGGTTGTTGCCTGCTGCGCAGCCGTTTCCTGGGCGACCCGTCAAGGTGCTGGACGACGAGCCCGGGTTCACGCGCGACGACGAGGCGGCGCGGCGGATTCTTGCGGTGAAACGGGAACGGGCCGGGTATTTCACGGCGCACGGGCTGGACCGGCGTGGCCGGTCGGTGCGGTCGCCGGAGCTGGCGTGGACGGACACGGTCAAGGGGCGCTTCGTGTCGCGGTCGCGGACGACTCGCGATGGCACGCGGTTCACGACGCACGAACCGGGGAGCTATCCGACGTTGGTGACGGCGCTGCGCGAGCTCGTCGCCTGGATACGCGCGGACGGTCGCTGATCAGTCGCGGCGGTCCAGGCAGGCGAGTACGGCGAGGACGCGGCGGTTGGTGTCGTCGTCGGCGTGGACGCCGAGTTTGGCAAGAAGAGCATTCGGAACGCGCTGATTGTCATTGCCGGTTGCGACATTGTGGGGCCGCTGGCGTTGTTTTATCTGTTGCGGGCGGCTGGGTTGAGCGTGTTGGTCGCGTCGTTGGTGGTGTGCGTGGTGCCGCTCGCGAGCATCGCGGTGCAGTTCGTGCGGCGTCGCCAGTTGGATCAGGTGGCGTGCCTGACCATCGGGGTGTTGCTGCTGGCGGTGGTGTTGGCGCTGGTGAGCAACGACCAACGGCTGGCGCTGGCCAGGGACGGGTTCATCACCGGGATCATCGGCGTTTGGGCGGTGGGCTCGCTGTTGTCGCGTCGACCGCTGTATTTCGTGCTGGCTCGGCCGTTCGGCGAGGAGCCGGATGAGGACTGGGATGCGCAGTGGGCCGGTGACGCGGGATTTCGGCACCGGATTCGGACCATCACGTCGGTGTGGGGGATCGGGCTGGCGCTCGACGCGCTCGGCAAGGTCGCGCTCGCCTACACGCTGCCGGTGAATGTGGTGCCGGGGATCGCCGGGATCCAGTACGCGCTGGTGTTCTGCGGGCTCGTCTACTTCACGGTGCGTTACGTGCGCGGCGCAGGCGAGCAGGCGAAAATCGACTAGACCTGGACCGGGGTGGAGGTTGCAGGATTGCGGACGTGGCAGCGACGACGGCGAGACCGAGCAGGACCAAGAGCACACTGTGGACGCCAGCGCGACGCTTCACCACGATCGGTCTTGTCGTTGTGATGACGTTGATCGCGTTCGAGTACCTGGGGGTCGCGACCGCGTTGCCAACGTTGGTTGCGAGTTTGCATGGTGGGCGGCTCTATGCCTGGCCGATCACGGCGTTCTCGGCGGCCAGCGCGATCGGGTCGGCGGTGGCGGGGCGGTGGGCTGACCGGCGTGGTCCTGCGGCGCCGCTGTTGACGTCGATCGCCCTGTTCTGCGCGGGACTGGTGGTCGCGGGGACCGCTGTGGACATGCCGGTGCTGTTGGTGGGGCGGATTGTGCAGGGGGTTGGCGCCGGTGCGGCGACCGTCGCGATGTACGTGCTGATCGCGCAGGTTTACGAGAAGAGCGATCGGCCTGCGATGTCGGCAGTGCTGGCCGGGGCTTGGGTGGTTCCTTCGCTGATCGGGCCGGTGGTCGCGGGGTTTGTGACCGTCGCGTTCGGCTGGCGGTGGGTATTTCTGGGGCTGGTGCCGTTGCTGGTGCTGGGGACGGTGTTCGTGGTTCCTGTGGTCCGGCGGTTGACACCGCCGAGCCGGGGTGTGAACCGCCAGTTGCGGAAGGGGCTGGTGCTGGCGGCGGTCGCCGCTGCGGTGGGGGTTGCGGCAATCACGGCGGGGGCGCAGCAGTTGGACTGGGTGAGCGCGCCGGTGATCGCGGTCGGGCTGGTGCTGACCGTGTTCGCGGTGCGGCGGCTGCTGCCGAGGGGCACGTTCCGGGCCGGGCGCGGGTTGCCGTCGGTGGTGTTGTCCAGGGGGATGATGGCGGGCGCCTACGACGCGGCCGAGGCGTACGTGCCGCTGGCGCTGACCGCTGTGCACGGGCTGACGCCGTCCCTGGCCGGGCTGCCGTTGACGATCGGGGCGCTGGGCTGGTCGGCAGCGTCGGCATGGCAGGGTCGTTATGCGCACCTGTCCAGGTCGAAGCTGTTGCAGGTGGCGATGGTGCTGGTCGGGGTGGGCATCGCCGGGGTCTCGCTGGTCGCGTTGCGTCAGGTGCCCAGCTGGGTGGTGTTCCCGGCGTGGGTGTTCGCGGGAACCGGGATGGGCATCGGCATGCCTGCGGTTGCCGTGCTGGTGCTGGGGCAGTCGCCCGACGACGAGCAGGGCTTCAACTCCTCCGCCGTGCAGTTGGCCGAGGTGATGGGCTCGGTGATCCTGGTCGGGCTGGGTGGGGTGCTGATCAACATGCTGGGCTCGACCAGTCACCCCGGTGGTCCGCTGTTGCTGTTCGACCTGGTGCTGGCTGGAGTGGCGGTGCTGGGTGCGCTGATTCCGGGTGGGCGGACGCAGCCGGTGAGTCGTTGATCCCTACCCGGTCGGGTTACCCTTGCTTACGCGATGGCCTACCTCGACCACGCCGCGACGACTCCGATGCTTGCGGAGGCCGCGGCCGCACTGACCAGTGCTTTGCCCCTCGTGGGCAACGCGTCGTCCCTGCACACCTCCGGGCGGCGGGCCAGACGCGCGGTGGAGGAGGCTCGCGAGGACATCGCGGACGCCCTCGGCGCCCGGCCGTCGGAAGTGATTTTCACCACCGGCGGCACGGAGAGCGACAACCTCGCGGTCAAGGGCATCTTCTGGGCGCGGCACACGGCCGACCCGAAGCGCCGCCGCATTCTGGCCTCGTCGGTCGAGCACCACGCGGTGCTGGACTCAGTGCAGTGGCTGGTCGACGAGCAGGGCGCCGAGGTGACCTGGCTGGAAGTGGACGACTTCGGCCGGGTGCATGCGGACACGCTGGCCGCTGCCATCGGTGAGGACCCGGACTCGGTCGCGCTGGCCACGGTGATGTGGGCGAACAACGAGGTCGGGACCGTCAATCCGATCCGTGAGCTCGCCGCGACCGCCGCGCAGCACGGGGTGCCGTTGCACACGGACGCGGTGCAGGCGGTCGGCGCGCTGCCGGTCGATTTCGCGCGGTCGGGCGCCTCGGCATTGACCATGACCGGGCACAAGCTGGGTGGACCGTTCGGGGTCGGCGTGCTGCTGCTCGGGCGCGACGTCGCGTGCACGCCGCTTTCGCACGGTGGCGGGCAGGAGCGGGACGTGCGGTCGGGCACGCTGGACGTGCCGGGCATCGTCTCGCTGGCGGTCGCGGTACGGGCCGCTGTGCGCGACCGGGAGGAGTCCGTGCGCCGGGAGACGGCGCTGCGCGACCGATTGATCGGCGTGCTGCGCGAGGCCGTGCCGGACATCGTGCTCAACGGCGACCCTGGCGAGTCCACTGTGGATGACGGACCCTCGCGGCTGCCGGGCAACGTGCACGTGACCGTGCCGGGGTGTGAGGGCGACAGCCTGCTGATGTTGCTGGACGCCAACGGGATCGAGTGTTCGACCGGGTCGGCCTGCACGGCGGGCGTCGCTGAGCCGAGCCATGTGCTGCTGGCGATGGGCGCGGACCGGATCGCCGCACGCGGGTCGCTGCGGTTCTCGCTCGGGCACACGTCGACCGACGCGGACGTCGACGAGGTCGCCGCCGCCATCGGCCCGGCCGTGACCAGGGCCAGGGGCGCGGGGCTGGCTGGATTGAGCCGGGCGGCACGCGATGCCGCCGAGATGGAGGTTTGAGCACGATGCGGGTGTTGGCCGCGATGAGTGGCGGAGTCGATTCGGCCGTCGCCGCTGCGCGAGCGGTGCAGGCCGGGCACGAGGTGGTCGGTGTACACCTCGCGTTGTCGGCGAAGCCGGGAACGTTGCGCACTGGTTCACGCGGCTGTTGCACGATCGAGGACTCGCGCGACGCGCGGCGGGCCGCCGACGTGCTCGGTATCCCGTTCTACGTCTGGGATTTCGCCGAGCGGTTCACCGAAGAGGTGGTCGAGGACTTCGTCGCCGAGTACGCGGCGGGTCGCACGCCGAACCCGTGCGTGAAGTGCAACGAGAAGATCAAGTTCGCGGCACTGCTCGACCGCGCGATCGGCCTCGGCTTCGACGCGGTGTGCACCGGTCACTACGCACGGTTGTCCACTGTGGACGATGAGCCGGAGTTGCGGCGCAGCGCGGACGACGGCAAGGACCAGTCCTATGTGCTCGCCTCGCTGCGCGCGGACCAGTTGCGGCACGCCATGTTCCCGCTGGGTGACTCGACCAAGCCGCAGGTGCGCGAGGAGGCGGCGCTGCGCGGGCTGGCGGTCGCGGACAAGCCCGACAGCCACGACATCTGCTTCATCCCGGACGGCGACACGCGCGCGTTCCTGACCAAGCGGCTCGGTGAACGACCGGGTGTGCTGGTCGACGACGAGACCTCCGAGGTGATCGGTGAGCACGGCGGCGTGCACGGGTTCACTATTGGCCAGCGCAAGGGCATCGGCGTGCAGGCGCCCGCCGCCAACGGCCGGCCGCGTTACGTGCTGTCGCTGGAGCCGGTGAGCGGCACGGTGCGGGTTGGCTCGGCGGAGCGGCTGTCGGTGACCGAGATCGTCGCGGGCAAACCGGTGTGGCCCTCTGGTTCGAGCCTGGCCGAGCCGACCGACTGCGTCGCGCAGGTGCGCGCGCACGGTGGATTGGCCAAGGCGCGGGCTTCGGTCAGCGGCAGCGAGTTGACGGTGATGCTGACCGAGCCGTTGCAGGGTGTCGCGCCCGGCCAGACGGTGGTGCTCTACCGGCCGGACGCGGCTGGTGACGTGGTGCTGGGCAGCGCCACGATCACTGCGACTGCCTGAGAACCTCGGGCTTCGCGATCGCGATGCGATATCCGCGCTGGAGCAGCGATGATCAGGTGATCATCGCTGGGATGACCCTGGTTTAGCCAGCGGTGTCGCTCGTAGCGGCGCTCGTCCCGTCTCCCACCAGTGGCGAGCATCCGCTGCTGCTGCCTCCATATCGAGACCGCGTCGTCTCGCAGCTTGCTCGCACATCAGGGTCGGGGCGATCATGTCCTGACCGAAGATGATCGACATCCGCGCCTTCTTTTGCAGTTTCTGGGCCTTCTGCTCGGATTCTTGGGTGCTACGCGCGTCACGGCGCCATTCGACGACATCTGCCGCGATGAACAGGTAGCCGGTTCCCTGCGGAATGCTGGCCCCGGGCGATCCACACGGGCATTCATTGTCGGAACATCGACGATTTGGCTTCAGATTCCCGGGGACCTCGAAGTCATCGACTGTTGCCCCGGTGTCCGGGACCTCGCCTTGCCCCCGTGTTCGACGCCGAAACAGGCCCATTGTCCTTCGCCTCCACCTGGTGATCGGAAAGTTGGCGACGCTCGGTCCAGAATGGAGATCAGGAATCGACCGGCGCGACCTCCACCGCACGCCCACCCGTGGATATTAGGGCAGCATCGCGATGCATTTCGGCACAATCGCAGTTCCCGAACCAACGGAGAGGCGAGCGCTCAGGTGGGCGTCCAGTCGGTGTTGGCGCCGCACAGCACGATGCACGGCAGTTCGCCGGGCACCCGGTCCGCCAGCCAGGCCGCGAACGGCACGGCGGCGCCGGGTTCGACGGCGAGCCGGAATTCGCTCCACAGCAGATCGCGCGCGGCCAGTAGTTCCTCGTCGGTGACCAGTACCGACGTCACCGCGTCGGTGTTGAGAATCGCGAGGTTGAGGTCCTCGGTGCGGTTGGCGCCCAGTGCCGACGAGGCCACCGAGTCCACTGCGGACTCGACAGGGTGGCCCGCGACGCGCGCGTCGTAGAGGCAGCGGCACCCGTCCGGTTCGACGGCGACGACTTGCCGCCCACCCGATCCGAGCACGGCTCCGGAGGCGAGGCCACCGCCGCCGACCGACACCACGATCGAGTCGATCTCGGGGTCGTCCGCGACTGCTTCCGCGACGCAGGTGCCCTGGCCCGCGATGATCTCGGGCAGTGCGAACGGGTGCAGGTACCTGGTGTCCGGATCGGCTTCGGCGACCCGCTGGCCCTCGGCGAACGCGGTCGCGATGAGCTCGAAGGTGACCAGTTCGGCGCCTGCCGCCCTGATCCTGCGCGCCTTGCCTGCGGGGATGTATTCGGGCGCGTAGATCGTGGCAGGCACGCCGAGGATGGCGGCGGCGGTGGCCACGGCGAGACCGTGGTTGCCGCCGGACACCGCGATCACCTTCTTGGGCAACGGTCCGGCGAGCAGGGCGTTGACCGCGCCGCGAATCTTGAACGACCCGGTCCGCTGCAGATGTTCCAGTTTGAACACCAGTTCGCGACCGTTGTACTCGGTGCGCAGGTTCGGGGTGCGGCGCACGTACGGGGCGATGGTGGTCGCGGCCTTGCGGACATCGGCTTCGGTGGGGATCGCGAATGTGGTCACCACCCGATCGTGCCTGCGGATCAGCGTGCGCGCCACGCCTTGTGCAACAGTTCGCACGCCGCCGTGACCAGCACGGACGCGCCGTGCGGGTCGAACGGGCTGAAACTGGCCTCATAGACGTGCTCGTCGTGCGCCGCCGCGTCGGCGAGGTAGCCGAAGTAGCCGTCGGTGTAGCCGATCACCCTGGTCTGCGCGAACGGGCTACCGCTGCGGATCGTGCTCGCGTAGCAGGTGAACGGCTCGACCGGCAGGTGCACCCAGGCGAGTTCGCCCAGTGTGACCACGCTGATCGGCAGGTCGAGATGCGTGGGCAGGCCGGTGGCGACCTGTTCGGACTGCAACACCGCGCCTTCGTAACGGGTGCGGGCGATCCGTGCGCGGGGCGTGTCCGGGCCACCGCGTTCGCGTTCGGCGTGCCATGCCTGTTCGGCGCCGGCGAGCGCGGTGGCCGCGTCGGCTTTGTTGGGCAACGGCCTGGTCGGCACGGTGACGGTGGCGCGGTGCACGGCCGGAACGGCGGCGGCGACGGGGTCGGATTCGAGTGCGCCGCGTAGCACCGCGCCAGCCAGGATTCCGCCCTGGCGTCGCATTTCCGCGAAGTCCTGACCGCGCCGGGTGAACCGGGTGCTCACGTCGCCGGCCGCGCCCTGGAGGAACGCCAGCACGGGCGGGGTTTCCACGCCCTGCGCGGCGAGTAGCGCGGCCGCCGCGACCGAGCGGGTGGCAGCGGGGAAATCCGCCGAATATTCGAGATTGGCGTGGCCGAGCACGGTTGGATGACAGGCGTAGTCGAACAGGATCGCGACGATCGTGCCGTCGTTCTGCCGGAGGGTGAGCACGCCCGCGCTGCGGTCGTGCGGGCCCTTCGGGTCATACCGATTGGCGCCGATCCCACCGTCGGCGACGTTCGCCCAGCCCGCGGTGACCGGATGGCGAGTCTTCGGCAACCGGGTGGCAGCCTTGCTGATGTCCTTGACCAGCCGGTCGATCTGGGTGTCGTCGGTGTACTGCTCGGGCAGGAACGTCAGCTTCGACCACGGGGCTGCCGCGGAATGCGTGTGCGAGCAACAAACCAGCACCGCGTCCGGCGCGATGCCCGTACCGTCGGCCACCTCGACCCTGATCCGCGCGCAGGTCTCGTCGTCCAGGCTCAGCGCGTCCACACTGACCCAGCAGACCGCGCGCTGTCCGGGTTCGTCCGAGAGCAACAGCAGATTGGCCGTCAGTCGATCGTGCGTGCCCGTCGCCGGGTGGTCACCGCGCGCGAGATAACCGCCGAGCGCGACCGGAACCCGCGGCGTCACGTCCACAGTGGTCGCCGCGTACCAGAGTTGGCCGGTCGCGCCTTCGGCGGTCATCGCATGGTCACTTCCCGGCCTTGCTCGCGGCTTCGCGTAGCTGTGCCGCTACATCCTGGACCCCTTCGCGGCCCGCGTGCAACGCGACACCGGCCAGCGCGGCAGCGGTCTCCTCGATGCTGGTCAGCACTTCGAGCACCATCGGCAGGTTCAACCCGGACACCAGGTGCAGGTCGGGGTTGGTCAGCGCGAGCCGCGCGGCCGCATTGGACGGAGAGCCGCCCATCAGGTCGGCCAGCACGAGGGCCTCGTTGTTCTGCGCGCCGAGCCGGACCAGTTCGGCGGTGATGTCCTCGCCGAGCTGTTCAAGGCTTCCGTTGGGCGGCAAGGACACCGTGCCGACGTGCTCCTGCTCGCCCAGGATCATCTCGGCGGCATCCCGAACGCCCGCCGCGTAGCCGCCGTGCCCGACAAAGATCACCGGGACCGTCATAACCATTCCTCCAGGTGTTGTACATGGCAAAGCGGCGTCGGCAACAGTCAACGTTGCCGGCGCCGCTTTGGCAATCCACGTGTCGATTTCTTAACTCGTTGGGAGAGTGACCAACGCCGCCTTCGAGAACCACGGGGTGCCGTTGATGAGCCCGGTCAAACCACCCAGGCCGATGCCGAGGATGAAGATGATCAGGATGCACCACAGCGGGTGCAGGTTGAACTTGCGCATCAGGAAGTACATGAGCGCGGTGACCAGGACCGGGAGCAGGAACGGCAGGATCGCGTCCAGGTCGGTCTGGATGTAGGTGATGGTCGCCTTGGCGCCCTTGAGCGCGGACGGTGCCTTCTCCGAGATCTGCAGGTTGGTGGAGATCCCGACCACGCTCGGGATGAAGCCGCCGAGCACGATCAGGCCGACGATCGTCGCACCCTCGCTGACCTTGGCCAGCGCGCCCGCGGCGAGCTGGGTGATCAGGCTGCGGCCCTGTGCGTAGCCCTGGTTGAACTGCCACCTGCGCAGCAGGTACAGCGGGATGAGGCACATGATCGCGGCGAAGATCGGGCCGAACGAGGAACCGGACAGCGCCCAGCTCGCACCCAGGGTCAGGATGATGCTGTTGTAGAGGGCGTAGGTGACGGTGTCACCGATACCCGCCAGCGGCCCCATCATGGCGACCTTGACGCTTTCGGCGGCTGAGGGCTGGCCGCCCTCCTCCATGGCGATGGTGGTGCCGAGGATCAGCGGACCACCGACGACCGGGGAGGTGTTGAAGAAGGTGATGTGGCGCTGCATGGCCGCGATGAACTTGTTTTCATCGGGGTTGAGGTGGCGCAGCACCGGGATCATCGCCCACAGGAAGCCCAGCGCCTGGTCCCGCTCGTAGTTCCAGGAGATCTGGAAGGACCAGAAGAACCGCCAGAACGACTTGTTGAGCACGCTCTTGGGCAGGTGCGCCTGTTCGGGGGCGTCCTGCTGCGCGACGGTGGCCTCAGACATTGCTGGCCTCCCCTTCGGTGCCGGCCGGGGTGGGGGTTACGGGGGCGGTGGCCGGCGTGGCCCGGTTCTCGCCCGGCTTGAGGATCATGAAGATGATCGCGATGGCGACCGCGAACATGGCCACGCCGAGGACCGGGATCTTGGCGTAGGCGAACAGGACGAAGCCCAGCATGAGCATGTACCAGTACTTCTTCACCGGCAGGAAGCCCAGCAGCATCGCGAAACCGACCGCGGGGAGCATGCCACCGGAGAGCGTGAGCCCGTTGACGAGCCATTTGGGGATGCTGGTCTCCAGGGAGTGCACCAGGCTGGCGTTGAGGAAGTAGGTCAGCACGAACGTCGGGATGGCACGGACCGCCGCCCACGGGATGAACGCCGTCCAGTGCAGGACGGTGAGTTCTCGTGTTCGGCCCTCCATCAGTGCCTTGTCCGCGCGGTGGATGAACAGCGTGGTCAGGCTTCGGCCGATCGGGTCGAGCGGGGTGAGCACCAGCGCGGCGGCCAGACCGAAGGTCACGCCGAGCGGGATCGCCGACGCGTCCGGCACACCGGCGTGCGAGGCCAGGGCGACCGCGATGATCGCACCGGTCGGCCAGTCGGGTGTGCTCGCGCCACCGTAGGTGTAGGAGCCGAGAGCGGCGAACTCCAGCGTCGCGCCGATCGCCATGCCGAGCGTGACGTTACCGACCAGCAGGCCGGCCACTGTTCCGGCGATGAGCGGCCGCGAGGCGTAGATGAGATACGGCCCGAGATTGTCGTAGATACAGAATATCGCCCACAGTGTGAGCAGCAACGCGATGAGCATGTCAGCCCCGGCTTTCGGAGACTCGCGATGGCTGGTGGATGGCTTTTTTTCAATTTGGACTAGACCAGTGATCTAGATCTCACGGCAGAGTAACATCGGGCCCTGGTCAGTCAAGCGCTGGAAGTTAAAAGTTACCGGTGTGTCATATACAGTCCGTTAATTATTGGCAGCTCAGAGTTTCCCTGCTTGTCATCGGGGAGACTGCTGCCCGGACCAGTACCGATACCGGACCAGGGTCGATTTTCGCTACGCCATTCGCCGGAGCGGCAAGAATGTCGGCGACGATTACCTAGGTCCTCAATAGACAGGTGTGGACATGACTCAGCGGTGCACCGGTACGGGATACCGGCGCACCGCTGGAGGGTCGAGCTCGGCGCTGGGTGCGGCGCCGCTCAGATCTTCTTCTTCTCCATCAACTTCAGGAAATCGACCGGCTTGTCCTTGGGCATCATCTGGCTGGTCAGCGAGCCGGTGAGGGCGGCCATCTTGCGGTACGCCACGGCGTCCTCCGGGGTTACCGAGATCGACCTGGTCACCATCGTGAACTTGGTGCCCGGCTTGGGCGCCTGGTTGCCGACGTTGACCACCTGGGGCCGCACGCCCGCCTCGATCACTTCCAGCGCGTCCGAACACCACTTCGCCAGGATCATGATGTTCTCGCCCTCGGCTTCCGGGCTCAGGCAGTGCTTGGCCGCGTCGGCGACCGACAGCACTGACGTGCGCACCCCGCGGGCCGCCTGCGGCAGCAACAGCCGCTGCAACTCGTCCTGGGCTACCTCGTCGTTGGCCACCACGATGTGGTCGACCCCGATGTAGCTGACCCAAGCAACGGTGACCTGGCCGTGGACCAGCCGATTATCGATGCGCAAGTGCTTGACGGTCATCCGGAGCTCCCTACCGATCTAGCTCCCGCGAGCCACCCGGGGCCTGCGGAAATGGTCCAGGCCACGCTACCCGACAAGGCCAGTTCACGGTGCGGTTCTCCCTGCGGCGGCCGCTGTTCAGTTGATGGTGATCGTCTGCTGCTGCACGCCCCAGTTGTTGGCCTCGCCGCCGGGGAGCCAGACGTCGGTGATGCTGCCCTCGATCCAGTCGCCGATGTCCGCCGCGTAGCAGGAGCCGTAGCCGGGCACGGTGAACCGGGTGCCCCACGGGATGGTCCGCGCGTCCACCGCGCAGTAGCCGAGACCCGCGTTGTAGCCGAGCGCGGTCTGGCCGCCGTCGTTGTAGGAGGTGATCGTGTAGGTGAACTTGGTGCCGGACGGGATCGAGTACGGGGCGAGCTGGTTGTTGCTACCGACCCGGTAGGCGGTGGAGATCTGGCCGATCGCGCTCGGATCGGTGTTGTCCGCGCTCATCGCGTACACCTGGTAGTTCGCGTTCTGGCACGGTGCCGAGTCGGTGACCAGGAAGCTCGGCTGGCCCCAGTCGTCGATCCACTGCAGGGCCTGGCCGTTCTTGAACGCGCGATAGGCGACCGCGCCGGGCACCCGGTTGAAGGTGAAGGTCACGGTGCCGTTGGAGTTGAGGCTGCCGCTGATGCCGGTCGGCGCGGGCAGCCGGTTGCTGATGTTCACCGGCGGGGCGAGCGTGCCGGGATCGGTGCCGCCGACGATCGGCCGGGTCGGGATCGGGCCGGTGTAGAAGAACGGGCAGCCGGGCAGGGCGCTGGGGCCGGCAGCTGCGGCCGGCGCGATCACTACGCCCAGGGCGGCGATGCCGGTGCATAAGAGGGTGAGCAGTCTGAGTCTCTTCACGTGCCGACTCCTTCGGGGGGAGGTCGTGGCAATACGGGTGAAAACGACGCTATGTGTGCTGGATCACACGGGTCAATGGGTCTAGACCATTCCCAGTTGACAGATCCACGAGCCACCCCTGAGTGGTCCAGACCTCGATGGCCCGGACGGCTGCCCGAACGCGGATTTTCGGCAGGTGACAGGCTGTGCCCGTGACGCCGAACCTGCTGCCGCCGGACGACTTCTCGCCGGACGAGTTCACCCCCGAGCCGCCGCCGTCACCCTGGACGCCAGGCGCGGCAACCGCCATCGGCTCGATGCCCGGCACCGACCCGGTCGAAGCCATCACCACCGTCTTCGGCGAACTACCCGACCTGCCACACCTGCCAGAACTCCCCGCGCGCGGCCTCGGCGCCGACCTGATCGGCCGCACCGCCGCGCTGCTCGTCGACCTCCCGTTCGAGCTGGTGCCCTCCGGCTACCGGGTCACCGCGCACCCCAGCTCGGAACAGCGCCGCGCCACCGAACTGCTCCGCCGCGACCTCGACGCCCTCCAGGAAGTCGCCGACCGCACCGGCGCCCGACCCAACGCGGTCAAGGTGCAGGTCGCCGGCCCGTGGACGTTGACCGCCGACATCGAACTCGTCCGGGGCCACCGCGTCCTCACCGATCCCGGCGCACTCCGCGAATTCAGCCAGTCGCTTGCCGAAGGGCTCACCGCGCACATCGCCGAAGTCGGTGCCCGCACCGGCGCACCCGTGCTCGTCCAACTCGACGAACCCACCCTGCCCTCGGTGCTCGCCGGCCGGCTGCGCACCCCATCCGGATTCGGCATGGTGCCGGCCGTCGGCACCCACGAAGCGGTCGAACTGCTCAACACGGTGATCGAAGCCGCGCGCGCGGCCAGCGGACGCGACGTGATCGTGCACTGCTGCGCGCCCAACGTGCCGATCGGCCTGCTGCGCGAAGCGGGCGCCACCGCCATCTCGCTCGACGCGACCCTGCTGTCCGGCGCCGACTCGGAAATGCTCGACGCCATCGGCGAAGCCTGGGACGCGGGCACCATGCTGCTGCTCGGTCTCGTGCCGAGCACCGACCCGGCCCGCGCGCCGACCCTGCACGACGTCGCCAAGCCCGCGTTGGACCTGATCGACCGGATCGGCTTCGCCCGCACCCTGCTCGCCGACCGCGCCGTCCCCACCCCGACCTGCGGCCTCGCCGGCGCCAGCCAGGCATGGGCACGTCAGGCGCTCACCCTCACCCGCGAACTCGGCGCCGCTTTCCTGGAACCGCCCGAGTCCTGGCGTTAAGTCCGGGTTGGGTTCGCCCGTTGTTCCGACGCGGCGAACGTCGTCCCTGCACAATGACGAAATGAAGTGGTTCCGGCGGCGAAGCGCCGCGCCGACCGAGTCCATAGCGGACATCGCCCAGGCACGCGCCGAACGGTTCTGGGCGCGGTGGACCGAGCAACTGCCGTTGATCAGCGCGGCCCTCGGCGACCGCGAACCCGGCCGGGTCGAGAACGACCTGTGCGACCTCGTCGCCGAACTCCACCCCGACCTGCACTTCGCCCTCGACCGAGGCCAGCGTGCCGTGTACGCGTTGGTGATCAGCGGCCAGGAGGACCCCAACCTGCGCCCGTACACCGACGCGTGGAAAGCCGCGGCGCCGCACGACGACCTGATCTGGGAGTACCACGACTCCGTCCCGCCCGTCCCCGACCCGCGCGAGGTCACCGTCAACCTGGCCGGTCACGCGATCCGGTTGGCAGACATCCTCGTCGTCGCCCAGGTCGACGATGCGGAACACGTCGTCGACGTCGCCGTCTACCACCCCGAACTCGCCGAACTCGACCAGCCCAGCCAACAGGCCCTCACCTTCCTGCCGCTCGACGCCACCCTCGGCGAACGCGTTGCCGGACAACGACTCCGCCGCGTCGAGACCGCGCTGGAAAAACCCGAGAACGCGATCTCCCTCATCGACCTACGCGACCTGGTCGGCCGACTCGACACCCCCGAACCGGAACCCGGGCTCGAGGCGGAACAGGAATAGTGACGGTGACGGATGTTCGGTTTTCTCAGCCGCTGATGACGATGGCGGATGCCAGCCGACACTTGGGGATCCCTCAGCAAACGTTTCACAGATGGGCACGCGGTTATGAGCGCGGTGAGCCACTGTGCACGTGACGGAGACGGACAGTATTGGCCGTGCGAGTGTGCCATTTGTGGCACTGGCTGAGGCATGGGTACTGGCAGGTCTGCGTAAGGCTGGTGTGCGGCCTCGGCTTATTCGTCCTGCCCTGGAGCAGCTAGAAAAAGAGTTCGGGCGGGAGTATGTTCTCGTGTCGCCGTCTTTGGGCACCGATGGCATTGGTGTGCTGTGGGATTTCTCGAAAACTACTGTCGGCGTCGACCTGATCGAGGGTGGTACAGGGCAGGCAGTGATCCGCGAAATTGTGCAGGACTACGTTCGATACATTGGTTTCGCTGTGGATGATTATCCGAATCATTTGGAGCTCAAGCCGTTTGAGCCAGCGAAGGTCGTGATCGACCCGTACCGAGCCTCTGGTCAGCCGGTATTTGCTGGTTCCGGGGCGAGGGTCGCGAATGTCGCGGCCATGCTCAAGGCGGGCGAGAGTCCCGACATCGTCGCGCAGGAACACGGAATCGGAATCGAAGCGGTCCGATCCGCCGCACGCGTCCTCTTGGGCCGCGCCGCTTGATTTCTATGACGAGTTGGCCGCATGTCGGCGGCTCTGCTCGGACCGTCGACGTACTCCAGTCGGCGTTGCCGACCGGCGGCGGGGCCGGAGGGAGAGTCGAGACGTCACCGGCGGGCTTTCCCGGACTACGCTGCCACCGTGACCAGCATCGATACCGCTGAGGGTGCCGAGGATGTGCCTGCCGAGGTTCGCGAGCGGCATGCCGCGCTCGCCGAGGAGCTGCGCGGGCACCAGTTCCGCTATTACGTGCTGGATTCGCCGACCGTCACCGACGGCGAGTTCGACGCGTTGCTGGTGGAGTTGGAGGGGATCGAGACGGCGCATCCTTCGCTGATCACGCCGGATTCGCCGACGCAGCGGGTGGGCGGCACGTTCTCGACCGATTTCACCGCGTACGACCATCTCGAACGCATGCTGAGCCTGGACGACGTGTTCTCGCTCGACGAGTTGCGTGGATGGGGTGAGCGGGTCGATCGTGATCTGGCCGAGGTGACCGGGCCGGTGCATTTCCTGTGCGAGTTGAAGATCGACGGTCTTGCCGTCAATCTGCGGTACGAGAACGGCAAGCTCACCAGGGGGCTGACCAGGGGTGACGGCCGCACCGGCGAGGATGTGACGCTGAACCTGCTGACCATGCCGGACGTGCCGACGCAGTTGCGGGGCACCGACGAGTTTCCGCTGCCCGCGCTGGTGGAGGTGCGCGGCGAGGTGTTCTTCCGGGTGGAGCAGTTCCTGGAACTCAATGCCGCGCTGGTCGAGGCGGGCAAGCCGCCGTATGCGAATCCGCGCAACACCGCCGCTGGTTCGTTGCGGCAGAAGGATCCTCGGGTAACGGCGACCCGTCCGCTGCGGTTGATCTGCCACGGGCTGGGCAAGCGCGAGGGCTTCGAGCCTGGGCGCCAGTCTGACGCGTATCGGGCGATGCAGGCGTGGGGGCTGCCGGTGTCCACGCACACCACGATCGTGACGAACTTCGACCAGGTGGTCGAAAGGATCACCTACTGGGGTGAACATCGGCACGACGTCGAGCACGAGATCGACGGCCTGGTGGTGAAGGTCGACGAGGTGGCGTTGCAGCGGCGGCTGGGTACGACGTCGCGGGCGCCGCGGTGGGCGATCGCGTACAAGTATCCGCCGGAGGAGGCGACGACCCGGCTGCTGAACATCGACGTCCAGGTGGGCCGGACCGGTCGGGTGACGCCGTATGCGCAGATGGAGCCGGTCAAGATCGCCGGGTCGACGGTGGCCCAGGCGACCTTGCACAACGCGGACGAGGTGGTGCGCAAGGGCGTGCTGATCGGTGACCGGGTGGTGATTCGCAAGGCGGGCGACGTCATCCCGGAGATTCTCGGGCCGGTGGTGGACGCGCGCACCGGCGAGGAGTATCCGTTCGTGATGCCGGTGGTGTGCCCGGAGTGCGGCACGGTGCTGCGCAGGGAGAAGGAGAGCGACGTCGACATCCGCTGTCCCAACGCGCGGTTCTGCCCTGGTCAGCTGCGCGAGCGCCTCGTCTACCTGGCCGGTCGCCGGTCGCTGGACATCGAGGTGCTCGGTTACGAGGCGGCGACCGCGCTGTACACGTCCGGTGCGATGACCGACGAAGGCGACCTGTTCGACCTCGACGAGGACCGACTGTCCACGGTGGGCCTGTTCCGCACCAAGGCCGGTGAGCTGTCCGCGAACGCGCGCAAGCTGCTGGCCAACCTGGACACGGTCAAGGATCGTCCGCTGTGGAGGATCCTGGTCGGGTTGTCCATCCGGCACGTCGGCCCGACCGCCGCGCAGGCGCTGGCCAGGGAGTTCGCCTCGATGGACGCGATCGAGTCGGCCAGCGAGGAGCAGCTCGCCGATGTGGACGGTGTCGGCCCGACCATCGCGGCCGCGACGCGCGAGTGGTTCGAGGTCGACTGGCACCGCGAGATCGTGCGGAGGTGGCGTGCGGCCGGGGTGGACATGGTGGACGTGCGTGACGAGTCGGTGCCGCGCAACCTGGTCGGCCAGTCGATCGTGGTGACCGGCTCGCTGCCTGGTTTCTCGCGCGACGAGGCCAAGGAGGCGATCACCGGGCGTGGCGGCAGGGCGGTGTCCTCGGTGTCCAAGAAGACGTCGTTCGTGGTGGTCGGTGAGAACCCGGGGTCCAAGTACGACAAGGCGGTGCAGCTCAGGGTTCCCGTGCTTGACGAGGACGGTTTCCGGGTACTGCTCGAGTCTGGACCGGACGCGGCAGCCGAGGTCGCGTCGATCGGTGAGGGCACGAGCGAGGAGGAGGCGTAGCGATGACGCGCGCGAGGGGGACTTCAGGTAGGCGGATCGCCCGGGTACGTGTGGGCTGAGCGCTGATGTTGCAGTGCTGCCTCAACGGCACCAGAGCCATCGCCGACCACCCCACCCTGCCGGTCAGTCCGGCGCAGATCGCCGACGACGCGGTGTCGCTGGCCGAGGTGGGGGTCAGATCCGTGCACATCCACCCCCGTGACCTGACCGGCCTGGAAGCGCTGGCCGGACCGACGATCGCGCCGACCGTGGCGCGCCTGCGCTCGATCGCGCCGAGAGTCGGCATCGGCGTGACCACTGCCGCGTGGATCGAACCGGACACCCCGACCCGGATCGACCTGCTCGCGGGCTGGGCCGGTCTTGGCGCGGGCAGGCCCGACTTCGCTTCGGTGAACGTGCACGAGGACGGCTGGCTGGCCGCCTGCGAAGTACTCACCTCGGGGCGGATCGGCATCGAACTGGGGGTGTTCCACCTGGAAGCGGCGAAGGAACTGCGCGCGGCGGGCATTCCGGCCGGTTCGATCCGGGTGCTGGTCGAGGTGCAGGCCACCGAGCCGATGGGTGCGCTCGCCGAACTGGACAAGCTGCTCGACGAGCTGAGCTGGGTCAACCTGCCGATCCTCGCGCACGGCGAGGAGGGCGGCGCCTGGCCGGTGCTGCTGGAGGCGTCGCGGCGTGGCCTGGACACCCGGATCGGCCTTGAGGACGTGCTGGTCCTCCCGGACGGCAGCCCGGCCCATGACAACCTCGACCTGGTCAGGGCAGCCCGCGAACTGGGCGTCTACGAATAGCCGCGCGCAGGGTCGAGTCAGCCGTCCAGGACGACGGTGATGATGCCGGCCAGGTGGGCGAGGCGGGCGACCTCGGCGGCGCGGAACATGGGGCCGCCGGGGCGTCCGACGAGCAGGGCCTGGTCGGGTTTGCCCAAGGGCGTCGCCGCGAGTTCGGTGCCGAGTTCCTGCCAGGTCTGCGGCACCCACGGATCTTCGCCGTCCAGGACGGTGGCGCGTGATAACGGCATCCAGGGCAGGGTGTCGCTGATCGCTTCGGGTGCCGCCGCGCTCGACGCGAGGGTGACGATGCCCTTGGTGTCGGCGCGTAGCGTGACGGCCCAGCCCGCGCGGACGATCCTGGGTACGCCCTCGGTGAAGATGCTGATGCCGTTGCGCGGGTCTTCGGCGACTTCCTCGACGAGTTCGAGTTCGCGGTGGGTGTCCAGCACGCCCGCGTAGGGGCGGACCGCGTCGACTTCGACGCCGTCGACGGACTCGGCGGCGGTGATCAGCACGTCGGGCAGGCGACCGGCAGGCAGTTCGACGACGAGGTCGTCCACGGCGAGACCGGAGCCGCGTTCGACGACGTCCACGCTGAGGATGTCGGCTCCGATTCCGCCCAACGCGGTGGCGACCGCGCCGAGCGAGCCGGGGCTGTCCGGGAGCTGGACCCGGATCAGAAAGGACAACGCCGAAAGCCTCCTGTTTCGCGTGCGGAGCCTCGCCGTCCGCGCTTGTGCGTACTCGATCGAATCGTGCCGTAAATAGCAGGCATCGTGTTTTCCGGGCGCCGATTGTGGCAGACAACGCCGACTCCGGCAGGGCTTGTCCGTCTGACGGGACATGCCCACCTGCGCCGACGCTGGCGTAACCCGGTCGAATTCGGAAGCAGGACCACCATAGACTTGCCAGGTCACGCCGTGGGTGTCGGCATCGTGAACAGCCGAGCACCCCATCCGCGCCATCGACGCCGAAGTTGACGCCGATGAACACGATCGCAGTAACACGGGAGCTCTAGTGTCCTTGTCGACCCCCAGCGGGGGGAGCGCCTCTGAGGGGCGCGCTATCTCGCGCGGCGATGTCGCACACCTCGCCAAACTGGCCCGACTGGCCGTGACCGAGGAAGAACTGGACCTGTTCGCCGGTCAGCTGGATGTCATCCTGCAGTCGGTGGCCACGGTCGGTGAGGTCGCCGCCGACGACATTCCGCCCACCTCGCACGCGGTTCCGTTGACCAACGTCTTCCGACAGGACGAGGTCCGGCCGTGTCTGACCCAGGAACAGGCCCTGTCCGGCGCGCCGGCTGCCGAGGACGGGCGCTTCCGGGTGCCGAGGATCTTGGGGGAGGAACAATAAAATGAGCGATTTGACCCGTTTTACCGCTGCTGAGCTCGCCGCGAAGATCCAGGCAGCCGAGGTGTCCTCGGTCGAGGCCGTGGACGCTCACCTGGCTCGGATCGCCGCCGTCGACGGGAACGTGCACGCGTTCCTGCATGTGGCCGCCGAGCGCGCCCGCGAGGTCGCCGCCAAGGTCGACGCGGACGTCGCCGCCGGTCGGCCGCCCGCATCGCCGCTGGCCGGGGTGCCGCTGGCGCTCAAGGACGTGGTGACCACCGAGGGCATCCCGACCACGGTCGGCTCGAAGATGCTCGAAGGCTGGGTGCCGCCCTACGACGCCACCATCACAGCGCGCCTGTACGCGGCGGGCATCCCGATCCTGGGCAAGACGAACATGGACGAGTTCGCGATGGGCTCGTCCACCGAGAACTCCGCCTACGGCCCGACCCACAACCCGTGGGACCGCGACCGCATCCCCGGCGGTTCGGGCGGTGGCTCGGCTGCCGCGCTGGCCGCGTTCGAGGCGCCGCTGGCGATCGGCACCGACACAGGTGGCTCGATCCGGCAACCGGGTTCGGTGACCGGCACGGTCGGCGTGAAGCCCACCTACGGTGGCGTTTCGCGTTACGGCCTTGTCGCGTTCTCCTCCTCGCTGGACCAGGCCGGTCCGTGCGCGCGCACGGTGCTGGACGCGGCGCTGCTGCACGAGATCATCGGCGGGCACGACGTGATGGACTCGACGTCCATCGACGTGCCGGTGCCACCGGTCGTCGCGGCCGCGCGCCAGGGTCTGACCGGTGACCTGGCCGGGGTCCGGGTCGGCGTGGTCTCCGAATTCCGCGGCGACGGTTACGAGGATGGCGTGCTGGCCTCGTTCAACGCCGCGGTGGAGCAGCTGAAGATGCTGGGTGCCGAGGTCGTCGAGGTGTCCTGCCCGCACTTCGGTTACGCGCTGCCCGCCTACTACCTGATCGCGCCGAGCGAGTGCTCGTCGAACCTGGCCCGGTTCGACGCGATGCGCTATGGCCTGCGGGTGCAGGTCGACGGCGCTGGCGCCGAAGAGGTCATGTCCGCGACGCGGGAAGCCGGGTTCGGTGCCGAGGTCAAGCGGCGCATCATGATCGGCACCTACGCGCTGTCCTCCGGCTACTACGACGCCTACTACGGCCAGGCGCAGAAGGTGCGCACGCTGATCAAGCGCGACTTCGACGCCGCGTTCGGCTCGGTCGACGTGCTGGTCTCGCCGACCACCCCGACCACCGCGTTCAAGCTGGGCGAGCGGACCGGCAACCCGATGGCCATGTACCTGGCGGACCTGTGCACGGTGCCGGCCAGCCTGGCTGGCGTGCCCGCGATGAGCGTGCCGAGCGGGCTGTCCACCGACGACAACCTGCCGGTCGGCCTGCAGATCATGGCGCCGGCCCTGGAAGACCACCGCATGTACCGGGTGGCGGCCGCCTACGAGGCCGCGCGCAACGCGGCCGACGGTGGCCCGCTGCTCAACCGGATTCCCGAACTGGAGGCAGTGCGAGGATGAGCGAGCTTGCGAGCGAATCATTCAACACAGTGCCCCGCGAATGCGTCCGCCTCGCGACACGCATGACCGGCGGCCGAGCGTGGACCGCAGCGAGCGAGGCGGTCGTATGAGCTCCATGAAGAAGGTGCGCGCGGTCGCCGGCCTGGTCGGCCTCGGTTTCGGCGCGGTCGGCGCGGTGAAGGAGCTGCGCGAGGCCAAGGGCAAGCGCGACTACCTGGCGCTGGCCAACGCGATCGTCAGCATCATCGGCGTGTTCACCGGTGGTGCGCTGGTCATTCGCGGCCTGCGCAAGGAGGACGGTGACACGGAATGACCAGTGTCGCCGACCTGATGGCCTACGACGAGGTGCTGGAGCGCTTCGACCCGGTGCTGGGCCTTGAGGTGCACACCGAGCTGAACACCAACACGAAGATGTTCTGCGGCTGCACCACGACCTTCGGTGGCGAACCGAACACCCAGACCTGCCCGGTGTGCCTTGGCCTGCCGGGCGCGCTGCCGGTGGTCAACGCGATCGGCATCGAGTCCGCGATCCGGATCGGGCTCGCGCTCAACTGCGAGATCGCCGAATGGTGCCGGTTCGCCAGGAAGAACTACTTCTACCCGGACATGCCGAAGAACTTCCAGACCTCCCAGTACGACGAGCCGATCGCGTTCAACGGCTACCTGGACGTGCTGCTGGACGACGGTTCCACCTTCCGGGTGGAGATCGAGCGGGCGCACATGGAGGAGGACACCGGCAAGTCGCTGCACATCGGCGGCGCGGCCGGTCGCATCCACGGCGCCGAGTACTCGCTGCTGGACTACAACCGCGCTGGCGTGCCGCTGATCGAGATCGTCACCAAGCCGATCGAGGGCACTGGCGAGCGGGCGCCGGAAGTCGCGCGGGCGTACGTGTCCGCGCTGCGTGACCTGTTGCGCGCGTTGAACGTCTCGGACGTGCGGATGGACCAGGGTTCGCTGCGCTGTGACGCGAACGTGTCGCTGAAGCCCAAGGGTCAGCGGGAATTCGGCACCCGCACCGAGACCAAGAACGTGAACTCGCTGCGCAGTGTCGAGCGCGCGGTGCGCTTCGAGATGTGCCGCCAAGGCGCGGTGCTGACCAGCGGCGGCACGGTGACGCAGGAGACGCGGCACTACGAGGAGGTCAGCCAGTCCACTCGGGCCGGTCGGATCAAGGAGACCGCCGAGGACTACCGCTACTTCCCCGAGCCGGACCTGGTGCCGATCGCGCCGTCCCGGGAGTGGGTGGAGCAGCTGCGGGCGACCCTGCCGGAGCTGCCGTGGGAGCGCAACAACCGCCTCAAGGTGGACTGGAAGCTCTCCGACGAGGAGTTCCGCGACCTGGTCAACGCGGGCGCGCTCGACCTGATCGCATCCACTGTGGACGCTGGAGCTTCGCCGGGCGACGCGCGCGGCTGGTGGGTGGCCTACCTGACCCAGCAGGCCAACACGCGCGGCGTCGAACTGTCCGAGCTGCCGATCACGCCCGCCCAGGTGGCCCGGGTGATCGCGCTGATCGGCGATGGCAAGCTGACCAGCAGCCTGGCCCGTCAGGTGGTGGACGGCGTGCTGGCCGGTGAGGGCGAGCCGGATGCGGTCGTGGCGGCACGCGGGCTTGCGGTCGTCTCGGACGACTCCGCGCTGCTCGCTGCGGTGGACGCGGCGCTGGCCGCGCAGCCGGACATCGCGGAGAAGATCCGCAGCGGCAAGCTGAACGCGGCCGGTGCGATCGTCGGCGCGGTGATGAAGCAGACCAAGGGCCAGGCGGACGCCAAGCGCGTGCGCGAACTGGTCCTGGAGCGCGTCGGCGCCTGAACAGCCAACCAAAAAACGGGACCCGGTGCACGGGTCCCGTTTTTTGTCGCACCGCTATGACGTTTTGACCAACGGCCTGGTCCAGAGCGGGATGACGAACGCGAGGCCGAGGATGACCGCGGCCAGCACCGGGTGGAACGCGGCCAGGTAGGACGAGGTCTTGCCGAGCCCGGCGATCAGACCTTCGACACCGGTGAGCACCAGCATGACGATGGTCGCGATCAGGATGCGGGCGGGCGGCCGGGCGATGATCGCGATGATCAGCACGACGAGCGCGAGGCCGGCGAGGATGTTGCCGAACATCCGGTGCGCGTCCAGACTCGTCGCTTTCCACAGCGGAGTGGTGCCCGCGCCGAAGATGCCGGTGCCGGCCAGGTAGAACTGCACGAGCACGGCAGTCCCGAAGACCATGGCGCTGATCCGCAGGGCCTGCAACGCGCCCCGGCGCGGGGTGGTGACCTGGGAGATTTTCTCGTCGACCATGCGCCGAGTAAACCAGCCCGGCCCGCGCACCGAATCCGCCCGGTGCTGACCTCGTCCCTACGCAGTTCGACGTACGCCGGCCGCTTTCGGGTAGCCGCGACGTACGGCGCGCTCCAGGATGCCCAGCGTGGCGCGCAGCGCGGTCTCCGAAATGACCGGGAAGATGCCGCGCTTGCGCCAGTCGTCGTGGATGTCCGACCAGTCGTAATAGGACGTGACCAACGTCCCACCTTTGACGGGTTCGAGCCGGTAGCCGTAGATGTGGCCGATGGCGGGTTTGATCGCGCCCTGGATGCTCCAGGCGATTTCCCGATCTGCCGTGAACCGCTCGATGGTGACGGTGACGTCGTAGTGGCCCAGCGGTACGTCGCCGAGCGCCTCCCGGTCCATGTGCACGACGAACTGGTCGCCTGCCTTGGTGACCGGGTCACCCTCCGCGTCCATCAGCATGCCGGACGAGTCGATGGCGACGTGCCCCTGGGGATCGGTGAGCACGGCGAAGATCCGCTCAGAGTCTGCCGCGATCGTGCGGGTCACGTCGATGCGTTCGCTGTCCATGGGGGCCTTTCTACTCGTTGACCGCTTCGGCGCGGTAATGCCCCGGTGTACGGCCGAAATGGCGTTTGAACGCGTGCGAGAACGCGTACGGCGAGCCGTAGCCGACCTCGTGCGCGATCGCCGGTAGCGGCAGATCGGTCCTGCGTAGCAGGCGCGCCGCCGTGGTCATTCGCCACCAGGTCAGGTACGTCATCGGCGGCTGGCCGGTGAGCGCGGTGAACCGGCGTGCCAGCGTCGCCCTGGACAGACCGACGTGCGCGGCCAGGTCCTCGATCCGCCACGGCGCGGCCGGATCGCTGTGCAGCGCGGTCAGCGCTGCGGCGACCTCGGTGTCGTGCAACGCGCGCGGCCAGCCTTGCTGCGCGTGCTCGTCCAGCCAGGTCCGCACGATGTAGACCAGCAGCAGGTCGAGCAGCCCGGAGATCACCGCATCGCGGCCGGAGCGGTCGCCGTTCGCCTCGGCGGCCAGCAGGTCGATCGCGGCGCGCAGTTCGGGATGCCTGCCGACCTGCGCAGGCACGTGCACGGCCTCGGGGAGTTGTGCGAGCAGCGGATGCGTTCTGGTGTGGTCGAAGCGGTATTTGCCGCACAGGAAGTCGGTGTCGCCGCCCGGCGAAGCGACCGCCTCGTCCAGCGGAATCGAGCGTTTGGGGCTGCGCGTGCGGGAGAGCACGTGCGCACTGCCGTAGGGGAGCAGCACGACGTCACCAGCGCCCATCGCGATCGGCTGGCCCCCGGCCGGGATCACGAAGCCCGATCCGCGCAGCAGCACGTGGAAACCGGCGCCGTCGTAGGCGTCGAGCTGGTAGCACCACGGCGAGTCGACCGTGACGCGGTTCGACGACGGGCGCCCGGTGCGCATGGTGCCGATCGCGTCGCTGAGCACGTCCACACGATGAGACGATCGAGCAATGATTCGAGCTTGTCAAGCATTGGTACGCTCACCGAACCGACCTAGCTTTAGGTCATGACAACTCTTCAACTCGGTGACGTCGAGCTCACCAAGGTGGTCGAGTTCGCGGGCGAGCTCATGCCGGCGCGGACGATCGTGCCGGATTCGCCGCCGGAACTGTGGCAGGACAACGAATCCTGGCTCGCGCCGAACCACTGGAACCCTGCCGCCGACACCTACCGGGCCGCCGTGCAGACCTGGCTGCTGCGCAGCGAAGGCAAGACCGTGCTCATCGACACCGGCGTCGGCAACGACCGGGAACGGCCGCAGATCCCGGTTTTCGACCACCTGAGCACCGATTTCCTGGACCGGCTCGGCATCGATCCGGCCGATGTGGACATCGTGATCAACACACACGTGCACTACGACCACGTCGGCTGGAACACCAGGCTGGCGGGCGGCGAATGGACGCCGACCTTCCCGAACGCCACCTACCTGATCCCACGCGCCGACCAGGTCTTCTTCGCCGAGGCGGAGTGGCCGCGAAGCCTGATCTACGCCGACAGCATCGCGCCGGTGCTGGGCAAAGCCGTGTTGTGGGAAGGAAAGTACCGGGTTGACGCGAATCTGACGCTGGAATCGGCGCCCGGGCACACACCCGGTTCGTCGATCGTGCGGTTGGCGTCCGGTTCGGACCGGGCGGTGTTCGTCGGAGACCTGCTGCACAGCCCGGTGCAGATCCTCCAGCCGCAGCACAACAGCTGTTTCGACGAGGACCCGCACCAGGCCGCCGCCATCCGGCGCTCGGTGCTCGAACACGCCGCCGATCACCGTGAACTCGTGATACCAGCGCACTTCGCGGATCAGAGCGTCGCCGAGGTGCGCCGGGACGGTGACCGGTTCGCGATCACCGGCTGGGCGGCGTGATCAGGGGCAGGCCGCGTGATCAGGGGCAATAGGCGCCGTTCTCGGGACGTTGGCCGGTGACCAGGAACCGGGTCACCAGGTTGTCGCCGCAGGTGGTGCCGTTGGCCAGGTATGCCTCGTGGCCACCCGCGTTGTTGGTGATCATCCCGGCCCTGCCTGCGAAATCGGCGAGCATCTGGCGCGCGGCCGGGTATGGGGTGGCGGGGTCGCGGAGGTTCTGCACCATCAACACGTTCGACGGTCCGTTGCCGGTGATCGCGACCGCCGGTGTGCTCGGCGGGTAGGGCCAGAACGAGCACGGCGTGATGTTTGCTGGCATGCCGTTGGTCAGCGGGTATTCGAGGCGGTTCACCGCCACATCGCGCGCGTAGCCGGTGACCGAGTCGGGGAGGCGGACGTCGTCGCAGATGGTCGCGATGGCGACCGCGTCGGTGTTCTGCAGCACCTGCTGTGGCGGGTTCTGCTGCGGGGGCAGCGGCCCACCGGCTTGGGCGGCGAGGATCAACTGGGCAAGTCGCGGGAAGTTGCTGTTCGCGTAGAGCGCCTGGAACATGGACTGGCGCAACGCGTTTCCGTCCAACCCGGGGAGCGGGTTGGTGTCCAGTTTGGCTGCCAGGGCGAGGAAATCGGTGCGCACGTCAGCTGGTGTGGCGGCGATGCGATCGGGGTTGTCCGGTTGGGACGCCCAGTTCGCGAAGTCGGGGAACCGGATTTCCGTGCCGATCGCCCAGTTCGCCAGCCAGCCGCGCTCGACGAGGGCCGGGTTCGGGTCGTCGCTGCTGTCCAGCAGGACCCGGTCGGTGTGTTGCGGGAACAGCGATGCGTACACCGCGCCGACGTACGTGCCGTAGGAGACCGCCCAGTACGAGATGGTCTGCTCGCCGAGCGCGGCACGGATCTGGTCGATGTCGCGGGCCTCGTTGGCGCTGCTGATGGTGCGCAGCACCGGGCCGCCGTTGCGCGCGCAGTCCTGCGCGATCTCCTTGACGGTGGCGACGTTCGCCGAGATGTCGCCGTTCTGGCCCGGCCACTGGAACACGTTCTGCTCGGCGGGTGGCAGGTCGCAGCTGACCGGACTGCTCGCGCCGACACCGCGTGGGTCGAAGCCGATCAGGTCGTACTCGTCGAGCACCGCCTGCGGCAGTTTGGCCGCGTCCACAGTGGGGTTGGCCAGGCCGGAATTGCCTGGCCCGCCGGGGATCAGGAACAGGTCACCGCGTCGCTTGCCGGGTTGCGCGGTCTGGAGGCGGGAGATCGCGAGCGGGATCGTCGGACCGGTCGGGTTGGTGTAGTCGAGTGGGACCTGGACAGTCGCGCACTGCTGGCCCGGACTCGACCCTGCCGGGCAGGCACCCCACGTTGGGGCAGCGGATGCGGGTAATGCGGGCACGATCGCGGCCACCGCGAGCGCGGCGCCGAGCCCGAGCGCGACTCGGCGAAGTGTGGTTTTCATGGCATTCAGGCTGGCCAACGCGGGCTTTCCGGAGAATGCGGCAGGCCGGTGTCCGCCAGGTGGGGCGCGCCCCACCCCTGGCATGGTGGACCGATGGGTTTTCTGGCCTGGGACAACAACTCCTACTATCACGAGCGGTTGTTGCGCGCGCTGCCGCGACCGTGCGAACGCGTGCTGGATGTGGGTTGTGGCAAGGGCGTCTTCGCCACCAAGCTCGCGACTCGCGCGCGACACGTGGACGCGCTGGATGTCTCGGCGGAGATGATCGAGCAGGCCAAGGCGCGGGTGCCGGACAACGTGACCTGTTTGCTCGGCGATGTGAACGAGATCGAGTTGGGCGAGTACGACGCGATCACCAGCATCAGCGCGTTGCACCACCTGGACCTGATCGAGGTACTGCCGAAGCTCGCCGCCGCGCTGCGACCGGGCGGGCGGTTGATCGCGATCGCGCTGTTCAGGTTCGATCTTCCCCGGGAGGCGCCGGCGCTCGCTGGCACGTTGTTGACCATGTACGGCCGACGGGCGCTGCTGCTCGCGATACCGGGCGCGCGGCGCTACCGGCGCGAGTTGGACCAGCGCGGCGTGCCGATGCGTGAGCCGGTACTGACCGTGACGGAGGTGCGTGCGCAGGCGCGGCAGGTGCTGCCCGGAGCGCGGGTGCGCAGGCTCCGCCAGCTGCGCTACGAGTTGCGATGGGACAAACCGCACAGCAGGTAAATCTCGGTAAATTACCTGGTCAAACGGCGTTCACGGTTAACAAACCGGTTCTACGCAGCGGTTTACATCGTTGGTACAACGTGGTAAAAATTCCTCGCCCAAGGCTGTGATGGCCGTTACACGGTGTGGTGTGGGGAGGTTTGGTGGCAACGCTCAAGGACGTGGCTTCCTTGGCGGGCGTGTCCGCGAAGACGGTCTCCAACGTCGTCAACGGGTACGCCTTCGTCAAGCCGGACAACCGGCGCCGGGTGCTGGAGGCCATGTCCGCGGTCGGCTACCGGCCCAACATCGGCGCGCGGAACCTGCGTCGCGGCCGCACCGGGTTCATCGCGCTGGTCGTGCCCGAGCTGAGCATCCCGTACTTCGGTGAGCTCTCCGGTCTGATCATCACCGCGGCGCAGGAACGCGACTGGAACGTGCTGATCGAACAGACCCAGGGCGAACGCGACCGGGAGCGCTCGACGCTCGCCGCGCTCGGTCCGCACATCGTGGACGGCACGATCCTGAGCCCTGAGGCGTTGCAGACCGGCGATTTCACCGAGTTGGCGCAGGGCATCTCGATCGTGATGCTCGGCGAGCACAAGGTCGACCTGGACATCGACCACGTCGCCATCGACAACGTGCTGGCCGCGCAGACCGCGGTCGCGCACCTGATCGGCATCGGCCGCAGGCGGATCGCGGTCATCGGCCAGAACCCGCACCGTGGCACGGCCGCGCTGCGCCTGGAGGGTTACCGCAAAGCGCTGGCCTTGGCCGGGTTGCCGCAGCTCTCCGAGCTGGTCGTGCCCGCCCAGACCTACCACCGCCGGGACGGCGCGGAGGCCATGGCGCAGCTGCTCTCCCTGCCGGAGCGCCCGGACGCGGTGTTCTGCTTCAACGATTTACTGGCCTTCGGCGCGTTGCGTGCCGCCGCCGATCGTGGCCTGCGCATCCCGGAGGACATCGCGATCGTCGGCTTCGACAACACCGAAGAAAGCGGTTACAGCCTGCCGTCGCTGACGACCATCGCGCCGAACAAGCTGTCCATCGCGCGCACCGCGATCGACCTGCTGCACCGCAGGGTCAGCAGCGCGGAGCAGTTTCCGCCACAGGACATCCAGACCACGTTCTCCCTGGAGGTCAGGGAGAGCACGGTCGGTCGCTGAGAACACAAGTCAAACAAGGAGGACCGGGATGAATTCTCGGGTAGGGCGGGTCACCGCCGTTGCCGGTCTCGCGGCACTGACCGTGTTCGCCGCGGCGTGCACGAAGGCGCAGGACTCCGGCAGTGGTGGCAGCACCAACAACTCGCAAGGCGCCCAACAGGTCGCGACCAGCACCAACAACGGTCCGTCCTGCAACTACCAGAAGTACGGCGCGACCAAACTGGACCTGACCAAGGCCACGGTCGGGTTCTCCCAGTCGGAGTCGACCAGCAACCCGTTCCGGTCGACCGAGACCGATTCGGTCACCCAGCAGGCGCAGAAGCTGGGCATCAAGCTGATCCAGCGCAACGCCAACGCGGACGTGAACGCGCAGAACTCGCAGATCGAGGAGATGATCGCGCAGGGCGCGCAGGTGCTGATCGTCGCGCCGGAGAACTCCGACGGCCTCAAGCCCGCGCTGGACGCGGCCAAGGCCAAGCACATCCCGGTGCTGACCATCGACCGGACCGCGACCGGCACGGCCTGCTCGGACTTCATCGGCTTCCTCGGTTCGGACTTCTACCACCAGGCGCAGATCGCCGCCGACGACCTCTCGGGCGCGATGAACGGCTCGGGCAACGTGGCGATGCTGCTCGGTAGCTCCGGCAACAACGTGACCACCGACCGCACCAACGGGTTCCTGGCCGAGATCAAGGCCAAGGCGCCGAACATGAAGGTGGTCGCGCAGCAGACCGCGAACTTCGACGAGACCACCGGCCAGAGCGTGATGGAGCAGTTGCTGCAGAGCAACCCGAACATCAACGCGGTCTACGCGGAGAACGACGAGATGGCGCTCGGCGCGATCCAGGCGATCAAGGCGGCGGGCAAGAACCCGGGCACGGACATCAAGATCGTGTCGATCGACGGCACCCAGCAGTGCGTGCAGGACGTGGCCGCCGGTTCGATGGTCGCGGACGTGGAGACCAACCCGCGCTTCGGCCCGCTCGCTTTCCAGGCCCTGTCCGACTTCTACTCGGACAAGGGCACGTCGGAGAAGGTCACCATCACCGACCACCACTACACCAAGGACAACGCCCAGACCTCGCTGAGCAACGGGTCCGTGTACTGATGACCGAGACTGTGCCCGGCCCGGACGCAGGTACCCCGCTGCTCGATGTCGCCGGGGTCGGTAAGTCCTTCCCCGGGGTGCACGCGTTGCGCGAGGTGTCCCTTGCCCTGCGTCCTGGCCGGGTACACGCTCTCGTCGGCGAGAACGGCGCGGGCAAGTCGACGCTGATCAAGGTGGTGACCGGTGTGTACCGGCCGGACGGTGGCCGGATCACGCTGGGCGGCAACGAGGTTTCCTTCGACACCCCGTTGGACGCGCAGCACGCCGGGATCTCCACGATCTACCAGGAAGTCAACCTCGTCCCGCTGATGAGCGTGGCGCGCAACCTGTTCCTGGGTCGCGAACCGCGCAGGTTCGGGCTGGTGGACGTGCGCGCGATGAACGCCAAGGCCGCCAAGATCCTCGCTGACTACGGCGTGGACATCGGGGTGTCCGGGGTCGCGCGACCGCTCGGGTCACTCGGCCTCGGCGCGCAGCAGATGGTCGCGATCGCGCGCGCCATCCAGCTCGAAGCGCGCGTGGTGATCATGGACGAGCCGACTTCGTCCCTGGAGCGCCGCGAGGTGCTGACCCTGTTCGAGGTGATCCGGCGGCTGCGCGATGCCGACATCGCCGTGCTCTACGTCAGCCACCGGCTCGACGAGCTCTACACGATCTGCGACGACGTGACCGTGCTGCGCGACGGCGCGGTGGTGCACACCGGCGAACTGGCCGAGTTGGACCGGTTGCGGCTGGTCTCGCTGATGCTCGGCCGGGACATGGCGCAGGTTCGGCGGGAGGGCGTGACCGCGTTCGGCGACCACGATGCCGACGAAGCTGTCGAACCCGTGCTGGTCGCCAAAGATCTGACCGTGACGCCGAAGGTGAGCGGGGTGTCGCTCTCGATTCGCCCCGGCGAGGTGCTGGGGCTCGGCGGCTTGCTGGGGTCCGGGCGTAGCGAGACCGCGAAAGCCATCGCAGGTGGGCTGAAGCGCGATTCGGGCACCGTCACCGTTGGTGGCAAGCGTTTGCGACGTGGGACTTCGGCGGAGGCGGTGCGGGCGGGCGTCGTCATGCTGCCCGAGGACCGGAAAGCCGAAGGGCTCATTCCGAGCCTGTCCGTCCGGCAGAACATCGTCCTGGCCGCGCTGCCACGCCTGTCCCGGCTCGGCCTGGTGTCCACCGCGAAACAGGACGAGATCGTCGACTACTTCATGAAGCGGTTGAAGATCAAGGCGTCCAGCCCGGACCAGAAGATCAGCGAACTCTCCGGCGGCAACCAGCAGAAAGTGCTGCTGGCCCGCTGGTTGTGCCTGCGCCCCAAGGTGTTGCTGCTCGACGAGCCGACCCGGGGCATCGACGTCGGCGCCAAGGCCGAAGTGCAGAAACTCGTCGACGAGTTCGCCGAGGAAGGGCTTGGCGTGCTGCTGATCTCCTCCGAGCTGGAGGAACTGATCGAAGGTTCGGATCGGGTGGTGGTGCTCCGCGACGGCGCCGCGGTGGCCGAACTGAGCGGGGACCAGGTGAACGAGCCGGAGTTGTTGCGGGCGCTGGCCAGTGAACCAGCCGAAGGGGAGACAGATGAGTGACGTTGCGCTCGCGCGCGGCGGTGTGGACCGGGCGCGGCTACTCGCCTGGTTGCGCGACTACGGCGTCTACGCCGCGATCGTGCTGCTGGTCGCGATCGCCACCATCCTCAACCCGGGCTTCCTGTCCGGGAGCAACCTGCGCGTGCAGGCGTTCCAGCTGGTGCCGACGCTGCTCGTGTCGCTCGGCATGGCCATGGTCATCGCCACCGAGGGCGTCGACCTCTCCGTCGGCGCCGTGATCGCGCTGGCCGCGTCGCTCGTCCCGCTCTACCTCGGCTACAACGCCTACATCGCGATCGCGGTCTGCCTGGTCGGCGGCGTCGTCGCGGGCGCGATCAGCGGGCTGATGGTCGCGGTGGCGAAGGTCCAGCCGATCGTCGCAACGCTGGCGCTGATGATCGGGCTGCGCGGCGTGGCGGTCATCTTCAACGGCAACCAGGCCAAACCCGTCGCCGATCCGACCTTCAACGCGATCGGCATCGACAGCGTCGGCGGCATCCCGATCATGTTGATCGTCGCGATCGTCGCGGTGCTGATCGTGCTGTTCGTGATGCGCCGCAGCACCTTCGGCCGACAGCTCGTCGCGGTCGGCGACAACCGCGCGGCCAGCACCCTGGCCGGATTGCCGGTGCGGCGCGTGCTGCTGACCGTCTACATCGTCTCCGGTGTGCTCGCCGCGCTGGCCGGCGTGCTGCTGGTCGGACACGGCGCCGAAGCCGACCCAGCCAACCAGGGCCTGAACATCGAACTCTCCGCGATCACCGCGGTCGTCGTCGGCGGCACCCCGTTGACCGGCGGCCGGATCCGCGTCCTCGGGACGGTAGCCGGTGCGGTGTTCATGCAGCTGCTCTCGGCCACGCTGATCCAGCACAACGTGCGCAACTCCTTCGCGCAGATGGCCGAAGCCGTGATCATCTGCCTCGCCGTCTACGCGGCCCGGGATCGGAGCGGACGATGAGCACCACCTCGCTGACCACAGCGAATCCGGAATCTCCTTCGCCGCCACCGGTTTTCCTGCCCAGCAGGCGGGACCGCATCCTCGGGCGCGTGCAGAACCAGGGCGCGATCGCGGTGCTGGTGCTGGTCGTGGTGATCGCGTCGATCGTCTCGCCCGGCTTCGCCTCCGGCGCGAACGTCCTGAGCATCCTGGTCGGCAACGCCTACCCCGCGCTGCTCGCGCTCGGCATGACGTTCGTGATCATCTCCGGCGGCATCGACCTGTCCGTCGGCTCGGTGTTCGCGCTCGGCGGCGTGCTCGCCTCCTACGGTTCGCTGCACGGCGGGTTCATCGTCGCGCTGCTGCTGCCGATCGCGGTCTGCGGGCTGATCGGGTTGGCGCAGGGCCTGATGGTGGCGCGCGCGGGCATGGCGCCGTTCATCGTCACCCTGGCAGGCATGCTCTTCGCGCGCGGCCTGTTGCAGGCCATCAGCAACGAGGGGCAGAACACCTACCAGGTGCCGGACTCGTCGATCTTCAACAAGCTCGGCCAGGGCAGTTGGCCGCCGATCATCACCGTCGCCGTGTTCTTCGTGCTCGGCGGCATCCTGCTGGCGCGCAGCCGGTTCGGGCACAACCTGTTCGCGGTCGGCGGCAACGAGAACGCCGCGACCCTGATGGGCGTCGCGGTGGCGCGCACCAAGATCTGGGTCTACGTGCTCTCCGCGACACTCGCCGGGCTCGCCGGGCTGCTCAACGCCTCCCGGCTCGGTTCCGGCGTCACCGCCATCGGCGTCGGCTACGAACTCACCGCGATCGCGGTCACCGTCATCGGCGGCACGCTGCTCTCCGGCGGCGCCGGTTCGGTCATCGGCACAACGGCGGGCGTGCTGCTGCTCGCCGTCATCCAGAACCTGATCGGCCAGTACATCTCGCAGTACGGCTCGTCCGCGTCCATGGCGGTCAACGGCGCCTTCCTGGCCGTCGTCGTGTTGTTGCAGACCTATCTCAGTCGAGCACGCCGAATCACATAGAGGTCGCGCAAGTAGGGCGAGCCGAGCAGTCCTATTTGCGCGACCTCGTAATTGCACTGGAGAGTGTCAATTGAGTGAGGAACGTCGAACTGGTTTGTCCCGCCGCGACCTGCTGAAGCTGTCCTCGGCAGCGGGTCTGTCCCTGGCCGCGCTGCCGCTGCTCGCGGGCCAGGCATCCGCAACGACCGCGCAACCGTTTGTCGCATCCACGTTCAACCCGATCCGTCCACCCGCGACCCCGTTGGCGGTGCGCTCGCCGTACCTGAGCTCCTGGCTCACCGCCGACACGCTGCCCGGTTCGTGGGCCACCTTCTGGACCGGCCACGTGACGGCGATGACCGGCATCGCACGCATCGACGGCACGTCCTACGTGTTCATGGGCATCCCGCAGCTTGCCAACCAGCCCGCCTTGCAGGCGATGACCCAGACCGACCTGACCATCACCTCGACCAAGTCCATCTTCACCCTGACCGGCGGCGGCGTAAAACTCGTCGTCACGTTCCTGTCCCCGGTCGAACCCGGTGACGTGCGCAGACAGTCCATGCCACTGTCCTATGTGTCCATCGTGGCGTCGAGTGCGGACGGCAAGGCGCACGACGTCAACGTCTACATGGACATCTCCGGCGAGTGGTCGGCCAACGACACCAGCACCCAGGTCAACTGGGCCGCCGAGGACAACGCGGGCGTGCGCTCGCTGTCCATCACGCCCGCCACCCCCGTCGAGCTCGCCGAGAACGGCGATATGGCCACCTGGGGCACTGTCATCTGGAACACCGCCGACCGACCAGGTCTGACCTGGCAGATCGGCGAGGACCAGCTCGTGCGCGGCGCGGCCGTCGGCTCCGGCGTGCTCGGCAACGTGGTCGACCAGGACATGCCGCGCGCGGTCAACAACCGCTGGCCGGTGCTGGGCCTCAACGTCCAACTCGGTTCGGTGCGTGCCGCGACCCAGCCGCTGGTGGTGTCCATCGGGCACATCCGCAACCCGGCGGTCAGCTACCTCGGCACCGGCCTCGCTCCGCTGTGGACCGCGTACTGGCAGTCCTGGCAGGCCATGGCCGGTTTCTTCCACAGCGACTTCGCGGCCGCCACGACCCGCTCCACCAAGCTGGACAACAAGATCAAGTCCGAAGCGACGGCGGCAGGTGGCGCCAAGTACGCTGCGCTGTGCGCGCTCGCGCTGCGCCAGGCGTACGGCGCGACCGAGCTCATCCTGCGCGACGGCGAGCCGTGGGTCTTCCTCAAGGAGATCTCCAGCGACGGCAATGTGTCCACAGTGGACGTCACGTACCCAGGTACGCCGGTGTTCACCTACCTCGACCCGAACTACCTCGGCCTGCTGATCGCCCCGGTCATCGAGTACGCCGAACACGGCGGCTGGCCCAAGGTGTTCTGCGAACACGACCTCGGCTCGCACTACCCGAACGCCGACGGCCACAACGACGGCAACGAAGAAGACATGCCGGTCGAGGAGACCGCGAACATCCTGATCCTGTCCGCGGCCTACCTCGCCCGCATCCCCAAGGCGCAGGCCAGCGCCTGGGCCGGTACCCACTACCCGATCTTCAAACAGTGGGCCGACTATCTGGTCGGCAACGCGCTGGACCCCGGCTACCAGAACCAGACCGACGACTTCACCGGGTTCATCGCGCACAGCGTGAACCTCGCGCTGAAGGGCATCATCGGCATCGGCGCGTTCAGCCAGATCGCCAAGGCGGCAGGCAACTCCGCCGACGCGGCCAGCTACCTGTCCACCGCCCAGAGCTACATCACCCAGTGGGTGAGCAAGGCCCAGGACACCAGCGGCACCAACCTCAAACTCGCCTACGACCAGGCGAGCACCTGGAGCCTCAAGTACAACGGCTACCCGGATGCCCTGCTCGGTACCAACCTGATCCCCGCGTCGATCACGAACCAGGAAGCCAAGTGGTACCTGGCCCATGAGAACCAGTACGGCGTACCGCTCGATCTGCGGCACTCCTACACCAAGACCGACTGGGAACTGTGGACCGCGGCCTGGCAGCGCAAGAACAAGCAGATCAGCCAGCACCTGATCGAGGACGTCTACGACTTCGCGAACCTCACGACGTCGCGGGTGCCGTTCTCGGACTGGTACGACACGATCTCCGGTCGCCAGGTCGGCTTCCAGGCCCGCCCTGTCATCGGCGGCGTGTTCGCGCTGCTGTCCCTTACAGACTGACCGAGGGGTTCGGTTGATCAGTCCCGGCGGCCGGTGCTTGCCGGTCGCCGGGACGGTACGAGATCCGACCGTGACATTCGGCGCGCAACAGGAAGTACCGCCGGACGTCTTGATGACATGGAGGGCGGCAACGGGCCGCCGAGGATCTCAAAGGGCGAAAATGTCATTACTTGGTCGTGTCGCGCGGGTTAGTGCCGGGATCGGAACTGTCGTCGGGGCGGCACTCGTCCTGTCGGCTTGCACTGGTCAACAGAACTCCTCGGGTGGTGGCCAGGTTACGACCGCATCGACGACCACCAGTCCGGCGACGACCGCCGCTCAGGCTGCCGAATCCGGGCAGCCCACCGAGAGCACGCCGACCGACGCCTGCGCCTCGGCCACCGCAGCCACGCTGGACGCCGTGCTCAAGGCGAACGAGCAGATTTCCAGCGCGTTGGCGATCGACAGCAAGGGTCTGCACAACATCAAATGCGCGACGCCCTGGGCCGTCGCGGGCTTCTCCAACGACCTCGACGGGGGAAGCGTCCTGTTCAAGTACGAGAACGGAGCTTGGATCGCCAAAGACGGGGGCACGGACGTGTGTGACGACATTCCCGCGGCGACCGCCAAGCAGATCTGCGACTGACGGCAACCCCGGCAACGGTCGCGGTATCAGTCCTGGCCGCCACCCTGGCTGGACGCGCCGAGGATCAACACCACCCGGTCGTCACTGGACACCGGCTGGCCACCGTCCTTGTTCACCGTGCCCGCGATGGCCGCGGTGGTACCGACCAGGTCCAACCCGCCCAACCGGCCATAGCCCGCCGCGCCGGTCAACGCCACCTGCGGCGAACCCGCGAACGACCCGTCCGCGTTGATCGACAGGCTCTGTACGTTGCCTGCGGTCGACGTGGCCACCATGACCGAATTCGGGAACGACACACAGCCGGCAACACCCGGCTTGTCCGGCCAGGTCCAGGCGGCGGTGCCCAGCGGCTGGCCCACGTTGAGCTTGTAGAGCACATCCTGCGTCTTGGTCCGGTCGGTCACCCAGGCCCGCGAACCGTCCGCGGAACTGCACACCCCGCCCGGATCGGTCAGTCCGGACGCGACGATGGTCGACGACGGATTCGGGTTGCCCGGTGCGGGCTGCCCGTTCACGTCGATCCGCAACACCTTGCCCGCCAACGAGTTCGGGTCCTTCGCCGCCTGCGGGTCGCCCGCGTCGCCGGTCGCGACCAGCAGCGCGCCCTTGTGATCCAGCGTCAGCTCGCCCCGGTTGTCCGTGCTGCCGCGCGGGATCCCGGTCAGGATCGGTTTCGGTGTGTCACCGGGCGCGATGCGCACGATCCGGTTGTCGGTGGGCGTGGTGATGTAGGCGAAGATCAGCTGGTCCGTGGCGTAGCTCGGGGACAGCGCCAGGCCGGTCAGGCCCCCGTCTGCCGACGAGTCGACCGGCAGGTTCGCCACCGTCTGCGGCTGCTGCCCGGCCTGCACCCGCACGATCGCACCGGAGGTGCGCTGCGCGGCCAGTGCGACCGGATTCGACTCCGTGCCCGGCAGCAACGCGACCGCGGCGACCGGGCCAAGACAGGTCGCGATGACCTCCTGGTGGAAGTCCTTGCAACCCTGCGGCGGCGGTACCGAAGCCGGATTCTGCTGGCCACCGTTCTGCCCGCTGCCCTGGCCGCTCGATCCGCCCGCGCCGCCGCTTTCGCCAGGCAACTGCGGGTTCGGTCCGGCCTCGGGCGCCAGGTTCGGCGCGGGGGACCAGGTCGTCGGCGCGGCCGCGCTGGAGAAGTCCGCGCACCCCGACACCAGCACCGCGACCGCCCCCAGCGCCAGCGCGCCCGTGACCAGCCGCCGGGACGACCGGGCGGCGAACGGCGCGCGACGCAGGACAGACACGACATCCAGCCTAGGCGGCCCGGCGTGATGCGTGGGTGAGTGGTGTCCGGAGGGGGCGGGCCTTCATTTTGGGGGCCGGTAAATTACCGTGTGAGCCTGTGACCATCACAGTTCTGGTTCCCAACGAAACGGGCGTCGCCGCGCTGGCCGGCGTCGACGGGGTCGAAGCCATCCAGTACGAGCCGGGCAAGCCGCTGCCGCCCGGCGGCGAGAAGGCGACCGTGCTGGTACCGGGGTTCCTCTCCGGCACCGACGCCACCAAGCTGCTCGACGACCTACCCGACCTGGACTTCGTGCAACTGCTGTCGGCAGGCGCGGAAAACTGGATCCCGAGGATGCCCGCCGGTGTGAAGCTGTCCATCTGCCGGGGCGCGCACGGCGGCAGCACCGCGGAATGGGTCATCGGCGCGCTGCTGTACATCTACCGCGAGTTCGGTCCGTTCGCGCAGGCGCAGGGTGAGGGCAAGTGGGTGCACGACTGGGTCACCAGCGGCGGCGGCACCGACACGTTGCAGGGCAAGCGGGTGCTCATCGTCGGCGCCGGTGACCTCGGTGAACAGCTGGTCCGCAGGCTGGACACCTTCGACGCCACGTCGACCCTGGTCGGCAGGCGTGCGCGTGACGGCGTGCGCGGCCTGGACGAACTGCCGCAGCTGCTCGGCGATTACGACGTCGTGGTGCTGATGGTGCCGCTCACCACCGAAACCACCGGCATGGTCGACGCAGCGTTCCTGGCCCGCATGGCCGACAACGCCATCCTGGTCAACGCGGCCCGCGGCCCGGTCGTGGACACCGACGCGCTCGTCGCCGAGTTGAACAGCGGCAGGCTGCGCGCCGCCCTCGACGTCACCGACCCGGAACCGCTGCC
>DASXOJ010000288.1:0-39179 GCA_036494465.1 Pseudonocardiaceae bacterium
GTGGCTCTGCGGGTGTTCGTCTACGACTGCTCGGACGCGGACGGCGGCTGGCACATCGGGACCGTGGTCAATCCGACGGTGCATGCGACCGATTTCGACGAGAACGGCGACGAGGGGTGCCTGTCGGTGCCGGGCGAGCGGTTTCTGACGGCGCGCGGCACCCATGCCACGGTGACCGGGTTCGACCTGGACGGGAACGCGATCACGGTGCACGGCACTGGCACGCTGGCGCGCTGTTTCCAGCACGAGACCGATCACCTGGACGGACTGCTCTACCTGGATCGGTTGACCGGCGAGCCCGCCGACGAGGCGAAGCAGATGCTGCTGACGCGCGGGTGGGGCGCGCCGGGGCGCAGTTGGCAGCCGGAGCCGCCGGAAAGCTTCACCGGGCCCGTGATCGATCGGACGACGGTGTTGCTCGGCGGGACGCGCGAACGTGGACCGATCGCGGCGCCGCTCCCCGGAGACGGCGCCGCGATCGGCTGACTACAGTTCGACGTCCTCCAGCACGCCGAGCGCGTCCGGAACCAGGACGGCGACCGAGTAGTAGGCGCTGACCAGGTAGGACATGATCGCTTTCTCGGAGATCCCGGCGAAGCGGACGGACAGGCCCGGTTCACGTTCGTCGGGCAGGCCGGTCTGGGTCAGGCCGATGACACCGTGGTCCTCTTCGCCGACGCGCATGGCGAGGATGGACGAGGTGTTGGACTTGCTGATCGGGATCTTGTCGCTGGGCAGCAACGGGATTCCGCGCCAGGAGATCGCCCGCCTGCCTTCCACGACCGTGGTCGCCGGGTAGATGCCGCGCGCGTTGCATTCGCGGCTGAACGCGGCGATGGTCTTCGGGTGGGCCAGGAAGAACCTGGTCTTGCGCCGCCGGGACACGAGCTCGTCGAGATCTGCCGGGGTGGGTGGGCCTGATCTGGTTTGCAGCCGCTGTTTGTAGGCGACGTTGTTCAGCAGGCCGAAGTCGGGATTGTTGAGCAGGTCGTGCTCTTGCCGCTCCCGCAGGGCTTCGACGGTCAGCCGGACCTGTTGTTCCAGCTGGTTCATCGGGCCGTTGTAGAGGTCGGCGACCCTGGTGTGCACCTGGAGCAGGGTCTGTCCGACGGCCAGTTCGTACTCGCGCGGGGATGCCTCGTAGTCGACGTAGGTGCCGGGCAGGACCGCTTCGCCGATATGACCGGAGGCCAGGGAGATCGAGGCTTCGCCGTGCCGGTTCTGTGCGAGTTCCGAGCTTTCCCGCAGGCGTTCGATGTGCGCGCGCAGCGACGGTGAGCGGTCCAGCAGGGTCCGCATGGCGTCGGAGGGCATGCTCAGCGTCGTGCACCGGGTGAGCGCCTTGACCGTGTACTCCCACGGTGGCGGGGATTCGGCGAGCATCTGCTGACCGAAGTACTCCCCGTCGGCGAGGGTGCCGAGCGCGACCTCGTCACCGTACTTGCCGGTCTGGACCTTGTTGACCTTCCCGTAGGCCAGCAGGAAGCCCTCAACGCTGGGACTGCCCGCCTCGACGATCACCTGGCCCGGTTCATAGTCGTGTTGCACCAGGCCCTCGGCCATCGCGGTGAGCGCCTCGTCGTCGTCGAAGCCCCGGTAGAGCGGCAGTTCGCGCAGGGTGGGCGCGATGACGCGCACCCGGTCGCCTTCCTGCAGGAACTCGACCTTGCCGGTGCCGACCTCGTAGGTGAGCCTGCGGTTCACCCGATAGTTGGCGCCCTTGACGTCTTTCCACGGCAGCAGGTGCAGCAGCCAGCGGGGCGTGATGCCCTGCATCTGCGGCACGGACTTGGTGGTGGAGGCGAGTTTTCGCGCCGCCGCCGTGCCAAGGGAGAGCTGGGTGGGTTCGAGGGTGTCGGTCATGCGCTCACACGCCCAGCTGAGCGTGTTCGAGGACGGCCAGCGCGTCCGGGACCATGACCGCGGCCGAGTAGTAGGCGCTGACCAGGTAGGAGATGACCGCCTTCTCGTTGATGTTCATGAACCGGACCGACAGGCCGGGCTGGTACTCGTCGGGGATGCCGGTCTGGGTGAGGCCGATGACGCCCTGGTTGTCCTCGCCGGTGCGCATCAGCAGGACCGAACTGGTGCGCTGCTCGGTGATCGGGATCTTGTTGCACGGCAACACCGGCACGCCGCGCCATGCGGGCACCTGGTGGCCGTTGAAGTCGACGTTCTCCGGGTAGAGGCCGCGTTTGCTGCATTCCTGGCCGAACGCGGCGATGGCGCGCGGGTGCGCGAGGAACACGGTTGGTTCCTTCCACACCATGGCGAGCAGGTCGTCGAAGTCGTCCGGGGTCGGCGGTCCGGAGCGGGTCGGGACGCGCTGGCTGAAGTCGGCGTTGTGCAGCAGGCCGAAATCGCGGTTGTTGACCAGTTCGTGTTCCTGGCGTTCGCGCAGCGCCTCGATGGTCAGCCGCAACTGCTGCTCGGTCTGGTTCATCGGTTCGTTGTAGAGGTCGGCGACGCGGCTGTGCACGCGCAGCACGGTCTGCGCGACGCTGAGCTCGTACTCGCGCGGGGCCGAGTCGTAGTCGACGAACGTGCCGGGCAGCTCGGTTTCGCCGCTGTGGCCGGAGGACATCGCGATGCTGGCTTCGCCGTCGTCGCTGGTGCTGCCCAGGGCCTCGTTGGCCTGGAACAACACCAGCTGTTCACGCAGCGCGGGCGACGAGTCCACAAGGGACTGGATGTCGGCGCGGGCGAGGGTCAGCGCGATCACGCTGGTCACCGCCTTGGCGGTGTAGGACCAGGTGGCGTCGGCGTCGACCAGGTTGTCCTCGCCGAAGTAGTCGCCGTCGGCGAGCGACGCGAGCACGGTCTCCGCGCCGTACTTGCCTGCGCCGATCTGGTTGATCTTGCCGTGCGCGATCAGGAACACCGTGTCCGCGCCCTGCCCCTCGGTGGTGATCACCTCACCGGGGCCGTACTCGTGCTGGATGCACCGGCCTGCCAACGTGGTCAGCACGTCCTGGTCGTCGAAACCGCGCAGCAGTGGGAGTTCGCACAGTTCGGCCGGGATCACCCGAACCTCGGCTCCGGTGGTGACGAATTCGATCTGGCCGTCGCCGACCGTGTAACTGAGCCGCCGGTTGACCCGGAAGACGCCGCCCTTCGCCTCGATCCACGGCAGCACGCGCAACAGCCAGCGCGAGCTGATGCCCTGCATCTGTGGCACGGACTTGGTGGTGGTGGCGAGGTTGCGCGCCGCCGCGGTACCGAGGGAGAGCTGAGGGTTGTCGGCGCCTGGTTCGAGTGTCTCGGTCATGACTGGTCAAACTCCCCGTTGTTGGTCAGATCCGGTCGGCCGCGATGAGCAGGTAGTGGAAGCTGCCTTCGCGATAGGCGGTCAGGAACGGGTCCTCGACGCCGGTCGCGACCGAGGACTTCTCGCGCAGTTCCCAGTACGGGATGGTCGCCGCGGTCAGGTCGACGACGTTGATCGGCACGAAGTTGTTCGCGGCCAACGCGGCGAAGTACTCCCCGCGCGAGTGGACGTTGCAGATGTAGTGCTGGTCGATCTGGCTGACCGCGCGCGAGCGACCGCCGGTGACGTCGTTGTAGCAACCGGTGATGGTGACGTATCGCCCGCCGGGGGTGAGCAGCCGGGAGTACTCGGCGAACAGTTCACGCAGGTCGACGTACATGGTGCTTTCGTTGTTCCAGATGGCGTTCATGGAGCCGGTTTCGAACCCGGTGTCCAACATGTTCCGGAAGTGGTACTTGACCCGATCGGCAACGCCGCGCCGGGCGGCCTGGCCGTTCCCGAACTCCACCTGCTGCTCGGAGATGGAGATTCCGTCGGCGTAGCAACCGAAGCGCTGGTTGGCCATGATGGACGTGCCGCCGCGCCCACAACCCGAGTCCAGCAGGTGGTCGTCGGGTTTGATGTCGCCGAGGTGGTCGAGCAGCACGTCGGCCTGCGCGGTCTCCAGCCGGTGCAGCTCTGCGATGATCACGTCGTCGCGGATCTCGGCTGGCGCGTCGAGCACGGCCGGGTCGTAGTCACCGATGCCGTAGTGATGGTGGTACAAACCGTCCACATCACCGAGCCGCAGGTTGACCGGGTCTTTTTCGTTGTTCCAGTACGTCGCGATCGAACGCTGGTAGGCAGTGCGCAGCACAGGTTGGTGGATGGACATGCAGCTTGCTCCTTCTGCGGATGGCACGACGACACCCCGGGGTATCGCGTCAGACCTGCCGGGAATTCGACAATTCGCCGATGGCGAGCTGGGGAAGTGAATTCAGCGTTTCGATAAGGGGTGGTGCCGGTGTACCGAGACGTTCATCGAGGTTCCTGACCGTCGCTGGTTCTTTTGCGGCGCGCGGTTCGCTGTCCGGCGCACAACCGAGCGTGGCAGTGGACGCCGGGAAAGACGATCCGCTATTCAGGGGCCACCCCACCTCGAAAGGGTGATGGCAGGAACACCGAGAATGGCGGTCTTGTATGCGGTCCCACTAGGTATCGAATGTGGGTAATTCTGTCGGTGGACGCTAGCCCGCGAAGCGCGTCGGGGATCCCTCGATGGGATAAGGCGGGCGAAATACTGACGCGGCTTCGTGAATATCGGCGATGGTGGTCAATGCGCGGGCCACGTCGCCAATGGCATCGTCGGTAAATCCCGCTGGTGCGATTGGGCCGATCGGGTCAGCGCTGAGCACGGTGATGTTGCGCCACGCGACCATCGCGTGCTCTGGCGTGCGCGGCCGGATGATCACCGGCGCGTCCCCGGTGAAGCCGGCACCGGGCCGTGCCGGGGAGATGGTGCTGGCCAGCAGCTGCGCGGCATCGTTCGACATGGCGACCGAGGACGCCAGCGATACCCGGATCTCGAACGCCAGTTCGGTGTAGCGCTGTAGCGCGGACGCGTAGAGGGGCGCGGCGGGCACGGCGAACCGGTCGGGCGGCGGTCGTTCCGGCCAGGTCGGGTTGACCGGCGTGCCGGGAACCGCCAGTCGAGCGAATTCGTCGGACCACAGTTCCAGGCGGGCGCGCAGGCCGGGACCGACCCGGAACGGCTGTAGGCGCACGGAAAGCAGGGCGGGTGCGGGAAACGCGGCCAGGGTCGCCCAGATCTCCTGCCAGGAGGTGGCGCCACCAGTCAACGGGGTGACCGCGGCGAGCACGGGCAGGCGGGCGTCGCGGCGGGTGGGGTGCGCGGCGGTGAGTCGTTTGCGGATCTCCACGATGCCGTGCTGGTGCGGCACGAACGGCTCCAGCACGGCGCTCAGCCGCGATTGGTCGAGCACCGGTTTTGCGGTCAACCGCGGCAGACCGCCGGGCAGCGTGCCGCGCAGCCGGGCGGCGGTGCCGAGCGCGATCGACTGGTCCGGCGCGCCGACCCGGCAGAGCAGGTACGCGGACAGGGTGCGCTCGGAGCTGTTGAGCAGCCGCAGTTCCACGCTGGCACCGGCATCGACGCAGTTCTGCCAGACCGCGCCGAGCCACGGCACCAGGTCGGGCGGGGCGCCGTGCCGGGCACCGACGTTGACCACGACGTTGCCGTGGATGTCGCGGCTCTGCAACACGGTGTGCGCCGAGCCGGAGAAGTGTTGCCCGCCAAGGGACGCCGGGTCTGGCGAAACCGGTGCGGGCGCGGGCGGTGCCTTGGCCGGTGCGAGGTGCGCACCGGCCCAGGCCCACCAGTTCCCCGGACTGCCCGCGGAGAGGATGCCGTTTTCGGTCACTGAAGCGGCGGTTGCTGCGGAACCGGAGTGGGGATGGGCGACGGGACCGGCGAGGGCACGCCGAACGAGCCCGGACCGGGGACCGCGAGCGTCTCGACCGGCGGAAGCCCTTGCGGGAACGCGTAACTGTCCGGCACCTCGGTCTGCTCGACCGCGACGGAGAGCCCTTCGCGGCAGACCGCGTGCACGGCTTCGCGCATGGCGCGGGCCTGTTCGGTGCGCAGCATCCTGGCGACCGGGTCAAGCTGGCCGGACATGCCACGGAAGATGTCACCGAGGTAGCGGCCGATCAGGTGCGCGCCGCGCCGCGAGCGCCACATGGTCCAGCCGAGGTAGAGGCCGCTGCCGTAGGGGAACACGGTGATGAACGCCTCGTAGTGCCCGTCGACGAGCACGAGCCGGTTGCTGACCGGGCCGAAACTCGTTGGCAGCCTGCGGGTGTAGGGGTACAGCGGCAGGCTGCGGTCGCGCGAACGCCCGACGATCACGTTGTACACCGACTCGGCCGCGGCCGCACGGTCGGCGAGCAGCACGTGCCATTCGCTGATCGGCTCCTGCAACCTGGTCAGGAACAGGATCAGCCAGAAGGCGATGAACGAGATGATCATGACCACGAACAGGATCGCGGCACCGCCACCACTGCCGCTTTGTTCGTCACCGCCCGCGCCGGCGAGGCCGCTGGCCAGTGAGAGAAGTGTGTAGAGCAAAAGAGAGATGAAGAAGAACGGGCCGGTGATCAGCGCGGCGCGCAACCAGAGCAAAAACAGACTGCGCGGCGTGACCGATTCGTCGAAATACAACTCGACCGGGCGATGGACCAGTGTTCGCCGCAGGTAGTCGGCGTCGGCGCTCTCGCCGGGACCCTGTGTCATGGTGGAAATTCCTCCTACTGGCTGCTGCGAAGCTGCCCCGTTCGCGGCATATGACGTTACCCGCACTGGGACGTGTCCGGCCGTTGTTCGGTGCCGGTGAGGCGCAAAGTCAGCGGAGTTTCTCGAAAGCAGTAACGGCGTCAGTCGAATGGCGGTAGCCTGGCGCCCCGAAATTTACTTCGGGGCGCCAGGCCGGGTTGATCAGCTGCCGTAAACCTGGAACTCCCAGAGCGAGTAGCCCCATTGGGTCGACCGGGCGGTGCCGTACATGCGGACGTATCGTCCGGAGCCGGACACCGGCACCGTCTGCACGCCACCGGTTCCGGTGGTCGTCGAATAGGCGGTGGTCCAGTTGGTGCCGTCGGTGGAGGTCTGGATCTGGTAGCCGGTCGCGTAGGCCGCCTCCCAGTTCAGCACCACCTGGTTGATGGTGTGCGTCGCGCCGAGGTCGACTGCCAGCCACTGCGGATCGCTGAACTGGCTGGACCACCGCGTCCCGGTGTTGCCGTCGACCGCGCTGGCGGCCGGGAAGCTCGCGTTCTCCACGGAGGACGCGGTCGCGGTGTGGCCCTGGGACAGCAGGGTCGGGTTGCCGTTCCCGCCACCGGAGCTCGGCGTGCCGTACACGCTGAACTGGTAGATCGAATCACCCCACTGCGACGCGCGGCTTGTCGCGTAAACCCGGATATATCGCCCGGTGCCGGACAGGTTCATGTCCTGGATGTCCTGCGGGGTGTTGTTGTTGGAGTAGATCGTGGTCCAGTTGCTGCCATCGGTCGACGTCTGTATCTGGTAGGCCGATGCCGCGGCCGCCTCCCAGACGAGCGTCGCGTGCGTGATGGCGTAGCTCTGGCCGAGATCCACCTGTAGCCACTGCGGATCGCTGAACCCGCTGGACCACCGCGAGGTGATGTCGCCGTCGGTCGCGTTGGACGCCGGGAAGGTGGTGCTCTCCGCCGAGGACGCGGTGGTCGGCTTGCCTTGTGCGATGTCGGTACCGAGGTTCGCGTTGGCGGCGGGCGCCTTGTTGTAGACCGCCACGTAGTCGACGTTCAGCGAACCGCCGGACGCGGTCGCCGCGTTCGGGCCACCGCCGTAGGCGGCCGGGAAGGCACCGCCGATGGCCAGGTCGAAGATCACGTAGAAACTGTGATCCACGGCGTTGGCCCAGGTGGCCGCGTCGACCTGGGTGGAGTTGAGGGTGAAGAAGTTGTTGCCGTCCAGGTACCAGCGGATCTGCTCTGGCGACGTCGACCGGTCGATCTCCACCGCGTAGGTGTGATATCCGGTCTGACAACCGGAGCAGGCCCGTTCACCGCTGCCGATGCCGGTGCCCTCGTTGCACGGGCCACCCGGATCGACGCCACAGTGCAGCGTGCCGAACTCGGAACTGCGCGCGTTGATGTCCTCCATCGCGTCGATCTCGCCGGAACCCGGCCAGGGCACGCCGACGCGCAGCGGGCTGCCGAGCATCCAGAACGCGGGCCAGTAGCCCGCGCCGTTGGCCGTGGTCAGGTTGGGTTGCTGGATGGACGCCTGGATGCGCACGACGCCGCCGGGCAGCGCGCCGAACCCGTCGGCCTGGGTTTCGATCCGGCCGGAGGTCCAGCCGCTGTTCGGGTCGGTGCCCGAGTGCAGCGCCTTGAGCACCAGGTGACCGCTGCCGTCGAGGTAGACGTTGCTGGTGCTGTTGGTCATGGTTTCGATCTCGCCGGTGCCGAAGCCGGTGCCGGTGTCGTAGCGCCACGCCCCGGTGTCCAGGGCGGAGCCCGCGGCGCCGTTGAAGTCGTCGCTCCAGGTGGTGGTGAAACCGGCGGGAGCGGCAGGCACGTCGGCGGGCGCGGCAGATGCTGTCGGCGTCGAGATTGTTGTCGCGACTACAAGTAAGATGCCGGTCGCGAGTGCGGCTCGTCTAGCGGAGGTCCACATGTGTACTCCTTCTCACCAGCCGACTGCGACGACCATGTACTGCGGGTTGTTCCCCGAGATGTCCGAGGACTGACCGGCATCGTCGTCGTACGGGAAGCCGTACTGCATGCCATTGATCGCGTTCTGGTGCCAGAACTGGGCGTAGTAGTTGGCGGGCGCGGCCAGGTAGAAGTTGGCCGGGTTGGACTGCTGCGCGGCGGGCAGCTGCGCGACGTGCCGGTTCAGGCCCGCGCACAGGTTCGGGTTCGCGGAGAGCGTGCCGCCGCAGCCGAAGATCTGCGCGGTCGAGTCACTGCTGTCGCCGTTGGCCGCGGCGTAGCTGGTGAAGTAGCTCGCGTACGCGCCACCGGGCTGGAAGGCCGTGTCGTTGCCGGGCGACGGGATGCCGTAGGGCGCCTGGTCGGTGGCGAGTTCCTTGAACTGGCTCGGCACCGAGTTCTGGAACCGGGTGAAGGTCGCGGTCCTGCTCTCCTGGAAGGTGGCGTAGTTCTCGCCGACCTCCTGGTCGGAGCCGTCGTGCCCGTGCAGCAGCAGTGCGAGTTTCAACCCGAACCGGTCGACGCGGGTGGTGTCCACGTTGATCGACGACGGGCCGACGGTGAACTCGATGAAGTCGTAGTACTGGCTGTTCGGCGAGCCGAGGTAGAAGTACATCCGGCCGGCGGAGTTCGCGGGCATGTCGATGTAGGGCTGCTGCGCGATCGACTCGGTCTGGCCGTTGAAGCTCCAGTACACCTGGCTGTCCGGGTACTGCCCGTTGGTCTGGTTGGCGATCTTGACTTCGACCACGTTGTGCGCGGCCGGGATGCTGCCGGTGTCGCCCCAGAACGAGGCGGGCGGTTCACCGCCGGTGGGCGGCGGGGTGGTCACCGTGCCGGTGGTGAACGCGGTGAACTCGGCGATCGACCACCACGGGGTCTGGGTCGACGCGGTGAGCAGGACGCGGATGTACTGGGTGTTCTGCGCGGCGAAGGTGATGATCTGCGGGGAGGACGTGCCGGTGCCGGTCGCGACGCTGGTGAACGTCGAACCGTTGGCGGACACCTCGACGTTGTACCCTGCCGCGTAGTCCGTTGTGGACGAACCGGCGTTCAGTTCGATCTGGTTGACGCTCTGCGTCGAACCCATGTTGACCTGGAACCACATGCCGGGGGCCTGCGCCGCGCCGGAGGAGAACCGGGTGTTGACGTTGCCGTCGATCGCGTTCGCTGGCGCGTCACCGGCCGCCGAGCTGGTGTTGGAGCTCGCGGCCCAGCCGGTGGTCGGCAGCGGGTTCTCCGTGCCCGAGCTCGAACCGCTGGTGTAGACGGTGAATTCCGCGATCGACCACCAGGGCGTCTGGGTGGACGCGGTGAGCACGACGCGGATGTACTGCGCGGTCTGGGTGGCGAAGCTGATCGTCTGTGGGGACGACGTGCCGGTACCGGTCGTCACACTGGTGAACGTCGAACCGTTCGCGGACACCTCGACGTTGTAGCCGGCGGCGTAGTCGGTGGTGGACGGGCCCGCGTTCAACTGGATCTGGTTGAACGTCTGGCTGGCACCGAGGTTGACCTGGAACCACATGCCGGGCGCCTCTGGCGCCTCGGAGGAGAACCTGGTGTTGACGTTGCCGTCGATCGCGTTGGCTGGCGCGTCACCGGCGGGCGAGTTGGTGTTGGAACTGGCGGTCCACCCGTTCTCCGGCAACGGGTTCTCGGCCTGCGGGGCGGCCGAGGTGGCGGCGGGAACGAGCAGGATGCCGAGCACCGCGACAACTGCGCTCAGCAGAGTGATCGGGCCGCGTAGGCCCCTGGGTAACAAGCGCGCGCGACGGCGCCAGGGTGAGGTGGTCATGAGTGTCCCTTCCGTTCGACGACATCGGCGAAGGATGCGTGAGAGCGCTCTCAGGGAGAGATTGCGCTGAGGTCACAGCGGTGTCAAGCAAGGCGCGGGCTTCTGAATCGCAAGTGGGAGCCCTCTCAGCCACAACGTCTCATCAACAGTTGACAGCAGCACTGATCCGCAGGATGACGGGTCTGGATCGAGACCAGACCGCGCCGGTTCTAGGATCGGTGACGGCGGAAGGTGAAGGTCTGTTATGCCGAGTTTCTCGCAGTTGAAGTTCCGTGCGGTCACCGCGCTGCAGCGGGCCGTGGTGAACCCGATGGCACGCAAATCGCCGAAACAGATCCTGCTGGAGACGACCGGCCGGTCCTCCGGCGAGCCGAGGCACACGCCGATCGGCGGCGCCGTCACGGGCGACGCGTTCTGGTTCGTGTCCGAGCACGGCCGGCAGTCCCAGTACGTGCGCAACATCCTGGCGAACCCGCAGGTGCGCGTTCGGCTGGACGGCCAGTGGCGCGCGGGTGTGGCGACCCTGCTCGACGAGGACGACGCCGTCGCACGGCTGGCGAGCCTGCCAAGGGGGAACAGTTCGGCGGTGCGCGCGCTGGGCACAGACCTGCTCACGATCCGGGTCGACCTGACCAGCTGATTCAGCCCGCTGAACAGATTCACACTGCGGGCAGCATTCAAGCTGTCAAAGAATGGGTAATGGCCACCTCTTGCCCCGGCATGGTCCAGACCATGACACTCGAAGAGTCATCGGTGATCCGGATCACAGCCATGGGGGTACTGTCGGAGGAGAGCCATGCCCGCTCGTCGTCGCGTGCGCGTGCTAGTACTCGTCTTTGCCGTGTTATCCGCACTGTTGAGCGGAATCGGCACCGCGAGCGCTACTTCGTTCGCGCCTGCCGCGTTCGTCCACCCTGGAGTGTTGGACAGCAAGGCACAGTTGGACTTCGTCAAAGCCAAGGTTGCGGCCAAGGCGCAACCGTGGACGTCCGCCTACAACGCGATGATCAGCAGTTCGTATGCTTCGCTGTCGCGCCAGCCGTCGCCGTACCAGGTGGTCGAGTGCGGACCGTACTCGGACCCGAACATCGGCTGCACCAACGAGCGCGAGGACGCGATCGCCGCGTACACCGACGCGCTTGCCTTCTACATCAGCGGAAACGCGGCATACGCGCAGGAGTCGATCAAGCTGATGGACGCCTGGTCGAACACGATCACCAGTCACACCAACAGCAATGCGCCGTTGCAGACCGGCTGGGCCGGCTCGTCCTGGGCGCGCGCCGGTGAGCTGATCCGCTACACCTACACCGGCAGCTGGGCGAACATGTCGCGGTTCGAAACCATGCTGCGCAACGTCTACCTCCCCACGGTGATCAAGGGCAGCAACAGCAACGGCAACTGGGAACTCGTGATGATGGAGGCGGCGGTCGGCATCTCGGTCTTTCTGGACGACAAGACCGACTACGACACGGCGATGAACAAGTTCATGCTGCGCGTGCCCGCCTACGTCTACCTGAGCACCGACGGCGCACTGCCCAAGACCGTGCCCGGTAGCGGGTTGACGACGACAGCGCAGATCGTCGGCTACTGGCAGGGACAGAGCACCTTCGTCAACGGGCTCACCCAGGAGACCTGCCGCGACTTCGTGCACACCGGCTACGGCATCGCGTCCATTTCGGACGTTGCGGAGACCTCGCGGATCCAGGGCACCGATCTGTACACCGGCGACATCGGCACCCGGCTGCGCTACGCGCTCGGGTTCCAGGCGCAGTACGAACTGGGCGCGTCGGTGCCGTCCTGGTTGTGCGGCGGCAAGGTCACCAAGGGCCTCGGTCCGGTCACCGAGGTCGGCTACAACGCGATGAGCTTCCGGCTGGGCAACGTCATGACCAACACCGGCACGCTCACCAACCAGGACCGGCCGGAAGGCAGCAACAACCTGTTCACCGGCTGGGGCACGCTGACCCACGCGGAGAACCCCAACTGAGTCAATTCAGCCGGGTGGGCGCGACCACTGGTCGGTTATTCTGAGCTGCGCTTTCGTCTATGGTGCGTGCCATGACAACGCCGCTGGCTCCGAAGCCGAAACGCGGTCGCCCCGCCCGGCTGAGCCGGGACGCGATCGCGGGCGCGGCGCTGGATCTGGGGGTGACCCGGCTGAGCATGAACGCGCTCGCCGAACACCTCGGTGTGGCCAAGTCGTCGCTCTACGGGTGGGTCTCCAGCCGCGAGGAACTGCTCGGCCTGGTCAGCAACGTGGTCATGGAGCGGTGCCTGCCCACCGGCGACCCGGTCGACGGTGACTGGCGCACCTGGCTGGCCGACCTCGCCTGGTGCATGCGCAGGGAACTGCTGGCGGTGCCGGGTTACGCGGCGTATGTCGCCGGTCCGCACGAGCACCACTCCGCCGCGTTCGGTCAGTTACGCGGGCGGGTCGTCGAGGTGTTCGAGAGCGCGGGACTGGAACCCGAGATCGCCGTGCAGAACTGGTACATCTTCAGTCGATCCGTCATCAACTGGCTGCCGTTGGAGCAGCAGGCGCGGGACCGGGGCGAGCCCGCGCCGCGTTTCGACCTGCTTCTCCAGGTCCTGCTCCGGGGTTTACCAGCTTGTTAGCGAATTCCTCCCGACCGCAGGTCGGCAATGGACAGCGAGTCGATTTCGGCGTTGAGGACGACCGCGGTGAGTTCGATCCGGAAGCCGATCCTCTCGTTGACTCTGATCATGTGTTCGTTGCTCGCGGCGGTGCTGGTCACGATCCACTGGTACTCCGGCCGCTCCACGTGCAGCCAGGCGCTCATCCGCGCCTTCACGAACACGCCAAGACCGTGGCCCCGGTGTTGTTCGAGTACCGCGGTGTTGTTGACGACGGCGGTGTCCGGCTGCCAGGGGCGCAGCTGCAGTTCGGTGAAACCGGCGATCTCGCTGTCCGCGTCGCGCACCGCGGCGACCACCCACTGCACCACTCCCGACTCGACGAGTCGCGCTTCTTCCGCGCGCAGCCGCTCCACTGTCCACTGTGGAAACTCGAAGTTGGCTTCGCCGAATGGGGCGTCGTGGATGGCGTTGGCCGCGTGCGCGTAGGAGGCCACCAGTTCTTCCGGCGCGGCGCTGACCCAGGTCACCGCGTGATACCCGGCGGGGGCGTCGACCTGCCACGCGGCCGGGTCGGCCTCGGACATCGCCAGCCGGTGGTACCTGGTGGTGTTCACGGTGGCGAACCCCCGGTTCCGCGCCCACCGCTCCCCCACCTCGCCTACCGGCACGTTCCACGCTTCCAGCACCGACCGGCCCAGCGCGCGGCATTCGGCGGCGACGTGACGCAGCAGGCCGGTACCGACGCCGCGGTCGCGGTGCGCGGGGTGCACCACGACGCTCACCACCGCGAGATGGGTGCTGACGTCTTCTGGCAGGCTCGCCGAGACGAAACCGACCAGGGTGCCGTTGACGTGCGCGGCCCATCCGGTGAGCGGACCGAACACCGAGTGCCTGCTCCGGGCTCGTTCAATGACCGAGTCGTAGTCGGTGGCGGCGTCGCTGGACGAGTCCGCCGCGGTCGCGACGATCAACCGGTGGTAGTCGGTGAGTTCGTTGGCAGCGGCCGTATCGACGTCGAAAACCCGAATGTCCACGGGCATCGACACTATCCCGCGCCGGACCGGCGTGTCAGCCGATCACCGGGCACCGCGACATGGGACCGATGCGCTCGTCCGGTCCGACGATGAACAAGCCGACCGAGGTGGTCGCGAACTCCTGTGCCAGCGCGCTCTGCGCGGTGCACACCAGCTGGTTCTTGGCGGCCGGTCGCAGGGGGCCTGGATCGACCGCGATGGTGAGCGTCGTCCCGGTGGCGTCGTTGGTCAGGGTCGCGGGCCCGGCGCCCGGTGGGAGGTCGGTACTCAGGCCGACCGCCCGTTCCTGGTCGTCGACGCCACCGGTGAGCAGCAGGTTCATCGCCTCGGTCGGGGTCAGCGCGGTGTCCGTCGCGCGCAGCGTCGGCACCACCTCGCCGTTGCGCACGAAGTAGAGCGTGACGCCGTTGACCGGACCGGTCGGCGCGGGATCGCCGGGGATGACGCCACTGGGCTGCACCCCGCAGCCGACGCACGCCAACCCGAGCAACACCGCCAACCCGAGCAGTCGCCTCATTCGGTCACCTCGATCAGCGGCAGGCGGAGCGTGAACAGCGCGCCGCCACCGGGTTGGTTCGCCGCAACGAGGCTGCCCCGGTGCAGTCGCGCGTTCTCCCAGGAGATCGCCAGGCCAAGACCGCTGCCTTCGGAGCGGGTGCGCGCGGTGTCCGCCTTGTAGAAGCGGTTGAACACCTTGGGCAGCACCTCATCGGACAGACCGGGCCCGTGGTCGCCGACCTCGACGATCAGCCAGCCCGGTTCGGTGCGCAGCCGCACCGTCACCGGTGGCGCGCCGTGCCGCAGCGCGTTGCCGACCAGGTTGGCCACGATCACGTCCAGCCTGCGCGGATCGACCCGCGCCAGCACGCCGCCGGGCAGGTCGGTACGCACCTCGCCGCTCCAGCCGCGAGCGCGCAGCGTCGCCATGATCGCGACTGCGAGATCGATCTCGTCGAGCGCGAGCGCTGCCGTGCCCGAGTCGAACCTGGTCACCTCGATCAGGTCGTTGACCAGCCTGGTCAGGTTGTGCGTGCCCTGGCTGACCAGCCGCACCGCCTCGCCGGTCAGCTCGGGCAGTTGGGCGGCCTGTTCGTCGAGCACGTCGACCACCGCGATCATCGCGGCGAGCGGGGTGCGCAGTTCGTGCGACACGTCCGCGACGAACCGCCGCGCGTCCGCTTCCATCCTGCGCAGCTCGACGACGTGCCCCTCCAGCGCCTGCGCGGTGTTGTTGAAGGTCTGCGCGACCTCGGCCAGCTCGTCCGAACCGCGCACCGGCACCCGGGTCGACAGTTCACCGGCGCCGAGCCGGCCGGCGGCCGTACGCAGTTCGCGCACGGGTCCGAGCACGCTGCGCGCCACCGCGATGGCCAGCAGCATCGCCATCACCAGCACGACCGCGCCGATGCCCCACGCGAGGTAGGCGAGCTGCGCGATGCTCTGCGCCTCGGCGCCCAGATCGTAGAACGCGAAAACGTCCACACCGGACGATCGGACGTCGCCGTTGGCGCCCTTGACCATCAGCTCGGTGCCGACGACCAGGCCCGGCGCGCCGCTCCAGTCAACGCGCTGCCAGGCGACGTGCCCCTTGGAGATCTCCGCGCGCAGGTCAGCGGAGATCAGCGACGCGGCATCGCGGTTGCCCACCGACTGGTTGCCGTACTCGACGCGGACCGAGCTGTCCTTGGTGACGAGCCCGTCCTGGATCACCGCCAGGCTCTGCTGGTTCGGCGGCAGGGTGTGCAACGGGTAGACCGACCTGATCTGCTTGGTCAGCGCGAACACCGCGCTGTCCTGCGCCTGTTGCAGGATCACCCGCCGCGCGTACACGTACATGCCGCCCGCCACCAGGGTCGCGGTGATGATGCACAAGCCGGCGAAACCGAGCAGCAACCGCACCCGCAACCCGCGAATCGGCGCAAGGACCCGCTGGATCACAGCGGTCCGAACCGGTAACCGAAGCCACGCACGGTCTGCACGTACCGGGGATTGGCCGGGTCGTCCTCGATCTTGGCGCGCAGCCGCTGCACGCACGCGTCGACCAGCCGCGAATCGCCGAGGTAAGCCTGCTCCCACACGGATTCGAGCAGTTGCTGGCGGCTGAGCACCCGGCCGGGCGCCGCGGAGAGTTCCAGCAGCAGGCGCAGTTCGGTCGGCGCCAGGCTGATCGGTCCGCCGTGCTTGCTCACCACCAGACCGGCGCGGTCGATGTCGAGCGTGCCGTGCCGTGCGACCGCAGACGGTTCCGCGTCCGGTCTGGCATCGGTGCCCACCCGGCGCAGCACCGCGCGGATGCGCGCCTCCAGCACCCTGGCCTGCACGGGTTTGACCACGTAGTCGTCCGCGCCCGCTTCCAGGCCGCCGACCACGTCGAGGTCGTCGTTGCGCGCGGTGACCATGATGATCGGCAGGTTCGTGTCCGCCCTGATCCGCCTGCACACCTCGAACCCGTCGATGCCGGGCAGCATCAGGTCCAGCACGACCACGTCGGTCGGGTCGTCGGCCAGCGCGGAGAGGCCCAGCTCGCCGCTTTCCACCGCGCGCACGGTATGCCCCTGCCAGGTCAGTGCGAGCGCGAGCCCGTCACGGACGTCCTTGTCGTCTTCGATCAGCAATACCCGGGACATGTCTCTCCATCTTGGCGGCGGCCTGTCCTGGCTCCGTCCGTACAGTGTCATGGTTGTGTCACAGTCGCGCCTGGTACACACCTGTGACGCAGCTGGCGACGGGGTAGCACATTGATCGGCAATGGTGGTCGCTATGACCGATCGAGCCATTCCCGACACGCTGCGGGACCGGATGTTCGCCGCGGGGACCCGCGTGCTCGGCGTGTTACTGCTGCCCGTCGCCTATGTGCGCGCACCCGGCCGCGCTCGTTACGTTGCCTGCCAGTGGGCGCTCGCGGCGCGGTTCCCGAGCGAGGACCTCGACGGGCTGCGCCCCTCGGTGCGCGCCGCGTTCACCTGGGCCCGGTCCGAGGCGTTCTGGCGGGACCACCAGCTGATCGGTCTGACCTCCGGACACCGTGACGCGGGCGTGCAGCAGCGGATGTTCGAGGCGGCGGTGCGCCGCGCGGGTTCGGTCTACGCGGCCCGGTTGCTGGTGCTGCCCGCCGCCGAGTCGATGCACGTACAGGGCGTCGCGCTGGACGTGCGGCCGACGGAGGGCGCGCGCTGGCTGGAGGAGCACGGTTCCCAGTACGACCTGTACCGCCGCTACGACAACGAGTGGTGGCATTTCGAGCACCTTCCGGCCACCAGGGGCCGCAAACCGGAGCGGCTGCCGCATCCGGGTGCGGTGGCGGTCGGCAACACCGGTCCGGTGCCGTTCCTGACGAGCATGTCCGGCACCTTGCTCTGACCGGTTATCTGTTCGGCAATCCGTGCGCATGCCGTTCGGCGAGGGTCAGCAGATTGTTCGGCAGAATTCCGTCCGGATTCGTCTGCACCCATTCCGTGCCGTCCCGGCGACACGGTTTGACGAAGGCGGTGTTGTGCCCCGACCGGACGTAAACCGGGTCGGTTCCGGCACTGAGATAGTGGTATGCCTGCGTTCGTGACCACACGCCGTGCATGCCGGTCGGGTCGTCGACCCACCAGAACCGGGCCAGATGGCGGTGGTCGTGCCGAATTCCGGACTGGTCGAATTCGGCATCCCTGATTCTTCGCGCCACTCCCCGGTGTCGGTCCGGCTTCTGTTGGCGTTACCCGGACAATCCCGTTGTCGGACAAGGGTGACGGGTGTTGAACGCTGCGCGATGAGATCGCCGTGAACATCTGGCGATTCGCCCGCACCATCGGTTTCGGGCGCAACACACTGCGTCGTGACATCGATCGGGTCGAGCACCTGGTCCTATTGCTCGCGGTGGTTTTCTTCCTGCTCGCGGTGCCGCTCGCGCTGCTGGCCGGGATCGAGGTGCGCCAGTCCGGCGCGCGGACCGTGGCCACCCAGCCGGTCGCGCACCAGACCGTCGCGGTGTTGGTCAAGGACGCGCCGGCCAATCCAAACGGTCTGCCCAACGGGCATAGCGTGGTGTTGGCGCCGGGCCGTTGGCGGACACCGTCCGGCGCGACCCGGACCGGCATGGTGCCCGCGTATTCGGCCGACCGCGCGGGCAGCCGCGAAACCATCTGGATCGACAACGCGGGTAACCAGGTCGCGCAACCGGAAACCACCGCCGACGTGGATCGTGGCGCGGTGCTGACCGTGATCGCGCTGGTGATGTGCGTGCTGATATGTATCGGTTGTGGACTGTGGGTGATCCGGCGGCGGCTCGACCGGCGCAGGATGGCGACGTGGGACGCGGACTGGCGCGCCACCGAACCGAACTGGACCAAGCGCCGCGGATAGGTTGGCGCCTATGAGTGAATTGCGTACCGCAGTGCGGGCGGACGTGCCATGGATCGCCGCCCTCATGCGACAGTCGGTGCTCGACGTGTTCCCGCGCTTCCACGACGAACGCGAAACCGAGGCAGCCGCCCGGTACCTGACCGAGCCGGACACGATGCTGATCGACGACGGCACCTACTACGTGCACGAGGCCGACGACGGGCAGATCGTCGCCTGCGGCGGGTGGAGCAGGCGGGGCAAGCTCTACACCGGTTCCGGCGATGTGCCAGCGGATGCCCGGATGCTGGATCCGGCCACCGAACCGGCGCGGGTGCGGGCGATGTTCGTCCGCGCGGACTGGACCCGGCGCGGTCTCGGTCGCGCGATCCTGGCGAAGTCCGAGGAGGCGGCGCGGGCGGCGGGGTTCCGGTCGATGCGGTTGATGGCCACGCTGCCGGGCGAACCGCTGTACCGGTCCTTCGGGTTCCGGGAGATCGCCAGGACCGAGGTGCCGCTGCCCAACGGGGTGCTGCTGGCCGGGGTCGAGATGGCGTATCCGCTGGTCAACTGACCGGGAGCGTCACTGTGCCTGGATGGTCGAGGTCGTGGTGCACGGCCTGGGTGACGGTCGCGGTCTGCACGGCCTCCGCCGGATCGCCCGGCAGGCCGGGGTGGCGGGCGAAGCGCGGGTGCGCACCGCCGGAGATCTGTAGCCGGATGCGGTGCCCGACACGGAAGGTGTGCGCGACGTCGGTCAGGGTCAGCCGCACGTGGCGCAGTTCGCCCGGTTTCACACCCTCCCCCGGCAGCCTGCGGATCTCGTCGGAGAGGTTGCGCGAAACGCCCTTCGGGTCCACGTCGCACAGGCGCACGAACAGGTCGGAGTGCGGGTTGTCCGCGCTCAGCCACAGTTCGACCGTTGGCTTGCCGAACACCTCGACCGGCCGGGTGAGCTGCGCCGTGCTGAAGATCAGCACGTCGGCGCGGGCTTCCAGCGCGGTGTTGTCCTTGCTGCCCGCGCTGGTCGCCATCATCCGGCCGCCGACCGACGGGGTCGGGTCGAGCGGGTCGTAGCGGAAGCTGGTCGCGCTGAGGCGTTCGGCGGCGGTGGGCGGTTCCGGCGTGAGCCGGGCGCCCGCGCGCAGGTGCCAGGTGCGCGGGGTGGTGGGCGGCGGCCAGTCGGTCAGGCCGCGCCAGGTGTTCAGGCCGGTCTCCCAGACGCGGACCGGCAGCCTGCGCGGCTCGGGCGCGTCGCCCGCGAGGTAGTGGTCCAGCCAGTCGAGCGACTCGGGCACGACGACCCGCTGGTCACCGGTCAGGTGCGTCCACGGGCCCATGGTCAGCCCGGCGGGCACGCCCCGGTCGCGCAGGTGCTGGTACTGGGCGATGGTCTGGTCGCCGAAGAAGTCGTGGAAGCCGCCGATCAGCAGCGTCGGCGCGGTGATCCTGTCGAGCGCGGGCCTGACCTGGGCGAACTCCCAGTACGGGTCGTCGGCGCGGGGGTGCGCGATCCATTCGCGGTACCAGGGCGCGCCACGTCCGCCGATGTCGTCGCCGGTCGCGGACAGCGGCAGCCGGTTCAGCGCCGGGCGCAGCCTGCGCTCCGCGCTGCCCATGAACCGGATGGTGCCGAGCATGCCGAGCCGCTCCTGGTTGGCGATCAGGCTGCTCCACATCAGCAGGTCGTAGACCTGGTAGGGGCCGCGACCGTAACCGGCGTCGAACATGTCGTGCGGGGCCATGGTGATGACCGCGGCCTTCAGTTCGGGCGGCGGGTCGAGCGCGAGGTTCCAGGCGGCGTACCCGAGGTAGCTCACCCCGATCACGCCGAGCCTGCCGTCGAACCAGGACTGTTCACGCAGCCAGGCGACGGTGTCGGCGCCGTCCTCGGCCTCGTGGTGGCCGGGCATCAGGTCACCGCCGGAGCCGAACGCGCCCCGGGTGCTCTGGAGCAGCACATGGTAGCCGCGTTCCGCGTAGGGCCAGGCGGTCAGCAGCGCGTACTGCGCGCCCCGGCCGTACGGGCAGCGGACCAGCAGGGTGGGCCGGGTGCCGATGCTGACCGGCGCGTAGTGGTCGGCGAGCAGTTCCACGCCGTCCCGCATGGGGACCCGCAGGTCCGGGGCGACCTCGACGGCGTTGCGCTGCGGCGGGAGCCGCCAGAGCCTGCCGAGACCGGAGCTGACCAGCGACTGCGCCTTGGACACAGTCCCGATCTTAGGATCAGAGGGCGCCGACGCGCATGGCGTAGGCGACCGCGTGGGGCCGGTTGCGCAGACCGAGCCGGGTCATCATGGTGTGGATGATGGTCTTGATGGTGCGTTCCGAATAGTTCAGCTTGGTCGCGATCTCGTTGGTGGGCAAGCCTTCCGCGAGCAACCGCAGCACGTCCACCTCGCGCGGTTGCAGACCGGCGGCGGTCAGGCCCATGGGGGCGAGCACGTCCTGCTGGATCAGCCGGGTGTGCTCGATGAGCCAGCCGATCGCGACCGATGGCAGCACCGCGTTGCCGCGCTGGGTGTCCAGTAAGACGCGCACGATCGTCTCGTAACTGGCTTCGTTGCGCGGAATCACGCTGATCAGGCCGCAGCCGACCGCGCGCAGCAGCTGGTGTTCGCGGATGGTGTTGGTGACGACCACCATGCGCAGCCGGTGTCCCGGTACCTGGCGGGCGGCCTGTTCCATCAGCGCGAGCACGTCCTCGCCGAGGTCGTCGACCACGACCAGCAGCACGTCGGCGAGACCGAGTTCCTCGGCTTCGAGGACCCGGAGTTCGGGCTGCGACCGCAGGTAGGCGCGGGCGCCCTCGCCCGTGATGGGTTCGTTGGACAGGATTGCCACCGCGAGCGATGTCATGGCGTCCCTCCGATCGACCAGCACGGCTCACCCCATGCCGATATCCGATAACTGCTATGACGTCTCAGGTGCGCGCGACGTTGCTTGCGCACCTGCACAGCATCGGTCGCCGCGCGGAGCATGAGGTGGGGCAGAAACCGTGGCAACGACGCACCACGGATCTGGTCGTCGGTTGAGTCAGTCCTTCGGACCGGCGAGCAGCTCGTGGATGCGGTCCGCGCCGATCGAGAGCAACAGCGTGGGCAGCCGGGGGCCGGTGTCGGACGAGCACATCAGCTGGTAGAGCGCGGCGAAGAAGGCCCGTTGCGCCTTCTTCAGCTCCGGGCTCGGCGCCGCGTCCTCGGGCAGGCCGCGCAGCAGCTTCGGCACCGCGTAGACCAGCCGGGTCAGACCCTCCAGGCTCCAGTCCTCGCCGATCCGCGAGTCCAGCAGCCGTACACCCTCCCGGGTCTGCTCGTCGAGCTTGTCCCACGCCTCGGTGTTGAACTCGGTGCGCAGGATCGTGCGCTCTTCCTCGGGGAGTAGCCGGGTCGCGTAGTTGATCGCGCAGGACAGCCGGGGCTGCAACTCCTTGAGCAGCGAGTCGCGGTCCGGCAGCGCGACACCGGCCAGGTGTTCGCGGACCAGCCGCTCGATCTGCTCGGTGTTCGCCTGGGTGATGTCGGCGACCGCGGACAGCAGCCGGAAGGACACCGGCCGCTCGCTGTGGTCGACCGTGCCGACCGACGTGCGCAGGCAGGTGTTCAAGAGGTTCAGGTCAGCGGGCGAGCCGTCTGGGGCCTGCGCGCGCTCGGTGAACTGGTCCCACTCCTCGTAGAGCCGCTGCACCGCGCGCGGCGAGAGGTCGATGGTGAACGAGCGGGACGGCGTGCGGCGCACGTAGAGCCAGCGCAGCATCGCCGGTTCCAGGATGTCCAGCGCGGTCGCCGGGATCGCGGCGCCACCAGCGGAGCTGGACATCTTGCTCGACCCACCGGCCAGCCCGACGAAGCTGTACGCGAACGAGTACGGCGCGGTACCGCCGAAGATGTCGCTGACCAGGACCTTGCCGGAGGAGTAGCTGCTGGACGGCGCGTGGTGGTCCTCACCGGCGGGCTCGAACATCACGCCCTCGTGGACCCAGCGCATCGGCCAGTCCACCTTCCATACCAGCTTGCCGGAGATCTGCTGCCCGTCCGCCAGCGACATCGAACCGCTGTGCCCGAACTTGCAGGTGTAGCTGACCACGTCGCCCGTGTAGTCGGTGACCGTGGTGAAGTCCTTGCCGCAGGTCTGGCAGTACGGCTTGAACGGGTAGTACCCGGCGCGCCGCTCGTCCAGCGGCTTCTCGTTGCGGCCCTCGGTCTGGAAGCTGGCCAGGATGTCGAACACCCGGCCGCGCTCGTCCATCGCGTGCCGGGCCGCCGGGTTGTACCTGCCGGTCGGGTACTGCGAGGACTGCCGGACCTCGTGCATGCGCACGCCCATCCGGCTCACCGCGTCGGTGAACTCCGCCATGAAGTGCTCGGCGTAGGAGGCGCGCTCACCGTACGGGTCCGGCACCGCGACCAGCGGCTTGCCGACGTGCTCGGCCAGCGCCGGGTCCAGGCCAGCCGGCACCTTGCGGAAGCGGTCGTAGTCGTCCCACGAATGCAGGTGCACCGCGTCCAGGCCGCGCGACTTGATCTCCTCGGCGACGAAGTGCGCGGTCATCACCTCACGCAGGTTGCCGAGGTGGATGGGGCCGGACGGCGAAACGCCCGACGCGCACACGACCTGCTTGGCGCCCAGCGAATGGGCGTGCTCGATCGCGGCATCGGCCGCCCGCTGAACCCAACTCTGTTCCGGCTCGTCCACGAACCCTCTCCCACTACGACCTGTCAATGCTTGTTAACAAAATATCAGCAGGTCCAGCGGTCACTGCCCGCGGAACCGCAACCGGACGACCTGCGGCTGGAGGATGTTGAGCAGCAACGGGTAGTAGCTCAGGGACGGGAACACGGTCATCAGCACCCAGACCACAGCCAGGGTCCCCGAGGTGGTGATGCCGTCGAACCAGCGCCGGTCCGAGATCTTGTCGCTCTGGATCTCGGGATCGTGCCGGATGATCCACTCCATGACCGTCAGCATGACGCTGCTGACGAACAGGTTGCCCACGTAGACGATGTGGGTCAGCCGGTCGCCGCCGTCGAAGTGGGCGACCATCTCGGTGGAGGCAGGCAGGATGACGATGCTGAGCAGCCAGGCCATGTCGGCCATCATCAGCGAGTGGCTGTAGGCCTTGACGTTCTCGAAGATCCGGTGGTGGGAGAGCCAGAACCGCATGATCACTATGAAGCTGAGCAGGAAGCTGTAGATGATCCACTGATTCCCGGAGTGGAACACATCGATCGAAAATTTGGAGTCCTTGACCAGATCGGCCAGCGGCAGGACCAGCAGCGTCATGGCGATCGCGACGACGGCGTCGCTGAAGAACACCAGCCGTTCCGGCGATTTGATCTTCGCACTCATGGGCAAACATGCTAGCGGCGGCCCCGGCAGTGACTGCCGGAGCCGCCGCGTGCGGGGGTCAGCTGGCGGCGTGCCAGGTGAAGGTGAAGCTGCCGGAGGAGCTGATACTGCCCGGCGTGACCAGCGTGTGGCCGTTGCGCACCAGGTCGATCGACGTCGTGCTCTCCGACGCGAGCGACGTGCCGTTGACCGTGTTGTTGCCCATCGAGACCGCGCTGAACTTCGGCACCGCGTCCGACTCGGGACCGGCCGCCTCGAAGATCACCTCGGCGCTGTTGTCCTTGGCGCTGGTGGAGGTCTCGTTCTTGGTGACCGTCCAGCCTTCGGTCTTGTCGTTGAGGTAGAGCGTGTACTTGCCGCTGCCGCCGGAGGTGACCTTGGCGTCGAACACGTCACCGGCCTTGGTGGTGTTGGTCAGTTCGTGCACGCCGGCCGGGTACATCTCCCACCAGGCGTAGTAGTCCGGGGTGGTGCCGTCGCAGTCGCCGGAGGCGCCGATCTGCTCGACGGAGCTGCTGGTGTCGCCGTCGAAGCCGACCCAGAACGAGGTGTCGCCCTCGCCGGTGCAGCTGACCTTGGGCAGCGTGAAGGTGGATTCGACGCTGGTGAACGACTTGGAGGCGCCGTCGACCACGTAACCGGCCCAGTTGCCTGAGGTGTCGCGGTTGGCCAGCGGGCCGTGGCTGATGACGTGCTGCATCGGACCGTGGTGCGGTGCGGCGGGCGAAGCGTTCGCAGGGATGACGGCCATTCCGAGCAGAGCGAGTGGTGCGGCGACCGCGACGGCGGCCCGGGACCAGGTGAACTGCACGAGTAGCTCCTCGTACTCGACGGACGCGCGGCCGACGTGCCCTCACACCGTCGGCCGACGCAGGGCGTGGTAAATCTGCGTCAGCCGACAGCGAGTGTCACCGGCCGTTCGTCGGATCAAGGCCCTTTAACAGTTCACACTGTGGCGGTCACGACCGCGCTGTCGGATTCCTCCTGTTCGGCCGTGCCGCCGTGCAGCACCAGGATCGCGAGGACTGCCGCGACCAGCGCGCAGATCCCGCACACCAGGTAACCGATCGAGTAACCGTGCCCGAGCGCGTTGAACGCGAGATCGTGCGCGGCCGAACCCGGCGCACCGGGCGGCAACCCGTTGACCGCCAGCGGACCACCTTCTGCGGCGACCTGTTGCGCGGCGGCGACCTGCGCTGCGGGCAGGCCGGAACCGGGCAGCGCCGAGCCGAGACCAATCGCGGCGCGCCCGAGCGCGATGGCGCCGACCAGGGCCGGTCCGAGGGTGAAACCGAAGTCGCGCAGCAGGCTCGTTGTCGCGCTCGCCATCCCGGTGAAGTGCGGCGGCACGGTGTTGACGGCGGACGCGGTGATCGAGCAGACCGCGAACGCGAACCCGATGCCCACCAGTCCTAATGGGACGATCAACGCGGTCAGCGTCCCGTCGGAGATGGGCAGTGTGGCGGCGTACAGCTGACCCGCACCCATGATCGCGAAACCGCCGCCGAGCAGCCAGCGCGGATTGACCCGGTGCAGCAGCCACGAGGTGAGCGGGATCATCAGCAAAGCGGGGCCCTGCAACAACAGGAACGCGACCGACGTGCGCAGCGGCGCCTGTTCCTGGATCGGCCCGAGCCGGATCGACGTCGCGTATGCGGTGCCGAGGAAGGAGAACATACCGACCACGGCGACGATCGAGGCGATCGCGAAGCGCCGGTTGCGGAACAGTTCCAGGCGCAGCAACGGCGACCGGGTGCGGCGTTCGACCGCGATGAACAACGCAATGCCGATGACCGCGATGACGAACGCGAGCACCACGGTCAGCGAGCCCCAGCCGTCGGTCGGGCCTTCGATCACGCCGACGAGCAGCGCGAACAGGCCGATGGCGAGGGTGATCTGGCCGCCCCAGTCCAGCGAACGCCCTTCCGGCGCAGACGAGTCCTTCGCGAACAGCGCGCTGATCAACGCGGTCAGCACGGCGAGGAGGGCGACCACCGCGAACGAGCTGCGCCATGACCCGTAGGTCGCGGTGATCCCGCCGAGCAGCGGCGCCAGAAACCCGCCAGCGGACAGGAATCCGGCCCAGATGGCGATCGCCCTGGCCCGGTCGCGGTGCTGGTGGTCGGTGCCCGCGGCGAGCATGGACAGCGAGGTCGGGAACAACGCGGCGGCGCCGAGTCCGGCCAGCGCCTGACCGACCCAGAGCAGGTAGACGCCGGTGGAGGTGGCGGAGACGAGTTCGCCCGCGGCGAGCAGCGCGCCACCGACGAGCATCAACCGCTTGCGCCCGAACAGGTCACCGAGCACGCCGAAGGTCAGTTCGAGCACGGCGACCGGGAGCAGGAACGCGTCGGAGATCCAGGTGAGCTGGGAGCCGATCGGGTGCAGGTCCTGTTGGAACAGACCGTTGAGTGTTGCCGGGATCGCGATCCCGATCTGCGCGACCATGACCGCGAAGCAACCGGCGACCAGGGTGCCGGTGGTCAGCTTCGCGGGGGTGCTGGCGGTGGTCATCGATGCGGCTCCAGGTGGGCCCGGGGAGTGGTTGGCCCAGTCTGGGCTGCCGTTGACGTAACTCTCAGCGCGGACTGCCACTCAGTGGCAGCCGAGACACAATCGCAGCATGCCTGCTACCGCATGCTGGATCGGTGACCACCAATGCGGCGGACGAGATCCGTGATGTCGTGCAGAACTGGGTGTTGTGGCGGGACAGCGGCGACTGGGCGCGGTTCGCGACCGTCTGGCACGAGGACGGCCACATGACCGCGACCTGGTTCCAGGGCAGCGCGACCGAGTTCATCGAGGCCAGCCGGGTCGGCGCCGAACACGGCCTCAACGTGCTGCACCAGCTCGGCGGCACCAGCGTCGACGTGCGCGGTGCGCGCGCGATCGCGCAGAGCCGGATGTCGATCCTGCAACGCGCGAGCGTGGACGGCGTCGAGGTGGACGTGACCTGCGTCGGCCGGTTCTACGACTTCTTCCGCCACGACGAGCACGGTTGGCGGATCCGCCGCCGACAGCCGATCTACGAGAAGGACTGGCTCACCGTCCTCGACCCCGGCGCGCACCTCGCCATCGACCACGACCGGCTGCGCGAATACCCGGAGGGCTACCGCTACCTCGCCTACGTCCAGCGCGCCTCGGGCATGGCCGTCAAACCTGGACTGCCCGGCCGCACCGGACCGGAGGTCGAACGGCTCTACGCGGAAGGCCGCGACTGGCTACTGGACACTGCGTGACACGCCCAGCGCCGCCGCGCGCACGGCGGGCGCGAGCTGGTCGAGCCGGGTGGTGTGCCGGGCCACGATGCCCAGCGACCCGAGCAGCCTGCGCTCCCTGGTGAGCACCGGCGCGGCCACCGAGATCACGCCGACGGTCAGCTCCTCGTAGGCGAAACTGAGCCCGTTGGCCCTGATCACCCGCAACGCGGACGCGAGCCGGCCGGGCGCGACGATGGTGTGCGGGGTGTACCGGATCAGGCCCGCGGCAACGGTGTCGGCGAGCAGCTGCGGCGACGAATACGCGAGCAGCACCTTGCCGACCCCGGTCGCGTGTAACGGCAGGCGTCCGCCGACCTCGGTGTTGTTGGCGACCGCCTTCGGCCCGGAGACCTTCTCGACGCACAGCGCCTCCAGCCCGTCCAGCACCACGAGCTGCACGTTCTCCAGCGCCACCTCGAAGAGGTCGTGCAGGTAGGGCAGGGCGGCTTCGCGCAGGTCGCGCTGTTGCTGGGCGAACGAGCCGATCCGCCACAACCGCATGCCGATCCGGTACCGCCCGTTGTCCAGCCGTTCCAGCCCGCCCCAGGTGACCAGCTCGACGATCAGCCTGCGCGCGGTGGACAGCGGCAGACCGGACGAAGCCGAGATCTCGGTCAGCGACAACACGGGGCGGCTCACGTCGAAGCAGTCCAAAACAGACAGCAGTCTGCGGGAGACCGTGTCTCCGGCCACGCTGATGTTGCCGGCCATGTCGCCTCCCCGCGTAGCTATCCGTCCAGGTTCCCACGAATCGCATCGGTTGGGCGAAAAGACCTGCGGTATGCGGCGGGCGTGGTGCGCAACGCGCGGTGGAAACGTCGGCGCAGGTTGGTCGCGGAGGCGAGGCCGACCCGCAGCGCGATCGCGTCCACGCTCAGATCGGTCTGTTCCAACAGGGCGCGGGCCGCGTTGATCCGGCGGCCGAGCAGCCACTGACCAGGACTCGTGCCGAGCGCTTCGGCGAAGCGGCGCGCCAAAGTCCGCTCGGAGACCCGCAACCGAGCCGCCATCGCTTCGACCGAGATCGGTTCGCCGAGCCGGTCACTGATCCAGTCGAGCAGGCCGCCGAGCGAGTCCTCCAGCGGCGGCGGCGCGGCGGTGGGCGCGATGAACTGGGCCTGGCCGCCGTCCCGGTGCGGCGGCATGACCAGGTGCCTGGCGACCTCGGCGGCGTGCGCGGCGCCGAAATCCGCGCGCACCAGGTGCAGGCACAGGTCGATGCCCGCCCCGGCGCCCGCGCTGGTGGCAATGTCGTCATCGGCCACGTACAGCACCGCCGGATCGACGTTGACCAGCGGAAACCGCGTGGCGAGTTCGGTGGCGCGAGCCCAGTGCGTTGTCGCGGCGCGACCATCGAGCAGGCCGGTCGCGGCCAGCGCGAAGGCGCCGCCGCAGATGGTGGCCAGCCGCGTCCCGCGTTCGTGCGCGCGGCGCAGCGCGTCGAGGATCGCGGGCGACGGCTCGTCGTCACGGCGCCAGCCAGGCACGATCACGGTGTCCGCGTCGTCGAGCGCACGGAGATCGGCGTCGATCAACAGCGCGAACCCGTCGCTGGTGTCGACCGCGCCGGGAATCTCGGTGCACACCGCGAACGTGTAGTGCGGCGACTTGGCGAACACCTCGCGGGCACAGGCCAGTTCGAAGATCCCTTGCGGCGGCGTGACCAGCGCGACCAACCGATGCGACATGGCAACAAAGTACCCAATGACGTCTTTCCCGACACTATCCGCCGCGCGACCGGCCGGCCAGGGTGGAGCCATGACCGCAGATCCGGCCCTCGGCCCGACCATGCCTGGCTACGCCTGGCGCACCGCGAGCGACGTGCCCGGCACGGAAATCTTCCCCGGCATCCGACTTCGTCCACTGTGGACATCAGGCGATGCCAAGGCGTTCCTGCTGGAGATGGATCCTGGCACCGGCTGGCCGCGCATCGACGTGCACGAACCAGGGCCGGAGGAGGTGTTCGTGGTGTCCGGGGTGTTCAACGACGGCGAACGCGACTACCCGGCAGGCACCTTCATCCACGCGCCGGCAGGCTCGTGGCACGTGCCACAGACCACGACCGGCTGCACGTTGTTCCTGTTCTACCCGCTGGGCTGAGTCGTCGGACCGACCCGCAACCGCGCCCACACGGTCTTGCCTGCGCGCAGCGCGCACACACCCCAGTGTTCCGCGAGCCCGGCCACGATGGTCATGCCACGACCCCGGTTCCCGCCGAGCCGGGAGCGGCCGAGCACCGGCGAGGCCGAGGCCGCGTCGTCCACCTCGATCACCACGTGCCCGGTCTCGTGACTGCGTTCAAGTCGCAGCGCGCGCGGCGCGGCACCGTGTTCGTAGGCGTTCGCGACCAGTTCGGTGACCACCAGCAGCAGGTCCTCACCGGATTCCGAGGGCAGGTCGGCGGTGAGTTCCGCGACCAGTGCGCGCACCGCGCGGAGCGGCGGTGCCACCCCGTTCGGAAGTGGCACCGAGTGGTGGCGGCACTCGACCCCTGCCATGACAGCCGACCTCACCCCATGTTGACCGGATCCCTTGCACTCCAGCGAATACCCAGTCCTGGGCGGACTCAATCGGCGGTCGCGGCAGCCATGTCCGGGAAGATCGCCAGCACCGCGTCCATGCCGGTGACCTCGACCGTCCTGCGCACCGCGCGCGACGCGACGACCAGGCGAACCGGCGGCAAACTGGCGGCATCGGCCCGTTGCACGGCCTCGGCCAGCACGGCGAGCCCCGACGAACCGATGAAGTCGACCGAGGTCAGATCGAACACCAGCACGCGGTCGGCGACCAGGCCGTGGTCGAACACCTCGACCACCTCGGCGCGCAGCGACGGCGCGGTGACCATGTCGAGTTCGCCGGTGACGTGCACGACGAGCCAGCGCTGCCCGCGCGGTTCCACCGTGATCACGACGCCTTCGAAAGCCGAGGATTGCCGGGGCTGGACCGGTTCAGCGGGCCGCGCGTGGTCTGTACCCACCGGGTCCTCCTGGTCGTTGGGTCGAAGAAGCTCGCGAGGTGGCCGCGTGTTCGACCTCAGCCAACTCTAGTCATCGACGGGCCGTGTACAGCCCCCGGATGGACACGAAACGGGCCCGATCTCGCGACCGGGCCCGGTCAGGTCAGCCGCCGTCGACCGGCCGGTACTGCCGCGCCGGATAGCGCAGCGCCCCGCCCGCGACCTGGGCGTTCGCGTTGCCGTCAAGGATGTCGAGCCAGGACCGCCCCAGCACGCCGCGCGCCTGCACCGCCGGGTTGGTCGCGCCGAAGTCGTCGGCGCCGGTCGGCATGCCGTTCGCGAACAGCGAGTAGATCAGCTGCGGGTTGCCGCTCGCGTCGAACACGATGCCCGCCTCGTTGCGCACGTTGTCCAGCCAGCCCGCCTTGGTGGCGATCCGCGCGCGCTCGTCCGAGGACATGGTGCGCCGGATGCCGTCGGTGAACGCGATCGGCGAGCTGATCAGGCCGAGCAGGTAGCTGGTGGAGCTCGCGGACAGCAGCGTGCCGCCGACCAGCGCGGCCAGGATGTCGTGCATCTCCCTGGCGGTGGTCTGGCCGAGGTAGAACCGGTTCGGGTTGGCCACCGGCGTGACCTGGGTGTGCGGGAACCCCTTCGCGACCAGGATCTGGTTGATCTCGGCGGCAGGCGCGACCAGTCCGCACAGCCGGACCGCGGTGTCGTCGGAGATGGTGAGCAGCGCCGCGAGCACGTGGCCGAGGGTGATCGTGCTCGGATAGGCGCCGTCCAGCCGGAAGATGCCGTCGCCGTCGGAGATCACGATGTCCGAGGTGACCTGCACGGTGTGGCTCAGCGTGAGCAGGCCCCGGTCGACCTTGTCCAGCACGGCGGTGGCGACCGCGATCTTGTTCACGCTCTCCGCCTCCACCACGGCGCTCGACGCGGCGTCGACGGCCACGATCGAGCCGCCGGGCAGTGAGATGTGCGCGTTCCAGGTGCCGCCCGCGGCCTGGACCTGCGCCTGGTACACGGCGGCGATCTGCTCGGCCGGGGTCCCGGCCAGCGGTGCGGCGGCGGCGGTCGAGCCGGTGCCGAGCACCGTGGTCGCGGCGGCGACCGAGCCGAGTCCGAGCGCGGCCCTGCGGTTGAGCTGTGCTGACATGACAACCCTTCACTGAAGAGGATCTCTGCCGCTATTTGACGCAGTTGTCCGGTTCTAGGGTGCATCTCTCGTGTCGAGTATGAGGGACTCGACCAGCCGGACTGGGCGCGCGACCCCGGGTATTCTGCGGCGGGGTCCGGATCCGTCCAGGAAGGACGGCGTGCGGTGCCGCATCGCCGGGGAGAGTGGATGGATCGTCGGGATCGTGAGTTCGCCGAGTTCGCGCAGACGCGCTCGACGGCCTTGCGCAGAACCGCGTTCCTGCTCTGCGGCGACTGGCAGCGCGCCGAAGATCTGGTGCAGACCGCGCTGGTCAAGCTGTACGTGTCCTGGCACCGGGTGAACCGGGACGGCAACGTCGACGCCTACGTGCGCACCATCCTCACCCGCACCGCCATCGACGAGTTCCGCCGCGCGCACCGGCGCCGCGAACACCTGACCGACGAGCCGCCGGAAGTGCCTGCGCGCCAAGCGGATGCCGAGAACGTGGTCGACGTGCGACGCGTACTGGACCAGTTGCCGTCCGGGCAGCGCGCGGTGCTCGTGCTGCGCTACTGGGAAGACCTGTCCATCACCGAAACCGCGCGCACCCTGCGAGTCAGCGAGGGCACGGTGAAAAGCCAGACCGCGAAGGCGTTGGCCAGCATGCGCAGGCTGCTCGGTCCCGGCACGATCGCGTTCGAGGAGCTCTCGTGACCGAACCGGACGACCGCGACGTGCGCGCCCTGCTCGGCACCGCGGTGCACGGCGAACCACCGAGCGCCCTCGAACCCGCACGGCTGATGAGACTCGGCAAGCGCAGACTGCGCCTGCAACGCGTGAGCGCCGCGCTCGGCGTTGTGGTGATCGCGGGCGGCGTCGCGCTCGGCGCGGGATTGCTGAGACAGCACGACAACGGCACCGGCCCCGACCAGATCGGCGCCGCTGCCACCTCGCCGCCGCCTGCGACCTCACCGCCCACCACGTCTCCGCCTGCGACCCAGACTCCCACCATCCCGGGCACGCCGATCGTGCTCGCATCGGACGTCATCGCCACCCAGAACGCCGTGCTCAAACACGAATACACCGCGCTGGGCAGCGGCCTGTCCCCGGTCTCCGGCCAGTTCGCCTTCGTCGCGACCAAGCCGTCGGGCCTGGTCGGCGCCGACTACATCGGCAGCGGGATGACCACGCGACTCGGCGACCAGCGCGGCACCGGCGATTTCATCCTGAACGCCGACGTGACCATCGGGGCCGACCCCGGCACGATGTTGAGCTGCGATTCCAGCAAGACGACCTGCGCCGTCCAAACGGTCGGCGGGATCAGTGTCGAGGTGGAAACGGATCACCCGACGGCCAAGACGACCCGGATCTTCACGGTCGCGCTCAGCCTCAGCGGCAACGTGCTGATCAACGGGACGTCCGACAACCTCGACTCGCCGCAGACCAGGAACGCCACCCGCCCGAGCCCGCCGCTGACCGCCGACCAGCTCGCCAGGATCACCGCGGCCATCGCCAAAGCCAGTCCCTAGTGGACGCCTCAGTCGGTCGGCAACGGCCGGTCCGCGACCACCTGCTTCATCACCAGCGTCGAGTTGAGCCGTTGCACACCAGGCAACGCGGACAGCACGTCGTCCTCCAACCGCTGGTAGGCGGCCAGGTCCTCGGTGACGATGCGCAGCAGGTAGTCCGGATCGCCGAACAGGCGTTGCGCCTGTAGGACGTTCGGCACCCGCGCGATCGCGGCCTCGAACCCGAGCAGCGTGTCCCGGTCCTCCTGGCGCATGGTTACGAACACCAGCGCCTCGAACGTCAACCCGAGCGCGACCGGATCGATCACCGCGCGATACCCGCGAATCGTCCCGTCCCGCTCCAGCGCCCGCAGCCGCCGGTGGCACGGCGAGGGACTCAACCGCACCCGATTCGCGAGCTCGGTCAGCGACAGCCGCCCCTCGCCCTGAAGCACAGCAAGAATCTTCCGATCAACCGCGTCCACAGGGCAGATTCTTCCACGATCAGCGCAGGTCAGGGCCAAACTTGGCAGCACATTTGGCCTGAAGCCGCCTAACTTTTGCGGCATGCCACCTGGATCGATCCTCGCCTTCTGGGGCGTCGCCGCATTGCTGATCGCCGTGCCAGGCGTCGACTGGGCGTTCGCCATCAACGCGGGACTACGCCGCCAGGTACTGCCTGCCGCCGCAGGCATCGTGCTCGGCTACCTGGTCATGACCGCGGTCGTCGCCGCGGGCGTCGGCGCCCTGATCACGTCGACCCCGATCGCGCTCACCGCGCTCACCGTCATCGGCGCCCTGTACCTGATCTGGCTCGGCGGCACCGCGATCCGCGCCCCCGGCACCATCACCAGCCAACCAACCCGAGGCAATCCCCTGCTGCGCGGCATGGCGGTCAGCACCCTCAATCCCAAGGGCCTGCTGGTCTTCGTCACCATCCTGCCCAGGTTCGCCGACCCGTACGGCAGTCTGCCGATGCCCGTCCAGCTCAGCTGCCTCGGCCTCGCGTTCGTGCTCACCTGCGCGCTGGTCTACCCGTGCGTCGGCATGACCGCGCGACTCCTGCTCAGCGCCAAACCAGTGGTCGCCCGGATCATGTCCAGAGTGTCCGGTGTCGCGATGATCCTGGTCGGCGTCATCCTTCTCGTCGAGCAGATCTGCGGCATAGTGCAGGTGTGACCGACGAACAGCTGCGCGGGACCCGACTGCTGGAGTCACCGCTCAACAACCGAGGCACCGCGTTCACCGTCGAGCAGCGCCGCGAACTGGGCCTGACCGGCCTGCTGCCCGCGGTCGTCGAAACGCTGCCAGAGCAAGTCGAACGGGCGTACGGCGCGTTCCTCGCCTACGACAAGCCGATCAACCGGCACATCTACCTGCGCCAGTTGCAGGACACGAACGAAGTTCTGTTCTACCGCCTGGTCACCGAACACCTGGCCGAGATGCTCCCGGTCGTGTACACGCCGACCGTCGGCGAAGCGTGCCAGCGGTTCAGCGAGATCTACCGCCGTCCGCGCGGCCTGTTCGTGTCCTATCCGGACGGTGACCGGCTGCGCGAAGTCCTGGCGAATCGGCCCAACCCCGACGTCGACGTCATCGTGGTCACCGACGGCCAGCGCATCCTCGGCCTCGGCGACCAGGGCGCGGGCGGCATGGGCATCCCGATCGGCAAACTCGGCCTCTACACGGCAGTCGGCGGCATCCACCCCGCGCGCACCCTGCCCATCCTGCTCGACGTCGGCACCGACAACGAGCAACGGCTGTCCGACCCGCGCTACCTCGGCTGGCGCCACCACCGGATCACCGGCCAGGACTACGACGACTTCATCGAAGCGTTCGTCGACGCGGTCAAGGCGGAACTGCCGGACGTGCTGTTGCAGTGGGAGGACTTCGCCACCCCGCACGCGCGCCCGATCCTGTCCCGCTACCGCGACCAGTTGCTCACCTTCAACGACGACATCCAGGGCACGGCGGCAGTGGTGGTCGGCGCGCTGACCTCCGCGGTCGCCGTGACCGGTCAGCAACTGCGCGACCAGCGGGTGATCATGCTCGGCGCGGGCTCCGCCGCGATCGGCGTCGCCGACATGATCAGGGCCGCGATGGTCGCCGAAGGCATCTCCGACGAGGACGCCGCGCGCAACTTCTGGGTCGTCGACATCAACGGCCTGCTGGTCACCTCGCGCGATGATCTCAGCCCAGAACAACGCCGCTACGCCCGCGACGGCGAGGCCGTCGACCTGACCCAGCTGGTCAAGAACGTGTCCTCCGACGTCCTCATCGGACTGTCCACTGTGGGTGGAGCGTTCACCGAGGAGATCGTCCGCGAGATGGCGGGCAAGGTCGACCGGCCGGTGATCTTCCCGCTGTCCAACCCGACATCGCACTCCGAAGCCGACCCAGCCGACCTGGCCAGGTGGACCGACGGCCGCGCCCTCGTCGCCACCGGCTCGCCCTACCCGCCACTGACCGTCGACGGCCGGGAAATCCCAGTGGCGCAGTCGAACAACGTCTACATCTTCCCCGCCATGGGCCTCGCCGTCACCGCAGCGAAAGCCCGCCGAGTCACCGACAACATGCTCGTCGCCGCGGCAAAGGCGCTCGGCGTTGCGTCCGCGCACATCGCATCCTCCGGCACGCTACTACCGCCGGTCGGCACCATGCGCACCGTCGCGTACCAGGTTGCCCTCGCCGCGGCCCAGGCAGCGGTCACCGACGACGTCGCCCCCGAAGCCAGCGAAGACGACCTGCGCGCGGCACTGCACGCCTGCCAATGGCAGCCCGCCTATCCGGAGTGATGCTCTACTCAGCGGCAATGCTGCTCGGCACCGGATCGTTGATCAACAACCAAACGCCGGGCACCACCGCGTACTTCTTCTACCGAGACCAGAGCCCGGCCTTCACATCGACGGCATACGAAAGCAAGACGGTGCTCTGGACATCGATCTCGTGGGTCATCGCCTGCTGACCAGGCCTGTCAGGCCGGCTGTTTGGTGCGCTGGCCTGTGCGGGTGAAGCGAATGGCGCCGTCGTCGACTCGGCCGAGGCGCATGCCGAGAACGTCCAGCCAGTAGTTCTGGCGCATCTGCCAGGGCTGGGACTTGCCTTGGGTGGGCAGTTGGGCGGCGGCGCGTTTCACGTAGCCGGAGGCGAGGTTGATGATCGGGCGGCCGTCGTCGGCGGTTTCGCCGGGCCGGATTTCGGGGGTGGCGATCGCGTAGTGGTGCGCGCGCATGTGTTTGAGCAGGCGGCATACGTACTGGGCGGTGAGGTCGGCGCGCAGCGTCCAGGAGTTGTTGATGTAGCCGACGCACCATGCGAGGTTCGGCACGCCGCTCAACATTAGTCCCTTGTAGACGGTGGTGTTGTGCGGCTCGATGCGCGCACCGTCCACAGTGACCTCGATCTCGCCGAGGGCGACCATTTTCAGGCCGGTCGCGGTGACGATGATGTCGGCGGGCAGTTCGGTGCCGGACTTGAGTGTGATGCCGGTCGGGGTGAACGTCTCGATCTGGTCGGTGACGACGGTGGCCTTGCCGTGCCTGATCGCGGTGAACAGGTCGCCCTCGGGGACGAAGCACAGGCGCTGGTCCCACGGGTTGTACCGGGGCGAGAAGTGCGGGTCGACGGGGAGCTTGTCGCCGAGTTGCGCGGCGATACCGTCCTTGATCAGTTTGGCGCCTTTTTCCGGCCAGCGGCGCAGGAACTGGTAGGCCAGCACGGCCATGCTGGCGTTCTTGGCGCGGATGACGCGGTGCGCGATGCCTGCCGGGAGCCACTTGCGGAGCCGGTCGGCGATGGCGTCGCCTGCCGGCCGGGTCAGCACGTAGCTGGGCGAGCGTTGCAGCATGGTGATGTGCTCGGCTTTGTCGGCCATGGCCGGGACCAGGGTGACCGCGGTGGCGCCACTGCCGATGACGACGACTCGCTTGCCCGCGTAGTCGAGGTCTTCCGGCCAGAACTGGGGGTGCACAACGGTGCCCGCGAACTCGTTCTGACCGGGGAACTGGACGGTGTGCCCCTCGCCGTAGCTGTAGTAGCCGGTGCAGAGGTACAGGAACTTGCAGGTCCAGGTGGTCGCTTCCCGATCGGGGCCGACTTCGACGTCGACGGTCCAGGTGGCGTCCGCGCTGGAGAAGGACGCGCGGAGGACGCGGTGGCCGTAGTGGATCTGGCGGTCGATGCCGAACTCGCGCGCGGTGTCGCCCAGGTAGTCGAGGATCACCGAGCCCTCGGAGATCGCGCGCGCTGACTTCCACGGCCGGAACGGGAAGCTGAACGTGAACATGTCCGAGTCGGACCGGATGCCCGGGTAGCGGAACTGGTCCCAGGTGCCGCCGAGTGCCCCGCGGCCTTCCAGGATCGCGTAGCTGGTGCCGGGCAGTTGGGTCTTGAGGCGGTAGGCCGCGTCGATGCCGGAGATGCCCGCGCCGACGATCAGCACGTCAACCTGGTTCTTGGCCACGTCGCCTCCTTTGCCGCCGGTCCGTTCACCGGTATTATCCGAGCTTTAGCTCGCGTTTCACAACTCGCGTTTCTACCTGGCCGGGCCCGTCGTCGGCTCGTGTTTGCGTGGGAGGTTCGGTTGCCACCGTCTCAGCGTCGCCAGCCCAAGCAGGCGCGTAGCCGTGAACTGGTCGAGCGGATCCTGACCTCGGCGGGTGAGCTGTTCGCGGGCCAGGGCTATCCGAACGTCACCACGAACCACATCGCCGAGCACGCGGACGTTTCGGTGGGTTCGCTGTACCAGTTCTTCGCGGGCAAGGAGGAGATCCTGGCCGCGTTGCAGGACAAGTGGACCGCCCGGCTGGGGGCGGAGCTCGACGAGCGGCTTCGTGTCGGGCCGGGCACGGACATCGCGGAGACGGTCGACCAGGTGCTGGACGTGCACGCGGCGCTGAATCGGCAGCCGCCGGGCCTGCTCGGGTTCCTGTTGATCTCGACGGCGGGCACCGATCATGGGAATGGCGTGGTGGCGGCGATACACCGGCGTCTGGTCGATCTGCTCACGTTGCGCGCGCGATCGTTGTCGCGACAACAGATGGACGTTGTCGCGAGCATGCTGGTGCACATCACCAACGGTCTCTACTCGGTCGGGCTGGCCGCGGGCGCGAACGATCCGGCGGTGCGCGCCGAGGTGCGGGCGGCCCTGCTCGGCTACCTCACGCCCATGCTGACCGGGTCCGACGAGCGGATATAGTCCGGCGATCACTGGGAATCCGGGCTTTGCGGAAGTGCTGCGCGGTCATCGGCGCGCGGCACGGTTGACGCTGGAGCAGTTGGCCGAGGCGTCCGGGGTCAGCGCACGGACCTTGTCGGACATGGAACGCGGGCGAAGCAAGGGACCTCAGCACCGGACTGTCACCGCCCTTGCCGATGCGCTCGCGCTGGCCGGGGATGCCTACCAGGAGCTCGTCGAACTGGCGCGCGATGGCAGGCTGCGGGATCACTGGACGCGCCCGGCGCGCCTGTGCGAACTGCCCCGGCTGATTGCCGACTTCACCGGCCGGGCCGAGGAACTGGCCTGGGCGAACGAGCTGGTACCTGCCGAGAGCGCAGCGGGCTCCGGGGTGGTGGGACTCATCACCGGTTCCGGGGGCATGGGGAAGACCGCGCTCGCGGTCCGGGCGGCGCACCTCCTGCGGCCAAGCTTCCCCGGCGGGGTGTTCTTCGTCGACCTGCTGGGCATGTCCCCCCAGCCCGCAGCTGCCGCTGACGCGTTGCGGCTGCTGCTGCGCGCGCTCGGTGTGGCGGACGAGGAGATCCCGGCGGATGTGCCGGAGCGTGCTTCGGTGTACCGGTCGCTGTTGCGGGACAGATGTGCGCTGGTCGTGCTGGACAACGCGGGATCGGAAGAACAGGTGCGGCCGCTGCTGCCGGGGGACGGCGCGAGCCGGGCGCTGATCACCGCCCGGCGGCTGCTGGCCGGTCTGGAGGGCGTACGCAGGCTCGCCCTCGAACCTCTCCCGTTGCCTGCGGCCACCCAGCTGCTGACCGGGATCCTGGGTCCGCGTGCCACGGGCGAGCAGGAATCGGCGCTGGCACAGCTCGCCGGGTTGTGCGAGGGCATGCCGCTGGCGCTGCGGATCATCGGGAACCGGCTGATCAGCCGACTCGGCTGGGATGCCGCCGAACTGGTGGCCCGGCTGGCGGACGAGGAGCACCGCCTTGATCAGTTCAAGGCAGGCGATCTGCGGATCGCGACCGCGTTCGGGATGTCCTACCAGCAACTCGCGGACACCGGCCAGCGGATGTTCCGGCGGCTGGCCGTGGTGCCGGGCCGCGACTTCGACGCTGCCCTCGCCGGGGTAGCCGGCGAGGTGCCGGTGGAGGTCGCCTGGGATGCGCTGGACGAACTCGTCGACCTCGGGCTGCTGCTGGACAGCCCTGCGGGGCGATACCGGTTCCACGACCTGGTCCGCCTGTTCGCGCGCACGCGGCTCGACGAGGAGGAATCCTCGGCCGAACGGGCTGCGTTGACCGCGAGGGTGAATTCCTGGCTGCTGCGAACGGGCACGGAGGCCGGGCAGTAGTGCCGGTCCAGTTCTGCGTGCTGTTCTGCGTGCTGTTCTGCGTGCTGTTCTGCGTGCTGTTCTGCGTGCTGTTCTGCGTGCTGTTCTGCGTGCTGTTCTGCGTGCTGTTCTGCGTGCTGTTCTGCGTGCTGTTCTGCGTGCTGTTCTGC
>DASXOJ010000289.1:0-34561 GCA_036494465.1 Pseudonocardiaceae bacterium
TGCCCCGGTAGTCGTTCGCCCACGGATAGCGCACCGGCAGGCCGAACTCGTCGGTCTCCCCCGTGGTTTCGCCGTACAGCGCGAACTGGCGCACCCGGCTGGACGCGCGACCGTGGTACGCCTCCAGCAGACCGGCGTGGCAGGCGACCAGCTTGCCGCCGTCCAGCACGTAGTGCGAGACCAGCCCGTCCACGAACCGCTCGACGTCCGCGCGGAACTCCTCGGTCTCCTCGGCCAACTGCGCCAACGACTCCGCGAGCCCGTGCGTCACCTGCACGTTGCGACCGCGCAACGCGCGCAGCAGCTTCGCCTCGTGGTTGCCGGACACGCAGAACGCGGTCCCGTCCGCGACCATGCCCATCACCAGGCGCAGCACACCCGGCGTGTCCGGGCCCCGGTCGACCAGGTCGCCGACGAACACGGCCCGCCGACCCTCCGGATGCCGTGCGCCATCTCGGCGCACCAGGTAACCGAGTTCGCCGAGCAGGGTTTCCAGTTCGGCGCGGCAGCCGTGGACGTCACCGATCACGTCGAACGGACCGGTCTCGTGGCGCAGGTCGTTGTAGAGCCGCGTCCTGGTGATGGTGACCGCGTCGACCTCGTCCTGCGACTTCAGCACGTGGACGTGCCGGAAACCCTCTTTGTGCAACGAACGCAGGCTGCGCCGCAGCAGGTCGCGCTGGCGGCGCACCACGTACGCGCCGAAATCGCGATCCGGCCGGGTCGCGTTGCGTTCGATGCTCAGCTTCTCGGGCAGATCCAGCACGATGGCGACGGGCAGCACATCGTGGTCGCGAGCCAGCGCGACGAGCTGCTTGCGCACGTCGGGCTGCACATTGGTCGCGTCGACCACGGTCAGCTTGCCCAGCGCGAGCCGCTTGCCCGCGATGTAGTGCAGCACATCGAAAGCCGCCGCGCTGGCCGACTGGTCGTTCTCGTCGCCGGAGACAAGGCCACGGCAGAAGTCGCTGGAAATGACCTCGGTCGGCGCGAAGTGCGTACGCCCGAACACGGTCTTGCCGGACCCGCTGGCGCCGATCAGCACCACGAGGGACAGCTCGGGCACGGTCAACTCGGTCATGCTGTCTCCTTCGTGAACAGTGCCATCTGAGTGGGGGCACCGACGTCCGGGTCGTCGTCGCCGACGGGGAGGTAGCGCACCTGATAGCCCCAGTCGGTCGCGACGCCGTCCGCCCAGTCTGCGAATTCCGCGCGGGTCCATTCGAAACGGTGGTCGCGGTGGCGGCGTTTGCCGGGCAACAGCGCCGGGTAGCGCACGTTGTACTCGACGTTCGGTGTGGTGACTACCACGGTTTCCGGTGCGATGCCACCGAAAACCGTGCGCGCAAGCGCGGGCAGCCGTGGCGGGTCGACGTGTTCGATGACCTCCATCAGCACTACCGCGTCCAAGCCGACCAGCCGACTGTCCCGATAGGTCAGTGACGACTGCATCAGGATCAGGCGCTCGCGCCGGGTCGGCGGCATCCGGTCGACGTGCAGTTTGCGCTCGGCGATCTCCAGCGCGCGACTGGACACGTCGGCGGCGACCACGTGAGTGAACTGGTTGTCCGCCAACAACTCCCCGACCAGCGCGCCCTCACCGCAGCCGAGATCGCCGATCCGCCGCGCACCGGAAGCGCGCAGGGCAGCCAGGACCGCGCCGCGTCGCTGCTGCGCCAGCGAGATCGTGGTCTCGCCGGGTTCGGTGGCGTCCAGCTCGCTCGGTTCGGTGTCGTCGATGTCGGCGAGGCGATCCAGTGCGCTGCGGGCCAACTCGCCCTGGTGCGCGAGGTAGCGCCTGCTGATGAGTTCCTTCTCCGGGTGCTCGGCCAGCCATCCCGCGCCGACCCGGATCAGCTTGTCGACCTCGTCCTGGCTCACCCAGTAGTGCTTGGCGTCGTCCAGCACGGGCAGCAGCACGTAGAGGTGGTTGAGCGCGTCGGCGAGCCGCACGGTGCCGGTCAGCCGCAGGTCGACGTAACGGGAATCGCCCCACCCGGGAAACTCGGTGTCGAGCGGGATCGGCTCGGCGCGTACGGTCCAGCCCAACGGTTCGAACAACCGCGCCGCGAGCTCCGCGCCGCCGCGACAGGGCAGCGCGGGCACGTGCAGTTCCAGTGGCAACGCGCTCGCGGCGAGTTCCGGGCGCTGGTCGCAACGACCGTTCATCGCGGTCTTGAACACCCGGCCGATGGCCACCGACAGCAGGCTCGATGCGGCATATGGCCGATCGTTGACGTACTGCCCGAGGGTGAATCCGGCCACGGTCGCGCCACGTTTGCCGCGCACCAGCGCGACCGGGTCGACCTCCAGCAGCAGCGCCGCGGTGCAGCGTTCCTCGGTGGCCTCCGGGTAGCAGACGTGCGCGGTGCCGACCGCGACGTCGAAAGGCTGGACTTTGGCCGGATGCTTGTACAGCAGGAAGCCGAAATCGGTGGCGGTAGGGCCAGTCAGAGTAATGGTCAGCAACACGAACGGACATTGTTCCTGATCCGTGACCGGATGTATCGCGGTTTTCCCGTTCCAAACCGATACATACCGTAGGACGACACTGAGGAGAACGGCACATGCCGTCATGATCAGCTTCCTCGATCTCACCGAATCCGGCGAGGACGCGGCCATACTGACCAGGTTTTACGACGGCCTCTACGTCGCCGAGTTCCCCGATCCGGCGAGCCGCGAATCCCTCGGCGAGCTGCTGGACACGCTGCGCCGCAGGGCGGTGGGCGAGTTCGGCCGCGACAACCGGCACGTCGTGCTCGCCCTGCTGGACGGCGTGGTGGTCGGCGGGGCGAGCGCACTGTTCCTGGCCGAGCCGAACGTGGGCGTGCTGGAGTTCGTGGTCGGCGCGGACGACTGGCCCACCCGGCAACTGCTCACCAGGATGGAGCACCTGTTGGGCGCCGACGCCGAACGGCTCGGCAGGCCGTTGTCGGCAGTGTTCGCCGAACTAGTCAACACGGCCCTATCCGGCTACCGGCGACTGGCGATCAGCTACACACCGGGCAAGGTACTGGCGGCGAGGTCGTTGCGCGCGGACTGGGTCGACGCGTTGCCCTCGGCCACGGTGCGGGCGGTCGTACTCGCCCGCACCGGAACCGATCAGGAGTTTCGATCATCCACTGTGGACCTGATCGAGTTGGGCTTCTAGGTACAGCTCCAGCGTGGGCAGGCCGTAGTACGGGCTGTAGGAGGTGTACTCGTAGTCGCCGCCGGTCTCGTACCCGCCGATGTCGCCGATCACCGTGCCGGAACCGGTGCGCTGGTTGAAGTCGATGAGCCAGGGTCCGCCGCTGGTGCCGTCGTAGAAGCCGTGGCAGTTGAACTGCGACTGGTCGGGCATGGCCTGGAAGCTGTGCGTACGGCACATGATCGGCTGGTTCTCGGTGTTCGAGTAGCCGATCACGGTCACCTGGTGGTCGTAGCCCCGGCCGATGCCGAGGTCGTTGGCGCCGGTGACGTCCTGGATGCGCCGGTGCGCGGCATTCGGCGCAACGCTCAGGAAGGCGAAGTCCAGGTTCTGGTCGGCCGATTCCTGCCAGCCGTCCGCGACCAGCATCGAGGCGACCGGCCAGGTGCCGTAGGGTGCGACGCCGTCGTGGTAACCGGGCACGAACGCGACGTTGGCCTGGTAGCCACTCTTGCCGTAGACGCAATGAGCTGCCGTCAGCAACAGATTGCGGGTGGCGCTGCGCACGACGCTCGCGGTGCAGAAGTGCGACTTGTCGCCGTCCGTCGAGAACAGCGCGCCGACCGTGGGCACGCCGTCGAACAGGGTGCCGGTGGGCGTGCCGGGTGGCGCGTCCCGGGGCGCGTCGACGGTGGCGGTGTCCAGCGGGGTCGCGGCGATCATCCGCTGCGCGGTCCAGTAGGCGCCGGTCGCGGCCTGGTCCCGCGCACTGATCTGGTGGGCGGCACTCGCCGGGCTCGCCTGGGCGGGCGCCGTGCCGCCGAGTACCGCTGCCGCTACCGCGCCGACGGCGACAGCAGCGCGGATTCCAGTTCGGATCATGCGCGGAGCGTGCCACGAAGACGACGTCAAAACAACGACTGCTTGACTGACTGACTGAGTCAGTCAATACTTCGGTTCGTGCGAGGACGGGTACCGCCGCGACCGGTCGCGGAAATCGCCGAGGCAGCCGCAGGGGTATTCATCACCAAGGGCTACCGGGCGGCAGGCGTTTCCGACGTTGCCAAGGCACTGGGGTTGAGCCACGGCGCGGTGTACACGTACGCCAAGAGCAAGGAAGCTCTGCTCTACCTTGCGTTGTTGCGGCTGGCCCGGCCGGATTCCCTGCAGGATCTGGAGATTCCGGTCCCCACACCGACCGACCAGGAGATCGTCGCCGTGATCGACGGGGGCGACGACCTGGGCGGCCTGTCCGGGTTGACCAGAGCTCTCAGCGGGCGGCGCAACGTGCCGGTCGCCGAGGAGTTCGGCACGATCATCGACGAGCTGTACACCTTCGTCGAACAGAACCGCATGCTGCTGGCCCTGATCGAGCGGTGCGCGCGCGACCTGCCCGAACTGGCCCAGTTCTATTTCGTGGAACGTCGCAGGGCGTCCATCGAGGCGCTCGGCGACTACGTGCGCAAGCGCATCAAGTCCGGCGTCATGCGCCCGGTGCCCGACATTCCGGCTGCCGCCCGGTTCATCGTGGAGACCATCGCCTGGTTCGCCTGGCACCGCATCGGTGACCAGGACTCGGCCATGCTCGACGACGACGCCTGCCGGGCCACCGTCCGCCATCTGCTGCTGTCCGCCTTCCTGTCCGACCGGGACGGAGTAAACCCATGACCACCATTGCCTTACCCAGAACCGAAACCGAACCTGAGCGCCCGAGAATCGCGTGGCGTCCGGTGTCGATCATCTTGGCCATCACCGCCGTCGTGCACGGCTCGGTCGCCACCCGGTTCGGTTGGCACCGCGACGAGTTCTACTACGTGATCTGCGGCCGTCACCTCGCCTGGGGCTATCCCGACCAACCACCGTTGACGCCCTTGCTGGCGCGCTTCGCCGCCGACCTGCCTGGCGGCGTACTCCCGCTCCGGATTCTCGCGATAGCGGCGGAACTGGGCTGCATCCTGTTGACCGCGGTGCTGGCGGCCGAGTTCGGCGGCAAGGCCCGCGCGCAGATCATCGCGGCGGCGGCGACCGCGGTCTGCCCGATCTTCGTCGCCGCGTCGTTGTTGTTCGGCACCACCATCATGGACGAACTGTGCTGGGCGGCGGTGTTCGTGCTGGTGGCCAGGGCGCTGCGGGTGGGCACGGTGCGCTCGTGGCTGCTCACCGGGCTGATGGCGGGCGTCGGGTTGGAGAACAAGGACACCATCGGGGTGCTGTTGCTCGGCATCTTCGTCGGACTGCTGGTGTGCCGCCGGTCGGTGTTGCGCACGCCGGGGCCGTGGCTGGCGGGCGCGCTCGCACTGGTGATCCTCGCGCCGAACCTGATCTGGAACGCGACGCACGACTGGGCGATGCTGCGGATGGCCGCCGTGCTGTCCGCGCAGCAGGGCGGGCCGCTCGGGGCCCTGGTACAGATCCCGATCATGATCGCGGTCGGCGCCGGGGCGATGATCATGCTCTGGATCATGGGCGCGCGCTGGCTGAGTTCGGCGGAAGGACGGACGCACCGCTGGGTGCTGGTGGTCGGCGCGACCGCGCTGGTGGTGTTCATCGCGACCGGCGGCAAGGAGTACTACCCCGCGCCCGCGTTCATCGGCTTGTTCGCGGCCGGTGGCGTGTGGACGCAGCACCGCGAACTGGGGCGGTGGCCGGTGCTGATCGCGGTGACCGCGGTGATCGCCATGCTCGTCGGTCTGCCGGTGCTGCCGTTGCGCGCACAGAACGCGCTGCGCGCCATCAACCCGGAACCCATCGAGACCTACGGCTGGCCCGACTTCACCCAGCAGGTCGCCGCGATCGCGAAGACCCTCCCGGCGAACACCCCGATCTTCACCAGCAACTACGGCGAGGCGGGCGCGCTGACCTTCGACGGCCCTGGCGACGGTCTCACGCAGCCGGTCGCCAGCGGCCACAACGCCTACCTGTTCTGGGGACCGCCGCCAGGGACCACTCCGGACACCGTGCTGTGCGTCGGCGAGTTCAAGCCCGCCTACCTGCACCAGTTCTGGTCCAGCCTGCGCGAGATCGCCCCGATCACCATGCCGGACGGAGTGGTGAACCAGGAGGTCAAGCAGCAGGCCGCGATCTACCTGTGCCAGCAGCCGCACGGCGACTGGCAGCAACTCTGGCCCAGCCTGCGCCACCTGGACTAACTCGGGGTTTAGGCTCCGGAGCCATGGCCAAGTACTTCGACATCCACCCGGAGAACCCGCAGCGCCGCTCGATCGGTCAGGCCGTTGACCTGCTGCACGACAACGGCCTGATCGTGTATCCGACGGACTCCTGTTACGCGCTTGGCTGCCAACTGGGCAACGCCGAGGGCATCAACCGGATCAAGACGATCCGGCACCTCGACGAACGCCACCACTTCACGCTGGTGTGCCAGGACTTCGCGCAGATCGGCCAGTTCGTCTACGTCGACAACGCCGCGTTCCGCGCCATCAAGGCGGTGACTCCCGGTCGCTACACCTTCATCCTGCCCGCGACCAAGGAAGTGCCGCGCAGGCTGATGCACCCGAAGAAGAAAACGGTCGGCGTGCGCATCCCGGATCACGTGGTCACCCAGGCGCTGCTCTCGGAAATGGGCGAACCGATCGTGTCGAGCACGCTGCTGCTGCCCGACCAGGAGGAGCCGATGACGCAGGGCTGGGAGATCAAGGAGCGGCTGGACCACGTGGTCGACGCGGTGCTCGACGCTGGCGACTGCGGCACCGACCCGACCACGGTCATCGACTTCTCCGACGGCGAACCGGAGATCATCCGGCGCGGTGCCGGTGACACGTCCAGATTTGAATAACATTCACCTGATCGAGAAGGGCCAAACCGGGTCGGTAGCGTAGCGCCGATGATCGGGGTTGTCGCGCACGAAACCGGCAGGCTCGCCACGTTGGGCGTGCCGCTGCGCTTTGCCGCGCAGGCATACCGGCGCGTCGGCCGACATCGCGCGTCCATTCGAGACAGTCGATCGACGCCGGCGGGCGCTGCCGAGGCGGTACGGCGGCTCGTCCATGACGATCGCGCGACGCTGGTGCTCACGCTCGGCGGCACGGCAACGGTGCCCGCGGTCGCGCGGGCCTGCGCCGAGTTGGGCGTGCCGTGCGTGTCGACCACGCTGCCCTGGCAGGTGCTCGGCGCGCGGCAAGGTCTGAGTTTTCACGCCTGCTGGGGCCTCGGCGACATCGCTGCCGCGTTCGCGTCGGCGTGGGCACGGGTGCCGGGCATCGAGTCGGTCGGGTGCCTGTGGAACTCCGGTCCGCAGGGCGCGGCGCTGCGCGCACCCGGGTCGGGTTTCGCCGAGCACGGCTTCCGGCTGGTCGATCCGGGCGGGTATGCCGAGGACGTCGCGGATTTTGGGCGCGAGGTCGCGGCGTTCGCCGAGCAGGACGTGCGGGTGGTGACGAGTGCGGCGACCGCACGCGACCTGCGCACGTTCCATGAACGCGCCCGGCATGATGGCTTGGCACTGACGCTGATCAGTTGCTCCCGTTGGCTGAGCTACCCGGTCGGCGCGCGCGAGTCCGGGGTGGACGGCGTGGTCACGCCGGTCTACTGGACGCCGCGCCACCCCTACACCTCGTCGCTGGACGGGTCGAGTTGCGCGGACCTGGCCGCCGGTTACACCGAGGCCACCGGCCAGGGGTGGTTGCAGCCGTTGGGCATGGCGTACGCGCTGTTCGAGGTCGCGCAGCACGCACTGGATCGCGCGGACGAACCGGACACGATCGGCGCGGTGCTGCCGGACACCCGGTTGGCCACCATCGCGGGCACGCTGGACTGGTCGGACGGACCGGCGCCGGGGGTGGCGCGGGTGCGGTTGGCCACCGGCCAGTGGCAGCGCACTGGCGACTCCGTCGAACTGCGGGTCGTCGCCAACGAGCACGTGCCACCGGCCGGGGTCGAGGCCGCCCTGGCGCTCAGCTGCTGACCAGGTTGACCGTGAACGTGTAGTTGTGCGCGGTCGCATCGCTGACCGCGACCGTGCCGTCGCCGCGCGCGTCGTTGTAGCTGTCGGTGCCGCCGAGCACCGCGAGTTTCGCGTTGCTGAACCCACCGCTGAGATAGTCGCGCACGCTGCCCAGGTACAGGTCACCGCCGGAGAGGGTGAAGACCGTGGTGCACTCGCCGGTGATGGCGGGCGGCACCGCGACCGAGATCGCGACGACCGTGCAGGACGAGTACGCGGTGCCCATCTTGGTGGCACCGGTCGAGTCGTACAGGTCGCCGCCTGCCATGAACGCCAGCCCCAGCGCGGGCACCGCGGGCAGGCTGAACGCGCCGCGCTTGCCGATCAGGGTGAGCGTCTGGTTGCCCGCCTGGTGTGGCGCGGCCGCACCGGACGACGCGACCCCGACCACGGTCGCCACCGCCAACCCGGCCGCCGCCAGCAGGAACCAGCCCCGTTTTCCGAACAATTTCATCGCGACCTCCATCTATTGTGCGGCCTGACCCATTTCGACGAGCGCCACCTGATATGCGATGGGCTCGATCCGCATCGGCCCGCGAAATGGTTGTTCCATCAGATACGTCAAATAGAGCGTGCCCGCGACGATCATCGTCAACACGGTCACCATCAACAGGTGCGGAATCATTTTCGGCACGCCGAAGAACAATGCGAAGAACACCAGCAGCGCCGCGCCGCCGAGCAGGCCGTACCAGAATATGTCCGGAATGGACGGTTGTGCCTCGTAGATCCGCTGTCTTCGGTCACTGTTGATCGTGTTGATCCGGTCGATCATCGACGAGTACAGCGCGTCCTGCTGATCGGTCTGCGGCTGGACCTGGAGGATCGCCTTCCGCAACGCCTTGGCGTCGGCCTCGACCTGCGGACTCGACTGGCCGTTGGCCAGCGCGGGCCACTCTTCGTTGATCACGTCTCTGGTGTAGGCGACCGCGGCGCGCTGGAAGGTCACGCGGACGTCTGGCGGGAACGCGGTGGCGCTGTAGTAGAGGCCGGGGATGGCGTTGGCCTCGCTGTAGGTGTTCTGTTGCGCCGTGCCCATGTCCTCCCAGACGGCCACCACGACGAACGCGAGCAGCACCGCGTAGAGCGCGCCGATCGCGGCGAAGAAATAGCCGTTCACCTCGTTGTAGCTTTCGCGTACCCGATGCGGGAAAACGCGGTGCACGAGGTAGACGAAAACGGCCGCGAGCACGACCGATCCGCAGGTGACCAAAAACCACACCATTCGCCATCCCCTTTCCACACCCGAGAATATTTCGGATGCGGTCACGGTAGTCAGCGCACCCGTTGCCCGCGATTCCGCGAATTCGCCGCACAAATACCCGCTTGGCCGCTGGACGGGTCGCACAGGCGTGCCTCGCACGGTGCGAGCGCCACTCGGCCGAATGATCCGACTGGTCGGTTCGGGTGATGTTGCCAAGATCATCCGTCGCATCCCCGGCTCGCACCACCGGATCGGGTGGGGCTTGCGGCGATCGGGATCAAGCCAGGTGAGCGGCCGTATCGCCCCCGTTGATCCGGTTTGCCAGGAACACCCGAACGGCCGCAATAATTAATCACCTTCGTCTGTTTGATACATATCTCGCGGAGCGAACGCGGTGGAACCAGATGAGCCGGTCGGCCTACTCTGGTGCGGCGGTCAAGCAGCGGCGGTGGGCGGGGCAGGAGCGGGTCGGGTGGAATTCCGCGTTTTGGGGGCCTTGGAAGTCCTCGTTGCCGGCACACCGGCGCGACTGGGCGGCCCTCGGCCTCGCGCGGTGCTCAGCACCCTGATCGTGCATGTCGGCACACCGGTGTCGGCTACACACCTCATCGACCAGGTCTGGGGTTCGCAACCACCGGCGACCGCCATGGCCAGCCTGCAGATGCACGTGTCGGCCATCCGCAAGGTGGTCGGCGACCGGCTGATCACCACCAGCGCGGGCTACCAGCTCAACGCGACCGAGAACGAGCTGGACGCGAGCCGGTTCGTCGCCATCATCGACGCGGTCCGCCCGTTGCTCGCCGAGCGTCCGACCCGCGCGATCGCCGATCTGGCGGCGGCATTGGCCTTGTGGCGCGGCGAGCCGTTCACCGACACGTCCGCCGGATCCGATGTGGCCGCTGCCCGGCTGCGCCTGTCCGAGCTGCGACTCTCCGCGATCGAGGACCGGATCGAAGCCGAACTCGGCCTCGGCAGGCAGACCGAGGTGATCGCCGAACTCGCCGAACTCGTGGTGCGACATCCGGTGCGCGAACGGCTCGCCGGGCTGTATCTGCTGGCGCTCTACCGGTGCGGCCGGATCAGCGACGCGCAAGCCGCCTACCAACGCTTGCGCGCGGAACTGGACGCCGAACTCGGTCTGGAACCCGGCGCGGAGATCGTCTCGCTGGCCAGGGCGATCGACCGGCGCGACCCCACACTGAACCCGCCGACCCAGATACCGGCGCCGGCCAGCCGGTTCATCGGCAGGCGCCGCGAAGTGGAGCGGCTGGCAGCCCAGCTGGGCACCACCAGGATGCTCACCCTCACCGGACCCGGCGGCTCCGGCAAGACCCGGCTCGCGCTCGAACTCGCCAGGGACACCGCCGCCGATCACCCGGACGGCGTGTACATCATCGAGCTGGCCTCCTCCCCCGTCGGCGGCTCGGTGGTGGACCGGATCGCGGACGCGCTCACCAGCCGCACGCTCGCGCACCGGCCGCGGGGCGCGCTGACCAAGTCGGTCCGCTCGCGCACCGAGGAACCGCTGATCGCCACGCTGGCCAGCGACCTTCGCGGCAAACGCGCGCTGATCGTGCTGGACAACTGCGAGCACGTGATCGCCAAGGCGGCAGCCGTGGCGGCCGAGTTGCTGGCCAACTGCGCCGGCCTGCGCATCCTGGCCACCAGCAGGGAACCGCTCGGCGTCGCGGGCGAGGAAGTGTGGCCGCTGGCCGGGTTGAGCGTGCCAGCCGAGAACGAGCGCCCGGCCACCGCGGTCACCACCGAAGCGCTGCGCCTGCTGGCCGACCGGGGGCAGGCGGTGCGCGCCGGGTTCAGCATCACCGGTCGCGACATCGAGGTGGCCAGTCGCCTGGTGCGCAGGCTGGACGGGCTGCCGTTGGCGATCGAGCTGGCCGCGGCGCAGCTGCGCACCCGGTCCCTGCTGGACCTGACCAACCAGCTGGAAACCCGCTACGGCAGCCAACTCGCGCTCGCCGACCGCCGCGCCCGCACCCTGCCGGAGCGGCACCAGACCATGCGCGCCGCGATCGACTGGAGCTACCAGCTGCTCGACAAGGACGAGCAGGCGCTGTTCCGGGCGATGTCGGTGTTCGCGGGCGGCGCGACGCTCGACGCGATCGAGCCGTTGGTCACCCGCGATGACGCGCCCGAGCTGCTCGCCCGTCTGGTCGATCAGTCCGTGCTGGTCGCGGACATCCGGCCGGAGGGCACCCGCTACCGCATGCTCGAACTGGTGCGCACCTACGCGACCGAGCGCCTGGTGGAAGCCGATGAGGCGCAGCGGATCCGGGAGCTGCACGCGATCTGGTGCGTCGCACTGGCCAGCTCGGCGGCGCACTACGGCGGGGTGGACCACACCGAGAAGGTCGCGCAGCTCGCGTTGGAGGAGGCGAACCTGCGCGCGGCGCTGGAATGGTGCCTCGGCGAGGGTGGCGTGCCCAGTCGCGCGCTGGAGATCGCCAGTCCACTGTGGTGGTACTGGTGGGCGCGCGGCCTGATGACCGAAGGCCGGGACTGGTTGCGGCGCGCGCTGGCCGCGGCCGATCCGGCGCCGTCGCAGCTGCGCGGGTCGGCGTTGCGCGCGGCAGCGGCCCTGACCCGCAACAGCGGCGACTACCGGGAAGCGCGCGAACTCGGCGAGGAATGCCTGGCCGTCTTCGAGTCGCTGCCCAGCGTCACGGGGTGCATCAACGCGCTGGGCGGCCTGTGCGTGACCACCATCGCCGAGCAGGATCTGGCGGCCGCGCTGCGCTACGGCGAACGCACCCGCGACCTGGCCGAGACGGCGGGCGACCGGCTGCGCTACACATCCGCGTTGAACAACATCGGCCTGGTGCTGCGCTGTCTCGGTCGGCTCGACGAGTCCGAGCAGACGTTCAACGCGGCGCTGGACGGGTGGCAGACCGTGAACGACCGGCGGGGCGAGGCCGCGACGCTGGGCAATCTCGGTGTGCTGGCGCGGCGCTCCGGTGATCTGGCGCGGTCGCGCACCCTGATGACCGACAGCCTGCGCAGCTATCGCGACCTCGACCTGATCGAGGGCATGCTGGACGCGTTGGACGGACTGGCCTGCCTGGCGATCGAGGACAACGACCCGGTGACCGCGCTGCGGCTGTTGACCGTGTCCGGCCGGGAGCGGGAGCGGTTGGGCGCGGTGCTGTTCGTGCAGGACGAGATCGCCGACCGCAAGACCGCCCTGCTCGCCGCCCGCGCCATGCTGGGCGACCAGGCGACGGCGGTGGTCGCGGCAGCACGCGGCCTGGCACTGCGCCCGCTGGTCGCCGAGCTACTGAAAATCGGCGAATAGTCTGCCGCTGCTGATCTGCGTGTGGCACCCGAATCTCGTACCCTCGTGTGTCCTGTTCGGACTTTCTGGCGCCGCCGCCGCGCACATGGTGGTCGCGCCGCCCACGTTCATCCAGCGCACACCGGTGGCAACGCGCGGCCAGGCCATCGGGCTGATGAGCTCGGCAGCCATTGCAGCCGAGCGCCGGAACCCGCGCTGGCTACTCCGTGATCCTGGCGACCCATTCGGCCAGCAGCGTGCGTTCACCGCTGGTCAACGGGTTGTCCGCGCGTGCGATGAGCGCACCGAACTGGGTCGCGATCCGCGCCAGCGTCGGCGTTTCGCCGTCGGGCTGGGACGCCTCGGTCAGCACGGCGGCGAAGATCGCATCACGCACGGCGTCGGCGGTGCGGGGTGCGCCCGGGTTGTTGATCGCGTGCAGCGTCGCGCCGACCACCGCGGCCTCGATGGTGTCCGCCGCCAGCTCGACCTCACCGCGCAACCGGCCCACCCCCGCCACGTCCTGGAGCAACGTGACCAGGTCCGCGCGCGCATCGTTCGCCGCCTTGGGCTTTCCTTCACGGGCGGGCTGGGCGTACATCAGCACGTAGAACGCGGGGTTCTCGCGGCCGAAGCCGACGTGGAACTGCCAGCCTCGACGCAGGTCCTCGACCGGATCGCCACTGCTCGGGACCGCGCGGGCCGCAGCAAGGAACTCGGCGAAGCGCTGCGCGACCACCGCGTCGAACAGGCCGTCCTTGTCGCCGAAGTGGTGGTAGAGAGTGGGCGGGCCGACGTCGGCACGGTTGCAGATCGCCCTGGTCGAGACCGGTTCGCCGTTGCTCTCCACCAGCAGCTCGGCCGCTGCCGCCAGGATCCGTTCGCGCGCTTCCACGCCGGTCACCGTACTGGTGTTATCTTCGGCAAGCAGACAAGCAGCCAAGACAGCAACGAGGTGCGTACGTGACCCGTCGATGGACGGCCCTCCTGCTGACTGGCGGAGTCGCCGCCGGCATCGCGGCCACCGTGCTCATCGCGGCCATCTCCGGGGCAGGGCCCTACCTGTTGCTCGGCAACACCGACCCCGGTGCGCTGGTCCGGGTCGGCACGCCGGTGCTGCGCGTGATCGCCGACATCGCGGCCACCCTGTGCGTCGGCTCACTGATCTTCGCGAGCGCCTTCACCCGCCCGCAGTCCTCCGGGCTGCTCTCCCCCGGCGGTTTCGCCGCCGTGCGAGACACCGCGCGGTGGGCGGTGGTCTGGGTGCTTGCCTCGGCGCTGCTGGTGATCTTCGACACCGCCGACACCTCGGGCCAGCCGCTGGGCGACGTCATCTCGCCCGAGCACCTCTTCGGCCTGATCGGCGCGTTGGAAGAAGCCAAGGCGTGGCTGGTCACGGCCGTCATCGCGGTGTTCGTCGCTGTCTTCGCGCGGTTCGCGTTGCGCTGGCGCAGCGTCGTCTACCTGCTGCCGGTCGCCGTACTCGGCCTGCTCCCCGCGCTCGCGTCCGGCCACTCGTCCTCGGACGCCGGGCACGACATCGGCACCATCGCGATCATGGTGCACGTGCCCGCCGCCGCCATCTGGATCGGCGTGCTGGTCGCGGTGCTCCGCCAGGTCCACCGGGACCGCTCCGCGCTGCCCGCGATCGCGCCCCGCTACGCGCGGCTCGCGCTGATCTGCTGGCTGGTGCTCGCGGTGTCCGGTGTGGTCGACGCGGTCATCCTCGCCCCGGTCGACCAGCTCACCGCGACCGGCTACGGCGTGCTGATCATCATCAAGGCGCTGATCTTCCTGGCCGTCGGCGTGGTCGCGTTCCTGTTGCGCCGCAAGGCTCTTTCGCTGACCAGCGAGTCGGGTTGGCTTCGGCTGGCCGCCTGCGAACTGGTCGTGTTGCTCGGCACGGTCGGCCTGTCCGTCGGCCTGACCCACCTGCCGCCGCCCGCGTTCCTCGGGCGCGCGGTGACCGCGCAGGAAACCCTGCTCGGCTACAACCTCAGCGGCCCGCCGACCGTGCTGCGCCTGCTCACCGACTGGCGCCTGGACGCGTTCTTCGGCCCGCTCGCCGTGCTGCTCGCGCTGGCCTACCTGATCGGCGTGATCCGGCTACGCAGACAGGGCGGCGACTGGCCGATCACCCGCACGCTGAACTGGTTGGCTGGCTGCGTCGTCATGCTGCTGGCCACCTGCTCGGGCCTCGGCCGGTACGCGGCGGCGCAGTTCAGCGCGCACATGGCCAACCACATGCTGCTCGGCATGCTGGTGCCTGTGCTGCTCGTGCTCGGCGGCCCGTTGACCCTGCTGCGCAGGACGCTGCCGCCCGCCAGTCGCAGCGGCGTGCTCGACCTGCGCGGCTGGCTGCGCGCGTTCGGCGCGTCCCCCGCCATCAGGGCCCTGACCCAGCCGGTCGTCGCGCTCGCGTTGTTCGCCGGCTCGCCGTTCCTGCTCTACTTCACCGGACTTTTCGACGCGGCGGTGCGGTTCCACTGGGCGCACACCGCGATCGGCGGCTACTTCCTGATCGTCGGCGCGCTGTTCTTCTGGCCGATCATCGGCGTCGACGACCCGCCGCGGCCGCTGCCCAATTTGCCGCGCCTTGGCATGCTGCTCGCCGCGATGCCGTTCGACAGCGTGTTCGCCGCGATCCTGATGACCACGCCCACGGTCGTCGGCAACGGCGCAGCGGGCGACGACATGTACAGCTCGCTCGGCCTGCCCTGGGTGAGTAGCCTGCTCGGCGACCAGCGCGCGGCCGGCCTGCTCGCGTTGATCATCGGCGAAGCCAGCCTGCTGATCGCGATCGTCGCCCTGCTCACGCGGTGGAGCAGCCTGGACGACCGCAGCGACGACGCCGGCCTGCTCGACTACCAGCCGATGCTCGATCGCCTCAACCGCTGATCAACCCGAGTCCCTTGGCCAACGGAATGGTCAGGGTGCGGACGAAGGTGTCGGTGAGGTGGTTGTCCCGGTACACCACCACGTTGCCGACGACCGCGGGACACACGCCGGCCTTGCACAGGTAGCCGGTCAGGTCGGCGACGGTGACGTTCGGCAGACCGGCGCTCGCCGTCACGAGCGGGTCCTGGGTGTCGCCGAGCGCGGCGGCCTGGCTGGTGTCGCAGGCGCTGATGTCGTCCGGGTTCTGCAACAGGCAGGTCGGGGTGTCCTTGGCCATCTGCGGGATGTCCCGGACGATGCCGACCTTGATCCCGGCGGCGGTCAGCGGCTGGAGGAACTCCCGGTAGCCAGCAACGGCCTGGTCGTACTTGCTCCACACCCGCTGTCCATTCACGACACTGGAGGTCAGCGTGTAGCCCGCGGCGACCACCATGGCAGGCTTGAGTTTCAGCAACAGCGGCAACAGCTGGTGAGCCGCCTGCGCGCAGACCGGCAACGGGTAGCCCGCGGCGTTGGGCGGCAGGTCACCGAACGCGCAGCCGTCGTGCACGACGAGTTTGATCCGCCAGCCCCGGTGGATGTTGGCGAAGTCGATCATCGCGGCGCTGTACATGTTCATGTGCGAGTCGCCGACCAGCACCATGGTCTTGGTAGCGCTCAGGTCGCCGTACGCGCACTCGTCGCCGTCGAGCGGATATTTGACCGGATCGTAGATGGCGCATTCGTTGCTGAAGGATGGCGCCTTGTCCCCTGCCGCCACCGCCGGATCGGGCACCAGCGGCACGCCTTCCGGTGCGGCAACGGGGTTCGCCGGATCGAAGGCGAGCGCACCGGGATGCGATTCGTCCAATGTGGAGCTCGCGGTGAGCAGAGTGTCGATCTTCCGCTGGGCGATCACCCACGGCACCGACGCGGCGACCAACGTGATCACGACCAGCGTCGCGCCGAGCAGGTAGGTGCCGCGCAGCCGCCGTTTGGCACGCTCTGGCGTGGCTGCCCGCCGGTGCCGGAACGGGTCCTCGACGAAGTGCTTGGAGGCGGCGGCGAGCAGCAGGCTCAGCGCGGTGACCTTGTAGACCTCGGGCGTGGTGAGCGCGCTGCCGCCGGTCCGTTCGAGCACGAACACGATGACCGGCCAGTGCCACAGGTAGAGGCTGTAGGAGATGTCGCCGAGGTAGCGCAACGGTTGCAGGCCAAGCAGGGTGGAGATCTCGACCGGTGCCGGTGGCTGGTTGGCGTGCCTGCTGCCCGCGACGAGCAAGGCGACCGCGCCGAGGGTGGGCGCCAGCGCGATCCAACCGGGAAACGCCATCGAGGTGGTGAAGGTCAACGCGCTGAAGGCGACGACGCCGAGACCAACCCAACCCAGAACTAATCGCGCGGCGAGGGGTAACCGCAACCGGGGCACTGCCATGGCGGCGAGCCCGCCGAAACCGAGTTCCCACATCCGGGTCGGCGTGACGAAGTAGGCGCCCTGCGGCGGGGCGTTGGTGGTCAGGATCGAATAGGCCAGCGACGCCGCGCTGATCACCGCGACCGCGCCGAACGCCCAGCGCAGCGGATGGCCGAACCGCTTGGCGGCCAACGCACTCAGCAGCAGGATGATCGGAATGACCAGGTAGAACTGCTCTTCGACGCTCAGCGACCAGAAGTGCTGGACCGGTGAGGCGGCGGCGGTGGCGTGCGCGTAGTCGGCGGAGAAGATCGCCAGGACCCAGTTCTGCACGTCGACCGAGGAAGCCACGACCTGTTGCAGGATCGGCGGCCACAACGGGGCGGGCAGCAACGCCACCGTGCCCGCCGCCGTGACCAGCAGCGTCAACGAGGCTGCCGGTAACAGCCGCCGGATCCGGCGCGCGTAGAACGCGGCCAACGTCAATCGGCCCGTTCGCTGGATCTCGGCGACCAGGGTGCCGATGATCAGAAACCCGGAGATGACGAAGAAGACGTCGACGCCGACGAAGCCACCGGAGAGCCGGTTCGGTCGGAGGTGGTAGATCAGCACGAGACCGACGGCCAGCGCGCGCAAGCCCTGGATGTCGGCTCGCTGCGGACGTCGGCGCACCGCGCCGATCACCGGTCTGCCAGCGGGTCTTTCGTCGATCTTGATCATGCGCGCGGCTCCCCCCTCGGAAATCCGGGCGACACTACCAAAGCGCCCATCAGTCGTTGAGCAGCAGCCTCGCCAGGCTCCGCGTGCATGCGTCCTACCGCAACGCCGCCTGGCGGATCCGCGACGAGATCGAGGCTATGCCTGGACCGGAGTCCGTTGCGGCAGAACTGGAGTCGCTGGTTCGGCCAGCGTGAACCGGCGCAGGCGCAGGCTGTTGCTCACCACGAACAACGACGACAGCGCCATCGCACCACCGGCGATCAACGGGTTGAGCAGGCCGAACGCGGCCAGCGGCAGCGCGGCGACGTTGTAGCCGAACGCCCAGGCGAGGTTGCCGTGGATGGTGCGCAGCGTGCTCCTGGCCAGTTTCAGCGCGCCGGGCACCACGTCGAGGTCGTCGCGGACCAGGATCAGGTCGGCGGCGCCGAGCGCGACGTCGGTACCGGACACCACCGCGAGACCGAGGTCGGCGCGGGCCAGCGCCGGGGCGTCGTTCACGCCGTCACCGACCATCGCGACCGAGTGGCCCTCGCCCTGGAGGCGCTGGATGACGGCTTCCTTGTCGTCCGGCATGACCTCGGCGATCACCTCGTCGATACCGACCTCGGCGGCGACGCTGCGCGCGGTCGCGGTGTTGTCGCCGGTGAGCAGCACGGTGCGCAGGCCCATCGCGCGCAACTCGGCGATCGCGCCCTTCGCGGACGGCTTCACGGTGTCGGCCAGGGCGAACGCGCCGAGCGCGACGCCGTCGGCGGCGAGCAGCACGGTGGTGTGGCCGCTCGCTTCCCATTCGGTGCGGGCAGCGGCGAGTTCGGCGGGGATGGTCACGTCGTGTTCGGCGAGCAGGCGGGCCGACCCGACCAGCACGTCGCGACCGTCCAGCACCCCGCGCACGCCGAGTCCTGCGAGGCTGGTGAAGTCGGCGACCTCGGGCAGGGTGCCGAGTTCCTGCTTGGCGCGCGCGGTGATCGCGGCGGCGGCCACGTGCTCGGACGGCTCTTCCAGCGCGCCCGCCATGCGCAGCACGTCGGCCGCCTCGGCGTCGGCGGTGACGCGCAGGTCGGCGACGGCCATCCGGCCGTGCGTGATGGTGCCGGTCTTGTCCAGCACGACGGTGTCGATGGCGCGCGCGGATTCCAGCGCCTGGTGGCCCTTGATGAAGATGCCCAGCTGCGCGCCGCGACCAGACGCGACCAGCAGCGCGGTCGGCGTGGCCAGGCCCAGTGCGCACGGGCACGCGATGATCAACACGGCCAGTGCCGCGCCGATGGCGTGCTGCACGGAACCGTCGAACACCAGCCAGCCCAGCAGCGTGAGCGCGGCGAGGCCGAAGACGACCGGCACGAACACGCCGCAGATCCGGTCGGCGAGCCGCTGGATGCCTGCCTTGTCGGTCTGCGCCTGCTCGACCAACCGGACCAGGTGCGCGAGCTGGGTGTCCGCGCCGACCCGGTTCGCGGTGACGACGAGCCTGCCGTGCAGCGCGATGGTGCCGCCGGTGACCGCGTCGCCCTCGCCGACCTCCACCGGCATGGACTCGCCGGTCATGGTGCTGGTGTCGACCGCGCAGTGCCCGCTGCGCACCACACCGTCGGTGGCGATGGTCTCGCCCGGCCGGACCACGAAGTCCTGGCCGACCTTCAGATGTCCGATGGCCATCCGGCGCTCGGTGCCGTCCGCGTCGAGGATCGCGACGTCCCTGGCGCCCAACGCGGCCAGCGCGCGCAACGCACCCCCGGCCCGTCGCCGCGCCTTGGCTTCGAACAACCGCCCGGCCAGCAGGAACGTGGTGACGCCCGCCGCGACGTCGAGGTAGATGGCGCCGCCGGGGCGGAAGATCAGGCCCCATACGCCGTCGGCCTGCGTGCCGCCGCCCACGAAGAAGATCGTGTAGACCGACCAGAGCACCGAGGCGGTGATGCCGACCGAGACCAGCGTGTCCATCGACGTGGACAGGTGGCGGGCGTTGCGCAGCGCGACCCGGTGGAAGGGCCACGCGCACCAGGTGGCGACCGGGAGGGTCAGCACCAGCAACACCCACTGCCAGCCGGGAAACCGCAACGCGGGCACCAGCGCCTGGGTGATCGAGAGGTCGCCGACCGGGGCGGTGAGCAGCAGCGCGACGATCAGCCGGTGCCACAACGACTTCACCGTCGCGGCTTCCGCGCGTGCGTCGTCGGTCGCCTCGGGTTCGTGGCGTTTGGCCTGGTAACCGGCCTTCTCGACCTCGGCGATCAACCGGTCCACCTCGACGGTGGCCGGATAGTCGACCGTGGCTTTCTCGGTGGCCAGGTTGACGGTGGCCGCCACCCCGTCGAGCTTGTTGAGCTTGCGTTCGACCCGGGCGGCGCAGGCGGCACAGGTCATGCCACCGACGACCAGCTCCACCGTGCGCGACGTCGCCGGGGCGGCCCCGACCGACGAGACAACCGACATGACCTGGACTGTAAACCCTGGGTTCAGAGCATCAGCAGCAGCATGTAGCCCATGGTGACGCTCATCGCGATGTGGCAGCAGCCGGCCATCCTCGGCGCGAGCGGCGCGCTGGCCCCGTCGGCCGCGACGACCGGATGCAGCAGCCGATCGGCGGCCAGCACCGCGAAGCCGCCCATCAGCCCGAGCAGGATCAGCGTGAGCACCGGCTGGACCGCCGAGTTGTCGGCGCCCATGCTCATGCCTGCCATGCCCGGCATCGACGTGGTCGAACCGGGCCACATCATGTAGAGCATCACGCCGCTGCTGATCAGGTGCGCGGGCGCCGGGCCCGACCGTCCGCCCTCGGCGAGCGCGCTGAACAGTCGAGCGCCGAACCAGCACACCGCGAACCCGAAGAACAGCGTCCAGCCCAGGTTCCAGGCGTACCCGGCGAGCGGGTTGACCGAGGGCACCAACATGCCAGCCATGGCCGTGCCCATGCCGACGTGCACCAGGTCGACGTCGCGTTCGGTGCGGCGACCGGTGCGGTGCGCGGTGATCAGCCTGCCGACCGAATACGCGGCGATGCCGAGCATGACGATCGCGAACGCGCCTGCCAGCCAACCGGGTCCGTTGCTCACGAAGGCAACGTTAGAACATGGATCTGACGATTCGGCCAGTGAGCTGTCGGTGGGTTTTGGCATGGTGGCGGACATGGGCGCCGACGACATTCGGCTCGATGCCGACACTGCCAACCAACTCGCCACCAACCTGGCCAAAATTATCGAAGCGACCCGCTTCCGCATCACGGATTCAACCGACGATCCCCTGGTCGCGCTGCTGACCGGGCACCTGGGCAAGCCGCTTTTGGACATGCCGACGGTGACCGAGAACTTCGGCGCCTGGGAGCACGTGAACGTGCAGCGGGGCGTGGACGCGTACCTGGCCGCGCACAGCCCGGACGCGGAATGGTTCGGCATCGCCGGTGCCAACCGCAACCCCCAGGAACTCATCGACATGCTGGCCGACGCGGCGCTGCGCGGGAACTACCGGCTCGGCGCTGTCGACTACCGCACGGTCGCCACCGGCCCGGACTCCGCGACCGAGGTGGTCCAGATCGGCATGGTCAACTCGGTCGCGCCGGACGGCACTCCGGTCGTGCTCGGCCTTCGCGGGGCGAGCGAGTCCCGCGGCAGGCGGGAGTGCTCGCTGCAGATCCTCGCGCCGGACCGGGCGACCGCGACCTCTGTTCGCGACGAGATCGAGGCGCTGACCAGGGAACACAACCTGTTCCGGGGCGCGCTGCTGCAGTTCGACGTGAACGAGAACCGGGGCAACGAACTGGTGTCGTTCCTGCGGCGCCCCGAACTGACCAAGGACGACGTGATCCTGCCCCAGGGCACGTTGGAGGCGATCGAGAAGCACGTGGTGCGCAGCCACGAACGCAATGCCGCGCTCACCGCGCACGGCCAGCACCTCAAGCGGGGCGTGCTGCTCTACGGTCCGCCCGGCACCGGCACGACACACACCGTGCGCTACCTGCTGTCCCGGCTGACCGGCGCGACCGTGGTGGTGATCTCCGGGCGCGCCATGCGGTTGCTGGCCGAGGCTTCTGCGATCGTGCGCGGCCTGCAACCGGCGGTGCTGGTGATCGAGGACGTCGACCTGATCGCCGAGGACCGGAGCATGCACCACGGCGGCAACCCGCTGCTGTTCGAACTGCTCAACCGGATCGACGGCATCGACGCGGATGCGGACGTCACCTTCGTGCTCACCACCAACCGGGTGGAGATCCTGGAGAAGGCGCTCACCGATCGGCCCGGCCGCGTCGACCTCGCCCTGGAGATCCCGAAGCCTGGCCCGGCCGAACGGGAACGGCTGCTGCGCCGCTACACCCGCGATCTCGACCTGGATCTGCCCGATCCGAGCGAACTGGTCGCGGAGCTGGACGGGGTGACCGCGTCGTTCGTGCGGGAACTGGTGCGCAGGGCGGTGTTGCGCGAACTCGATGCGCACCCGCAGCGGCAACGGGTTCAGCTCGACGCGGGCACGCTGCGTGACACCCTCCGGGAGCTCACCGCCGAGCGACAGGAGCTGACCGGCCGAATTCTCGGTGGCGCCAACCCTGCGTGACTTTTTTCAGGTTTTCGCGTCAGAGCCACGTCGCGGGCCCGTCCCTCTCCGGCAAGCAGGTCGGAGTGGACGGGGTGGGTCATGGAACAGCAGGCGTTGCGTGGCAAGCGTCGGGCGCGGATCGCGGCGGAGGTCGCCGAGCGGTTCGCCAGGGATCGGATGAGCGTGCACGAGCTGGCCAGCCAGCTGGGCAGGCGGCCTTCGGTGGTGCGCAGGTTGCTCGGGGAGGCCGGGGTGCAGGCGGCAGGCGCACCGTGCGTGGGGATCAGCGACCAGGAGACCGCGCAGACGCTCGCGCGACGCTACGAGGGCGGGGCGTCGATCTCGGCGCTGGTCCGGCAGACCGGGCTGGACAAGCGGGTGATCAGGGGAATGCTCAGCAACCAGGGCGTGGCGCTGCCGGAGCGCCACTCCCCCAGTTCCCAGGAGGCTGAGCAGATCGCGTCGCGCTACCGCGCCGGGGAGAGCATCAGGACGCTCGCCGCGAGTACGGGTTGCTCGTACGGAACGGTCCGCTCCGTGCTGCTGACCATCGGCGTCGTGCTGCGCCCGCGCGGGTCGACCGCACACGTCGCGCACTGAGCGCTAGGAGAACAACCACCGCACGAACCGAACCAGCGACGAGCCGGAGCGACGGGGCAGCACGATCAGCTGCTCCTCCTCCGGCTCGTTCGCGTCTTGGGCGGGTTCGCGGCGGGTGCCGGTGCCGAGGTACGCGGCGTCCAGCCGCACCACCCGCCGCGTCGGCGGAGCGGTTTGGTCCGGATTAATCGCCTGGTCCGGGCGGGTGCTGTGCACGTCGTCGTCTCCTGCGTCCTCGCACCGGCCGGGTGGTCGCGGGTCACGACCGGGTCCGACCGGCAGAACAGCCGGTTTCTTTCAATCACGCCACGTACGCCGCGATCGGCGGCGGACGTCGGCTTGTCCGAAGTCACACCACTACGGCTGGTAATAATGCCCGAGCAATCTTTCTTGCTCATCGGCATGCACGTGGACAAGCGTCTAACGGTCCAAAAAAGACGCCGAACGGCGGTAAGGATTGCTTTAGGTATTCGAAAGTTTCCGGGCATCTATCCACGTTCGCACTATTGATTGAGCAATCGATGTCACCCGTCTGGGCGCACACCGATAGCCACTGGTCAGCAATTTCGATCGCGGTTTCGGACATTTACGCCATCTTTTGATCATGCTCGCTCGAACGGACCAGCACGGCCCACCGAAACAAACAATCCGTGATCACCACAATGCGCTACGCCAACAGTCGGCGCCCAGGTCGACAGCCAAGAATGGGTTAACAGGAATCCTGACTCACCGAACAGCAGGCCGCTGACCACGCAGTACCTCGGCCGACCCGACAGAGTCGCATTTTTCACTACATCGGGTGACTGTGGCTAAATCACTAGGTGCGCATATGAGCAGGTTTGTAACGCGCAAATCGAGAATACTTAAGACGTGGCCACCGACTATCCTTGAGTCCCCTGCGGTACCAGACCTGAATAGCAACGACGACGGCCACACAACACTGGGGGCGCTATCAAGTTCATGTTTCACCGACAAGCTCGGCACCTTGCCGAAAAACGTCGAGCAGAGCCGTGATCGGCGTTTAGCACACGACCGACAACGTCACTTCACCGTTACTTCGATGTCCGACAACTGACCGAATCACCGCACCCGCGCGGCACAGGATCACCGCGACCGACCGGCGCCCCGACCGGCTGCCTGGCTCGGCCGAGCACCGGGATTAATCGCCGCACCATGCGGGCCGCACCAGCCAAGGAGTAGACCAATGAAGGGCTATGACCCCATCACCGCATCCGGGATCTTTCCGGTCGACGCCTGGGAGTCATCATTTTCCTGCGGACCCAACGGCGGCAACTGCGTCGAGGTGAACCTGGGCGCCGATGGACTCGTCGGCTTGCGCGACAGCAAGCTGGCGCAGGGACCGGTGCTGGTGTTCGACGACGCGGAGTGGACCGCGTTCCTGAACGCGGCCGTCGCAGGCCAGTTCAACCGCTGACTCACGCCGACGCACACCCACGCGCCGGATTCAAGGCCCAAGTCGCGTCGCGTGCGCGCACACGCCGACGCGACGAGGGCCCGATCAGCCATCCGGCCCAACTGGTGGCCGCGAACCGGCCCAGACCGGGTTTCGCGCGCCGATCGCACCGCGGCGCGTGGTCTAGAGTGATTCAGCTGGTAGTGCATGCAGAAGTGGAGATCCGGTGCCCAGCACGGTGACGTCCCGCCGTCGACAACTCGGCAACGAGATTCGGCGTGCCCGGACCGCGGCTGGCATGACCCAGCAGGACGTGGCGAATCTGCTCGGCTGCGGCCAGGGCAAAATCAACAAGATCGAGATGGGCGCGGTGTCGGTCAAGATCGCCGATCTCCGCCAGATGATCGAGGCGTTCAAGGTCGGGTCGGCCGAAGAGGACATGATGCTGGAGCTGGCTCGCTCCGGCAGCCAGCGCGGCCAGTGGTCGGGCTACCGCTCGGCGGTGCCGCAGTGGTTCCGCACCTTCACCGACCTGGAGCCCGCCGCGTCGGAGATCCTGAGCTGGCACGGGGAGCGCATCCCCGGGCCGTTGCAGTCCGAGCACTACATGCTCAAGCAGTTCAGCGAGGCGCGTGCCACCGACATCACCGGTCTGGTGCGCAACCGCAGGGACCGCAAGGAGGTGTTCGAGCAGAAACGCCCGCCGTACTACCGGTTCATCCTTGGCGAGGCGGCGTTGCACCGAATGCCCGGCGGACCCGATCCGTCCGTTGCCCTCGACCAGGTGCAGCACCTGCTCGAACTGAGCGCGAAGTATCCGAGGACCTACATCCACCTGTTGCCGTTCGACGCCAAGCTGCCGCACGTGCCGAACGACTTCACCATCATGCGCTTCTCGGACGGGACCCAGGACTTCGTGTTCGTCGAGCACGTCGCGGGCGGACTGAACATCGACGACGAACGGGACTTCGAGCTGTTCGTGGACGCCTGGGACAGGCTTCGCGGATCGGCCCTGGAAACCGGCGATACGACAGCATTCCTTACCAATCTGAGTGAACAACTGCGCGCCCAACTCCCGTTCTGAATTATCACGGGAATGGCTTCCGCACCCCGGGCGGCCTGGCTATGATTCGCCAGCGCGACACCCTTCCCTGGAAGGATCACCGACGTGAGTTCTGCCGAATCCGAGCCCGTCGTGCCCGTGTGCGATCTGGACCGCCCCAATGTCGCCCGGGTTTATAACTACTACCTCGGCGGAAACACGAACTGGGCGATCGACCGCGAATTCGGCAAGACGGTGCTGAACCACTTCCCGCAGATGCGCTCGATCGCCATGGCGAACCGGTTGTTCGCCGGTCGCGCGGTCCGCCACCTGGCGCGGCACGGCATCACCCAGTTCGTCGACATCGGCTCCGGGATGCCCTCGATCGGCAACACGCACGAGATCGCCAACGAGATCGATTCGCGTTCTCGGGTGGTGTACCTGGACAGCGAGCCGGTCGCGGTCGCGCACTCCCAGTTGCTGCTGGAACGCTGCGGCGATCCGGCGCGGCACGCCGCGGTCAACGCGGATCTGCGCAGGCCGGACGAGTTGTGGGAGCGGGTCGGCGACGCGGGCGTGCTCGACCTCGACGCGCCAGTGGCCATGTTGGTCACGTCCGTGCTGCACGTGCGCCAGCCCGGACCGGACGGGGTGGACGTCGGCGGACTGGCGCTGGCGCGGTGCCGAGAACTGTTGCCGTCCGGTTCGTTCCTGGTGATCTCGCACCTGACCGACGACGGCGTGCCGGAACACAGTCGCACCCAACTGGCCACGTTGAAGAAGCTCTACGACACGCAGAGCAGTCCGTTGATCCTGCGCTCCGCCGCCGAGGTGCGCGCGTTGTTCGGCGATTTCGATCTGGTCGCACCGGGGCTGACCTGGACGCCCGAGTGGCATCCGGAAGCGACAGCCCGAACGGTGCCCACGATCGAGTTCGACACGCCCAGCGAGTCGGTGACCAGGGCTGGTGTCGGAAAAAAGCGATAGGCAAATCGCCGGTCGGGTTCGTACCTCTTTCGGGCGATAAATCGTCGTCGAAAGCGTCGCGCGCGGGCCGATCTGCGCGAAGTGGGTAGCATTCCGCGCATCAGTAGTGCCTTTCCGTGACCGCTCAACAAGGAAGAAACGACGAATACCCATGGCGCAGAAAGTTACCGTTCAACTCGTTGACGACCTGGACGGCACCGCGAGCAACGACATCGAGACCATGACTTTCGGCCTCGACGGCATCAACTACGAAATCGACCTCAACGAAAAGAACGCCACCAGCCTGCGGGACGGTCTGGCCGAGTTCGTGGCGTCCGCGCGGCGCGCGGGCGGCCGGGCCAAGCGCGGCACCGCGGCGGCGCGGCCCACCAGCTCCGGCCGCACCAAGGAGCAGACCCAGGCGATCCGGAACTGGGCCAAGCGCAACGGGCACAAGGTGTCCGAGCGCGGCCGCATCTCCACCGCGATCACCGAGGCGTTCGAGGCCGCCCACGCGGCAGGCGGCAGGGGCAAGCGCGGCCGCTGAGCCGCGCCCCGTGAGCGGCCGGACTCTGCTGGGTACCGGCCGCTCGCGCATGGTCACCGGCAGCCGCGCTCCCGCCAGGCCATCAGCACGCACCACAGCGCCACCCCGGTCAGCGCGGTGGCCACCACGAACGGCCACGGCTGCGGACCGATCACGCCGAGGAACAGGTTGGCCCCGGCGGAGCCGAGGAACGCCCCGCCCAGGACCAGCCAGACGGCGACCGGGTGCCGTGGCGGAGCCCGGAACTCGTGGCCAGTGCGCCGGCTCATCCGCTTGCCTACCTCCCGCTGCGGTACCGGCCCCATGCGGTACCGGTGAGTATCGCCGGGCCGCAGGCCACGGTTACCCTGGAAAACCCACGGTGAACAGTGTTTTCCGCGCTGTGCACGGCACCCCCTGAGCCGGTTTCATTGATCGCCCGCGTGGCGTTACCGGATCGACCGAACGGCGTATTCGAGCCGCCGAATATGCCCCCGCCGAATGCGTACACGCTCGACTACGGAGCGAATTCGTGTCCATCAGGTCAACATCCAGAGACAGCTCGGCAGAGAAACCGAACGAAACTCTGGAATTGCGACTGCGCAAAGGTAGAGTGCGGGTGTCCATGAGCAGGGAGGAAGGCGGCGGCAGGTGATTCCGGACGAGGGCACCCGCGCGAATCGGGTGGTCCAGCCCAGCCCGGACAGTGCAGGCCGGCTCGATCTGGCCCGGCCGAATGCCGCGCGAATGTACGACTATTACCTCGGTGGGTCGGCGAATGTGGCGGTCGATCGGGCCGCCGCCGATGAACTGATCCAGGCCTTACCGGATACCGTGTTCTCGGCTCGGGCGAATCGATCATTTATGGGCCGGGTCGTCCGATTCCTCGCCCAACAAGGGATCGACCAATTCCTCGACCTCGGCTCCGGCATCCCGACCGTCGGCAACGTGCACGAAATCGCGCAGGCCGTCAATCCGGATGCCCGGATCGCGTATGTGGACATCGAGCCGGTCGCGGTGAGCTACGCGCAGAAGCTGCTCACCGACGAGAAGCAGGTCACCATCACCAAGGCGGACATCCGCAAGCCGAGCACGGTGCTGGCCGCCCATGGCGTGACCGACCTGCTGGACTTCACCCGCCCGGTGGCCGTGCTCGCGGTGGCGATCCTGCACGCGATGTCCGATGCGGACCGTCCGCTGGAGTTCATGGCCGAGTACCGCGCAGCCAGCGTGCCCGGCAGCTACCTGGCGATCTCGCACCTGAACGCGCAGACGTGGGACCCGCAGGAGATGACCCACTTCGAGCAGGTCTACGCGCGCACGCCAACCCCGGTGACCCATCGCGACCAGGCAGGGATCCTGCGCTTCATGACCGGATATGACCTGGTCGAGCCTGGTTTGGTACTGCTGCCCGAGTGGCGGCCGACCGAGAAGCCGTCACCGGGGGACGCCGTCAGGTCCAACTCCTACGGAGCCGTCGGCCGCCTCGATTGAGGTGGCAGAAAAGGTGGGAGATTCGTCATTGCTGCCGTGCGCGGCAGCCGCGACGATGAATGGGTGCCGACGCGTGATGTCCTGATCGTCCTGTACGACGGGTTGCAGAGCCTCGACGTGACCGGGCCACTGGAAGTGTTCTCGGTGGCTAACCGCTTCGTCGAGGACTCCTACCGGTTGCGCACCGCGACCGTCGACGGTGCCCCGATCCGCACCACGAGCGGCCTGCGCATCACCCCCGACCTGGCGATTTCCGGCGTCGAGACGCCGCACACCCTGGTCGTACCGGGTGGCGCGGGCGGGCGGGTGTCGTATCCGGAGCTCGTCGAGTGGCTGCGCGGCACCGGGCCGACGGCGACGCGGCTGGTGTCGGTGTGCACCGGCGCGTTCCTGCTCGCCGAGGCCGGGCTGCTCAACGGGCGGCGGGCGACAACGCACTGGAGCAGGACCGGCCAACTCGCCCAGCGCTACCCCGACGTGCACGTCGACCCGGAACCGATCTTCGTCCGGGACGGCAACGTCTACACCTCCGCCGGGGTCACCGCGGGCATGGACCTGGCATTGGCCCTGGTCGAGGACGACCTCGGTCGCGACATCGCGCTGGGAATCGCCCGGCAGCTGGTGATGTTCCTGCGCAGGCCCGGCAACCAGACCCAGTTCAGCGCACAGCTCTCCGCCCAGGTCGCGCTGCGCGAACCGCTGCGCGAGGTGCAGCACTGGGTAGCCGAACATCCCGAGGAAGACCTGTCGGTGGACAACCTGGCGCGCCGCGCCGGCCTCTCACCACGCCAGTTCGCGCGTGCATTCGCTGAAGAGGCAGGCATCTCCCCTGGTCGCTACGTGGACAAGGTCCGGTTGGAGGCGGCGCGGCGCCACCTTGAGGACACCGCGTCCGACATCGGCCAGGTCGCACGGGCTTGCGGGTACGGCACGCCCGAGTCGATGCGCAGGGCGTTCCTGCGCACCCTCGGCGTCCCGCCCGCCGAATACCGGCGCCGCTTCGCCGCGGCGCGCGTCTGATCCGAAGGGGATATCCGATGCAGATCGCGATTCTGCTGTTCGACCGCGTCACCACCCTGGATGCCATCGGCCCGTACCAGGTGCTCTGCAACCTGCCGGACAGCGAGGTCGTGTTCGCCGGCGAACGCACCGGCCTGGTTCACGGCGAGTCCAACGGCATCGGCCTGATGGTGGACGCCGAACTCGCGGACGTGCCGAACCCGGACATCGTGCTGGTCCCGGGTGGCGCCGGTCAGCGCGACCACATGGCGGAGGGCCCGGTGCACCAGTGGCTGCGCGCGGTCGATGCCACCGCGACCTGGATGACCTCGGTGTGCACCGGCTCGCTGATCCTGGCTGCGGCCGGTCTGCTCGACGGGCGCAAGGCGACCTCGCACTGGCTGGCCGTGCACACCCTCGCCGAACACGGCGCGATCCCGACCAGAAAACGCGTGGTGATGGACGGCAAGTATGTGACCGGCGCGGGCGTGTCGGCCGGGATCGACATGGCGCTGAGCCTGACCGCGACCATCGCGGGCAACGAGTTCGCCCAGCGGGTTCAGCTCGGCATCGAGTACGACCCGCAACCGCCGTTCAACGCGGGCTCGCCGGACACCGCGCCCGAGGAGATCGTGGCGTTCGCCCGATCCCAGAGCCGGTTCATCCTCCAGGGCAGTTGAGGGGTGGGATGGGCCCGACCTGGTTGCGGTCAGGTCGGGCCCATCCCGTACTGCTGGGAGAGTGGTCAGTGGGTGAAGTTCGAGAAGTCTGCTTCACCGATTGTGCCCGACGCGTGCGAGGTCATGAACACGCCGACGACCGGCGTGGCCGGGGCCACGCCGGTGCATGGCCGCGAGGTCGCCGCGGATCGTCACCTCGGAGACGGCGAACCGATCGACCAGGTCGGCGACGCGCACGTACTCGTGCTGACCGACGTAGTCGACCATCCGTTGTCTTCGGACCTCCGCGGGCGTGTCAGGCCCTTCCTGAGTCACGGGACAGTATCTACGTCCTTGACCGTTCCACCGTCAAGACCTGTTGTTTGCTTTCGGTTTCGGAAGCGGTTACTGCAACTCCTGTAAACGTTTGCAAGTTACTACTGTGAACCACCGCTGGTAGACCAAGTCTTGACAGCAAGTTCGGACACGCAGTAGAAATCGAAGAGCTATTTGTTAGGGATCTTACCTAATCGGCGCGCCACGGTATCCACACCACGGGGAAGGGCCCGCGTGATCATGACGGTAACCCGACGTCTGAGCTTGTTAGGCATCCTGTTCGGCCTCATCGCCGCACTCGTCCTGCCGGTCCAGTCAGCAGGCGCGGCACCTGCCAAAACCACCGACTGGTCGACGGCGACGGTCAACTCGATCATGAGCAGGTACCCGTCCGCCAGCAAACTCGGCGGCTGGGGCTACCAGGTCGGGTTCGCGCTCTACGGCGCCTACCTGGTCTACCAACGCACCCACGACACCAAGTACCTCACCTACATCGAGAACTGGGTCGACACCTACGTCGACGCCAGCGGCAACATCAACCAGAGCTTCAACAGCCTGGACAGCATGCAGGCAGGCAACCTGCTCGTGCTGCTCTACCAGCAGACCAAGCAGGCGAAGTACAAGACCGCCGCCGACAAGATCCGCGCCCGGTTCAACACCTACCCGCGCACCAGCGACGGCGGCATGTGGCACTCGACCGGCCTGACCGGACAGCTCTGGCTGGACGGCACGTACATGTCCATGCCGTTCCTGCTGCGCTACGGCAACGAGTTCAACGACGCCACCTACGCGCAAAGCCAGGCGGCGAGCGCCGTACTGATCGACGCCAGTCACCTCCAGGCTCCCAACGGCCTGCTCTACCACGCCTACGACGAGAACTCGATCAGCTGGCAGGCCCCGGGCACCCAGCACTCGCCCGAGTTCTGGTGCCGCGCCATCGGCTGGTACGGCATGACCACGGTGACCACTGTGGACAACCTGCCCGCGAACTACCCGCAACGGCCGCAGATCCTGACCATCCTGCGCAACCTGGTCGCGGGCATGGCCAAGTACCAGGACCCGAAGACCGGCCGCTGGTTCCAGGTCGTCGACAAGGGCAGCGTCGCAGGCAACTGGACCGAGACCTCCTGCTCGGCGATGTACACCTACGTCATCGACAAGTCGGTCAAGAACGGCTGGGTCTCGCCCGCCTACCACGCCAACGCGGTGCGCGGCTACAACGGCGTCATGGCAGAGGTCAGCAAGGAATCCAACGGCCTTGTGGACATCAAGAACATCTGCGAGGGCACCGACGTCGGCAACCTCGCGTACTACCTGGCCCGGCCGAAGGCCACCAACGATCCGCACGGCCTGGGCGCCTTCCTCGTGATGAACGAGGAGTACCACGGCAATCCCCTGTCCTAAATGGGCCCGAGCCCTGACCAACTGGAGCACAAGCACATGGGCTTGACCCGACGAGGGTTCTTCGGCGCGGCGGCCGCATCAGCGAGTCTCGCGGTCGCCACGCCGGACCATCCGATGTTGACGACATTGACCGCGCCGTCGATATCGACGACACCGGGCGACACCACGGTGTCGGTGAGCTGCACGATCAATGGCACAGCGCAGACGCTGTCCATCGATCCGCGGGTCACGCTGCTGGATGCGTTGCGCGAGCGACTCGACCTCACCGGCACCAAGAAGGGGTGCGATCGGGGTCAGTGCGGAGCGTGCACCGTGCATGTCGACGGCAGGCGGGTGCTGTCCTGCCTCACGCTGGCCGCCACCGTCGACGGTCGACAGGTGACCACGGTCGAGGGTCTGGCCAGCGGGAACACGCTGAATCCCGTGCAGAAGGCGTTCATGGACAACGACGGCATGCAGTGCGGCTTCTGCACGTCCGGTCAGGTCATGTCGGCGGTCGCGTTGATCCGGGAAGGGCATGCGGGCAGCGCGGACGAGATCCGCGAGTGGATGTCCGGCAACATCTGCCGCTGCGGCTGCTACTCCAACATCGTCGACGCGGTCATCCAGGCGGGCACGTCGGGCAAGGCGGTCTGATGCGCCCCTACACCTACGCGACCGCGGCCACGCCGAGCCAGGCGGTCGGCCTGGCCACCAACGCGTCGGCCTACCTGGCGGGCGGCACCACCCTGGTCGACCTGATGAAGCTCGACGTCATGGGTCCGTCCTCGGTGATCGACATCAACGCGCTGGCGCTCACCGGGACCACCGTGGACAGTGCGGGTCTGCACATCGGCGCGTTGAGCCGGATGAGCGACGTGGCCACCGACCCGAACGTGACCAAGGCATTTCCGGTGATCGCGCAGGCGCTTGTCGCGTCCGCGTCGCCGCAGATCCGCAACATGGCGTCCATCGGCGGCAACCTGTTGCAGCGCACCCGATGCGACTACTTCCGCGACGTACACACGCCGTGCAACAAGCGCCAGGCCGGTTCGGGTTGCCCCGCGCAGCAGGGCGCCAACCGCACGCACGCGATCCTGGGCACCAGCACCTCCTGCGCGGCAACGCATCCGAGCGATCTGGCCGTCGCGCTGATGGCGTTGGACGCCGTGCTGACCGTGCAGAGCGGCACCGGCAGCCGCCAGATCGCGCTCGCGGATTTCTACCAGTTGCCCGGCAGCACGCCGAGCATCGAGAACACGCTCAAGATCGGCGAGCTGATCACGTCGGTCACCGTGCCACCACTGGCCTGGGCGACGAAGTCCAGTTACCTCAAGGTGCGCGACCGCACGTCCTACGAGTTCGCACTGAGTTCGGCCGCGATCGCGGTGCAGACCAGCGGGAGCATGATCGGCGCGGCGCGGGTCGCGGTCGGCGGGGTGGGCACGATCCCGTGGCGGCTGCCCTCGGTCGAGTCCGCGCTGGCCGGAACGACCGCCGGCATCGCGAACTTCACCAAGGCGGCGGCAAACGCGGCGACCGGAGCGAAGACGTTGTCCGAGAACGCGTTCAAGGTGACGCTGGTGCAACGCGTGATCGTGCGCGCGCTGAGCGAACTGCTGGGGGTCACGTCATGAGCGGCTCCCCCATCGGATCCGCGACGACCCGGATCGACGCGCGGTTGAAGGTGACCGGCGGCGCGGTGTACGCGGCGGACAACAATCCGACCGGCCTCTGCTACGGCTACCTGGTCCTGAGCACGATCGGCAAGGGCACCGTGACCGCGATGGACACCAGTGCGGCAACGGCTGCGCCGGGCGTGCTCGCGGTGTACACGCCGTTCAACCCGCTCAAGCTCTACGCGTACGGCGGCGACGAGAACGACGAACCCAATCCGCCCTTGCAGGACAAGAACGTCCGCTACTACGGTCAGGTGATCGGCCTGGTCGTCGCGCAAACGTTTGAGCAGGCGCGCGACGCCGCCGAACTGGTCACCACGACCTACTCGTCACAAACACCGACGACGTCTTTTCCCAACGCACCAGTCGTTCCGCACACCGCGACGGTGTCGCAGACGTACACCACGTCGATCGTGCACCACCACGCCATGGAGCCGCACGCGACCGTGGCGAGTTGGAGCAACGGCCACCTGACCATCTACACCGCGACGCAGGGCACGCCACTCGTGGTGAGCCGGATGGCGAACGCGCTCGGCGTGGCCAGCGGCAACATCCACGTGATCAACCCGTACGTGGGTGGCGCGTTCGGCGGCAAGTGGGGCAACTGGGCGCACACCCCGCTCACCGCGGCAGCCGCGCAGGCGCTCAACAAACCGGTGAAGACGGTGCTGACTCGCGAGCAGGTGTTCACCGTGGTCGGGCACCGGCCGATGACCAGCCAGACGGTCACCATCAGCGCGTCGCCGGACGGCACGATCACCGCGCTGACGCACAACGGCACCGCGAGCAAGTCCAACGCCAGCAACTTCACCGAGAACCCGGCGACCGTGTCGACCACCGGATATTCGGCGGGCAAGATCACCACGAACAAGACAACGGTCGACCTGGACGTCCCGGCGACCACGATCATGCGCGCGCCCAGCGAGGCGAACGGCTCGTTCGCGCTGGAGTGCGCCATCGACGAACTCGCGGTCGCGCTGAACATGGATCCGTTGGCGTTGCGGCAGAAGAACTACGCGAGCACCGTGCCCGGCGGCACGAAACCGTGGTCCAGCAAGCACCTCGCGGAGTGCTACACCACCGGCGCAAGCGCGTTCGGCTGGTCCAAACGCAACAAGAAACCAGCCCAGGTGCTGGACGGCGACTGGTATGCCGGGCTCGGTATGGCGACCGCGATCTATCAGGCCAGCCGCAGCAACGCGACGTTGAAGGTGCGGCTGCAATCCAACGGCACCGCGCTGGTCGCCGGCACCGGTTCGGACGCGGGCACCGGTCAGGCGACCGTGTTCGCGATCCTCGGCGCCGCGGCGCTCGGCATCCCGGTCGCGCAGGTGACCGCCCA
>DASXOJ010000290.1:0-11150 GCA_036494465.1 Pseudonocardiaceae bacterium
GGGACTCAGCCCTGCTTGGTCTCCCAGAAGATCTTGTCGATCTCGGCGATCAGGTCGAGCAGTTCCTGGCCCTTGGCCGGGTCCATGCTGCCCTTGGCACCGCTGGCACCGGCTGCTTTGGTGGCCCGGTTGAACAGGTCGTGCAGCTGGGGGTACTTCTCGAAGTGCGGGGCCTTGAAGTAGTCGGTCCACAGCACCCACAGGTGGTGCTTGACCAGTTCGCTGCGCTGTTCCTTGATCAGGATGGCGCGCGCACGGAACTCGGGGTCCTCGTTCCCTTGGTACTTCTCCTGGATCGCCTTGACGGACTCGGCTTCGATCCTGGCCTGGGCCGGGTCGTACACACCGCACGGAAGGTCGCAGTGTGCGGTCGCCTCGAGGCGCGGACCGAGGACGCGCGACAACAGTCGCATTGTTCCTCCCTAACAGTGGATGCTCCGACGTCAAGGACCCTACTCTCGACGCCGGGAACGGGCAGTTGGAGGTGATCGTTGGCACGGCCGTTGGGGTGGTTGCCGTTGCGCCGGGTTCGGGTGCGCGGACCGTCCATGTCACCGACTCTTTCGGACGCCGATGTGGTGCTCGCGGTGCCGGGCGCGCGGGTGCGGCCGGGCGTGGTCGCGTTGGTGCGGTGGGCGTCGCGGCCTGATCAACTGTCGGTCAAACGGGTGGTCGAGGCGGATGGCGAGTTGTGGGTCGTGCACGGGGACAACCCGTTCGGCTCGACGGATTCGCGGGAACTGGGGCCTGCGGAGGTGCTGGCGGTGGTGGGGTGGCGGTTGTGGCCTCGGCCGGTGCGGCTGCGGGCCCGGCCACGAGGGTCAGACGACGCGTAGCTGCTGGTAGTAGGACAGGCAGTCGGTGTACTGCGACAGCAGGCCGTTGGCCTGGGCGTCGGCGAGGCTGGGGGCGGACGCGTCCTTGTCGGACAGGATCGGTTCGACGTCGGTGGGCCACGGGAGGGCGAGGTCGCGGTCGAACGGGTCGATGCCGTGTTCGCCCGCTGGGTTGTAGCCGGTGGAGCAGAGGTAGCTCATGACGGTGTCGTCTTCGAGCGCGACGAACGCGTGGCCGAGGCCCTCCGCCACGTAGACGGCGTTGAGGGTGCTGCCGTCGAGTTCGACGGCGTCCCACTGGCCGAAGGCGGGCGAGCCGACGCGCAGGTCGACGATGACGTCGAGCAGTCGCCCGCGCGGGCAGTAGACGTATTTGGCCTGGCCGGGCGGGACGTCGGCGAAGTGCACGCCGCGGATGGTGCCGCGCCGGGAGATGCTGTGGTTGGTCTGCGCGACGGTCAGCGGGTGGCCGAGCGCCTTGCTGAACACGGCTTCCTGGTACGGCGCCGCGAACACGCCCCGGTCGTCGGGGAAGGCCGTTGGCCGGAATTCGAACGCGTCCGGGATCGTCAGTGCGCGCGTCTCCATGGCCGGTGAGCGTAGTGGGCGGGTGCTGCGGACCAGTCGGGGTGACTGGTCGAGGTGGGCGAGAAGACCTACCGGGCGATGCCTGCCCAGCCGGAAATCTTCACTGGGTGTGAGCCCCGCCGCAGACATTCGTCCCACGAAGTGGCACACTGGCTGGACCGCAGCGTCCGCGGCGCTTGCCTTACCCCGGCTTGAGCGCCGCTCGACCAACGACGCTTATGTTTTTTCTGGCGCGACCGCGCCGTGACATGCGACAGGCCTGCCTACCGCAGCGCTGACCGCTTCCGGCGCATTACGTGCGATTTCCCGTTCCCCTGGAAGGGACGCCATGACCAGCATTGACGATGCCCCCGCCGCGTTGACCGATGCCGAGATCTTCGCCGCGCACGAGGGCGGCAAGCTCGGGCTCAACGTGACCGCGCCGCTGTCCGACCCGCGTGCGCTGTCCATCGCCTACACGCCGGGCGTTGCCCGGGTGAGCAGGGCGATCGCCGAGGAGGCCGCGCTGGCCAGCCGCTACACCTGGGCACACCGGCTGGTCGCGGTGGTCAGCGACGGGACCGCGGTGCTGGGCCTCGGTGACATCGGGCCGTCGGCGGCGCTGCCGGTGATGGAGGGCAAGTCGGCGCTGTTCAAGACCTTCGGCGGGCTGGACTCGATCCCGCTGGTGCTGAACACGACCGATGTCGACGAGATCGTGGAAACGCTGGTCCGGCTGCGCCCGTCGTTCGGCGCGGTGAACCTGGAGGACGTGAGCGCGCCGCGTTGTTTCGAGCTGGAGGCGCGGCTGATCGAGGCGCTGGACTGCCCGGTCATGCACGATGACCAGCACGGGACGGCTGTTGTGCTGCTGGCCGCGTTGCGCGGTGCGGCCGCTGCCACGAACCGGCCGATCGATGGGTTGAAGGTGGTCATCGCCGGTGCGGGTGCCGCCGGCATCGCGTGCGCGAAGATGCTGCTGGCGGCCGGGGTGCGGGACGTGACGCTGCTGGACTCGCGCGGGATCATCCACGCGGGCCGGGCCGGGCTGAACGCGGTCAAGGCGGAGATCGCCACGCGCACCAACCTCGAAGGCCGCACCGGCGATCTGGGCGACGCGCTGCGCGGCGCGGACGTGTTCGTCGGGTTGTCCTCGTCGAACGTGCCGGAATCGGTCATCGCGGGCATGGCGCCGGAGGCGATCGTGTTCGCACTGTCCAATCCGGACCCGGAAATTCACCCGGAATTGGCTTCCCGCTACGCGTCCGTGGTGGCGACCGGTCGGAGCGATTTCCCGAACCAGATCAACAATGTGCTGGCCTTCCCCGGAATTTTCCGTGGCGCGCTCGACGCGGGTGCCATCCGGATCACCGAGAACATGAAATTGGCCGCCGCCGACGCCATCGCCGCGGTCGCCGCCGAGGACCTCGCGGTGGACCGGATCGTGCCCAGTGCCTTGGATCCGCGCGTCGCACCCGAGGTGGCCGCCGCGGTCGCGCTGGCCGCCCGGGCGGATGGCGTGGTTCGCTGACCGAGCTAAGCAGAATTTCCGACTCGGGCCTGGTGGCAGCCACTGCCAACCAGGCCCGAGTTGTTCTTCCCGGCAAATCCCCGATGCGGCAAGAATTCCCGCAAACACCGCCTGACCTGGTAATACTGAATGCCCATTGGGTTCTGGCCGGGGAAAGCGATACGGTCCTTCCATCGGGTGAGGGCCTGGATACGGACAGTGCCCAGCTTGATAGCTGTCCGCGACGAGCAGCGATGGCTGCATTCGACGGCGTCACCCGTCCGTCGTAACAGTCCAGGCGGGAGGGCTAAACGGTGGCCGAACGGGTCGAACCGGCGGAACGTTCTGCGTCCGTCCAGGTCGACGCTTCGACTTCGCGACCGCGGCGCACTCCTTCCCGAGGGGTGCTCAACGGCCACGGAACTCCCGCGATCAACGCCTTGCCGGACGCGCCAGCGCTGCTCTGCGACCGGGCGGGGCTGGTCGTGCGGGCCAGTGCGGGCGCAGCTGAGCTCGTTGGCATCGACGATCCTGAGCAGCTCGTCGGCAAGCGGATCGCCGAGTTGTTGCTGGGCACCGAACCCGATCTGCTGCTCTACCGCGATGGCCGCCCGCCGCTGCCGGTGCGCGCGGTCCGCTGGCGGGTGCCGGGCTCCGGGCTCGACGCGGTCCTGCTGACCGACATCTCCGAGCTCGTCGACGCCAAACAATCCCTTGACCTGGAACAACGCCGCCTCGGCGAGGTGCAGTCGCTGACCGGCATCGGCTGGTGGGAGTTCGACCACCGCACCCAGCGGGCGTACTGGTCGCCCAGCCTGTACCGGCTGCTCGGCATCGAGCCGGGTTCGGTCGAGCCGAGCCTGGAAGCCATGCTGCGCTTCATTCATCCGGATGACGTCGCGCGGGTCGCCGAACTGTGGCGACGCCACCAGCACCACGGCGACCGGATCGACGTCGAGTGCCGGGTGGTTGGGCGGCATGGCGAGGTGCGCTGGATGCAGGGCTACGCCGCGCCGCGCCCGAGCGACCCGGCCGCGGTGCTGGTCACCGGGTACGCGCGCGACATCACCGAACGCAAACGCGACCGGGACATGCTCGCCACCGAACGGGCCGCGCTGCTCGACGCGCAGCGGATCGCCAGGATCGGCAGCTTCCGCTACGACATCGCCACCAACACCACCTGGCGCAGTGCCGCGTTGAACGAGATGTACGCGGAGATCGGCGTCGACCCGGGCAACGACCCGCTGGCCAACGTCAACAAGGCGCAACTGCCCAGTGTGCAGGCGCTCTACCAGCAGCTTGCTGCGACCACGATCGACGCGCCGCTTGAGGTCGAGGTCGACGGGCAGGTCGGCGGACGCGTCTACGTGGCGCGGGCGCACGGCATCTTCGGGCCGGGCGGCAAGGTCACCGGCATGGCGGGCACCATCCAGGACGTCACCGATCATCGCCTGCTGCAACGCCAGCTCGCGCAGGACCGGCGCCGGTTCGACGTGGCGCAGCGGGTCGCGCGGCTGGGCGCGTGGGAGTGGAATCCGGACACCGACGAGTGCGTCTGGTCGCCGATGATGCGCGAACTGCTCGGCGTCGGCCCGGACACGTCCGCCACCTACCAGAAGTTCCTGACCTTGGTACAGCCCCAGGACCGGTCCTGGGTGGACGAACGGTTCCGGCAGCTCGCGCGGGACCGCAAATCGGTCGAGTGCGAGTACCACATCGTCCGGCCGGACGGCGCGATCCGCACTTTCCGGGCCTACGGCGCGTTGTCGCCCGGGTCGGCCTCGCGGCTGCTGATCGGCACCGCGCAGGACGTGACTGAGCAGCGCACCGCCGAGACGCGGATGCTGCGCTCCAGTCAGCGCTTCACCGACCTGGTCGCGCTGACCCCGGTCGGGATCGGCCTCTTCGACGACGCCGAACGGCTCGTCGACGCCAACGATGCCCTGTGTGACCTGCTCGGCACCGGCCTGGAGAAGTTGCGCGGCCGGACCGCCGACCAGCTCGGTCATCCCGGCGACACCACCAAGTACCCCTCGATCCGGGCCGAACGCGGCGCCTTCAAGGGCAGGCGCAAGGTGCCGCAGCGGGTGCTGGTGCGCGCCGACGGCGAGCCGATCTACTGCGACCTGCACATCGCGGTGTCCGTCCAGGATGACGGTCAGCGGTTCTGGCTGGTCGTCTTCCAGGATGTGACCGAGCGCCGCCGTGCCGCGGAAGCCCTGCGCCACCAGGCCACCCACGACGAGCTGACCGGGCTGCCCAACCGCGCCGCGGTCAAGGAACTGCTCGCCGAACTGCTGCACGGACCGGAGTCGAACAAGATCGCGGTGTTGTTCTGCGACATCGACAACTTCAAGCGGGTCAACGATTCCCTCGGTCACGACGCCGGCGACGAGCTGCTGGTCGCGCTGGCCCGGCGGCTGGAGGGCGGGCTGCCGGAGAACTGCACGGTGGCACGGCTTTCCGGCGACGAGTACGTGATCATCTGCGCGGACATCGACGTGCTCGGTGGCGTCGGCAACCTGGCCAACCTGGTGTCCTCCCTGCTGCGCACGGCTGTTCCGGTGCACGGCCAGCTGGTGCGGGTGTCCGCGTCGATCGGCGCGGCGGTGCCCAACGGCGAGGAGCCCACCGGCGCGGACCTGCTGCGCTTCGCGGACGCGGCCATGTTCGAGGCGAAGAAACAGGGCGCGGGCCGGGTGTCGGTGGCCAGCGCCGCGTTGATCGCCTCCGCCGACCGCCAGGTGCACCTGGAAGGCCAGCTGCGTGACGCGCTCGCGTCGGACGGACTTGTCCTGCACTACCAGCCGGTGGTCGCCGCGGACGGCACCGTGCTCACCGCCGAGGCGCTGATTCGCTGGCCGCACCCGGAGCGCGGCATGCTCAGCCCTGACGTGTTCCTGCCCGTCGCCGAACAGGGCGGACTGCTGCGCGAACTGGACCGGTGGGTGCTGCGCACCGCGCTCGCCGAGGCCGCGGACTGGTCGGAGGTCGCCGGTCACCCGGTCGGCGTCGCGGTGAACCTGGCCGGTCTGGTGCCGGACGCCGTCGACTTCGTCGACGCGGTGTCCAACGCGGTGCTCGGCGCGGAGATCGACTGGGATCGGGTGGTGCTGGAGCTGGTCGAGACCAGCCTGGTCGACCTGCCGTCGCGCACCCGCGCGGCCATGGCCGAACTGGTCGCGCGCGGCGTCCGGTTCGCGGTCGACGACTTCGGCACCGGGTACTCGTCGCTGGCGCGCCTGAAGGACCTGCCCGCGCAGATCATCAAGGTCGACCGGCGGTTCGTCGCGGGCGTCGGCAGCGACTCGTCGGACTTCGCGGTGGCGAGCGCGGTGGTGGACATGTCCCGCGCGATGGGGCGCAGCTGCATCGCGGAGGGCGTGGAGACCGCGACCCAGTTCCACGTGCTGCGCGGTATGGGCGTGGACGCCTACCAGGGCTGGTTGTTCTCCCGTGCGGTCCCGGCCAAGGACTTCCGGGCGATGCTCAAGGCGGGGCCGCTGCCCATCCCGAACGCGGGCTGATCCGAAAAAACGGACAGGGCCAGTGGGACTGTTCCGGATCCCAGACACTGTTGTCTGCATCACTGTCGCGGAAGGCGCTGTCCGAGAGCTGGGATGTACGTCAAGCACGAGCAAGCCCGAGCCGATCGGGGGACCCGGTGACCCTGGGTGTCACTTTCGGCACGATTTGATCGCGGGTAGGGGTAGAAATCCGTGATCACATGATGAAACGTGCTGCCTTTGTCGGTACTCCCGGCTAGGGTCGTGCGACTGGTGCCTTCGCGACGATGCGAAGTCTCGGTGCTGTTCTTTGTAGCCTCGGCGGCCGGCGAGTGGCCGTGACGACCGGAGGGATCTCGGGTGATCGAGTTCCAGGCCGTGACCAAACAATACGACGATGGCACGACCGCCGTGCGCTCCCTGGACCTGCGGGTCCAGGACGGGCAGATCACGGTTTTCGTCGGCCCGTCAGGTTGCGGAAAAACCACGTCCCTGCGCATGATCAACAGGATGATCGACGCGTCATCCGGCCGGATCCTCATCGATGGCAAGGACATTCGCGAGTCCGATCCGCCGTTGCTGCGCCGAGGCATCGGCTACGTGATCCAGCAGGCCGGGCTGTTCCCGCACCGAACCGTGCTGGACAACGTGGCCACCGTGCCGGTGCTGACCGGCACGCCGCGCCGCGAGGCCCGCAAGCGCGCCGCCGAACTGCTGGAGCTGGTCGGCCTGCCCACCGGTGCCGCCAAGCGCTACCCGGCGCAACTGTCCGGCGGCCAGCAGCAACGCGTCGGCGTGGCCCGCGCGCTCGCCGCCGACCCGCCGGTGCTGCTGATGGACGAGCCGTTCAGTGCGGTCGACCCGATCGTCCGGGAAGGACTCCAGGAGGAGTTGCTTCGCCTGCAAGCCGAACTGGCCAAGACGATCGTGTTCGTCACGCACGACATCGACGAGGCGATCAAGCTCGGCGACAAGGTCGCGGTGTTCCGTCAGGGCGGAATCCTGGCCCAGTACGACGAACCCTCGGTGCTGCTGGCCAACCCGGCCGACGACTTCGTTTCCTCCTTCATCGGTCGCGACCGCGGCTACCGTGCGCTCGGCTTCCTCACCGCGAGCGGGCTGAACCTCGGTGCGGTGCCCTGTGTTCGCTTCGGCGGCACGGCCGCCGCGGCCAAGTCGCAGTTGGAGGATGGCTGGGCGGTGGCCGTCGATGAGAACAATCGGCCGCTCGGTTGGCTTTCCGCAGCTCGACTGTCCACAGTGGGCGATGAGACCGAGGTGACCGATGGACTGCTGATCTCCGGCGGTTCGCTCTACCACGTCAACCCCGGCCAGGACACCACCTCCGGATCCCTGCGCGCCGCACTGGACTCCGCGCTGAGCTCCCCGTCCAGTCATGGCATCGCGGTGGACGGGAGCGGCGCGGTGGTCGGCTGCGTGCGCGCCGAGGACGTGCTCGCCGCCCTGTCCGCCGCGCGCGACGCGGGCAAGGTCCCGTCATGAGCTGGGCCGCCGATCATGTCGGGCTGATCCTGTCCCAGACCGGAACTCACCTGTTTCTCGCGATCGTGCCGATCCTGCTTGGCCTGATCATCTCGATCCCGCTGGGCTGGCTGGCCTCGCGCTACCGGGTGGCGCGGGCGATCCTGATCCCGCTCGGCGGCATCCTGTACACGATCCCGTCGCTGGTCCTGTTGGTCGTACTGCCGCTCATCCTCGGCACGCAGCTGCTGGACGAGATCAACCTCATCGTCGCGCTGACCATCTACACCTGCGCGCTGCTGATTCGCTCGATCGCCGACGCGCTGGCCTCGGTGTCGGACAACGTGATCGCCTCGGCCAACGCGATCGGCTACCGCACGTCCGGCCGGTTCTTCGCGGTCGAACTGCCACTCGCGGTTCCGGTGATGTTCGCGGGCCTGCGGGTGGCCATGGTGTCCAATATCAGCCTGGTCAGCGTCGGCGCCCTGGTCGGCATCGGCGGCCTCGGCCAGTTGCTGACGGCCGGCTTCCAGATCTACAACACCCCTGAGGTGGTCACCGCGATCGTGGCGATCGTGGTGCTCGCGCTGATCCTGGACGGGTTGCTCGTGGTGATCGGGCGGACGCTGAGTCCATGGGCCAAGGCGGCAAGGGCGGGGGCGACGGCATGAACATCGGCAGCTTCTTCACCGACCCGACCAACTGGTCCGGCCCGTCCGGCATTCCGCAACTCACCGCCTACCACCTCTACCTGACCGTGCTCGCGGTGGTGATCGGTGCGGTGATCGCGATTCCGGTCGGCGCGTTCATCGGACACACCGGCAAGGGCAGTTTCCTGGTTGCCGGTTTTGCCAACGGTTTCCGCGCACTGCCCGAACTGGGTCTGCTGATCCTGTTCGTCGAGCTGATCGGACTCGGCGTCGTGCCGGTCACGCTCGCCCTTGTCGTGCTGGCCATCCCGCCGTTCCTGGCCGGTACGTACTCGGGTGTCAACAACGTGGATTCGGCGGTGATCGACGCCGCACGCGGCATGGGAATGCGGGAATGGTCGATCCTGTTCCGGGTGGAACTGCCGATCGCGATGCCGCTGATCCTGGCCGGCCTGCGCACCGCGGTGCTCCAGGTCATCGCGACCGCGAGCATCGCCGCCTACATCGGCACCGGCAGCCTCGGCTACTTCATCTTCCTCGGCGAGAACACGCGCAACTACACCATCATGCTCGGTGGCGCGATCGTGATCGCGGTGCTGGCGCTCGTCGTCGAGGGCCTGCTCGTACTGGTACAGCGCCTGGTCGTATCGCCAGGTCTCCGCTCGGTTCGGCAACGGCGCCGGGTCGTTCGGTCAAGTAGTGTTACGCCGTCCACTATGGACGTCGAAACCGCAGGAGGAACGTCTTCGTCATGAAAAACAGCATGAAGGCCATCGCCGGTGTCGCAGCCGGGCTCGCGGCGATGCTGGCGCTCACCGCTTGCGGCGGCTCCAGCAACCCGTTGGGCAGTGGCAGCAGCCCGTCCGGCACACCGAGTGCCTCGGACGGCATCGTCATCGGTTCGGCCAACTTCCCGGAAAGCCAGTTGCTCGGCCAGATCTACTGGCAGGCCCTGACCGACAAGGGCATCAAGGCCAGCCAGAAGGCCAACCTGGGCAGTCGAGAGATCTACTTCCCCGCGATCGAGCAGGGCTCGCTTGACCTCTTGCCGGAATACACCGGCAGCCTCCTGCAGTACCTGAACAAGAACGCGACCCAGGTCAGCTCGGAGGACGTCTACAAGGCGCTGGGCACCACGCTGCCCAGCAACCTGATCGAGCTGAACCAGGCCAGCGCGCAGGACGCCGACGCGGTCGTGGTCACCAAGGCAACGGCCGACCAGTACCACGCCAAGTCCGTCACCGACCTGGCTCCGCACTGCGGTGACCTGGTCTTCGGCGGCCCGCCGGAGTTCATCACCCGGGTCGATGGCATTCCCGGCCTCAAGAGCAAGTACAACTGCACGTTCAAGAGCTACACCCAGCTCAGTGCGGGCGCGGTGACCGCGACCGCACTGAAGAACGGCGACGTGCAGGCGGCGGACATCTTCACCACCGACCCGTCGATCACCCAGTACGGCTTCGTCGCACTGAGCGACCCGAATCACGACTTCGCAGCGCAGAACGTGGTGCCGATCATCAACAAGGCCAAGGCCACCGATCAGGTCAAGCAGGTCCTGAACGCGGTGTCGGCCAAGCTCGACACCGCGACACTGGCCAAGCTGGGCGCCGACCTGGCCGCGCCGAGCAAGCCGGACGTGTCCACCGTTGCCAAGCAGTGGCTGACGTCGATCGGTCTCTGAACTCAACCGCACCGGCCCCGAGGAGAATCTCCTCGGGGCCGGTTTCATGCGCTCGTCTTGCTGCCGCCGATGCGGCCGGACAGCTCCGCCGCCGCCCTGCGCACCTCGGCGGCGAGTTCTGGCCAGTCCTGGCCGCAGTCGGTCGGTTCGGGGCAGTCGTGCCGGAAGGTCACGCTGATCGCGGCCACCGGGCGGTCGCCGTGGTCGAGGACCGGCGCGGCCACCGACGCGTACCCAGCGGTCACGTGGCCGTCTTCGACGGCCCAGCCGCGCTGCCGCTCGGCGGAGAGCAGCCTGCGCAGTTCGGGCAGGTCACGCGGGCCACGACCGGTGCGGTTGACGAAATGCGCGGCGTTCGGGAACAGTGCGCGCACCTGCGCTGCGGGTAGCTTGCCGAGCATGGCACGGCCGGACGCGGGCAGTTGCGCGGGGAGCCGCACGCCGACGTCGGTGACCAGGGTCTGCGGCCGGCGCGGCTGCTCCCGCACCAGGTACAGGGTTTCCGGGCCGTGCAGGACGCCGAGGTGCGCGGTGTAGCCGATCCGGTCGACAAGTTTGCGCAGCAGCGGACGCGCCAGCCGCTCCAGCGGATCGTGGCGCAGGTAGGCGGAGCCGAGTTCGAACGCGGCGACGCCGAGCCCGTAGCGGCGATCCTCCGGCAGATGCGTGACAAAACCGGCATTCGTGAGTTCGGTGAGCAGGTGGTAGATGGTCGAGCGGGGGAGTTTGAGCTCGGTCGCGATAGCCGCCGCGGGCACCGGGCCCGCGTGGCTGGCCAGCAGTCGCAGCACGGCCAGTCCTCTGCGCAGCGCGGGCACCGTGCCGGTCTCGTCCATCGCGGTCACCTTGTCTCGTATCCCAGACAAGTGTAACCGGTGCACTGTGGACGGTTAAATTCAAGGGCTTTTCTTTTCGTCA
>DASXOJ010000291.1:0-24618 GCA_036494465.1 Pseudonocardiaceae bacterium
TCGACGATGTGTCCCCGGTGCATCACCGCGACCCGGCTGGCGACCTCCTCGATCACCGCGAGGTCGTGCGAGATGAACAGGCAGGCGAACCGTAGTTCGGTCTGCAACGTGCGGAACAGCTCCAGCACTCGCGCCTGCACGGACACGTCCAGTGCGCTGGTGGGCTCGTCCGCGATCAGCAGGTCCGGGTTCAGCGCGATGCCGCGGGCGATGCCGATCCGCTGCCGCTGGCCGCCGGAGAGTTCGTGCGGGAAGCGGGTGGCCAGCGCGGTCTGCAGCGACACCGCGTCGAGTAGTTCGCGCACCCGTGCGTTGAGGGCGTCGCCGCGCAGGTGGCTGTGCAGCACCAGCGGTTCGGCGATGCTCGCGCCGACGGTCGCGCGCGGGTTCAGCGACGAGCCGGGGTCCTGGAAGACGATGCCGATCCGGCCGAGTGCGGTGCGTTTCGCCTTGCCGCGCAACGTGGACAGGTTCCTGCCGGACACCTCGATGGTGCCGGAGCTAGGCGTGACCAGCCCGACGACGGACGAGGCGAGCGTGCTCTTGCCCGAGCCCGATTCGCCGACCAGGCCGAGTACTTCGCCCGGTTCCACGTGCACGCTGACCCGGTCCACCGCGCGCACCGAGATCGACCGGAACCGGCCACCGTACACAACGGACACATCGGCGATGCGCAGCGTCGGCTCCGCCGCCGGACTGTCCACAACGGATCGAACTGCGGGGTGACCGACCACGGCGACCTGCGCGCCGCGTTCGACGAACTCGCCCGGTGCGTCGGTGGGCGGCGCCGTCGGGGTACCGGCCAGGGATACGACCGAACCCAGCAGCTGGCGGGTGTAGTCCTGCTGCGGGTTGGCGAAGATCTGGGTGACGGTGCCCTGCTCGACGACCTTGCCGTCGTGCATGACGACCACCCGGTCGGCGAGGTCCGCGACCACGCCCATGTCGTGCGTGATCAGCAGAATGCCGACGCCGAGCCGGGAACGCAGATCGCGCAGCAGTTCCAGGATGTCCGCCTGCACGGTCACGTCCAGCGCGGTGGTCGGCTCGTCGGCGATCAGCAGCTTGGGCTCGTTGGCGACCGCCATCGCGATCACCACACGCTGCAACTGGCCACCGGAGAGCTCGTGCGGATACGCCCGCACCACGCGCGCCGGATCGGGCAGACCGACCAGCGTCAGCAGTTCCTCCGCGCGCTTGCGTGCCTGCGCAGAAGACACCTTGTGGTGCACGGTGATCGCCTCGGCGATCTGCGCGCCGACCGTGAACACCGGGTTCAACGCGCTCATCGGCTCCTGGAAGATGAAACCGACCTGCTCGCCGCGGATCTCGCGCAGCTGCTCGCGCTCCAGCTCGAACAGGTTGGTGCCGCCCGGCTCCGTTCCATTGAAGAACAGGGCGGCACCGGTCACCGTCGCGGTCGGCGGGAGCAGGCCGAGCAGCGACATCGCGGTCACCGTCTTGCCCGAGCCGGACTCGCCGACCACAGCGAGCACCTCGCCCGCCCCGATCGAATAGCTGACCTCGTCCGCGGCCATGGTGATCCCGCTGTCGGTGGAGAAGGTCACCGAGACCTTCTCCACCGACAACAGAGAAGAACCGATCGTCACTGGGCGATGCCGATCTTGAGGTAGTTCGGGTAGGCCGGGAAGTCCGGCACCTGGAAGTTGTCCACCTTGGACCCGTGCAGGAACGAGTTGCGCGAGTAGATCAGCGGGACGATCGGTGCGTCCTGCATGATCCGCTTGTCAACGGCAGCCCACTTCTTGCCCGCCTCGGTCGGGTCGGTGGTGCCCTGGGCGTCGTGGATCATGTTGTCCACGTCCGGGTTGCTGTAGCGGGAGAGGTTGTAGCCGCCGTTGCCGACCTCCGAGGAGGCGAACAGCGGCTCGATGTTGCCGTTCGGGCTGGGGAAGTCGGGCTGCCAGCCGCCGTAGGTCAGGTCGTAGCTGACGGTGTTCGCGGTGACCGTGGCCTGGTAGGTGTCGTCGTCCATCGACTGGATGTTCACCTGGATACCGGCCTTGGCCAGCGCCTGCTGCAGCGCCTGGGCCCGGGCCGGGCCGTTGTTCTCGGTGCTGACCACCATGTTGAGGCCCTGCAGGCCATTGGGGTAGCCGGCGGCGGCGAGCATCTGCTTGGCCTTGGCCTGGTCGCCGGTGGGCCCGGTCGGGTACAGGTCGTAGACCTCACGGCCGGCGATGCCGGGGGTGATCAGCGTGGTCGCGAACGGTCCGGCCAGCGCGGCGGTGCCTGCCACGGCCACCTGGAACGCGCTGCGGTCCACCGCGTACTGGAACGCCTTGCGCACCGCCGGGTTGGCCAGCGGGCCCTTGGTGCAGTTCATCGCCAGGTAGTCGATGGCGCCCGCGTTGGAGGTGACCACGCGCGACTTGACGTCGGGCTTGTTCTGCAGCGCGGCCAGTTGCGCCGGGTCGACGAAGGACGCGCCGAACGCGAACTGGTCGTTGCCGTTGTCGGCGATCAGCCGCTGCGAGATCACCGAGTCGTCCTGCGAGAGCTGCGTGATGATCTTGTCGGGCAGGGCGAGCCGGTTCGGGTCGGTGGTGTGGTCCCAGTGCGGGTTGCGCACCAGCGTGACGGACACGCTCTTCTGGTAGTCCGAGACCTGGTACGGGCCGGAGGTGATCGCACTGGTGTCGTAGGAGGCGTCCGTGCCCTTGCCGTGGGGCACCGGCGAGAGCGTGATCAGGCTCGCGATCCAGGGCCAGTCGCCGTAGGGCCGGACCAGGTGGAACACCACGGTCTTCGCATCGGGCGTCTCGATCGAATCCAGGCTCTTCCCGGCGAACGGGCCGGTGTAGCTGTCCCCGCCCGCCAGCAGCGACTTGTGGTAGGACAAGCCAGAGGAGAACGCGGGGTCGAAGGTGCGCTCGATGCCCCACTTGATGTCGGCCGAGGTGATCGGCGAACCGTCGGAGAACTTGAGGTTGTCCTTGAGGGTGTAGGTCCAGGTCGCACCGTTGTCGCTCGATTTGCCGGTGTCGGTGGCCAGGTCCGCGGCGACCTTGGCGTCCTGCCCGGGGGTCAGGTCCCACGCGGTCAGCCGCCGGTGAATCCAGCCGGTCGAGGTGGTGGCCAGGCTCTGGGACTTGGCCGGGTCGAGGTGGAAACTCGGCGTGTCGCTCAACTGGTACAGCGTGCCGCCTGCCTTGGTGGTGCTACCCGATCCGCTGCTGCCCTGCGTCGGATTCGCATTGCAGGCGGCCAGGAAGGCGCCGGCGCCCGTGGCGACGCCAGCCACGCCCACCAGCCTCAGGAAACCCCGACGATCCATCGAAACCCTCTTTTCTCAGGTGAGACGGGCTCGTGGATCGAGCACGCCGTAGAACAGGTCGACCAGGAAGTTCGCGATCACGATCAGGAACGCGGCGAACAGCGTGCACCCCAGCAACAGGGGCAGGTCCAGGCTGTGCACCGCGCCGATGAGCAGCGCGCCCACCCCCGGCATGGAGAACACTGTCTCGGTGATGATCGCGCCACCGAGCAGCGAGCCGAGGTCGATGCCGAACACGGTGATCACCGGCAGCAACACGTTACGCAGCGCGTGTTTGCCGACCACCGACCGCTCCGAAACGCCCTTGGCGCGCGCGGTGCGGACGAAGTCCTCGTTGAGCACGTCCAGCATCTGGGTTCTGGTCAGTCGCGCGTAGATCGCGGCCTGCAGGAACGCCAGCACCAGCCACGGCGTGATCAGGTGCCACAGCCAGCCGACCGGGTTCTGGGTCAGCGGCACGTACCCGTTGTCCGGCACCACGTTGAGGTTCAGGCCGAAGATGATGATGGCCAGCAGGCCGATCACGTACGCGGGCGCGGACACGCCAGCGACCGCGCCTGCCATGGTGACCCGGTCCAGGATGCTGCCGTGTTTGAGCGCGGACAGCACGCCGATGCCGACGCCGATCAGCAGCCAGATGATGGCCGCGCCGATCGCCAGCGAGAACGTCACCGGCAGCCTGCTCACGATCAGGCTCAGCACGTCCTGGCTCTGCTGGAACGAATAGCCGAAACACGGTGCCGTGCAGTGGATCGCGGTCACCCCGCTGCCGAAAGTGCGGCCGGCGAAGATGCCGCCGACGAACTGGAGGTACTGCACGATCCAGGGATGGTCGAAGCCCATGAACGCCCGCGCGGTGGCCAGGCCCTGCGGCGTGCACGGCCGCCCGCACGACAGCCGCGCCGGATCGGCGGGCAGCAGGTAGAACACGCCGTAGGTGATCAGACCGAGCACGAACAGCACGACGATCACGGCCACCAGCCGGCCCAGGACGAAACGCGCCACTCTCATCGGCGCACCACCATCCTCGGGTCGAGCGCGTCGCGCAGCCCGTCGCCGAAGATGTTGAACGACCAGGTGGCCAGGAACAGCGCGGCGGACGGGAACAGCAGGAACATCGGGTCACTGTTGATCCAGTCGCTCGCGGTCGAGATCGACTGGCCCCAACTCGCCGTGGGTGGCGGGATGCCTGCGCCGAGGAAGGACAACGCCGCCTCGAAGCCGATATTGGACGGGATGTTCAGGGTCGCGACCACGATGATCGGCGCCCACAGGTTCGGCAGCAGCTCGGTGCGGAACACGTGCCACGGGCTCGCGCCCATCGCTCGCGCCGACGACACGAACTTGCGTTCGCGCAGCGCCAGGGTCTGCGAGCGGACGATGCGGGTGATGCTCGGCCAGCCGAAGAAACCGATGACCAGGGTCAGCAGCAGCGGCCGGGGCACGCTCGGCGGGGCGATCGCGCCCAGCGCGATCATGAAGACCAGATAGGGGAAGCCCAGCAACACGTCGGTCAGCCAGGTGATGACGCGGTTGAACCAGCCGCCCAGGTAGCCCGCGCCTGCGCCGAGCAGCGTGCCGACCACCACCGCCACGACGGTCGCGGCCAGCCCGATCAGGAATGAGGTGCGCGCGCCGTAGCAAACCCGCGCGAACAGGTCCCGGCCGGTCAGCGGTTCGACTCCGAACCAGTGTTTGCCGCTGATGCCGCCCAGCGCACCGGCGGGCAGTCCGTTGTTCGGGTTGAGCGCGCCGATGTTGTATGTGTTCGGGTCCTGCCCCTCGATCGCGGCCAGCAGCGGCGCTGCCGCCGCCACGAAGACCAGCAGGACGATCGCGATCACGCCGGCCAGCGCCCAGCGGTCGGTGCGTACGGTGCGCAGCAGCGCTGCCGACAGTGATGATCCTTGATGGGAACGGGGAGCGCTCACCGACGTCACCGCAGCCAATAGGACCTACCCCTGATCGAGTCGCAAGTGGAACGCGGTCACATTAGGCCGTTGTGGAGGGGTTGTTCCAGCCGCCAAAGGTCGGATCACATCGTGGGAAGCCCGAGGCCAACCGTGTCTGCGCAGGTCAAGCAGATTTTTTCGGCGAGATCTATCACGTCCGGCGCCACCGGATCAGTGGCCGCCGCCGAGTTCGACCAGCGCCTTGATGTCGGCGGGCTGCAACCCGCTGACCATCGCGTCCAGCAGCGCGCCGAAGCTGCGCACCGGCGAGACGTACCACTTGCCGTCCACCTGGGTGCTGACCAGACCGGGCCCGTTGGACAGGACGCCCGAGGTCAGGTGTTGCAGCGCGGTCGCCACCTCCGGCGGCAGGTTGGCCAGGTCCGACTGCGCTTGCTGGGCGAAGTCGCCCGCGCACAGCTTGCGCTGGTCGCCGGTGCCCTTGTCGGTCACCGCGTAGCAGCCGTTCTGCCTGCTGAGCACCAGCGTGTCGCCGCCCTGCTCCAGCGTGGCGCCGCGCAGCACCGCGTCCACGCCGCCGGTCACCGGCCTGTCCGCGAAACTGATGTCCTCGACCGTGATCCCGGTCGGTTTCGGGGCGTGCAGCGCGTCCAGGATCGCCGGGCCCGCATCGTGCAGCACCGCCATCTCGTTCGGGTCGGTCAACTCGATCGCGGTGCGGTAGTCCGCGCTCAGCAGCGCCTTCACGAACTGCGCGGCAGCCGCGTCGGGCGAGGACGAGCCGGTCGCGGGCAGTGATGTCGTCGGCCAGGGGCGTCGCGTGGACTCCAGCGCGTAGTCCGCCGCCGTGTAGAACAGGCTCGTGTACCAGCCGCCGTCCACCTTGACGGTGGCGATCCGCAACGGCTGACCGGTCCGGTGCACCATGTCCGCGATGTCGATCGTGTTCGGCTGCTGCTTGGGCAGTCCGTTCGGGAACGCGGAGTGCAGGAACTGCTGGGTGAACATGCTCCCGTCGAGCTTCGGTGAGACCGTGATGCTGCCGCTGACCAGCTTGTTGATCACCAGGTGGTCATTGATCGTCTGCGCGGCGCCGTCGTCGAAGGTCAACCCCGACCCGGCAAGACCGGCAGTCGTGTTCGCCGACGGCGACTGCGGGTCGTAGCCCGGGCTCTCGATCTGCAACCGCTTCAGCTGGTTGCTGCCGTCGGTGGTGATGTCCTTGAGCGCGGCCGCCTCGGCGGGCGCGACGTCGCTTTGGATGCCGAGCACGTCCCCCTTGGACACGTCCGTGGCGAGCTTGGCGACCGCGGCCTGCGGCGTCGGCGAACCGGCCTGGGTGCTGCGGTTCAACGCCCACACCGTGGCCGCCGCCCCGCCCGCGACCACCAGTACCGCGATCACGATGCCGATCACCAGCCCGCGCCTGCCGCGCCCAGGCGGCTGCTGCGGTGGTCCCTGCGGCGGGTAGTACATCGGGTAGGCCGAGGTCGGCTGGTTGCCGTAGGTGTACTGCTGCTCGGGCTGCCACTGGCCGCCCGAACCTGGATACGTCACGGTTTCACTCCTGACTGACGCCCCCCGAACACGACTATCCCACCGATGAGGGCGGTCGCCGCACCGCACACCGTCACGATAGGGCCGGTAGCGGCGAACCCGATCGCGTCGGCGGGGCCACCCGCGTTCACCAGGGCCAATGCCGAGGTCACCAGGCCCAGTACGCCGACGAGACAGGCAACCAGCGCGGCGGTCCGGCGCGCCCGCAACGCGTAGAGGGCGACGCTGATCGAGCACAGCGGAATCACCGCGAGCCACGCATAGAGCAGCACGCCGACCGGCCCGCCCGGCGGGGTCGGCTGCATCCGCAGCACGTCCACGGACTGGTAGCTGTCGCGCAGCGCGTCGCCCGAGCGCAGCCACGGCAGGAAAGTGCCGACCAGCACGATGGCGAGGCCGGCGAAAGCCAACCAGGGCCCGCCGCGTGCGGTCAAACGCATCGGGAAATTCTCCCAGACCCGGCCGGGCGGACGCCGAAGAGTGACCAGAGTCGACGATGACAACCACTCATAGTAATCATTTGGGGCTGGTGTGAATCAAGATGAGTGAGTTTTCGCTGTTACAAGTGGCGACCAATGAGGTTCAAGTGGCACAGTGGGCACGTTGTACTGGGCCATTCGGCACGCTCTGCTGAGCTGAACGGACCAACCATGGCGCAGGTTGGGCGGGTTTGCGGGAGGTGGACGGCGTGGCGGCCAAACCGGATACAGCGCGCGCGACATGCGGATCTGCCTCGATCCGCATCCAGCCCCGGGTCGCGCCGACGCGACCCGACCGGCGCCTGCGGCGAGGTCTGATCGCGGCCGTCGCGCTCGGCGGCGCGCTCACCATCGCCATCTCCGGCACCAGCGCGGCCGTGCCGCCCCCACCGCCGAACCCGAGCAATTCGCAGATCAGCGCGGCCCAGGTGCAAGCCAACGCCAAGGCGGGCGCGGTCGGCGCGCTCACCAACCAGCTGGCTGCCGCCCAGGGCAAGCTCCAGGACCTCCAGGACGAGGTCGAACTCAAGGAAGAGAACGCCGACAAAGCCCTCGTCGACCTGCAGAACGCCCAGGATGCCGCCAACGCCGCGCAGGCAGCGGTGGCCGCCGCGCAGATCGCCGCCAACGCGGCCGGCAGCGCGATCGACGCGGCCCAGAAGCAGGCGGACGAATTCGCGCTCGGCAGCTGGGAACAGGGCGGCCAGCTCGGTTCGGTTGCCAACTACTTCAACGCGACCAGCCCGAAAGACCTGCTGGAACGGCAGCGGCTGCTCCAGGCGATGAGCGGCTCCGAGAACGAGGTACTGGACCAGTTGCAGCGGGCCAGGACCCAGCAGGCCAACGCGGACTCCGCGGCGCGCGCCGCCCTGGCCGTCGCGCAGCAGAAGCAGGCCGCGGCCACCAAGGCGAAGAGCACCGCGGACTCGGCTGTGAAAGCCGCCGAGACCGCGCAGGCGGGCGAACAGGCGCAGACCACCCAGCTGCAATCCCAGCAAGCCAGCCTGCAACAACAACTCTCCGCGGCACAGTCTCAGGTCGGCGACCTGAACGCGGAACGGGCCACCTACCAGAACTGGCTCTCCGCCAAACAGGCCGAGGACGCGCGCAACGCGGCCGCCGCCGCTGCCGCGCACACCAAGGGCGGTGGTGGCGGGGGAGGCGGCGGCGGTCGCGTCGGCAGCCTCCCGGCAGGCGCCGCGGGCATCGTGATCCGGCGCGCCCTGGCCGAACTCGGCCTGCCCTACGTGTGGGGCGGCGGCAACGCGAGCGGTCCGACGCACGGTGTCGCCGGTGACCCGTACGACCCCGGCTACGCCACCGAAACCGGCTTCGACTGCTCCGGTCTGATGGTCTACGCGTTCGCCGGGGTCGGCATCTCGCTGTCGCACTTCAGCGGCTACCAGTACACGGCGGGCCAGCACGTGGCGCTGTCCGCGATGCGCGCCGGCGACATGCTCTTCTACGGCGGCGGGGCCGGCATCCACCACGTCACCCTCTACATCGGCAACGGCATGATGATCGAGGCGCCGGAATCCGGTCAGGTCGTGCACGTGACGCCGGTCCGGATGTACGGCGGGATCATGCCGTACGCGGTGCGCCTGCTCTGATCACGCGCGTGTAGGCAACCCTGTCGCCGGCGCGGTGCGCCGGTTCACGTCGCGGTAAGGGCAGCGAGGAGGCATGGCCGTCTGTCGCCTACCGGACCCTCGCATAGGCACGCATCTGTTCGGCCGTCCGATCGAGTTCGGCCGACTCCGCAGGCGAGGCGTTGTTGAGCCCGCTGTGTGCGGCCGTCGGGCTCCGCAAGAAGCGCCGCAGCATGGCCGCGAGCAGCCCTTCCGGCAGTGTCTGCAACGCAACGAACCCGCGAGGGACCGGCCGCGTCGGCATGGCGGCCAGGTTCTGCCGCATGAGGCGGATCATGCCGCGGACCGCGTCCGGATCGTCGGCCAGCGCTACCGGGCCGCCCGCCGCGTTCACCGCCTGTCCGAGTGGCACCGCGAACGCGGCGTGTGTCTTGAGCCAGGCATCCATCTGTGGCTCGGCCTTGGCGTTGATCCCGGCGGCGCGGAACGCCCGCACGATTCGTTCCAGTCGCGGGGTGGTACGGCCGTCGGGTTCGCCGATCGGCATCGGGACCCGGCGGGTCATGAGGCTGGTCGCGCGGTAGCGGACCACGTCGCCGTCCATCGTGCCGGCGGCCGTGGGGAAGCCGAGCAGCACCCGCTCGTGGCCGATCGCCGCGCCCAGCGGCTCCGCGCCGGCCGCCCAGCTGAGCTGGAACAGCACGTCGCCTTCGAGACCAGCGAGTGACTCCAGCACCGCGTCCACCTGATGGGTGCGGACGAAGACCGCGATCAGGTCGTACTCGCCAGCCGGGTGCTCGACCACCGGCACCGGTACCCGCCTGATGGCCGGGTTGTCTTCCTCGGCGAGTTGCACGCCGTGCCGGCGCAGGGCGGCCAGGCGCTCGCCTCGGGCGAGGAGCGAGACGTCGTGCCCGGCCTCATACATGCGGGCGGAGAACAGGCTGCCAGTCACGCCGGCGCCGTACACGAGCAGTTTCATGCCGACCCGCTTTCATACGTTCGTTTGAATCAAACGTATGTATAGTACGCGCACATGGCACCACCCGACACCCGCACCCAGATCCTCGACGCGGCCGAACGCCTCTTCGCCGAGCGCGGTTTCCGCGGCGCGTCGGTCCGCGCGATCACCGACCTCGCCCGAGCGAACCTGGCCGCCGTCGGGTACCACTTCGGCTCGAAGGCGGAACTCCTGGCCGCGGTCGTCCGCCGCGTGATCGAGCCCATCAACGCCGCGCAGTGCGCCCGGCTCGACCGACTGCTCGCCCGGACCCCGGACCCGCCGGTCACCGAACTGGTGGAGGCATTCGCGGGGCCGCTGTTCGACGAGATGCTGGCCGGCGACGAGGGCGGCGCCCGGACGTCCCGGCTGATCATGAGGATCATCGGCGACCCAGCCGAGGAGATGCGCGACTGGACCGGCTCGGCCGAGGACACGGTCCGCGATCGCTACCTGGCGGCTTTCGGGCGCGCACTGCCCGGCCTTTCCCCGGAGGAGCTGTGGTTCCGGATGCGGGGGATCCTCGCCGTGGCGGCCGTGGACCGCGTCGAGGTCTACAACCGGCGCAGCCCTGCCTGCCTGTCCCCGGTAGCGGGCGAGGCGGCCCGGCACTGGGCAATCACGTTCCTGGCGGCGGCGATGAGCGCGCCACCGACCGGGACCTGACGACTCGGGACCGCAGGGAAGCTTGTCGTTGTGCCCTGGCCATTCGGCAATGATCAGTGCGACGTGCATGCTCAGCGATCAACTACCGCGGAAGGGAGCACTGCCAGCAGTGGTCAACTACTACGGAAGCCGCAGGACGAAGCCGCCAAAGTGATCACTTCAAAGCGCAAAGGACAGCGCGGCGATCAGACGGCATCCAGGACAAAGAACAGGAAGCTCAAGAAAGCCCCGGATGGAGACTTCGCAAGCTCGGGGAACAGTTCGCGGGCTTCCGGTGCCGGGTGCGGTTCGCTGATGACGGCGGTGCGGAAACCGGCTGCGGTGAAGGCATCGGTCATCGCGTGCAGTGGCCGGTGCCAGTAGGTCAGGACGGCCTTCTGCCCATTGAAGGTGTACTCGTCGGACCACTTGCTGATCCCGAAGTAGTCGCCTTCGCGGTACGCCAGTTTGAAAATGATGGGATGGTTGACGACCACGATCAGCCGACCGCCGGGCCTGAGCACGCGCCGCAATTCGGCCAGCGGCGCGCTCCAGTCCTCCAGGTAGTGCAGGACCAATGCGGCGATGACATCGTCGAACGCGCTGTCGGGATACGGCAGCGGGCCTGCGATGTCGGCGACTTGCAGGTTCGCGTCGGCGCCGAGCCGTAGTCGGGCCAGTTCCACCATCTTGGTGCTGCGATCGAAACCGCTCACGATGGCGCCCCGATCGCGCAGCTCCGAGGACACGGTGCCGGAGCCGCAGCCTGCGTCGAGAATCCGCCGGCCGGCCACGTCCCCGGCCAGATCGAGGACCGCGGGCCTGGCGTAGTAAGCGTTGATGAGACTGGTCTCGTTCTCGGCCGTGTACGCCTCGGCGAAGCTGTCGTAGTCGTTTTCCACGGCCACGAGGTTGCCATTGCAGCGGGCAGGCCCGCAGCGAAAAATCAAGATCGGAACCTACGCCGTTGGGCGCGGGCCGCGCACGGCGTAGCCGAGGGCGCCGCCCAGTCCCAGCACGATCGCGGTGATTGTCGCTGCGGTGGTGCCGGTCGGCTGGAGCAGCCAGGTGATGACCTGGACGGCGGTGTTGGCCGACGGTGGCGTCATCATCGCGGCCGCGCACCAGACCACCGGGAACAACCAGGCGAGCGGCGCACCCACCACGGCGACGCCGAGCGCGGCCAGTCCGGCCAGTCCGGCGGCGTCCCGTACCGCCGCCGGGAACGGGATCACCTGCGCACCGCCGGTGGCCTGGATGGCCTGGAACACGCAGACCACCACGACCGCGACGACCAGCACGTGCGCCAGGCGCCGGGTCCGCCAGTCGATGGCGGCGGTGCGGTCGAGCAGCGGGTCCGCGCCGGCAAGGCCGCCCGCGGCGACCGCAGCGCCAACGGCCAGCGCCAGCGGCGGCAGCTTGACGCCCACGGTCGGATCCGGGAACCACCTGGTCAGCAGCCACACTGCCACGCCGCTGACCAGTACCGCGACCAGCGTGCTCGGCGCTCGCCTGCTCTTGAGGTAGAGCGCGGTCCACCTCATGCCGAGCCCGTGGTCAGGGTCGTCAGCAGGTCGCCGTGACAGGTGAGTGCTGCCGTGCGGGCCGCGGTGACCCTGGCCCGTTGCACGTCGGCGGGCAGGCCGCGCAGGGTCTGCCAGGCGCCCTGTTGGAGCGAGTTGATCTGCGGCTGGACGTACTGGTAGCTCGGCAACGAGGTCGGCTTGCCGAGCAGCGAACTCACCGCCACCGCCTGGGCGGCTCGGATGCGCGCTGTCGTGGTCTCGTCGCTCTCGTCGGTGTTGGCGTCGACGCAGGTGGGCGCCATGGCCGAGGCGAGCACGGCCAGCCGCAACTGGTCGGGGCTCAGGTTCGGCTGGCTGTGGTGGAAGTCCTCGTCGTCGAAGTTGAGCACGACCTCGTTGGCCTGCGGCAGTGGTTGTCGCGCAAAGCCTTGGTCGGTCCTGGTGTCCTCGACCACCGAGGTCGGCGCGCCGGGCAGGACCGACAGCAGGCGCAGCGCATCGCGGGCCGGGCGGACGAGCGCGGCCAAGCGATTCTCGTGGGCGCGGCTGACGCACACCGTCGGCGTGCCGTCCGCGCAGACCAGGGCGCTGGCCCCGTCATCGCGGGCGTAGGCGGCGGGCAGGTTCGACGGCAGCACCAGCAGTGCGGCGACCAGGCCCAGTACCACCGGAATCGCGGCGGCGACCCGGGCCAGCGGCCGGTTGGCGCTGAGCAGGACGAACCCGGCGACGGCGAGACCGGCGAACCACAGTGCCTGGCCGAGAGTCACCGAACCGGCCACGGTGGTGAACACGTCGTGGATCGGGTCGAGTAGGTTGCCGATGCCCGGAGCGAGCAGCGCGACCGCCATCGATCCGTCCGGGTGGGCCAGCGGGGAGATCCCGGCGAGCACGACCATCGCGATGAGCGCGGCGACCGCGACCAGCGGCGGGGTCAGCCGAGATGGCGCCAACCGGCCGAGGCCCATGCCCAGCAGACCGGCCGCGATCAGCGCGAGGATGCCAACGAGCGCAATGGGAACCCAGCCGAGCGGGAAGTAGCTGGTGTTCCCGGCGACCTGCACGGCGCCGACGGCCAGCACGACCAGATAGCCCACCGCCAGCCAGCCGCCGATCGCGAGTGTGGTCGGTGAGATGCGCCTGCGGGTGGGCAACGAGGTGGTGCCCAGCAGTTCGAGCATGCCGGATCGGCTGTCCCGCAAGCCTTGCAGCGCTCCGGCACCGAGGGCGACCGGCCAGAGGAAGGTCAGTAGTTCGCGCTGCCAGCTGGCGAGGGAGTTCCACTGGTCGGTCCAGGCCGTCGGTGGTTGCTCCCACGGGCCGTGGAAGTACAGCAACCCGATCATGAGCACGATGATGATCGCGGCGATGCCGATACCGACGGTGCGGCGCAGTTCCAGGCGCAGGATGCGGCCGTTCATCGCGATCCGCCGTTCTGGGCGTGGTGAGCGGCGAGCAGGGTGGAGTAGCCGCGCTCGGTCGGACTGTCGCCAGGGGCCGCGTCGTCGCCCGCCTCGGTCAGCTGTTCGGGGGTGCCCTGGAAGACCAGGCGGCCCTCGTCGACGAGCAGCACGTCCGAGCACGCGGCGGCCACGTCCTCGACGAGGTGGGTGGACACGACCACGCAGGTGTCCGTGCCGACTTGGCGCAGCAGGTCGCGGAACTGGAGGCGCTGCGCGGGATCCAGTCCGACCGTCGGCTCGTCCAGCAGCAGCACGGCCGGGTCGTTGACGATCGCCTGGGCCACGCCGACCCTGCGCAGCATGCCGCCGGAGAGCGTCTTCATCTTCTCGTCCGCCCGGTTGGCGAGGCCGACTCGTTCGATGGCCTGCTGTACGGCGCCCGCGATGTCGGTCTTGGGCATCTCCTTCAACCAGGCCATGTACTCGACGAACTCGCGCACGGTGAACCTCGGGTAGTAGCCGAAGCTCTGCGGCAGGTACCCCAGTTTCCTGCGCAGGTCACGCAGTCCCGCGCGCACCGAGGTGGACTGGCCGAGCAGTTCCAGCACGCCGTCGTCGGGGCGCAACACCGTTGCCAGGGCCCGGATAAGCGTGGTTTTACCTGCTCCGTTGGGGCCGAGCACGCCGTGTACGCCGGTGCCCATCGACAGGGTGAGACCGTTGACCGCCAACCGGCGCCCGGCACGTACCTGGAGCCGTTCGGTCCTGATCTGCCAGGCGAACCGCGTCGGCGCGACTTCGTCGGCGCCTACCATGCGAACCATCGTTTTCCTTTCAGCGTAAGCAGTACGGTGCCCGCCGCGACGACCGCGAGCCAGCCGGGCACGCTGGCCGCTTGCAGTGCGATGGACAGTTGGTCCGTCGCCAGGCTGGGCAACACGACCAGCGCGGTCCACAGTCCAATGAGGATCATCGCAGTGCGCAACAGCCCGATCAGCGAGCCGATGCCGAGCGTGGCGACGGTGAAGCCGAGACAGGGCAGCAGCCACAGCGCGGAAGTCGTGCCGGTCGCCCAGTTGGCGAGCAGCAGCAACGGGACCACCGCCACGAGTACGGCGACGGTGCGGCGCAGCACCAGGTTCAGACCGGCCAGTGGCGTCGCCGCGACGAGTTCGTGCACGGGGTCGAGGCTGCGGCCCCACGCCGCCGCGATGCCCAGTAGTGGTGCGATCGGCGCGAACAGGGTCAGCAGCGACAGGCCCGGTGCCAGTGGCTGACCGGCCAGGTCGGCGAGCCAGGCCAGGGCGAGCACGACCAGCGTCATGCCCAGCCACGGCGTCATCGCGGGAGACGCCCAGGTCGCCAGCGCGAGTGTGCACCGGCGCCACCTCGATCGACGCGCACCTGGCACGCCCGTCGTGTCCAGTGTGGACCATACCTCGTCGATCACCTGGCCGAAGCGCGGGCGCTGACCTGCCACGATGTCGGCGACCGCGGCACGGCACCGCGCACAGGACTCCAGGTGTACCTCAAGCGCCCACACCTGGTCGGTGCTCAACGCATCGCCGAGCACATACCGGCGCAACATGGTCGACGATCCGTGTTCAGCGCTCACGACAGTGCCTCCCGCATCGCGATCCTGGCTCGCCGAGCCCTCGTCTTGACCGTGCCCTCGGGCAACCCCAGCAGTACCGAGGTCTCCCGGACGCTCAGCCCGTCCAACACCATGGCCTGCAACACTTCCTGTAACTCCGGGGCCAACCGGTACAGCGCGATGCCGATCTCGCCGCTGAGATCTCCCGCGAACGCCTCCTCCTCGGCCGCCGGCGCGACCGAGGGACTCGCGGCAGTCACCGGGACTTGGGCGTGGTGCGCCCGGCGGCGGAACGCGTCCACCAGCCGCCGGGCCGCGATGGTCCACAGCCACGCCACCGCGCTGCCGCCGATCTTGGCGCTGGCGAAGGACGCCCCCGCCCGCCAGACCGCGAGGTAGGTCTCCTGCATGACCTCGGCGACGATCTGTTCGTCGGCGCAGCGCCGAGCCAGCCGGGTCAGCAGCCAGGGCGATGTGCGGCGGTAGAGCTCCTCGAAGGCAGCGTCATCGCCGCGGCCGACCCTGCGGAGCAGTTCCGCCTCGTCGGCCTCGCCCAGCGGCGTCCTGGTGCGCATCACACCCAGCAAGACGCCCGCACCGGCGAATCGGTTCTCATCGATGAGTGGCGTCGGTCACAGTCCGCGCAGGACCTGACGCACGCCGGTTCGAGAACGGTTCTCGGCGCGGTTGGCGAGTTCGATGATGATGCGCTGCCAGGCCGGTGCCGCCTCGGCGATCCGGGACGAGACCAGCTTCAGGCTCGCCTGCCCCTTGCTGTCGCGTTCGTGTGCGATCTCCCAGGCGTCCATGTCATCGATGAGCCGGTCCAGGCGCGGATCGCGCGGATCCCAGTCGACTGCCTGATCGCAGGCGAGGAACAGCCGGATCGTTTCGGGTTCGTCCAGGCTGGCGTTCTTTTCCCGGATCCGGGCAGGCACCGCGTCCGGATCGAGTGCTCGCAACAGGATCCACGAGTCGCGCTCCAGCCGGACGCGCAGTTCGCTGACGCCGAATCCGAGCAACCGGTCCAGGACTGCGACGATCTCGGTCGGCAGTACCAGGCTCTCGCCACTGTCCAGTTGCGCGATCCGCTTGCGATATTCGGCGAGCTGGTCGATCTTGCGCGCCAGTTCCGCGTCGATGTCGGTGATGGCGCGGGCGAATTCGGTCGGCCGCGCGTGCAACAGCGCGTCGATCCTGGCGAGTGGCACGCCCGCGTCGGCGAGCGTTCTGATCCGGATCAGGTCCACCGCCGCCTGCGCGCCGTAGCGGCGGTAACCGGAGGCGTCCCGTTCGGGCTCGGGCAGCAGGCCGACCTGGTGGTAGTGGCGAACGGTGCGCACGCTCACGCCGGCGGTCGCGGCGAGCTGGCTGATCGTGAGCACCGTCCTCCTCAGGGTTCTTCTCGCGCCGAGCCTAGGCGGCCCACTCGACGACGTCGCGGATCGCCCTGACCACGTCATCCGGACGGTCGAAGCAGAGCCGATGATGGGCGGTGCCGTCGAGGATGCGCTGCTCGCCGCGCGACACCGCGTTCACCATGGCAGCGTCCATTGTGGCCTGACCGGGCGATGCGGTGAGCGCGACGAGCGGGACATCGGGCAGGCCCGGCCCGGTGCGCAGTTCGGCGGCGATGCCGGTCAAGCCGGTGCGTTCGGCGATACCGGCGGTCAGCCATTCGGCGCTCAGGTGGGCCCCGCTCAGCGCCTGCCGGACGGGTTCCGGGTAGTCGGCGAGCAGTTCGTCGTTCAGGTCGCGCATCGCGGGGCGCAACTGGTCCAGGCCGGGTGCGGTCCGCTCGACCTCGGCCAGGCTCGCCGACGGCGGCATGAACTCGTCCCAGTCGCGGTGCAGGGCGTCCAGCCAGACCAGCCCGGCGACGTCGCCAGGGTAGAGCTGCGCGAACCGGTGCGCGTAGAAGCCGCCGAGCGAATGCGCCGCCAGGACGTACGGCGCGTCCAGACCCAGGGCGCGGAGCAACGCGCGCAGTTCGGTCGCTACCTCGGTCGCGGTGCGCGGCAGCGGGAGCGGGTCGCTGTAGCCGGTGCCGCCCCGGTCGTAGAGCACCGCGGTGGTGAACTGGGCGACCCGCTGCTGGACCCCGAAATAGTCCAGACCGACCGCGCCGGCGCCGGGCAGGAACACCACGGCCGGTCCGCCGCTACCGGAGCTGTGCGCATAGAGGCGACGCCCGTCGACCTGCTGAAACCCGCCGATCGGCGGCGCGAGCATGCTGTTGTTCGTCATCATGCGCCCAGCCTGCAACCCTGACGCGGCGTCAAGGTCAACCTGAGTTTCACGATGCGTCGCATCGTGAAACAGTGGGGCGTGCCGAAACAGGTCGACCATCACGCGCGGCGGTTGCAGCTGCTGGACGCGCTGTGGCGGATCACGCGTCGCGAGGGGTGGGACGCGATCACCCTGCGCCACCTCGCGGCGGAGGCCGGCGTGTCCATGGGCATGGTGCAGCACTACTTCTCCACCAAGGATCAGCTGCTGCGCTTTGCCGTCGAGATGATGGGCGAGGACGCCAAACAGCGCATCCGGCTGCGCGTCGCCGAGCTGCCGCAGCCGGTCGGGCCACGGCAGCTGGTGCAGACCGTGCTCACCGAGATGATCCCGAACGTCGACCGGCGCGCGACCGAGGCGGAAGCCGCGGACGTGTGGGTGCGCCGGTTTCTGCTGCCACCGGATCCCGGTTCGCCGTTGCACAGCGGCTACGACGAGGTCAAAACCCTGATCAGCGAACAGATCCTGCTGGTCCGTCCGGGTGGAACGGACGCGGAACGCGACGCGGACGCGCTGATCGCGTTGCTGGACGGCCTGATCTACCACATCGTCACCGGGCACCAGACCGCCCGCAGCGCGATCGCGATCATCGAGGCGCAGCTGGACTACGTGTTCGGGCGGTGAGCGAGCAGGATCGCTTGCGGCCTGCTCTGATCGAGGCCGAGCAGCAGCTGGTCGGCGATGGTGAAGCCGGCTTCGCGCAGCCAGGCCACGAGCTGTCCGGGTTGGCGCAGGTGGACGTGGACCTTCATCGGGTGACCGCCGTAGCCCTCGGTCTTCAGCCTGGTTTCGTCGCCGACGTGGAACCCGATCGACAGCAACCCGGCGGGATGCAGCGCCTGGTGGATGTGCCGCAGCACCACCGGGATCTCCGCGTCCGGCACGTGGATCAGCGACCACCAGAGCAACACTCCGGCGAGCGGACCGGCCAGCGGGTCGGTCATCGAACCTACCTCGAACCGGACGCCGGGATGTTCGCGCCGGGCCAGGTCGATCATGCCGGGCGAGAGGTCGATGCCGAACGCGTCGACGCCGAGTTCGCGCAGGTGCGCGGTGAAGTGGCCGGGCCCGCAGCCGAGGTCGGCGACCGGCCCGCCGCCCAGCGCGCGCACGCCGTCCGCGAGCACGTCGAGCGAGGCGCGCAGATACGGCTGGGTGCTGAGCGCGTCCCGCACCACGTCGGCGTAGCCGGCCGCCACCGTGTCGTAGGAGGTCCGGGTGTCGGCGAGCCAGTTCATGGTGATCACGGTATGCCGACCTTGGTCATCAGCAGGGCCGAAACGAGATAGTGCCCGGCCTGCCACGGCAGTGTCGAGATGGCGGCCCGCTACGCGAAAGTCCGATACTGCCGACGGTATGTCGTTGTCAAGACCTGGCCGTCCACCGGATATCATCGCCGCCGTGACCACCTACGACGATCTTGCCGCGTTCGAACACCTGGATGCCCAGTCGCTGCCCGAACGCCAGCAACGCATCCTGGTCACCATTCGCGACTGGGTGGTCCAGCACGGCTACTCGCCAAGTACCCGCGAAATCGGCGAAGCGGTCGGGCTGCGCTCGACATCCGCGGTGTCCAAGCATCTGGTTGCCTTGGAGGACAAGGGTTTCCTTCGCCGCAGCGCCAGCATGTCCCGCCCGATCGACGTGCGCATGTTCCTCGGTGATTCGGCGGGGCGCGAGTCCGGCGATGACTCGGTGAACGTGCCGGTGGTCGGTGACATCGCCGCCGGTACCCCGATCATGGCCGAGGAGCACGTCGACGACCAGCTCAAGCTCCCGCGCGAACTCACCGGCCGGGGCAACGTGTTCGGTCTGCGGGTACGCGGTGATTCCATGATCGACGCGGCGATCTGCGACGGCGACATCGTGGTGATCAAGCAGCAGCAGGAAGCGCACTCCGGTCAGATCGTCGCCGCGATGATCGACGGCGAAGCGACCGTGAAGGTCTATCGGCGCCGCAACGGCCACGTCTACCTCGAACCGCGCAACGAGGCGTATTCGGTGATCGACGGCGACGAAGCGGCCATTCTCGGCACGGTCGTTTCGGTGCTGCGCAGCGTCTGACCCTGTTAGGCTGATCCGCATGATCACCGGGACGGCCCTGAGCCATGCACGGAAAGGCGACCCGGTGGTGAGCTGACCGCCGCACGGGCACGTGGCCCGCCGCGCGACTGCGTTTCCGCGCAGTCCCGGAAAGGCCACCACACACCCGAAAGCGAGATCAGTCAGCCATGCCAGTCAGTTTCAACCACACCATCATCGCGTCCACCGACCAGGCGGCAGCCGTCGAGTTCTACCGCGATCTGTTCGAGGTCCCCGAGGCGCGGTCCTGGGGCCCGTTCCGCAACATCCAACTCCCCGACGGGGTACTGCTCCAGTTCACCCAGCCCCCGGTCGAGATCCAGATGCAGCACTACGCCTTTCTGGTCGACGACGACCTGTTCGACCGCGCCTATGCGCGGTTGCGCGCGCAGGGCATCGAGCACTGGGCGGATCCGCAGATGAAGCGGCCCGGTGAAACCAACACCGAACACGGTGGGCGCGGGGTCTATTTCAAGGACCTGTCCGGGCACGCGATCGAGATCATCACGCGTCCGTATTTGTAGCGATCAGGTTGACGGCAACCCGCTGCAACGTGGCGATCAGCGTGCCGCGTTCGGCGGGGGACAGGCCGCGAGCAGGTCCTTTTCCAGGTCGTGGGTGATCGCGGCGCATTCCGCGTAGCGGGCGCGCCCGTGCTCGGTCAGCCGCAAGGTATGCCGCCTGCGGTCGTCCGGGTCGCGGATGCGCTCGATGGCGCCGATGGCTTCGAGGTGGTCGGCGAGCTTGACGACCACCACCGTCGCCGACGGCGAGCTGATCGACGGCTGCCTGCGGGTGATCCACCCGCCGGGTCATTCGCCGGGGCACATCGTGCTTCGGCACGAGCCGACCGGTGCGGTGCTGGTCGGCAACGCGGTCTTCCGCACCACGAAGCTCGGCTTCGGACCGGCCGGTTTCGCGTCCGATCCGGATGCGCGCGAACAGGCCGCCGCGCGGATCCCGCAGGACGTCACGTCGGTGGGATTCGGCCACGGCGCCGCGTTGACCGGCGCGGCCGTCGACGGGTTCGCAGAATTCCTGCGACGGTGCCGGACCGCTTACCCGGCTCGCCTGTCAGACCATCCGGGTAGCGTGACCGACCATGGGAGCATGGCCGGGCGGCATCACCGCGATCACACTGTTCGTCGAGGATCTGGCTGAGGCGAAGCGGTTCTACCAGGCGGTCTTCGATCTGCCGACGCAGTTCGAGGACGAGAACTCGGCCGTGTTCGGCCTCGGCAACACGATGATCAACCTGCTCGACGTGAAAGCGGCGCCCGAACTGGTCGATCCGGCGCCGGTCGGCACGCAGGAGGCCGCCCGCGCGGTCTACACGTTGACTGTCGATGACGTCGACGCGACCTACGCGCGGTTGGCCGGCCTCGGCGTCGAGTTCCTCAGCGGGCCGGTGGACCGGCCGTGGGGCATCCGCACCGCGAGTTTCCGCGATCCGGGCGGGCACGTGTGGGAGATCGCGCACTGACCCGGTCGGACCCGTCGCTGGCCGGCGCCTACAACCTGCCGGACGGGCAGGTGCCGATCGTCGACGGCGAGCCGAAGTGGCCGTGGGATGACGATGTCGCCCGGCAACGGCTCGGCCGGGTCGCGGCCAGGCTCGGCCTGACCACGACCGGCGACAAGTCCCGATTGGACGGTGCGTCCAACGACACCTGGCTACTCGGCGAGCAGGTGTTGCGGGTCTGCTGGCGCGGCGACCTGGACCGGTTGGCCAGGGAAGCCGCGCTGCTTTCCGCGCTACCCATGGATTTCCCGGCGCCGCGACCGGTGGCGTGCGGTCGCGACGACGAGCTGAGCTGGCTGCTGATGCCGCGCCTGCCCGGGATCTCCCTCGCCGAAGCGTGGCCGAGGAGTGCGCCCGGCGAACTGCGCGGACATGTGCGCGAACTGGGTGAGCTGGCGCGCGCGATGCACGCCTGGCAACCGCCCGCCGAGCTGCGCGCGATGATCGAAGATGCCGCGCCGGGCGATGCGGACGACGCACTGGCGATCACCGGAAAACGGCTGGTTCCGTTGGCGCGCAGCCAGCAACTGCGCCTGATCGAGTACGTGCGCACCCTGCCCCACGTGCCGGGCGAACTGCTGGACGCGGTGCTGGATCGACTGCCCGCGCAGCTCCCTGCGGAGCCGGACGTGTTGCTGCACGGCGATCTCACGCCCGGAAACGTGCTGGTGCACGAGGGGCGGATCAGTGGACTACTGGACTGGGAATGGGCCTGGTTCGGTCCGCGACACTCCGAGTCGACGCTGCCGATCTGGTGGGCCCGCTATTCCGGTCACGACGAGTACGTGGACTGGTTGCTCGCGGAATGCCCAGAACTGGGCGGAAATCCGGCACAGCGGTGGGTGTGTCTGGCGGCGTTCGCGTTGCGGTGCATCGTGCACTGGCCGCCGGATCGGCCGGAAGCCGCGCTGTATCCCGACCATCCGCTGTTGTTGTTGCGCGAGCTGGTCAGCTGAATTCGGCGCGTAGGGCGTCGAGCTGGTCGCTGGTGCCCTGTTCGCGCCAGCTCGGTTCCTCGTGCCCGTCCAGGTAGGTGCCCTGCTGGGCGAGGACCATCTTCGTGCCGGAACCGTCCGGCACGAACTCGACGGTGGTGATCGAGATCGTGGTCAGCGTCTTGTCCGCGGTCATCGTGGAGGTGTAGACGATGCGCTGCTCGGGCACGATGTCGTCGAAGGTGGTGGCGAAGGTGAGCAGCGGGCCGTCGCCGTGCCTGCCCCGGATGGTCTCGGTGCCGCCGACCCGGAAGTCCAGTTCGAGGTCGCTGCCCGGACCGGCCAGCCAGCGCTTCTTGGCCGCCGGGTCGGACCAGGCCGCGAACACTCGCGCCGGGCTGGCCGGGTAGCTGCGCTCCAGGGTGAACGTGGCGTGCTTGATGCTCATGATGGCGAGTCTCCTTCTTGTAGTAGGTCGCCGAGGGCGTCGAGGTGGTGCTCCCAGCCGGTGCGCTGCCTGCCCAGCCAGTCTTCGGCCATGCGCAGCCCGGCCGGTTCGAGATGGCAGGTGCGGACCCGGCCGACCTTCTCGGAGCGGATCAGTCCGGCCGTCTCCAGCACCTGGAGGTGCTGCATCACCGCGGGTAGCGACATGTCCAGTGGTTGCGCCAGTTCGCCGACCGAGGCAGGCCCTGCGACGAGCCGTTCGACCAGTTCTCGGCGGGTGCCGTCGGCCAGGGCCTTGAGCACCTGGTCCATCACGCTCCGTTGGTTAGGCACATGCTTAACCATAGTCGGCCCGAACCAATAGTCAAGCGGGTACTTAACTTTAGTTCACGTGGTTGCCACCTGGATGTCGGCTCGTTGCCGAGTTGGCCAGTCATGCTGTGACTTGTACAGCCAAGTCAAGGAGGATCCATGGAACTGGCCGCGCCCGCGATCTGGTTGCGGGACAACTGTTCGTGCGAGCGGTGCAGGCACGCGAACGGGCAGAAGCTGCACGGTGTCAACGACCTCGTCGCCGAGTTGCGCGTCGCCGAGATCAACGAGGTCGGCGACGAGATCAGGATCCGCTTCGACGGCGACCCGCACGAAGCCGTGTTCGACCGCGACTGGCTGAGCAGCTGGTGGTCCGAGGCACGGGACGACGGGCGCACCGAGGACGCGAAACTGCCCTGGTCGGCCGATATCCCGGAATGCGACTGGGACCGCTACCTTGCCGAGCCGAGTAGCAGGCTGGCCGCGCTGGACGCCGTGCTGCGCACCGGCTTTGTGCTGCTACACAGCGTGCCGACCGACGAGGGCACCGTGCTGGACGTCGCGGACAGCTTCGGGTTCGTGCGGGTGACCAACTACGGCGACCTGTTCGACGTGCGCGTCGAGGCCGATCCGAACAACCTTGCGTTCACCTCGCTGCCGATCACCCCGCACACCGACAACCCCTACCGCGATCCGGTACCCACCATCCAGCTGCTGCACTGCCTGCGCAACTCGGCCAGCGGCGGCGACTCCGGCCTGGTCGACGGCTTCCGCGCGGCGGCGATCCTGCGCGCCGAGCAGCCGGACGCGTTCGAGGTGCTGACGTCGACCGAGGTGAGTTTCGCGTTCGCCTCCGCCGACGCGGAACTGCGCGCGACCCGGCCGATGATCGGTCTGGACACCGCAGGCCGAATCCGGGAGGTCCGGTTCAACAACCGGTCGCTGCAACCGCTGCGCGGCAGTGCCGGGCGCGTCGAGCGGTTCTACGCCGCGTACCGCGCGTTCGACGAGCTCCTGAACCGGCCGGAACTTCGGCTCGTGCTGCGACTCGCCCCCGGCGACTGCCTGGTGTTCGACAACACCCGCGTGCTGCACGCGCGCACCGCGTTCGACGCAGGCACGATCGATTCGGCCGGCGACCGCCACCTGCAAGGTTGCTACGCCGACCTCGATGGTCTGGCCAGCACGGTCGCCGTGCTGCGCAGGGAGCTGGGATGAGCATCGTCGCGGAATTCGGCGAGCTGCTGAGCGGCGCCGGTGGCGAGGACTACCTGGGCGAAGCCGTCACGATCGCCGCGCATTCGTTGCAGGCGGGCGGTCTTGCGCTGCGCGCGGGCGCGCCGGATGCGCTGGTCGCCGCTGCCTTGCTGCATGACGTAGGGCACCTCGTCGAAAACAGGCAGAGCGTGGAAACCGAGCATCACGACGATTCGGGTGCGCGGTGGTTGTCGACCTGGCTGGGGGATGAGGTCATCGAGCCGGTCCGGCTGCACGTGCTGGCCAAACGCTACCTCTGCACCGTCGAACCGTCCTATTACGACCTACTCTCACCAGCGTCGATTCACACGCTGGGTTTGCAGGGCGGTTTGCTGTCGGCCGAGGAGGTCGCCGTGTTCGAGGCCAATCCCTACCACCGGGACGCGGTCGCGGTGCGGCGCTGGGATGACGAAGCGAAGGACCCCGGCGCCCGGACCCCGGACTACGCCGAGTTCGTACCGATTCTCGCCAGGTTGGCCACATAACGGATCGGCCCGGCGGCTACGCGAAGCTGCCGGGCCGAAGTCGTCGAATCAGGACACTGGTTCGGCGATCGGTTTGGTCACGCCGAATTCGACGCCCTTGGCTTCCTTGCCGATCGCGGTCAGCAGGATCACCGCGATCAACACCGGTATCACCGTCCACATCAGCGCGAACGAATACCCGTGCGACTGGGCCAATGCCACCTGGATGGGCAGGTTGAACGCGGCAAGGCAGTTGCCGAGTTGGTAGGTGACGCCCGGGTAGAAGCCGCGGATCGCGTCCGGCGA
>DASXOJ010000292.1:0-11841 GCA_036494465.1 Pseudonocardiaceae bacterium
GGTTTCGTCGCGGGCCTGTCCGCAGGCCTGAACCTGGAACGCAGCGCGCAACTCGGCTCGATGGTCGCCGTGCTTGTCCTCGAAACCGTCGGCACCCAGGAATGGGAATTCGACCGGGAAACCGCGCTCACCCGCATCGCAAGCGCCTTCGGCCCCGACGCGTCGGCCGACATCGCCGCCATCCTGCCAACCGCCAACGCCTAAAACCCCGAATTTTCCCCGTAATCTCCAACTCGCAGCCCCCACCCATCCCTTGGGGGGACGGCCCCTGGCCAGTCTAGTGCCGGGGATGGGCGGGGCGGGCGTGTCGATCATCCGCTGTGGATTGAGCCGTCGGCTGTGGACAACTCGCGGGCGGATTTGTCCACAACGGGGCGAAACAGCGGCGGGGAAGCAGCGGCGGGGACACGGCGGCGGGGACACGGCGGCACCGGAGTGGGGGCAGGAAACCGGGCGACGGGAATTGGCGGCGCCAAGCCGAGGCTGGGATCAGGCGCCGGAGGATCATCGGCCGGGGAATCAGAGGCGGACTGGGTAGTGCGGCTCGGGGATCTCGGGCTTGATGCGGCCCTCGACGAAGATGCCGTGCCAGATCATGAACACGACCAGTGCCCAGATCCGCCTGCTGTGATCGAGTGTGCCTGCGCGGTGTTCGTCGAGTAGGTGGAGCACGGTGTTGCGGTTGATCAGTTCGTCGGTCTGCGATTCCAGCACGACACCGCGCGCCCACTCGTGCATTTCCGCGCGGAGCCAGTGCCGGATCGGCACCGGGAAGCCGAGTGTGCGCCGGTTCAGTACGTGCGGCGGGACGACGTCGCGCATTGCCTGGCGTAGCGCGTATTTCGTGGTGCCGGGAGTGATCTTCTGCTCGACGGGGATCCGTGCCGCGATCTTGAACACTTCCTCGTCGAGGAACGGCACGCGCAGTTCGAGCGAATTGGCCATGGTGACCTTGTCGGCTTTGACCAGGATGTCGCCGCGTAGCCAGGTGAACAGGTCGATGTGCTGCATCCTGGCGACCGGGTCGAGTCCGGCCGTGTCGCGGTACAGGCCGGCGGTCACGTCCTGGTGGCCGACGCGGGGGTCGAAGCCGCGCAGCACGCTGCGCAGCTGGTCGTCGCGGAAGATCCGGGCGTTGCCGTAGTAGCGCTCTTCCAGGCTCAGTGCGCCCCGGCGGAGCAGGTCTTTGCCGCGCACGCCGTCCGGGATGCTGGTGGAGATCCGGCCCATGTATTTGCGTAGCGCGCCGGGGACTCGCTCGAATGGCGCGAGTGAGAACGGTTCGCGGTAGATCGTGTATCCGCCGAACAACTCGTCCGCGCCTTCGCCGGAGAGCACGACTTTGACGTAGTTGCGGGCTTCGCGGGCGATGAACCACAGCGGGATCAGCGCCGGGTCGGCGACGGGGTCGTCGAGGTACCAGACGATCAACGGGAGCGTGTCCATCATCTCGGCGGGGGACACGGTGCGGACGACGTGTTTGGCGCCGATCGCTGCCGCCGATTCGGCGGCGACGTCGACTTCGGAGTAGCCGTGGCGTTCGAATCCGGTGGTGAAGGTGATCAGGTCCGGGTTGTGTCGTTTGGCGAGCGCGGCGAGCGCGGTGGAGTCGATGCCGCCGGAGAGGAAGGCGCCGACGGTGACGTCGGCGCGCATGTGTTTGGCGACGGAGTCGCGCAGCGCGTTCGCGATCTGGTCGTAGAGCCGGTTCGCGTCGGCTTCGCCGTTGACGGGGCGGGCTGCGAACGATGGCGTGAAGTAGCGGTGGGTGATGATCTGGCCACCCGGGGTGACCGTGAACGAGGTGCCGGATTCGATCCGTCTGATCCCCGCGTGCAGCGTCTCCGGTTCGGGCACGTATTGCAGGACCAGGTAGTGCTGGAGGGCCCGGCGGTCCAGGCGCGGCGTGACACCCACCACATCGGCCAGTTCGAGCAGGGCCTTTTTCTCGCTGCTGAACGCGACGCCGCGGGTGCCGGTCGAGTAGAACAGCGGTTTGACGCCGAAGGGGTCGCGCGCGCCGAACAGTTCGCGTCGCGCCGAGTCCCAGATGACGAATGCGAACATGCCACGCAGCCGGCGCACTGCGGCGGGCCCGAAGTGGTGGTAGGCGGCAACGATGGCCTCGGCGTCACCGTCGGTGTTGAACTTCGCCCCGTAGGTTTCGATCAGCTCGGCGCGGAGTTCGAGGTAGTTGTAGATCTCGCCGTTGTGCAGGATCGTGTAGCGGTCCGGCGCCTCGGGCGGGCCCCAGTGCAACGGCTGGTGCGACTGGTCGATGTCGATGATCGAGAGCCGGTTGAACCCGAACACGACCTCGCCGTGCGACCAGGTGCCTGTTTCGTCGGGGCCGCGGTGCCGTAGACACTTCATCGCGTCGGCAACGGCGGGGCCGGCCTCCTTGGCGTCCACTTCGGAGGGACACAGCAGTCCTATCAGGCCGCACAAGGGTCTCGCGCACCTTCCGTGTCGAGTCGGTCTTCCTGTCCCTCGCCGGAGCACGAAGGCTCTCTCGGTAGGGGTTCGGATGATGGGAGCGACGAGTGAAGTCACCACACCGGGTGACGTTGGCGGCGGTCTCGACGCGCGGCGCCCAGTATGACCGGCTTGGATGATTCGTATGGTGCATGGACGGCGGCATGTCGTGGCCGCGGAGTCGGGCGGCGTCCGGGAACGCGGCGGGCGGCGTCGATCACCCCCTGAACGCGGCGGATGACTTGCTGGGCTAGGCTCCGCTTGGCCGCGGGCGCCTGATGTGACTGCGCGCCAACAGCGGTGCTCCTAGCGGGTGTTGACATGCTCGCCGGGGGTGTCTGGGCAGACCCGGCAGGGGCGGAAACCTCTGCGGGGCGTCGGTATGACTTTGTCAGGGCAGGAGGCGTCGCGCAGTGGGCCGCAACCGGTGGGGGTGGGCCTCCAACAGGAGGCTTGGCAACAATGGGGACACCCAGCCGTCCAAGGTGACGCCATCGCGGGTGGCCAAGCTGGTTGGCCTCGTGACGGTCGTCGCGTTCGCGGTCTCCGGCTGCACGAGCGACGAGGCGTTGCACTTCGGATGGCCGGCATCGATCACGCCGCAGGGCGACAAGATGCGCCAGTTCTGGATGTACGCAGGCTTCGCGGCGCTGGTCGTCGGTGTCATCGTCTGGGGCCTGATGTTCTGGACAATCACGTTCCACCGCAAGCGCAAGAACGCGCCAGCCGATGAGCTGCCGCGTCAGTTCCAGGACCCGGGCAGGCTCGAACTGGTGTACACGGTGATCCCGTTCGTGATCATCGCGGTGCTGTTCTACTTCACCGTCACCACGCAGAACTTCGTGCTGAACAAGATCCCGAACCCGAACGTCGAGGTCAACGTGGTCGCGTTCCAGTGGAACTGGGAGTTCGACTACAAGGGCTACCACACGCCGGACGGCCAGGACGTCAAGACGATCGGCAGCTCGCAGGAGATCCCGCTGCTGGTGCTGCCGACCGAGAAGGTCATCCAGTACGACCTGCTCTCGACCGACGTCATCCACTCGTTCTTCGTGCCCGCGTTCAACTTCAAGCGCGACGTGTTCCCGGACCCGGACAAGAACAACCAGGACTCGTCCTTCCAGAACACGATCGACACCCAGGGCGCCTTCGTCGGTCGCTGTGCCGAACTGTGTGGCACGTACCACTCGATGATGAACTTCGAGGTGCGGGCGCTGCCGGACAACCTGTTCGAGCAGTACATGCAGCTGCGCGAGACGGTGAACCCGGCGACCGGCCAGCCGTACGCGGCAGCCGCGGCCCTGACCAAGCTTGGCCAGGACAACCCGGCCTGTGGGACGCTGTGCACGCCGTACGCGACCACGACGCACCCGTTCGACACGAGTCGCACCGCGCGGACCGCGTCCACCAACACCGGAAGTTGAACCTCGGCCTTCGTGGTCGACGCAACGTGAGCATCAGTGAGAACAAAGTGAGGGAGCTATGAAGGTCGAAGGCCGACTCTTCCTGTTCATCGCCTTCTTCGCCTTCCTTATGGCGGTCGTCTACGCGGTCTGGGCGAAGTTGGGCAGCACCGACCACAGCATCGAGCCGGTCGGCCTGGTGGGGCTGCTGCTCACCGGTGGTCTCTGTCTGATCATCGGCACCTACTTCGCGTTCGTCTCGCGGCGGCTGGAGCCCCGCCCCGAGGACAACGACGACGCCGAGATCAGCGACGGCGCCGGCGAAGTCGGATTCTTCAGCCCGGGTAGCTACTGGCCGGTCATGCTGGCTTTCGCCGCTGCCCTCGGCGGTCTCGCGCTGGCCTTCTGGGAGATCTGGATGATCGTGGTCGCGATCATCGCGATCCTGTTCATGGTCGGCGGCCTGGTGTTCGAGTACCACATCGGACCGAACCACCAGTAATCCCAGCTCGAACACGACTGATGCCCGGCGCCTCCCACCCGCGCCGGGCATCAGTGCTGTGTGTGCGTGTTACCCGACGGTCGTCTCGGAGTTGACGGTCAGCCGGGCCGCCTCCTCCTCGACGGTCTGCGTCGGCAGCGCGTCCAGGTCGTTGGTGTCGACCCCGTCGACCTCGCCCACCTTGTTGTAGCGGCTACGCAGCGCGCCGAGCGCGATCGTGACCACGAATCCGGCCGCCGCGATCCCGGTGGCCACGGTCAGTCCGGCCCGGTACGCGCCGAGGATCTGGGTCGTGTCGGTCGACGCCCCGCCGCCTGCCGTGATGACCGCGGTGATGACGGCCAGGGCGATCGCGCCGCCGACCTGGAACGCGGTCTGCACGAGGCCGGAGGCCAGGCCCTGTTCGTTGTCGGAGACGCCGTTGGTCGCCTGGATGTTCAACGCCGGGAAGGCGAGGGCGAAACCGATGCCCAGCAACAACATGCTCGGCAGGATCGTCGCCGCGTAGTTCGGGTGTTCGCCGATCCGCAGGAACAGCACGTACCCGATGACGAAGCTGAGCAGGCCGAGCAGCACGACGCGCGGTGCGCCGATCCGGTTGACCAGGCCACCGACCCTGGACCCACCGAAGGCCACGATCACGCCCATCGGCAGTAGCGCCATGGCCATCGCCAGCGGGCTCCAGTGCAGCAGCGACTGCATGTAGAGGGTCACGATGAACTGGAAAGCACTGTAGGCGCCGAAAACGGTCATCGCGACGACGTTCGACGAGACCACCGAGCGGTTGCGGAAGATCCCCAGCCGCAGCAGCGGGTGCTTGACCCGGCGTTCGATCAGGATGAACGCGGCGACCAGGATCACCACCAGGGCGAACGAGCCGAGCGTGCGAAGTGTCGCCCAGCCGACTTCGGGCGCCGTGGTCACCGTGTAGACGAGCAGCAGCAGGGCGGCGGTGCTGACCAGCGCGCCGAGGATGTCGTAGCTGCGGTGTTCCAGTTCAGGGCCGTTGTCCCTGGGGAACAGCCGCAGACCGGCGAGCACGATGCCTGCCGCGATCGGCACCGGCAGCAGGAACGTCCAGCGCCAGCCGACCTCGGTCATCAGACCGCCGAGGATCAGGCCGGAGGAGAACCCGCTGGCGCCGAAGGCGGTGTAGATGCTCAGCGCCCTGTTGCGCTGTTCACCTTCGCGGAACGTGGTGGTGATCATGGAGAGGCTGGCCGGCGCGGTGAACGCGGCGGACATGCCCTTGATGAATCGAGCGGCGATGAGCAGCGCCGGATCGTCGACAAGGCCACCGAGCAGCGACGCCACGGTGAACACGGCGAGCGCGATGAGCAGGGTCTTGCGCCTGCCGATCAGGTCGGCGGCGCGGCCACCGAGCAACAGAAAGCCGCCGTAGCCCAGGACGTAGCCGCTGAGCACCCATTGCAGGGACTCGGTCGACATCCCGAGCGAGTCGCGGATGGAGGGCAACGCGACGCCGACCATGGACAGGTCGAGGCCATCGAGGAACAGGACGCCGCAGAGCAGGAAGAGGGCTCCCCACAGTCGAGGTGACCAGCGCGGTGCTGGTCCGGTCGACGAGGAAGCGTGTGTTGCTGTCGTGGTCACGAGGTCGCATACTACATGCACATGCATCTAATGCAAGCGAAATAAATTCAGTTGCATCATGTGTAGGTGCACGTGCTAGTATCGCGACCGTGACTGAGAACGAACTCGTGCACAGTTGGCGTGAGCTGCTTGAGCGGTATCACGCGACGTCCTGTGCGCTGGATCGGACTCTGCGCGACCGGCACGACCTCGGCTTCAGCGAGTTCGAGGTGCTGGAACAACTGGTGGAGACCCCCGCCACCTGCGATACCCCCAGTCGACGTATGCAGGAACTCGGCGACCGGGTGCAGCTGTCCCAGAGCGCACTGTCCAGGGTTGTCGCCCGCCTCGAACGGGACGGGCTCGTCCAGCGCACCATGTGTGCCGACGACCGGCGCGGCATCTATGTGATGTTGACCGACGCGGGCCGTGCCAAGCACACCGAAGCCGTCGGGACCCATCGCGAAGTCCTCGCAGCGAACCTGGCCGATCTGCCCGCGATCATGGCCTGACCTGGGTCACTCTGCCCAGGGGTCGATGAGCTCGATGCCGATTTTGGTGAAGTCGCGGCTGTTGCGCGTGGCCAGGCTCGCGCAATGGCATCGACAGATGGCGGCGATCTGCGCGTCCATCGGTTCGATGGGGAGGCCTTGTCGAGTGCGCATATGTACTAGCTTGGCGAATTCGACAGCTGCCCGACCGGTGAACTCCAATGTGTGGCGGTCGAAGAGGTCGGTCAACAGCGCTTCGACCTTCAGCGCCAGCGTTGCCCTGCGTTGACCTGATGGCATTCGCGCCAGGCCGTACAGGAGTTCGGCAACGGTGATGGCTGTCACGAAGATCTGGTTCGGGTCCTGGCGATCCAGCCAGTCGACAACCTGCTGTGCCGGTTTCGGATTGGCCAGTTCGGAAATGACGTTGGTGTCCAGCACGATCACTCGGGGAACTCCGCGGCCTTGACGTGACCGGAGCGCGGCGGAAGATCGTCGAACGCGGGTTCGTCCAGATCCGCGAACAGTGCTGCGATGCGGCTGCCGAGGCCGATATTCGCGGCGCGGGCCTCGTCCGCCACCAGCACCTGCCGGAGGATTTCGCGCACTTCGCTCTCCATCGAGCGACCGTGCTGCGCGGCGCGGACGCGCAACGCCGCTTTCAGATCGTCGTCAAAATCACGAATAGTCAGAGTCGCCACTGCTGTCACCCCGGCAATGTAGGCATTGCAGTCAATGCTAGCAAGTTGTCTACGTAGCCACCCCCGGTGTTGGTAGCCACTGTAGACAGCGAGGTGTGCGACGCCGCTCGATTTACGTAGGGCGCCAGGCGGACCAGCGGGTCAGGAGGGTGGCGGCGGCGCCGGTGTCGAGTGCTTGCGCGGCCGAGGTCATGGCGGCGCGCAGGTCGGCGTCGAGGTCGGCGGAGAAGCCCCGGTAGGCGGCGATGGCGCCTGCGGCGTTCAGTACGACCGCGTCGCGGATCGGGCCGGTCTTGCCCGCGACCAGTTCCCGAATGACTTTTGCGTTCTCCTCGGCATCGCCGCCGCGCAGCGCGTCGGGAGTGGCCACGGGGATGTCGAGGCGGGCGGGGTCGACCGAGGTGGGGTGCACGGCGCCATCGCGGACCTGCCAGACGGTGCTGGTGGTCGTGGTGGTCAGTTCGTCGAGGCCGTCGTCGCCGCGCACGACCAGCACGGTCGCGCCTCGGGTGGCGAACGCGCCCGCGAGGACGGGGGCGAGGCGCGCGTTGGCGCAGCCGATCAGGCCCGCCGAGGGCTGACCGGGGTTGGCGAGCGGGCCGAGCAGGTTGAACGCGGTCGGGATGCCGAGTTCGCGACGCGGACCGGAGGTGTGCCGCAGGGCGGGGTGGAACCGGGGCGCGTAGCAGAAGCCGATGTTCAGCGCGTCGAAGCAGGCGCGCACGTCGTCGGCGGGCTGGTCGACGAGGATGCCGAGCGCTTCGAGGACGTCCGCGGTACCCGATTTCGACGAGGCCGCCCGGTTTCCGTGCTTCAGTACCGGAACCCCGGCTGCCGCAGTGACGATCGCGGCCATGGTGGAGATGTTCACGGTGTTGGCGCCGTCGCCGCCGGTGCCGACGACGTCCACCGCCGTGCGGTCGATCACGACCCGGCCGGTGGCGTGTTCGAGCAGGGTGCGCGCCATGTTGTTGATCTCGTCCGGGGTTTCGCCCTTGGCCCGCAACGAGACCGCGAATCCGGCGATCTGCGCGGCGCTGGCCTGACCGGACATGACCTGTTCCATCGCCCAGGTCGTCTCGCCGACGGTGAGATCGGTGCCCGCGACGAGCCGGTTGAGCAGCGCGGGCCAGGTGATCGCCGGGTGGTCAGCCATGGACGACGGGCAGCGGCGCAGCGACAGCGCCGTTGTCGAGAGCGTGACCGCGTTGTCCGCGCAACACTTCGGCAACGGTTTCGGCGGAGGTCAACGGGTCCAGCGGGTGCACGATCACCGCGTCCGCGAGCGACCAGGTGGCCAGCCAGCGGTCGTCCTTGCGCCGCACCGCGACCACGACCGGCGGGCAGTCGGTGATCTCGTTCTTGAGCTGACGGGACAGGCCCATGCCACCGGTCGGCTGCGCTTCGCCGTCCAGAATGGCCAGATCGATCTCGCCCCGGTCGGCGGCGTAGAGCACGTCGGCGATCTTGCCGGTCTCGAAGAAGCTGACCCTGGGCAGATCGGCGGCGGGGCGGTTGCCGACGGCGGTGATGATGTCCGTGCGGACCTCGGGCCGGTGGCTGAACACGAGAACCTTCAGTGCCTGCTCGCTCATGTGCGCGTGGCCCTCCGCCGCTGCTGGGGATGCATGGGGTCACAGGGTGACCCGCTCCGCACAGGACTTTAGTACCCGGTCCCTGCCGCACGCGCGCGGCATTCGGATGGTGATCGACGCGGCCAAACGCAACAGGTCCCCCCGCGCGGCAGGCATGCTTGCCACAGGCAATAATGCGACGCGTGACAACGGCAACGCCCTCAATTGGCCAGCGTGTGCACTCGCTGAACCGGCCGAACATGGTCAGCGTCGGCACCATCATCTGGCTGTCGAGCGAACTGATGTTCTTCGCGGGCCTCTTCGCGATGTTCTTCACCGTGAAGGCGCAGAGCACGTCACCGGTGTGGCCGCCACCGCCGGCCGAGATCGACCTGAAGTACTCGTTGCCGTTCACCATCGTCCTGGTGCTGTCGTCGGTGACGTGTCAGATCGGCGTGTTCTGGGCTGAGCGCGGCGACGTCTTCCGCATGCGCCTCTGGTACATCATCACGTTCCTGATGGGCGCGGTGTTCCTGGCCGGCCAGGCGGGCGAGTACTACCAGCTGGTCGTGGACCACCACACCACGATCGCGTCCTCCGCCTGGGGCTCGGTGTTCTTCATCGCCACCGGTTTCCACGGTCTGCACGTGCTCGGCGGGCTCGTCGCGTTCATCTTCCTGCTGATCCGGACGCGGCTGAGCAAGTTCACGCCGGCCCAGGCGACCGCGACGATCGTGATCTCCTACTACTGGCACTTCGTCGACATTGTCTGGATCGGCCTGTTTGCCTGTGTCGAAGTGCTCAAGTGACCCATCCGAACACGGACCCCGGACCGACAGAGCAAGGGTTGCCGCTTACATGACCACCACGAACACCGCAGAGCCGGACGAAGCCCCCGAGGGCGTCGACGCCGATCAGGTCGACACCACCACGTCGGTGCAGCCCAAGGCCCGGCGGACCAAGTTCCGGCGCCGGGTTTCCGGTCTGCTCGCGCTCGGTATCGCGCTGACGGCGTGCGGCGCCCTCTACACGGCGCTGACCCCCGCCACGCAGACCGCGGACGCGGCCGACGCGTCGACCGGCTCGCAGGCGTACCAGCGGGGTGAGCAGGTCTTCAACACGACCTGCATCCAGTGCCACGGCGCGAACCTGCAGGGTGAGCAGAACCGCGGCCCCTCGCTGATCGGGGTCGGCTCGGCGGCCGTGTTCTTCCAGGTCTCCACGGGCCGGATGCCGTTGGCGGGGCAGAGCGAGCAGGCGGTCCCGAAGCCGACGCCGTTCACCCCGCAGCAGATCGACGACCTCGAAGCGTTCATCCAGGCGCACGGTGGCGGCCCGCAGCGGCCCGCTGGCACCGGTGACCAGCTGGTCGGCGACGACCCGGCGCGCGGTGGCCAGCTCTTCCGGCTCAACTGCGCGCAGTGTCACGGTGACACCGGCCAGGGCGGCGCGCTCTCCAGCGGCATGTTCGCGCCGTCGCTGCGCTACACCGCGCCGGACGTGGTCTACACCGCGATGCTCTCCGGCCCGCAGAACATGCCGAAGTTCTCCGACGGGACGCTGAGCCCGACGCAGAAGCAGGACATCATCGCCTACATCAAGTCCGTGCAGGGGACCAACAACCCCGGCGGCAACAGCCTGGACGGCCTCGGCCCGATCTCCGAGGGCTTCGTCGCCTGGACTCTCGGAATCCTGGCGCTGGTTGGTATGACGTTGTGGATTGGAGCGAAGGCATGACGGCCGACGCGGCACGTCTTTCCGCGAGGGGAGGACGGATCTGATGAGCGAGCAGGACGGCACTCACGAAGTGCCCAGCGACGAAGAGCTCGCCAACATGAGCCGGGAAGAGCTCGCGTTGCTCGGCGCCAAGTTGGACGGTGTCGAACTCGTCGAGTACCCGGACCCGTGGCCGGTCAAGGGAACCAGGGCGGAGCGGCGCGCCGAGCGCGTCGTGGCGTTCTGGTTCATCCTGGCCGCGCTCGCCGCGTTGGCCTTCATCGCGGTGTACGGCTGGTGGCCCTACAGCTACCAGGACCCGGGCCACCAGTTCTGGTACAACCTGTACACGCCGCTGCTCGGCCTGACGCTCGGTATCACCGTGCTCGGCCTTGGCATCGGCGCGCTGGTCTACGTCAAGAAGTTCATCCCGCACGAGGTCGCGGTCCAGGACCGGCACGACGGTCCCTCCCCGGAGATCGACCGGCAGACCGTGCTGGCGGAACTGGCCGACGCGGGCGTGCGCAGCACCATCGCCCGCCGCTCGCTGATCAAGCGCAGCGCGGGCGCGGCGGCCGGCGTGATGGGTCTCGGTCTCGGCGTGTTCGCGGTCGGCGGGTTCATCAAGAACCCGTGGAGTAAGAACCAGGCGCCGGAGGACTCGCTCAAGTACACCGGCTGGTATAACGGCCCGAACTCGGAAGCCCCCGGCGAGAAGGTCTTCCTTCGCCAGGACACCGGCAACCCGAACGAGGTCTCCCTGGTCAGCCCGGCGGACCTGGACGCGGGTGGTCTGATGACCGTGTTCCCGTTCCGCGAGTCCGAGCGCAACGACCAGGAGAAGCTGCTGGCCGCCTTGCAGAGGGTGGACAACCCGACGCTGCTGTTCCGGTTCCGGCCCGAGGACGCCACGCGGATCATCAAGCGGCAGGGCCAAACCGACTTCAACTACGGCGACTACTACGCGTTCAGCAAGATCTGCACGCATCTCGGTTGCCCGGCGTCGCTGTTCGAGGAGCAGAGCCTCCTGATCCTGTGCCCGTGCCACCAGTCGCAGTTCTCCACGCTGGAGTACTGCAAGCCGGTGTTCGGGCCAGCCGCACGTGCGCTCCCGCAGTTGGCGCTCGCGGTGGACGAGGAGACGGGTTACTTCTACGCGCCGCACGACTACATTGAGCCTGTCGGACCTGGCTACTGGGAGCGTGGTGCATGAGTTCGATCACGACACCGACAAAGCCGTCCAATCCCGTGCTGGACATCGCAGGCAAGGCGCTCAACGACGTCGACGAGCGCTACCACCCGGCTGCCGGCATGCGGCGCCAGCTGAACAAGGTCTTCCCGTCGCACTGGTCGTTCCTGCTCGGCGAGATCGCCCTGTACAGCTTC
>DASXOJ010000293.1:0-13794 GCA_036494465.1 Pseudonocardiaceae bacterium
GTTGACAATTGGGTCGGGCGATACAACACTGACCGGCGTCATTCCGCTATCGGGATGCTCAGCCCTGTTCGCTATGAGCATTCCCTGACAGGAGCAGCGAAAGCTGCTTGAACACCTGTCCACCGTTCGGGGTGAACCTCACGCAGCGGGCGCCATTGTGTACTACTGCGCGGACTCCGCAGGGGTACGCGTTTCGTCCTCGGAAGACCTTCGACAAGGTTCGTGGGAAGGCCCGGACCGGGTTCCTGCCTGCGGTGGCACCGGGGAAACTAGCCGATATGAGTCGCAAGGCTGCGTCCTGGCGGCTTCATCGACGCACGACTGTGAGCCTGAAGGACCTCGCGGAAGGAGTGAACCCAGCCTTGCGGGGCTGGCTGAACTACTTCACCGCGTTCTACCCAAGCGCGGTCATCCCGATTGGCAAGCGCGTCGATCGCCATCTGATGCGTTGGGCACGGTGGAAGTACAAACGGCTCAAACGCAGCGAAGACCGGGCAACAGCCTGGCTGCAAGGTGTCCGGCAACGATCACCAAACCTGTTCGCGCACTGGACGCTGCGGTACACGACCTGACGACCGAACGACACGAGCCGGATAAGCCGAGAGGCTTACGTCCGGGTCTGTGGGGGGCGGCGGGTGAGATCCCCGCCGTCTACCCGGCAGTGGCAGCTGCTGCGGTCACAAGCGTTTTAGCGACGCCAGCTTCCGCAGTCAGCACCGATTCGCAGAAATCGGCTATTCGCCACCCAGCAACCGTGACGTTCCAGTGGTTTTCTCACAGGAGTATATCAAGCATTTCGGACGCGACCCAGAAACGCTGAAGACAACTCCGTTTCCCAAGGATGCCAAGGTCAAGACGATTGTTTTCGCGCCTCTGAACCCTGATGTTGTGAACTACAACATTCTGTTCGATCTAGATGTTTTCGGTGACACGGACAGGCCAAGCTTTTCGCAGTCAGGGAGCGCGAGGCGCTTTTGCCGATTCACGGTGATCTGTTGCTTGTCGCCTTTTTCGACTTACTGCAGTAGATGGCCGTAAGGTTGGCATCGGGCACCGTGGTCATGCGCTGGGTTCCTTGGCTCGTGTGGACCCGTCCTGTGAGATTATCGTACCTGGTCATGTCCACGATGCTACAAAAAGTTCCTGGTGTCGATGATGATCGAGAACCTGAGCGCAGCCGGGTGACCTGGTGAAAGGCGACTGTCAGATGATCAGATCCGCTGGTCGAGCACGGTCCTCACCTTGCCGCTGACCGGGTCGCGGTCCAGGTCGCCGTCGGCGTAGGTCTCCACCGCGAAGCCGAAGACGTCCAGACCGGCGTCGAAGTCGGTGCGCTCGGCGAACGGTGCGAAGTTGGCGCGTAGGTGCGCATCGATGTCGGCCGGGGACAGTTCGTGTCCGGCCTCGGCGCGGACGGTGAGCTTCTCGGTCCTGCCGGTCGAGGTGATCACGACCTGCGCGATCGAGACGCCGAAGGGCTCCAGCGCCTCGTGCAGCGCGGTCACGGTGAACCGGCGGCCCATGATCTTCACCAGGCCGTCGGAGCGGCCCGCGAACTCCAGTACCGGACCGGGCAGGCCGCACGGGCAGTCGTGCGCGAGCAGCCTGCCGAAGTCGCCGATGCGGTAGCGCACCAGCGGACCGTCCCATTTGGTCAGTGTGGTGATCGCGATGTCGCCGTACTCGCCCAGTGGCAGCGGCGTCCCGGCGTCGTCGATGATCTCGACCAGGTTGAAGTCGTCGACGACGTGGTGGGCGGTTCCGGTCAGGTGTGCGCACTGGAAACCGATCTGCGCCCCGTCGTTCGCGGCCAGGATGCTGGCCAGCCGTTCGACTCCCACCTCGGCGCGCAGCCATGCCTTGTCCGAGGCGGCCATGGGCGTGCCGCCGTAGAGCACCGTGCGCAGGCCGGGCTTGAGTCCGTCGGCCAGCGCCTTACGCAGCAACGGCATGATCAGCGCGGGCTGAGCGAGCAGCGTGTTCGCGCCGATGGCCGGATCGACGAGGTTGATCAGGTCCTCGGCCCGCACGCCCTGGGCGAGCACGTAGTTCTCGATCGGCATCCGGGACAGCTCGCAGGCCGACGTGAGCAGGCCGCCGTACATGCCGCCGCCGAACAGGGTGTTGATCACCCGGTCGCCCGGTTCGACGCCGAGTTCGTAGAACATGTGCACGGCCTCGCGGACCATGTTGTCCCAGTCGTCGCGGGAGTAGACCACGTAGCGCGGTGTGCCGCTGGACCCGCCGCTGCGCAGCACCTCGCCGGTGCGCGGTGTGCCGCTGGGCAGCAGGTCGGTGCTGTTCGGGAAGGACGCCGCGGCGAGGGTCTCCTTCTCCAGCACGGGAAGATCCGCGAGGTCGGTCGTGGTGCCGGGCAGACCGGCGTAGACGGGGGAGCGGCGGGCCTGGCGCACGATGAACCGCACCCGTGCGGCCAACCGGCCCGCCGCCTCGGCGGTGTCGGCGGCGCGGACACGGATCAGCGTGGTGTCGGCGAGCAGTTCCCGTTCGGACAGTCCCGCCACCCACGCCGACCGCGCGTCCAGTAGCAGTGACGCGGGACCGGGCGGGACCGGCACGGTCAGCGCGTCACGGTCGTCGAAGTGGATGGCAGGCAAAGGAACGCCGGCCGCGTCCAGGGTTCGCGCCGCCCGCGACCACGAATCGGGCAGGACGACCTCGTTGCCGGTGAGCAGCGCGAAGATCAACCCGCGCAGCAAGGCGACATCGTCGGCGCCCTCGATCCGGACCGTCCCGATCGGACGGAGCAGCAGCACGGCTGGCCGGTCGAACAGTGGCGACCACGGCCACTGCGAAAGTCCGCCCAGCGCCACATCGGCCGCGCCGCGCAGCGCGGCCGGGTCCAGGTACGGCCGCAGCGACTCGTCGGCCGTGGCGGCCAGGTGGTCGAGGGCGATCAGTACGTCGGTGGGGTAGGTGCGGGCCATGGTCAGCTCCCGGCGGGGTTCACGCGCACCAGGGCCTTGCCCAGGTTGGCGCTGTTCAGCATGCCCAGGAACGCCTCGATGAGGTGGTCGAAGCCGTCGGTCACCTGCACCGCGTCCTTGACCGAACCGTCGACCAGCCGGGGGATCAGCCACTCCTCCAGTTCGACCCGCAGCGAACCGTAGTCACGCACCGCGTAGCCGCGCAGGGTGATGCTCTTGAAGTGCAGGTCCTCGAAGTTGGCCGGCGGGCGCCACGGCCTGCCCTCGTTGTTGTACTGCGAGATCGCCCCGACCAGGGCGATACGGGCGTGGTCGGCGCTGGCCCGGATCGCCGACTCCAGCGCATCGCCGCCGACGCCGTCGAGGGTCGCGGTGAGGCCGTCCCTGGCGTGCTCGGCAAGGAACTCGTCCAGGTCGCCGGTGCGGTAGTTCAGCGCGGCGTCCACACCCAGCTCGTCGACCACGTGCGCGACCTTGGCGTCGGTGCTGGCCGTGCCGAGTACCGTCTTCGCGCCCAGTTGGCGCGCGATCTGCGCGGCCGCGACCCCGACCGCACCGGCGATGGAGGTGAGGAACACGGTGTCCCCGTCGCCGACCCCGAGGATCTCCTTGATACCGGCGTACGCGGTCAGTCCGGTGCCGCCGAGCACGGAAAGATAGGACTCCAGGGGGACGTCCGGGTGCGGGGTGAAGGCGCGCAGACCCACGGTGTCCTCGTCGAGCACGACCGCGCTGCGCCAGCCGCCGCTGTGGAAGACGTGATCACCCTCCCGGAACTTCGCCGACCGCGACTCGGCGACGACACCGATGGCGCGACCGCGCGAGAGCGGTTCGCGCAGCGGCCAGCTGCCGTCCATCAGCTGGCGCATGTACGGGTCGACCGAGAGCAGCTGGTTGTGCACGAGTACCTGGCCCGGCTTCAGCGCAGGCAGCTCGAACTCGACCAGTTCGAACAGGTCGGCGCTGGGCGCGCCGTGCGGACGGTCGAGCAGGTGGACGGCGCGGGTGGTGGCCATGGGGATTCCTTCGCTGGGAGCGGGGACAGGTGGTTCAGGCGGTCTTGACCGCGGGTTCCGGTGCGGCCTCACGCGGCCATTTCAGCAGTACGGGCAGGAACGACAGGGCGACGAGCAGGTGGATGGCGCCGCCGATGGTCCAGGTCGCGGGCAGGCTGATGTCCGAGGCGACCAGACCGCCGGCGAGCGCGCCGAGCGGCAGCGAACCGAACGCGATCATCCGGCCCGCGCTGATCGTGCGGCCGCGCAGCTCGTTGGGCACCATCCGCTGGCTCAGCGACTGCGCCATCACGTTCCAGATTGCCAGGTTGGCGGAGCGCACGAAGTACAGACAGATCACGATGACCATGTTGCGGCCGACCAGTCCGATCAGCAGCAGCGACAGCCCGCTCAACAGCGGCACGATCCGCACCAGCCTGCGCGTGCCGACCTTCTCCACGATGCGGTGACTGGTGAATCCACCGGCCACCCCGCCCAGTGCCATGCCGGCGACCAGGATGCCGTACCCGGTCGAGCCGACGCCGAGCACCGTATGCGCGAACAAGACCAGCACGGCCTGGGACATGAACAGGGTGAAGTTGCTGACGCAGGCCAGCAGGATCACCGCCCGCAGCAGCGGATTGGCCATCAGGAACCGGATGCCCTCGGTCGCGCCCTTCCACCGGGAACCGCTGACCGCGTTCGGGCTCTCGACCAGAAACCGGCCGGGTTGGTGGCGTACCTGCTTGATCAGGATCAACGAGAGCAGGTAGGTGATGGCGTTGAACCAGAACGGCAACGGCAGCGCGAACGCGAACAACGCCGAACCCAGGGGAGGACCGGCGAACTGGCGGCCGATCGTCTCCACCGTGACGTTGCGCGCGTTGGCCTTCTCGAACTGGTCCTTGGCCACCAGCGCCGGAATGATCGCCTTGCTCGCGCTGGACACGATCACGTCGCCGCTGCCGAGCACGAACGCGAGCAGGTACAGCGCCCACAGCCAGGTCAGGTGCAGGCTGGCCAGGGTCGCGACGACCAGCAGAGCCGCCGCCTGACCGGCCTGTGCGCCGAGCATGAGGCGGCGCCGGTCGTGCCGGTCGACGATGATGCCGCCGGGGATGGCGAGCAGCAGCCAGGGGAGTTCCTGGGCGAAACCGACCCAGGAGATCAGCAGTGGGTTGCCGGTGACCCGCGCGGCCAGCAGTGGCAGGGCGGCGATGAGCACGCCCTCGCCGATGGTCTGCACCGTGTAGGCCGACCAGATCCGGTTGAAGTCCCCGCCGAGGCCGGTCGCGACTCCCGGCCCCGCTCGCATCACCACGTCTGTGCCCCCGAGTCGTAGCTGAACAGCGCGGTCATACGCTTGCGGGCACGGGGAATGGCCAGGCTCTCGCCGCGCGGCACCAGCCGTGCTCCGCCGCCGCCGAACCCGTCCGGGGTCCAGAACAGGCCCCAGCACGCGTCCCACTCCTGGGTCTCGCCGGTGAGCGGGTCGCGGATGAGTTCGGCGCGCGGCGGCACGCGTTCCTGGACGATGCCGCCGGTCTCGGCCAGCCGGTCCAGCGCGGCCAGCCATTCGACCCGGGCGACCCGCCAGCCGAAGATGATCCCGACTCCGCCGAACCCGTCGCCAGGCTTGATCACCAGGTTCCGCTGGTCGTCTCGCAGCCGCTCCCACAGCGCGGGCTCCCGGGCCGGGGTCCGCGACGTCACCTCGACCGTCCACGGCAGCACCCGCTGGACCAGGTCGAACTCCTCGTCGGACAGGCCAGAGCCGGTCCGGTCCCACAGCCGGCCCAGCCACACCTTGTGCCGGTGCAGTTCGGCCTCGAACGGCGTCCAGACCAGCACGGCGCCCGCCTCGTGCGCCTCGCGCAGGGCCCTCGCGCGCTCGGCCAGCGCCGGGGTCGCCGACGCCTGACCGAGATCGAACAGCCGGTACACCACGTCCAGCAGCTCGCCGTCCAGCCGAACGCCCTCGTCCGAGACATCCAGGTCGGGCAGTTCCACCAGGCTCGCGTCCAGTCCGCGGGCGCTGAACTGCTCGGCCAGCCGCTGCCACGAATCGCCGAACGCCTCGACCCCGCCTGCCCCTTCCACCAGCGCCACCCGCAACCGCGCCGGGTCCGCGCCGGGATGGCTCCGGCTCCAGTACGCACGCAGCGTGGCGGTGACCTCGTCCACGACGTCCACCGCGTGCAGATCGTGCGTTCGCGCGAACTCGGCGAACCTCGGCTGCTCGGCGTAGGCGGCGATCAGCGCGCTGGCCCAGTCCAGGCCGCCCGCGCTGCTGGACGCGTTGAACTCCAGGATCTTCAGGCCGGTGCCGTCGTGGTAGGCGTCGACCCGGCCGAAGGCAGGCACCGGCCGCGCCGAGTACCGGTCGATCAGGTCCCGCTTGGCACGGTCCTGGCCGACCGCGGCACTGGCCGTGGTGATGTCGTCGCCGTAGCGGCGGCGCGGCAACGCCATCAGCAGCCGGGTGATCGCGCGCAGGTCGGCGCCGAAGCGCCGCACCGTGTTCGCGGGCAGCAGCAGTGGCCGGTGCAGGAACCGGAAGCCGGACCGGGCCAGGTGCGAGCCCGGCGTGATCACCGGTGCCCACTCCTGCGGGTCCTGCGCCACCGCGAGGTCGAGCAGGGTGTTCGGGTCAGACGAGAACGGACTCGCTGCCCACTCGGAGCGCGTTGAGCTGGTCACAGTAACGGATCACCTTCTGTTTCAACCGATCCGGATCGATGTCGCTCACCTCGACGAACAGCGGCACCTCCCATTCGTGGTAGGTGCCGGTGCCTTTGTCCGTCGGCTCGTTGAGGTAGACGGTGTCGGCGTGCGGCTCGATCTGTTCGCGGGCATAGCCGAGAGCGGTCGCGGGCAGGTCGGCGCCGGCCAGCACGAAGCCGTGGAACCGGCCGCTGCCACTGCCCGGCGCGGGTTGCGGCAGACCGGCCTGGCTGCGGATCTCGCGTGCGGCCAGGTCCAGTCCGGTCCGGCGGGCGTAGGCGGTGATGATGCCTGCCCCGCCGACCCGGTTGCCGATCTCCAGGAACACCAGCCGCCGACCGGCCTCGGCCGGTTCGCACCGGAACAGCTCCAGGTGCACCGCGCCCTCGGTGAGCCCGAGGGCCCGCACCGCCCGTTCGGCGAAGCTGACCACCTCGGGGTCGTCGATCTGCACCGAGCCGATCACCGCGCCGCCCGCGTACTCCAGCGGCGTGCCGACGCACTCGGCCGCGATCGCGCCACGCAGGCCGCGGTCCTGGACGTAGCCGTCCACATGCAACACGTCGCCGGTGACGAATTCCTCGTACTCGTACGGTTCCGGTTCCGGCTCCGCGACGGTCGCGGCCAGCGCCTGCGCCAGGCTGTCGAACCGCAGCACCCCGGAACTGCCCGCGCCCCGGCGCGGCTTGGCGATGGTCGGACCGGTCCACGCCGCCTCGCGCGCGGCCTCGGCGTCCGCGACGAACCGGGGGACCGCGATACCGGCGACGGACAGGCGCCGCTTCATCGCGACCTTGTCCCGCACCCGGTCGATCGAGGCGTCCGACCGGTGCGGCAACCCGAAACGGGCCCGCGCCCACGCGCCCGCGTACAACCCGAACTCGGACATGCTGACCACCGAGTCGACCTCGGCCAGCCCGGCCGCGTTCAACGCGTTCAGCGCGGCCTCGCCGAAGCGGTGGTCGTCGTCCAGATCGTCGCCGTCCACGACGACCCGTTCGTGCCGCAGCTGCGCCGGTATCTGATCCAGGCTCGCCGGCTGACCCAGGTAGGTCACCTGGTGTGCGTCGTGGTCGATGGCGGCCGGGTAGTCCAGTTTCCGGTACGGCACCTGGTGGATGATCAGGATCTTCATGGCCGCACCGCCCGCAGCAGCGTCGCACCCCAGGAGAAACCGAGTCCGCTGGTCAACTGGAGCACGTACGACCCGACCGGCACCCGGCCCGCGCCGATCGCCGAGTCCAATGCGATGAACGTGTCCGCGGCGCCCTGGTGCGCGAGGTGCTCGTAGGAAAACCAGGACCGCTCGCGCGGCAGGCCGAGCTCGTCGAGCAGACGTTCGTGGGTGACCTGATCGCCGTGGTTGAGCAGGACCAGCGCCACATCGGCGAGATCGCGCCCGCCCTTGTCGATCACCCGGTGCACCAACTCGCTGAACGCGGCCACGTAGCGATCACGCAGCCCGCGCCTGTTGCCCGTGCGCCGCAGCACGGGACCACGCCCGTCCCGCCGGTATTCGCCGACGTACTCCGCGTGCCACGACGGATCGGTGACGGACACCGCGTCCACGACGTCGAACCGGCCCCGCCCGGCACCGGTGCCGACCAGCAGCGCGACCGCGCCGTCCGCATAGTTGAACAGTTCCGCGCCGGCCGGCGAGGTCTCGTCCACCAGGCTGCTCAGGTGGTCCTGGAGCACGATCAGCGTGTTGCCCTCGGCCGGTCGCGCGATGGCCGCGTCCAGCGCCACCCGCAGCACCGCCGCCGTGGAATTGCAGAAGTTGCCCACCTCGACGCAGTGCGCCTCGCGCAGGTCGAACTCGTCCGCGATCGCCGCGCTCGGCGACCACACCGGATGCGCCCACGGCCCCGCACCGCCGACCAGCACCGTGCGCACCGCGGCGAACTCGGCAGGCCGCGCGTCCCGCACCCGCGCGACCGCGCGTGCGGCCACGTCCTGGATGGTCTCCTCCGGGCCCACCACGGGAAAACTCGCGGGTCCCACCCAGCGGCGCACCTCGCCGATGGCGAGGCCCGACGACGCGGCGAGCTGCTCGACCGTGCGCCGACCGGTCGGCAGCTCGGCCGCGAAGTCGATGACGCTCAACGCGCCCGCCGGATCGGTCACCGCTGGTGCTTCCGGATACTGACCCGGTGCACGATGCGCTCGGCGCCCTCGGGCAGTTCGGTGGCCGAGTGGAACGCGACGGTCGTCCGCCACGCCACCAGGTCACCGGCCGTCCACCTGTGCCGGTAGATGTTGTCCGGGTTGCCGAAGTAGTTCTCGATCGCGTCGAACCAGCGCTTGTTGTCGTTCTCGTCGAACTCGTTGACGCGCTCGGTGTAGCCGTAGGAGCCGTAGGCGTAGTACTTGCCGGTGCCCTCGTCGACCGGGGTCAGTGGATGCACCGCGGCCGGGTACTCGTTGTCCACGATCGCGCGGAACTCCGGCAGCGACAGGCCGACATGCTCGGGGCGGATCCGGAACCGGCGGCTGTGCAGGTGCGACGCGGTCGCGGCACCGGCCTTCTCGCGCAGGTCGGCGGGCAGCGCCTCCAGCACCTTGATCGCGCTCGCGTAGAGCGTCTCGCCGTAGCCGTCCGGCACCTGCACGCCCTGCAGCAGCGTGTACTCCGGCGGGTTGGGCAGGTAGGTCGAGTCCTGGTGCCAGAAGTTGCCGACCCGGGCCACGCCGATCGGCTTGCCGTCCTTGACCACGTTGGAGGAGATCATCAGCTCGGGGTATTCCGGGTGCCGGTAGCGGCTGATGTTGAACGGCACCGGCTCGCCGATCTCCCGCGCGAACGCGATCTGTTGTTCGGGCGTGACCGGAACCTGTCGCAGCACGACCAGGTGGGTGGTGTCGAGCGAGGTTCTGATGTCGGCGACGATCTCGGGGTTGGTCAGATCGGTCGCGGTGAGGTCGCGGTACTCGGTGCCGAATCCTTCGGTGATGGCCGACTTGGTCAGTGCGCTGGTGGTCATGGGTGGATCCCTTCGCTGAGCGGTCCCGCTGGATCGGTTGACTGGTGCAATTGGAGGGAGTGTTCGAGGTCGTCGACGAACGCGGCGATCTGCGCCTCGGTGCGGAAGGGGCCTGGCGCGAGCCGGAAGCGTTCGGTGCCGGAGGGCACGGACGGGGCGTTGATCGGCTGCACGTAGATGTCGTGTGCGGCGAGCAGCGTGTTGGCGACCGCCTTGACCCGCACCGCGTCCGGCACCAGGACCGGCACGAAGTGGGAGTCGTGGTCGAGGAAGGGAATACCGCGCTCGGTCAGCAACCGCTTGAGCAGCGCGACGTTCGCGGACAGCCGCTCGCGCAGCGCCGCGCCCTCCGGACCGCGCACGATCGACAGCGCCGTGGTGGTCGAGGAGACGATGGCCGGGGGGAGCGCGGTGGTGAAGATGAAGCCAGGCGCGGTGCTGCGCACGTAGTCGATGGCGTGCCGGGGGCCTGCCACGTAGCCGCCGACCGTGCCCAGTGCCTTGCCGCACACCGCCTGCACGAACGTGGCCCGGGTCTCGCCTAGTTCGGCGAGCAGCCCGGCTCCACCCGGACCGCGCATGCCGACCGCGTGCGTCTCGTCCACGTAGGTCATGGCGCCGTATTCCTCGGCGAGATCGCACACCTCGCGCAGCGGACCGAGATCCGCGTCCATCGAATAGATCGATTCCAGCACGATCAGTTTCGGCCGCTCGCGCGGATATGATTCAAGTAGTGAACGAAGGTGGCTGAGATCATTGTGTTCGAAGATCTGCGTCTCGCCGCGATGCCGACGAATACCCTCGATCAGCGAGCGATGGTTCAGCCGGTCCGACAGAATGACCAGATCGGGCAACGCGACTCGCAACGAGCTGATCGTCTCGAAATTCGCGACGTAACCGCTGCTGAACAGCAGTGCGCTCTCCTTGCCATGCCATTCGGAAAATTGTTTTTCCAATTCCGGGTGCGCCTGGGCCGAGCCGGAGATGTTGCGCGAACCGCCCGAGCCGATGCCCTGGATCCGCAGGTCGTCCACGGCGGCCGCGATGACGTCCGGGTGCTGGCTGAGCCCGAGATAGTCGTTGCTGCACCAGATCGCGAGAGTCTGCTGGCCGGACCGGGCGTAACCCGGCCGTTCGGTGATGTTGTCGCTGGCGATGAACGTCCGGTACCGGCCGGACTCCCGCATTCTGCTCAGTTCCGCCGTCGTGCGCTGGCGGAGCTGGTCATCTGCCCGCGTCGTCGCACGGACAGAAAGCGTCGATAGCACGGAATTCTCCCCCATTTTTGATCAGACGTGCGCGCGTCGAAACAGCTTCGGCGACGTCGCCGGGCCTGGCCGATCACGCGACACTCTGGTCGACGCCGAGCATTCGCCGCCGACCGTCGAATTTCCCCAGCTTTCGTTGTTCCCCCACCTGCGAAACCGAGACTAGACGAGTGGCTGATTCGTCGGCAAGCCGTCCCAAAAATGCGGATGTGATCTGGATCCTATTCGGACTGTTCCGGAATCGGTCGAGCTCCATTCCGTTCGCGCGTCGAACAAGTCTGGGTGCGCGGCATTTCCCCGAACACCGCGGCACGCGGAACACGGTCACGCCGCCAGCCGGTCGATGGCAAGACCGGCCAGCAGCGCGGCCCCCAGCGGCAGCACGGTGTCGTCGAACCGGGCGGTGGACGCGTGGTTGCTCGGCGCCTTGGCCGGATCGGCGTCGACCGGACAGGCCCCCAGCCTCAGGAAGGCGCCCGGGACAGCGTCGAGCACGCGGGAGAAATCCTCCGAGCCCATCACCGGATGTGCCTCCAGTGCGAAGCGTTCCTCGCCGAGCACGGCGGGCGCCACCCGGGCCACGAAGTCCACTTCGGACGATGTGTTGATCAGCGCCGGATACCGCTCGCGCAGCTCGAAGTCGACCTCGACCCGGTGCGCGGTCGCGATTCCCCGCAGGCTCTCGGCGAATGCCTGACGCAGCACCGGTTCGAGGGCCGGATCGAACATGCGCACGGTCGCCCGGAACGTTGCCACGTCCGGGATCACGTTGACCGCGGTTCCGGCCTGGAACAGCCCTACGGTCACCACCACCGGCTCGAACGGTTCCACTCGGCGGGCCACCGCGGGCCGCAGCGCGCCGACCATCTCGGCCGCGGCGGCCAGCGGGTCGGTGGCGAAGGCGGGCCGGGAGCCGTGGCCGCCGGTGCCGCGCACGGTCACGTCGAGCGTGTAGGAACCGGCCATCGCCGGACCGTGCGTTCCGGTGACCAGACCGTGCGGGACCGCGTTGGCGTTCACATGCAGCCCGTACGCGTGCTCGACCCGTCGGCCTGCCGCATCCAGGACGCCCTCGTCGATCATGGCGCCCGCACCGTTGTGGCCCTCCTCGCCCGGCTGGAACATGAACACCACGTCCCCGGCCAGCGCCCCGCGCCGCGCGCACAGCAGCCGTGCCGCGCCCACCAGCCCGGCCGTGTGCAGGTCGTGCCCGCACGCGTGCATGGCGCCGTTGGTGGCGGCGAACTCCTCGCCCGATGCCTCGGCCACCGGCAGCGCGTCCATGTCGCCGCGCAACAGCACCGGCGCCGCGTCGCCGGGCGCGGTGCCGCGAAGGACCGCGGTCACCGAACTCAGGCTGGCACCGGTGCTGATCTCCAGCGGCAGCCCGTCCAGCGCGCCGAGCACCCGCTCCTGGGTGCGCGGCAGGTGCAGCCCGGTCTCGGGCTCCCGGTGCAGGTCGCGCCGCAGCCGGGCCAGTTCCGCGCCCATGCCGACCGCGTCCGCGTACACGCCCGTTGTCACTCGTGTCCCCCTCGATTGGCAGCGGCGGTGGTCCGAGCATGCGTGATGTGCTAAGACAGCGCTACGGATCCGTTGATCCGATCGAATCAGGCGTACGCAGGGGGAGAAACGATCGAATGAGCCTCTCGGAAGAGGACCTTGCGCTCATCCACGCTCTACAGATCTGGCCCCGCGCCCCCTACTCGACCGTGGGCGAGGTGCTGGGCGTGTCGGCGACGGCGGTGGCCGAACGCTGGCAGCGGCTGCGGGGCGAGGGGCTGGCCTGGGTCACCGGCTACCCGCGTCCGCAGCGCGGCGTCGACGAGATGCTGCGCGGCTATGTCGACGTGACCTGCGCCCCGGGCGCGCTGGATGACGTCATCGAACGGTTCGCCCGGTTGCCCGGCGCGTTCACCATCGATCAGACCGCGGGCGGCCGCGACCTGACCGTGAACGTGGCCGCCAATTCCTTCGCCGGCTTCGCCGAGCTGCTGTTGGACCACATTTCACGGCTGCCCGGCGTGCTGTCGACCAGCGCGCACATGGTGGCGCGCATCCACATCATCGGCGACAGCTGGCGGCTCGACTCGCTCAACCCCGCGCAGCAGGCCCAGATCGAGTCGGCTCGCCGCCACGCCGAGCTCGACGCCGAGCCGGACCAGCCGCGCAGCATCCGCACCGCCAGGCTGGAGCCGCTGGTGCGGGCCCTGACCCTGGACGGCCGTGCCGCCGCCGCCGAACTCGCCGAGCGGCTGGACCGCCCGGCCTCCAGCGTGCGGCGCCAGCTGGCCGTCCTGCTGCGTTCCGGCGCCATCGGTCTGCGCTGCGACGTCGCGCACCTGCACACCCGCTGGCCGATCCTGGTCACCTGGTGGTGCCGGCTCGCCGGCAGCGAACTGTCCGAGACCGTGGCCGCGCTGCGCGCCGACCGGCGCATCCGGCTGTGCGCCTCGCTGACCGGACCAGCCAACTTCATCGTGATCGCCTGGACCGCGGGCTCGACCGATCTGCTGGACCTCCAGGACAAACTGGAGCGGCTGTTCCGGCCGAGGGGCGAGATCATCGACAGCTCGATCACCCTGCGCTCGCACAAACGCCAGGGCTGGCTGCTCTATCCGGACGGGCGCACCACCGGTGAGGCCGTACCGGTCCCGATCTGATCGGAACGGGAATTTGTCCTGGCCGGATTCATCAACATGCATTGGTGTGAATCCTGAATCGTGGACACCCTTACTGAGCCGTTTTCATCCTGGCCCGGATCCGTTGATGGGCAAGACTTATCGTTGATCACAGGTGGATGATCATCGGCGTGTCACCACCCGGACATGGCGAAGCCCCTGGTAGCAGAACTCTCGACCAAGATCGCTCAGCA
>DASXOJ010000294.1:0-12916 GCA_036494465.1 Pseudonocardiaceae bacterium
GGGGTGGTTGAGGTCGTTGTTGTCGATGACGACGTCGGCTTTGGTTTCTGGGTCGACTGCGGCCAGGTATCGGCGGTTGGCGGCGTGGTAGCGGGTGGCGAAGGCGGCGCGGGCCTGGTCGACTCCACCGAACGCGGCGGCGTCGCGGGCGCTGCCCCGGTGCTGGGCGGTGTCGAAGTCGGTGTGCACGAACACGACGACGTCCCAGTGCGGCCGGAGTTCGGGGCGTTGCAGGAAACTGCCGTCGACGATCAGGATCGCCCCTGCGGGGGCGAGAATCGCCGGTTCTTCGATGGTTTCGTCGGTGGGGAGGTCGATGATGCGCTGCCGGTAGGCGTGCGAGCCGCCGGAGCCTAGCGGGACGAGCACGAGGCGCGCGAATTCGGGAAAGTTGTAGGCGTCTTCGTAGTAGCCGTCGGCGGAGTTCCGGCCCTGCCGGTAGCGGTGTGCACGCGGGTGGTGGTAGCCGTCCATGGACAGTCGCAGCGCAGGACGTCCGCGCTGCGCCACGGACTCGGCCAGTTCGTTGGCGAGGGTGGTTTTGCCCGCGGCGGTGATGCCGTCGACAGCCACCCGCATCGGATGGTCCGGTGCCAGCGAGACCAGCCGGTCCCCGACGCTTCCGATGATGTCCGCGCGTGCCATGGGGTCAGCGTAGGTGGAAGAACTTCCAGGCGTACCCGAACGGGTCTTCGAGGGGTCTCGGCGCAGGATCGCGATCACCTGGTTGCCGTGTTCGCCGGGGACGGTGGCGAACCGGGTGAAGCCGAAGCGTTCGCAGAGCACTGTTGCCGCAACCACGTTGTCGACGCGCAGGCCGACGCGGATCGGTGGTTCGTCAGACATTGGCGACCGGTATGGCGAGTCGGTGTGGCTGGTGGATTCCGTTACGGGGCAACAGAATTCGACAGGTCCGTTGCCGCCGTTGGTGATATCGGCGTGGCAGCGCAGGAACGGGCGATCGCTGGCGGTTCCCAGAACAGCCCGAACAGCGGACCGGCGAACGCGCCGATGTCGTCCGCGGTCAGGCTTTCGGAGATGGTGAGCAGGGTGCGGGCCGGGACGTCGCGCCCGGCTCTCCGGCTTGCCCCAGGGTGAAGGTCAAGACGAGTACGAGACGTCCGCGGTACCTTCGACGACGATGACCTGACCGATGAGCGCGCCCGTCACGTCACAGCGGTCGTTGGTGGTGGGCGCGTCGACTTCGTTCAGGGTCATGGTGAGTTGGAAGGTACCGCGAATGTCCTGGTACGCGCCGGTGCCAGAACCGGCGATGATTGGGGCGGTGCCGTCGACGGTCAGGAAACCCGAACAGGATGCCGGCCCGTGCTGGAACGGGGCGGTGCCTGCCGCGGTGGCGAACTTCTTGTCCAGGGCCGCGATGTCGAGGCGGAAGGTGCCTTGGCTCAGCGCCAGGTTCAGTTGGCTGTGCCCGGTGGAGAGGCTGCCGTCCGGGTTGACGCTGATGGCTTCGCCGAGGTCGCCGACGGCGCCGGTGAGCACCGCGGTCGTTGTGGCGCCGTCGTTGTCGGTGTAGTCGATGATGTGAACCGTGCCGCCACTCGGTCGGGCCGGGGCCGCTGTCGCGGTACACGAGAGGGTGCAGGCTGCGGCGATGGTCAGTGCCGCCAGGAGTTTTCCGCGCATGGGCGGGACGTTAGGGAGATGACGGGCCGGGAATCGTCAGTCCTGCGTCGTAAACCTGCGGTGTACGTCAGGCGTTGCCCGCGCCCTTGTCCAGGTCGTCGTAGCCGACGAAGCGGAACAGCGACTCGCCGGCAACCAGCGGTTTCGTCTCACCGGTGAACCGGTGCGCGCCGACGCCGAAGCCGACCTCCGGTGGGGACACCCAGCGACGCTCGAAGTCGTTTTCCTCGAACCATTCGCAGATCAGCGGGAAGCGGTCGAAGCGGGACTTGCGGCCGCGTGTCCACACCACCGTGGCGCCCGGCTCGCACAGCTGGTCGCAGGTTTGGATGGTGTGTTCGATATCGGTGTCGCTGATGTTGCCGAACAGTCCGCATAGCAACACCAGGCGGGCGGGCACGAAATCCGCGTAGTGCGCGAGATCCGCCGCGTCGCCGGTGATCACCTGGACCTTGTCCAGACCAGCGGCACGGGCCGAGGTGCGCGCGTGGTCGGCGTTGGCGGGGTCGAGTTCGACGAGCACGGCGCGCACGTCGTGGCGGCGCGGGTGGTCGGCGAGCACGCCGATCAGGTCACGGCCCTGGCCCGCGACCACGCTGATCACGGTGACCTCGCCTGCGGGCGCGTTGTCCAGCACGGTCCTGATCTGCGCCTGCACCATCAGAAGTCGGCGCGCCAGCGCGGAATCGGGCTGGTCGTAGTCGGCGTGCCAGGCTTGCCAGTCCCTGCTGGAGGTATCGCTTGACGCCATGGCGGGCAATCTACCGCCCCGCGCAAGCCTCAGGCGTTCCCGCCGGGTCGCCATTTCACGTCACCGTCCGGATTGGCCCTGCGGCACAGGATGAACAGCAGGTCGGACAAGCGGTTGAGATATTTCGCGGTGAGCACGCTGGCGTGTTCCGGGTCGACGTCGAGCAGGGCCCATGCGCTGCGTTCCGCGCGCCGCGTGACGGTGCGCGCGACGTGCAGCAAGGCCGCGCCGGGGGTTCCGCCGGGCAGGATGAACGAGTCCAGCTTGGGCAGACCCTCCAGGTACTGGTCGCACCAGCCCTCCAGCCGGTCGACGTAGCCCTGGGTGACGCGCAGCGGAGGCACCTGCGGGTTCTCGACGATCGGGGTGGCTAGGTCGGCGCCCACATCGAACAGGTCGTTCTGCACCTGCCGGAGCACGTCGGCGATGTCGCCTGCGAGTCCGCCCATCGCGAGCGCGACGCCGACCGCCGCGTTGGCCTCGTCGGTGTCGGCGTAGGCGACCAGTCGCGGGTCGGTCTTGGGCACCCGCGAGAAGTCGGCCAACCCGGTGGTGCCGTCGTCCCCGGTGCGGGTGTAGATCTTGGTCAGGTGTACCGCCATGGCCCCGAGCCTACGGCGTGCGTACCGTCCGTACGATGCTGCGGGATTCGCGAGGGACAAGACGCGGGAGCGAATGGCGTGAGTGAACATTTCCGGGTAGTGGGCGGTGCGCGCCTGAACGGCCAGGTCGACGTGGTCGGCGCCAAGAACAGCGTGTTGAAGCTGATGGCTGCGGCGCTGTTGGCTACTGGGCGCACGACCCTGACGAACTGCCCGGAGATCCTGGATGTACCGCTGATGGCGGAGGTGTTGCGCGGGATCGGCTGCACGGTCGTGATCGAGGGCGCCACGGTCGTCATCGACACGCCGGAGGTGTTGAACCACCGCGCGGATTCGGCGTCGATGGGCAAGTTGCGGGCGTCCGTGTGCGTGCTGGGGCCGCTGGTGGGCCGGTGCAAAAAGGCGGTCGTTGCTCTTCCCGGCGGTGACGCGATCGGGTCACGTCCACTGGACATGCACCAGAACGGCCTGCGTCAACTGGGCGCGCACAGCGAGATCGCGCATGGCTGCGTCGTCGCGGAGGCGGAGAACCTGCGCGGTACCCAGATCTGGCTGGACTTCCCGAGTGTCGGCGCGACCGAGAACATCCTGATGGCCGCCGTGCTCGCCGAGGGCACCACGATCATCGACAACGCCGCGCGCGAGCCGGAGATCGCCGACCTGTGCACGATGTTGACGCAGATGGGCGCCAAGATCGAGGGCCCTGGCACGTCCACGTTGACCGTGCACGGTGTGTCCGAGCTGCACCCGGTGGACACGCACCGGGTGATCGGCGACCGGATCGTCGGCGCGACCTGGGCGTTCGCCGCCGCGATGACCAGGGGCGACCTCACTGTGAACGGTGTGGACCCACACCACCTGGACCTGGTGCTGGAGAAGTTGCGGATGACCGGTGCCGAGGTGAGCACCGGTGAACAGCATTTCCGCGTTGTGCAGCACGAGCGGCCGAAGGCGGTCGACTTCGTGACGCTGCCCTATCCGGGTTTCGCCACCGACCTGCAGCCCTTCGCGGTCGCGCTGACCGCGGTCGCGGACGGCACGTCGATGATCACCGAGAATCTCTACGAGTCCCGGTTCCGGTTCATCGAGGAGTTGATGCGGCTCGGCGCGGACGCGCGCACCGACGGCCACCACGCGGTGGTACGCGGGGTGCCCGCGTTGTCGAGTGCGCCGGTCTGGGCTTCGGACATTCGCGCTGGTGTCGGGCTTGTCCTTGCCGGACTGTGCGCTGAGGGGGTCACCGAGGTGTGGGACGTGTTCCACATCGACCGCGGCTACCCGAAGTTCGTGGAGAACATGAACAAGCTGGGCGCGGACGTGACCCGCGTGGCCGCGCCGCCCGAACGGGACTGAACTAGTCGGGGTCGCCCTCGTGCAGGTGCAGCAGGGCTGCGGTGGCGGCTTCCACGTCGGCGGGGAAGACCAGGATGCGCTGGCCGTCCTCGGCGGGTGCGGTGGTCGAGCGGATTCCGTTGCGCTGCAACTGCTCCCGCACGAACTGGGCGGCCTGATGGGACGGCACGATCGCGATCTCGCGGAGCAGGCCGTAGTCGCCCGGTCGTGATCGGCGCCGGGGCCGCCGGATCGACGCCGTGTCACTGCCGTAGGACCACCGCATGAGTCCGGCGAACGCGGCGAGAACACACAGCAGGATCAGCAGCGCTGCGGCGGACACGGGCAACATCTGTTCATGTTCTCGCGCTGGACGCGGCAAAGCCAATCTGACGAACGCGGGGCATCGCCGAGTGGTCGTTGTCACGCAGCCGAGCGGCGTGCTCGATCGGGTGCCTGTGAGCAATCGCACGGGCCAATCTTGTTACCGGTCAGTATCATTGTGGGTCAAGCCGGTTAACGGAGGTTCACATGCCGTACCCGACAGACCATGAACGCGATCGCCCCTGGGTGATGCGGACGTATGCCGGCCACTCCTCGGCCGCGGCGTCCAACGCGCTCTACCGGAGGAACCTCGCCAAGGGGCAGACCGGCCTCTCGGTCGCCTTCGACCTGCCCACCCAGACCGGGTACGACCCTGACTCGGAGCTCGCGATCGGCGAGGTCGGCAAGGTCGGCGTGCCGGTCAGCCACATCGGTGACATGCGGCAGCTGTTCGACGGCATCCCGTTGGCCGAGGCCAACACGTCGATGACCATCAACGCGACCGCGATGTGGCTGCTCGCGCTCTACGTCGGCGTGGCCCAGGAGCAGGCGGAAGCGGATGGTGCGGATCCGCAGGCGGTACTGGCCAAACTGGCCGGAACCACCCAGAACGACATCATCAAGGAGTACCTCTCCCGGGGCACCTACGTGTTCCCGCCCGGTCCGAGCCTGCGGCTGATCGCGGACATGATCGCGTGGACGGTCACCAACGTGCCGCGCTGGAACCCGATCAACATCTGCAGCTACCACCTCCAGGAGGCCGGTGCTACGCCGGTTCAGGAGATCGCCTACTCGATCAGCACCGCGATCGCCGTGCTCGACGCGGTTTTCGACACCGGTCAGGTGCCCGATGACCGCAAGGCGGACGTGGTCGCGCGGATCTCCTTCTTCGTCAACGCGGGCGTGCGGTTCGTCGAAGAGATGTGCAAGATGCGGGCGTTCACCGAACTCTGGGACGAACTGACCCGGGACCGCTACGGCATCACCGACGCGAAGGCGCGCCGATTCCGTTACGGCGTCCAGGTGAACTCGCTCGGCCTCACCGAAGCGCAGCCGGAGAACAACGTGCAGCGCATCGTGCTGGAGATGCTGGCCGTCACGCTCTCCCAGGGCGCGCGGGCTCGCGCGGTGCAGTTGCCCGCCTGGAACGAGGCGCTCGGCCTGCCGCGACCGTGGGACCAGCAGTGGGCGCTGCGCATGCAGCAGGTGCTCGCCTACGAGACGGATCTGCTTGAGTACGAAGACCTTTTCGACGGCTCGCCGGTCATCCGGTCCAAAGTGGACGACATTCTCGAAGGTGCGCGGGCCGAGATCGACCGGGTCGCCGGTATGGGCGGCGCGGTCGCGGCGGTGGAAACCGGCTACATGAAATCGCAGTTGGTCAACTCGCTCGCGGACCGGCGCCGCAGGCTGGAAAACGGCGCGGACGTGATCGTCGGCGTGAACAGGTTCGACACCACCGAACCGAGCCCGTTGCAGGCCGAGGGCGCGAAAGCCATCGAAACCGTGGACCCGCAGGTGGAACGCGAAGCCATCGAGCGGATCACGCAGTGGCGCGGGAAACGCGACAACGACGCGGTGCACGCCGCGCTCGGCGGCCTGCGCGACGCGGCCAAGACCGACGCCAACCTGATGACCGCCACGATCGAGTGCGCGCGAGCGGGTGCCACCACCGGCGAATGGGCCGGGGCGCTGCGTGAGGTGTTCGGCGAATACCGGGCGCCGACCGGTGTCGCGGGCGCGAACCCGGGTGGCGAGGCAGCAGAAGAGATCTCGACCGTGCGGGAAAAGGTCAAGCAGGCGGGCGAATCGATCGGGGAGCGGCTGCGCATCCTGGTCGGCAAACCCGGTCTGGACGGCCATTCCAACGGCGCCGAACAGGTCGCGGTGCGCGCTCGCGACGTCGGTTTCGAGGTGATCTACCAGGGCATCCGGCTCACGCCCGCGCAGATCGTTTCGGCCGCCGTGCAGGAGGGTGTGCACGTGGTCGGGCTGTCCGTGCTGTCCGGCTCGCACATGGAGGTCGTGCCCGCGGTGCTCGCCGGGTTGCGCGAGGCGGGCGCTGAGGACATTCCGGTGATCGTCGGTGGGATCGTGCCACCGGACGACGCGGCCGCGCTGCGCGAACAGGGCGTTGCCAGGGTGTTCACCCCGAAGGACTACCGGCTGACCGAGATGATGGCCGAAATCGTCGATGTCGTGCTGGAGGCGCACGGACTACCGTCATAGTCCATGACCGAGTTCGAGCACATCCTGCTCAAGCGCGAGGCCGACACCGCGACCATCACGATGAACCGGGCCGCCCGGCGCAACGCGCTCTCCGCTGAGCATCTCGGCGAACTGCTCGCGGCGTTCCGCGCGGTCGGCGACTCGGACGCCACCGGCATCGTGCTGGCCGGTGCTGGTCCGGTGTTCTCGGCGGGGCACGATTTCGCCGATGTCGCCGCGCGCGACCTGCTCGGCGTGCGCGATCTGCTCACGTTGTGCACGGAGTTGATGCGCACCATCGAGGACGTGCCGCAGGTCGTGATCGCGCGGGTGCACGGCCTGGCGACGGCGGCGGGCGCGCAACTGGTCGCCTCCTGTGATCTGGCCATCGCGGCCGAATCGGCCGGGTTCGCGTTGCCCGGCGGGAAAGGCGGCTGGTTCTGCCACACGCCCGCCGTGCCGGTGGCGCGCGCCATCGGCCGCAAGCGTTTGCTGGAGTTGGCGCTCACCGGTGACACCATCGACGCGGCCACCGCCGAACAGTGGGGCCTGATCAACCGCGTCGTGCCCGATGATCGGCTCGACGACGCCGTCGCCGAACTGATGGCCAGGGCGACGCGGGGCAGCCGAGCCAGCAAGGCGCTCGGCAAACGCACCCTCTACGCCCAGCTCGACCGGCCGGAGGCGGACGCGTACACGATCGCGGTCGAGGTGATGGCGGCGGCATCTCAGCTGCCCGGCGCGCGCGAGGGCATGGCCGCGTTCCTGGAGAAGCGCCATCCGAACTGGCCCGACTAGACGTCTTCCACACACGGCCCGGACGACCATGGTGGGAAGCGGATGGGGGAGGGCGCGTGCGAATCGGACTGGCACTGGTCGCGGTGGCCGCATTGGCCGCGATCACGGCGTGCAGCGGCAGTCCGGCGCCGAAACCGGCGCCGTCCGTACCGACCATGGCCGACGACCCGATCGATCTCACCGGGCTCGGCGCCAAGCCGTGCACCATGCTGCGCCCTGATCAACTGGCCCAGTTCCACATCGTGGCGCCCGGCTCGACCGGAACCGGTCCGCTGAGCACCGCGTCCGGCACGCCGGTCTGCACCTGGCAGCCGTTGCAGAGCTCCGAACCCGTCTACGCGGCAGCCGTCGACCTGCGTTCGGGTGGCCTGGACGCGCTGTACCAACGGCGCGTGAAGCTGACGAAGTTCGGCCCGGTCACGGTGTCCGGTTATCCCGGCGTCGACACCGCGCTGGCGCACGGCCAGTGCACGGTCCAGATCGAGGTCGCCAAGGGCGTGCTGCTCGACGCGGCCGTGACCGTCCGGGACACCGAAGCCGCCGACTACGGCGACCCGTGTTCGGATGCCCAGTCCTTCGCCGCCGCGATCATCGCCAACTCCCAGGGCCAGCAACCCTGAGATCCCATGTCGAAGTTCGGTCGTCCGCTCCGACTAACAGTGGAGAAGACAACGAACGGAGACTTATCCCATGAGCACGGTCACCTCTGCCGACGGCACCACCATCGACTACGCGCGCTACGGCGCTGGCCCCGCCGTGATCTTCATCGGCGGCGCGACGCAGTACCGGGGCATCGACCCGGTCACCACGAAAACCACCCAGGAACTGGCGGCGGAAGGCTTCACCACCATCGACTACGACCGGCGTGGCCGGGGCGGCTCCACCGACACCGCGCCGTACGCGCTGGCCAGGGAGGTCGAGGACGTGGCGGCGCTGATCGACGCGGTCGGCGGCTCGGCGACCCTCTACACCAGCTCATCGGGCGCCGCGATCGCGCTCGCCGCGGTCACCGCCGGTCTCGGTGTCGAGCGGCTCGCCCTCTACGAACCACCGTTCTTCGCGGGCATCGACAACACAGCGCACGTCGAGCACCTGCGCGCGCTGGTCGCCGAGGGCAAGGACGCGGAAGTGGTGCGCTACAACATGACCACGGTGATCGGACTGCCCGAGGAGATGGTCGACGGCATGGCGCAGAGCCCCGCCTGGGCCGGGTTCGTTGCGGTCGCCCCGACCATTCCCTACGACATCGCCAACAGCAACGACGTCAGCGTCGACCCGGACTGGAAGGCGCGCTGGGCGAGCGTCACCGTGCCCACCGTGGTCTTCTCCGGTGACCAGACCTTCCCCGGCATGCCGGAAGCCGCCGACGCGGTCGCCGCCGCCCTGCCGAACGCGACCCGGCGGATCGTCGCTGGCGAGGGCCACGGCCCCAGCACCGAGGGAATCCTGCCGCCCCTGCTGGATTTCCTGCGCGGCTGACGTTATTTCACACAGGGAATCCCGCCGCCGGAGAGGCTGCTCATCGGGTTGGTGTCCGCGTCGTTGTTGCCGCTGTTGTTCGGTGGCGGCTGGGACGGCAACGGCGCGGTGCTGGTCGGCGTGCTGCCGGTCGAGCCGGTGCTGAGGTTCTTCGGCATGCTGAAGTCCTTGCCCAGCACCACGCGCACGTGTCCGGCCGAGATCGCGCTGTCGTGTTCCGGCGTCAGGCCCAGCGCCTGCGCGACCGCGGTCGCCGCCGACGAGTCCGTGCCGTACTCCACGACGGACGTCGCACGACTGGACACTGTGGACGATGTGCCCTTGGTGAAACCCTTGCTGCCCAGGGCGTCCATGACCTTCTCCGCCTGGTGTGAAACGCCCGACGCGTTCTCAACGTCGATCGTGCCCGTCGGCGGCGGTCCGCTCGAGGTGGTCGTCGCAGGCGCGGTGCTGCTCGGCGTCGTCGAACCGCCGCCGATCAACGACTGCACGTCGGCCTGGATCACGGGCAGGCTCACGATGTTCACGTCGCCGATGGTGCCGCCGAGGTCGGCGTAGCTGGCGATCGGCAACGTGTGGAAGCTGACGTTGCCACTGGTCAGGCTCTCCGCCTCGCCCGCGAACTTGATCAGGTCGAACCCGTCGTCCACCGCGATGTTCTGCTCGGCCACGTTGAGGATGTCGGTCAGCTTCGACGGATTCGCGAACGTGCCCGCCTGCTTGAGTTTGTAGGCCAGCGACGCGATGAACGCCTGCTGGCGCCGTTCCCGGTCCAGGTCCGTGAAGTTGTTGTAGTAGAAGTCGCCCTTGACGTTGTCCCGGCGCTGCCGCACGAAGGCCAGCGACTGCGATGCGTTGAGCTGCACCATGCCAGCGGGGAAGTTCGCGCCGGAGTACGTGTCCTGAGTGGCCTTCTGCAGACACACCGTCACCGGCTGCACGACGCGCGCGATCTCGAAGAACGCGACCAGGGTGACCTCGATGAAGTGGTCGATCGGGATGCCGCCGAGGAACTGCGACACCGTCCGCTCTTCCTCCTCGCGGCCAGCGTCCCGGCTCTGGCTCTCCAGCGCCGCGCCGCTCACTCCCTGCTTGACCAGCAGTTTGCGCTCCTGGTCGAACGCGAGACCGTAGCCCTGCTTGATCTTCTCCTTGCACGTCCCGTCCGGACAGCCCGGCAGGTCGACGTAGTCGTCGCGCGGAATCGAGATCTCGGTCGCCTGCCCGTGCGCGGGCACGTGCAGCAGCATCAGCACGTTCGCGTTCTCGCCACCGACCGACGAGTCGCCCGCGTGCAACGCGTCGTAGATGTCCTGCGGCAACGGGTTGCCGTTCTCGTCGAGCCGGGTATCCAGGCCCATGATCAGGATGTTCGTGTCCCCGTTGAGCGAGGGCTTCACGCCGCTCTTCTGTTGCGCGTCGGAGCGGTGCAGGTTGTCGTTGAACGAGTTCAAGGTCGCCCACGCGTAACCGGTCACGCTCAACACCAGCAACGAGACCAGGCCGAGCACGCTGTACCCGGCCACCAGCCCCCAGCGGCGCCTGTGCCGTACCGGCGGGGTTTCCGGCGCGCGCTTCGACACGGCCAGCGTGGGTACGGCCTCCGGGGCTTCCGGCCATGCGGGCGCGTCCGGGTCGTCCACGGGCAGCCCGATCGGGTCGGTCCGGCCTGGATCGTCCTGTCGGGGTCGGCGCCAACCGGCGTTGTCCCAGTTGTCGTCCTCGTCCACCTAACGCTCCTCGCTGTGCATCGTGGCCGTCCGCGCCATTCACCCCAGAGAAGGCGTGACAGTCCCGCTGATGGACGCTTCGGCGGCGCCGATGGTTGCTCGGCATCGTCGCTCCCGGATTGTTGTGTCCCGGTGTGCTACCCGCGCTCGTGCAACAGGAACAGGGCATAAGCGGCGATCGTCTGCGCGTCGGTGACCTCCCCGTTGCGGATCATGGACTCGAACTTCCACCTGCCGAACCAGGCCGACCGCATGTCCTGCTCCTCCAACTCGCGCTCGGGCGCCCCCTCGGTCAACCCGGTCGCCAGGAACACCTGACCACGCTGGCTGGACATGCCGGGCGCCACGTCGAGCTGCCCGATCCTGGTCATCGACGCCGCGCGCAGGCCGGTCTCCTCGCGCAGTTCGCGGCGCGCAAGCGCAAGCGGATCCGCGTCCACCCGGTCCGGCGCGGTGCCCTGCGGGAACTCCCAGCGGCGCAGGCCCAGCGGGTAGCGGAACTGCTCGACCAGGTGCAGCCGATCCCCGTCCAACGCGATGACCAGCGCGTAGTCCGGCTTGTCAATCACGCCGTAGATGCCAGCCGACCCGTCCGGCCGCACGATCGAATCCTCGCGAACGCGCATCCACGAGTTCGTGTAGACCTCGCGCGAACCAGTCGACTCCATGCCTCGATCCTGCCGCACCCGATCAGGTCGGCCGCGCCGGGCGGCCGACCGCGGAGGCGCTCGTCTATCCTCTCCGGGTGCGTCTGGTCATCGCTCGGTGTCAGGTTGATTACGTCGGCAGGCTCACCGCTCATCTGCCCATGGCCCAGCGAGTGCTGATGGTCAAGGCAGACGGCTCGGTGCTCGTGCACTCCGACGGCGGCTCCTACAAGCCGCTGAACTGGATGTCGCCGCCCTGCTGGCTGATCGAGGAGCCGGACATGTGGGTGGTGGAGAACAAAGCGGGCGAGAAGCTGATCATCAGCGTCGAAGAGGTCATCCACGACTTCAAGTACGAGCTCGGCGTGGACCCGGGCCTGGTCAAGGACGGCGTCGAAGCCCACCTCCAGGAACTGCTCGCCGAACACGTCACCACCCTCGGCGACGGCTGGAAGTTGGTCCGCCGCGAGTTCCCGACCGCGATCGGGCCGGTCGACCTGATGTGCAAGGACTCGAAGGGCGTCTCGGTCGCCGTCGAGATCAAGCGGCGCGGCGAGATCGACGGCGTCGAGCAGCTCACCCGCTACCTCGAACTGCTCAACCGCGACCCGCTGCTCTCACCGGTGAAAGGCATCTTCGCCGCGCAGCAGATCAAGCCGCAGGCGCGCACCCTCGCCGAGGACCGTGGCATCCGCTGCGTCGTCCTCGACTACGACGCCCTGCGCGGCACGGACTCCGAAGAGTTCCGCCTGTTCTGAGTTAGCCCTGCGGCGGCTGGGGCGGCAGGCCCGGGTTGGGCTGCTCGTAACCGGGTTGCTCGTAACCGGGTTGCTGGTATCCGGGTTGCTGGTAACCAGGCTGGGGATAACTCTGCTGTTGGTAGCCCGGCTGGGGATAACCGGGCTGTTGGTAGCCGGGCTGCTGGTAGCCGGGCTGCGCCAAACCGGGCTGGGCGAAACCGGGCTGCGCGAATCCCGGCTGGCCGCCCGTCGGGTAGTTCGCGGGGCCGAACTGCTGGCGTTGGCGGCGGAGGCTGAGCACCGCGAGGGCAACCAGCAACCAGGCCAGCGCCTCCAGGACGGCCAGTGGGATGTCAACGCCCAGGTAGATCGAGTCGATCTCGCCGACGGTCAGATGGCCGGAATCGGCCCAGGCACTGACGTTCAACGACACGAACTGCCAGACCAGGCCGAGCACCGTCGAGACGAGCATGACGACGAACCCGCCCACCATCTGGCCGGGTATCCCGCTGGGTTTGCCCTTGATCGAATAGCTCAGGCCCAGGATCGCCACCACCAGCTGGAGCACCGCAGGGATGGCCTGGATGATCGCGTACGTCGTGTTTGACACGCCTGCCTCCACAGTTCCGGCAGAGAAGATCGCCGCGCTGGATCCTAG
>DASXOJ010000295.1:0-9831 GCA_036494465.1 Pseudonocardiaceae bacterium
CCCCTTAGGGTGGGTGGGGGCTGCCCGTAGACGGAATTCGCCTTTTTCGGGGCACTGATAATCAATTCTTTATTCCATGGAAAGGAACTTCGGGGATGAGTATGCCCTCAGCCGCGATCACCGTGCGCGGCGTGCGGAAATCGTTCAAGGACAAGGTGGTGCTGGCCGGAATCGACCTGGACATCAAGGAGGGCACCGTGTTCTCGTTGCTCGGCCCGAACGGGGCCGGGAAGACGACGACGGTGCGCATCCTGTCCACCCTGATCACACCCGATGCGGGCCAGGCGTGGATCGGCGGGCACGAGCTGGCCGCCGAGCCGGACGCGGTGCGCGCCACGATCGGCGTCACCGGTCAGTTCTCCGCGGTCGACAGTCTGCTGACCGGTTTCGAGAATCTCGCATTGATGGGCGATCTGCATCATCTCGGAAAACGCGAATCGCGTCGGCGCGCCACGGAGTTGTTGGAGAAATTCGGTTTGACCGAGGCTGCGAAAAAACCGCTCGCCACCTATTCGGGTGGCATGCGCCGCAGGCTGGATCTGGCCATGACGCTGGTCGGCAGGCCCAAGATCATCTTCCTGGACGAACCCACCACCGGTCTGGACCCGCGCAGCAGGCGAATGATGTGGCAACTGATCCACGAACTGGTCGAGCGGGACGGCGTGACGATCTTCCTCACCACCCAGTACCTGGAGGAGGCCGACCAGCTCGCCGACCGCATCGCCGTGCTGGACCAGGGCAGGCTCGTCGCCGAGGGCACGTCCGCCGAGCTGAAGAGCCTGGTCTCCGGCGGGCACGTCAGCCTGCGCTTCGCCGACGCCGTCGAGCTCGACCTGGCTGCCCGCACACTCGGCGAGACCAGCCGCGACGACGAGGAACTGACCCTCCAGGTGCCCAGCGACGGCGGCGTCCGGTCGCTGCGCGCTCTGCTCGACCGCCTCGACCGCGCCCACCTCGAACCGGCCGGCCTCACCGTGCACACCCCCGACCTGGACGACGTCTTCCTCGCCCTGACCGACCAGCCGACCCCCGTCACGAATTCTGGAGCCCTCCGATGACCGCAGCGACGATGACCAGAGCGACCCACGTCTTCGCCGACTCCCGCACCCTGTTGCGCCGCAACATGGTGCACGCCCTGCGCTACCCCACCATGTCGGCCAGCACCCTGATGATGCCGCTGATCTTCCTGCTGCTGTTCAACTACGTGTTCGGCAGCACGCTCGGTGCCGGCATCGGCGGCGGCAGCTACATCAACTATCTGGCTCCCGGCATGCTGATCATGACCGCGACGTCGAGCATGGTGGGCACGTCCGTCGCGGTGTGCACGGACATGACCGAGGGCATCGTGGACCGCTTCCGCACCATGTCGATCTCGCGGTTCGCGTTGCTCACCGGGCACGTCGTCGGCAGCGTGATCCAGACGCTGTTGAGCATGGGCGTCCTGCTCGGTGTCGCGGCGGCGATCGGCTTCCGGCCGCACGCGGATCTGCTCCAGTGGCTCGGCGTTATCGGCGTCGCCGCGCTGGTCGGCTTCGCGATGACCTGGCTCGCCATGGCCATGGGCCTGTCCGCGAAGATCCCGGAAGGCGCCAGCAACCTGCCGATGCCGTTCATCCTGCTGCCGTTCCTGGGCAGCGGGTTCGTGCCTGCCGCGTCGATGAGCCCCGGCCTGCGCCAGTTCGCCGAATACCAGCCGTTCACGCCGATCACCGAGACCCTGCGGGGTTTGCTGCTCGGCACGCACGTCGGCAACGAGTGGATCCTCGCGGTCGCCTGGTGCGTCGGGCTGACCGTGGTGGGCTACCTCGCGTCCCGCCGACTGTTCGACCGGCGGGCCACCCGCTGACCACCCGGCCGCTGTCGTCCACCGAGTGGGCGACGACGGCCACCCGCGCGTCACGCCACGCATTTCCGGCATAGCCGCCCGTAACCACACCACCCGACCGGAGTACCGGAGTGCCGCTGAACCGCGTCGATTGGCCGGAAGTGGCCCTTGGCAAGTTCTTGATAAGCGGTTAAATAACTAGTTCGGGCGACGAACAAACGTCCCGCTGATCTTTACCATGTACGCGACAGCAGGCCCGGACCTGCGGAGGGAGCAACGTCGGTAATGGACGCACCCGTCGATCTTCGATCGGATACGGTGAGCAGACCGTCGGCAGCCATGCGACACGCGATGGCAACCGCCGACGTCGGTGACGACTGGTACGGCGACGATCCAACCGTGAACCGGTTGCAGGATCTCGCCGCCGAACTCACCGGGAAACCCGCTGCCGCGTACCTTCCCACCGGCACCATGTGCAACCAGATCGCGCTGAGCATCTTCGCCCGGACAGGACACTCGGTCATCTGCGAGCGCACGGCGCACGTCGGCGAGACCGAAGCGGCATCATCAGCCGCGCTGTCCGGTATCTCGTACCACAGCGTCGCCGCCGCCCAGGACGGCCTGCTCACCGCGGACCAGATCGCCAACGCGCTCGAACCCGATCTGTACAACGTGGAGGTTGTCGACCTCGTCGCCCTGGAGAACACCCACCAGGTCGGCGGCGGCGCCGTCCTGCCGGTGGAGGAAGTCCGCGCCATCGGCAAGATCTGCACCGAACACGACGTCCCGCTCTACCTCGACGGCGCGCGGATCTTCAACGCCTGCGCGGTCACCGGCGCCACCGTCGCCGACTACGCTGCCGAAACCCACGCGATGATGTTCTGCCTGTCCAAGGGACTCGGCGCACCGATCGGCTCGATGCTGGTCGGCGACAACGACTTCATCGCCGAAGTCCGCCGCCGCAAGATCCTCTTCGGCGGCGCCTGGCGGCAGGCCGGGATCATGGCAGCCGCCGGCATCATCGCATTGCAGGAAGGCCCCGGACGACTCGCCGAGGACCACACCAACGCGCGCAGCCTCGCCGAAGGCGTCGCCGAGATCCTGCCCGGCAGCATCGACCCTGCCAAGGTCCCGACCAACATCCTGTTCGTCGACGTCGCGAAGTACGGCCACCGCATGAGGACCTGGGTGGAACGCCTGGCCGCCAACGGTTTGCTGGTCACCACCGTCGGCGGCAAACTGCGCATGCTGACCCATGTCAACATCGGCCGCCAGCAGATCTCGGACGCGCTCGCCGCCTGGCGCACCGTCGCGAGTGAACTCGCGGCTGACAGCGAATGATGATCTTCGCGCAGATCAGCGATCTGCACATCGACAACACCGAACACAGCGTCGGCCGCGCCACCCGGGTGCTCAACCACCTCGACGACCTGCCCGGCGATCTCGACGCGATCCTGGTCACCGGTGACATCGCCGACCACGGCCTGGTCGAGGAATACCAGCAGGCGGCGAAGATCCTCACCGCACCGGTCCCGGTACTGCACTGCCCCGGCAATCACGACGTACGCGCCAACTACCGCATCGGGCTCAACGAGGAACCCCCGTCGGACGCGCCCATCAACACCGTGCACCGGCTGCCCGGCGCCACATTCGCAATGTGCGACTCGTCCATCCCCGGCGAGGATCCCGGCCTGCTCAGCGAAGACACCCTCGCCTGGCTCGATGACACCCTGCGGGACACACCCCAGGACACACCGGCATTCGTCTGTTTACACCACCCGCCGGTCGCGATGCACCAGCCATACCTGGACACCATGCTGCTGACCGAACCAGCCGGCCTCGCCGAGGTGCTCAAGCGGCACCCGCAGGTTGTCGCGGTGCTGTGCGGACACGCCCACACCGCGGCCGCGAGTGTGTTCGCCGGATTGCCGGTACTGGTCGCGCCGGGTGTGGTGTCCACTCTGGTCATGCCATGGGAGCACGGCAACATCATCGACCGGGATCAGCCACCCGGCTTCGCCTACCACGTGCTCGATGACAACCGCCGGTTGACAACCCACTACCGCGTTGTGAACTGATCGGACATACCACGCCGGGAACCATGCGGTTCCCGGCGTGGTATCGACCTAAATTAGTTGAGGACGACCGGGTCCGGGCCGGTGCGCAGTCCCTTGTCCAAAGCGGACAGTGCGGCCACGTCGTCGGCACTCAGCTCGAAATCGAACACGTTCAGGTTCTCCGCGATCCGCGACGGTGTCACCGACTTCGGAATCACCACGTTGCCCAGCTGGACGTGCCAGCGCAAGATCACCTGGGCCGGAGTCCGGCCCAACCGGTCGGCGATGGCCGTGACCGTCGGGTTGCCGAGCAGTTCGCCACCCTTCGCCAACGGGCTCCACGCCTCGGTCGCGATGCCGTGCTCCGCGTCGAACGCGCGCAGCTCCTCCTGCACCAGGAACGGGTGCAGCTCGATCTGGTTCAGCGCGGGCACCACATCGGAGTTGTCCAGCAACCGTTGCAGGTGCTCGGGGTTGAAGTTGGACACGCCGATCGCGCGCACCCGGCCGTCCGCGTACAGGCGCTCGAACGCGCGCCAGGTGTCGAGGTACTTGTCCCTGGCGGGCAGCGGCCAGTGGATCAGGTACAGGTCGACGACGTCGAGGCCGAGTGCACCGACGCTGTTGTCGAACGCGCGCAGGGTCGAGTCGTAACCCTGGTCGCCGTTCTGCAGCTTCGTCGTGACGAACAGCTCGTCGCGCTTCAGGCCGGATTCGGCCAGCGCGATGCCGACGCCCTTCTCGTTGCGGTAGGCGGCTGCCGTGTCGATGCTGCGGTAGCCGGCTTGCAGCGCTGTCGTGACCGCCGCGGTGGTCTCCGCATCCGGGATCTGGAAGACGCCAAAGCCCAGCTGCGGCATGACCACCCCGTTGTTCAGCGTGATGGTCGGAATCTCAGTCAACTCCGCGATCCTTTCGCTCATCGGGGTGTCGCGTACCCGTTGCATACGCGATTAGTTGCACACGCCTGATACTGGCGCACGCAATCCTGGTGCGCAACTTGAGCCTGGTCACGTGGTGTCGTTCGCGGCGGTTTTGCCTTGCTCAGCGCGAAGAGTGACTAGCTTCAGTCTCCACTGACGTTACTGGGCTAGTAGACACGCGAGCGGTCCACGTTTCCGTGCGTTCCCGGCGGCCGCGCAGGCGTAGCGACCGGTACGGCGCCCAGTCAGCGCGTTCCTCGGGTGTACACCGCGCGAGCACAGCGTCGCTGGCCAGGATCCGGCCGCGCACCTGTTTCGCCTTCTCGGTCAGCCGCGCCGCCTCGTTCACCGCGTCACCGATCACGGTGTACTCCAACCGTTCCCGCGCGCCGAGCCGCCCCGCGAACACCCGGCCGGTCGCGACCCCGATGCCAAGGTCGAGTTCGCCGGTGCTGCGCACCGCGTCGCGGATCTCCCGCGCGGCCACCAAAGCGGCGGTTTCCGCGTCGGGCAACGGATTCGGCGCGCCGAAGATGCACAGCGCCGCGTCGCCCTGGAACTTGTTGACCAGACCGCCGTGCGCGCCGACCGCGTCCACGACGGCGGCGAAGAACCGGTTGAGCTTTCCGACGAACTCCTCGGGCGGCAGGCGGTAAGCCAGCGCCGTCGAATCGACGACGTCGACGAACAACGCGGTCGCGACGCGCACGTCGCCTGCGAGTTGGGCGCCGTGTTCAAGCGCGTTGGCGGCCACGTCGGTGCCGACGTGCCTGCCGAACAGGTCGCGCAACCGTTCCTGTTCGCGCAGGCCGAGCACCATGTCATTGACGGAGCGTTGCAGCAGCCCGATCTCGCTGCTGTCGTCGACCGAAACGCGGACGTCCGTGCTGCCGAGCGCGACCTGGTCGAGCGCGCCGCGCATGGCGCGCAGCGGTGCGGTGACCGACCGGGCGAACAACACGGTCGCACCGGCGCCGATCACCAGGCCGAGACCGGCCAGGAAGATCAGGCTGCCAGTGGGTTCGGCCGAGTTCGACCGGGGCAGGGCGAGCACCAGCAACACCGCGAGCAGCGGCAGGCCGCTGGCGACCAGCCAGGTCAGCACCAGCCGGGACCGGACGGTCGCCGAACCGGCGCTGCCCGGCGGGACCACGTGCAACACCGCGGTGTGCACCGGGCGGACCAGGCGTTCGCCGAGCAGGAAACTGATCGCGGTGGTCGCCAGCCCACCGAGCACGATCGCCAGTCCGAAGTCGACGGCCTCCCCCGCGGGCACGAGCAGCGCGGCGAGGACGGACAGCAGGGCGCACCCGATCGCCCAGAGCGTGCCGGTGACCGCGGTGAGGTCGGTCGGCAGGCGCAGGGCGTGGTGCGCTTCGGCAAGGGTCGGGGTGCGGTCGGCCAGCAGCCAGCGCACGGCGCGGCGCTGCAACCACATCGCCCAGCCGGTGCCGAACAGCGCGGAGAGGATCACGTACCCGCCCCCGACGATCCCGAGCACCAGGCCGGGATGGCCCGCGGCGGCGGGCGCGCCGGAGAGCACCAGGACCAGGGTGACCACGGCGGCACCGCACACGCTCGCGCTCACACCGATGGCGGCCAGACCGATGCTGAGCCGCAGCACCAGCGGCAGCCGGGTCACCGGCATACCGGAACTGACGGCCGGCGCGCCGCCGGGAGTGCCGTCGGCGGTCGGCGTGTCGTCTGGTGGCGCGGTCGGACCCACGTCCGGATGGTATTGCGTTGGTTGGGGTGGGTGTCCGGTTGGGCGCGCCGGTACTACCCGACCGGGGTCAGGCCAGGCGGTTGGCCAGCCAGGCCAGCGACAGCGGATAGCGGTAGTCGATGCCGCCGTGGCCAGCGTCGAAGTGTTCGAAGTGGATCACGTCGTCGGACACGCCGATGTCGGCGAGGGCCTGGCGGAACGCGCTGGCGCCGAGGTCGAGCGATGCTTCGTCGCGGGTGCCTGCGTCGATCCAGATCGCGCGCTGCGAACGCAGCGCGTCGGCGTACTTGGACGCCATGCGCACCGGATCCCAGTCGAGCCACCGCTGCCACGCGTCCGGCTTGAGCACGCCGGTGACCGCGTCGAAGGGCAGTTCGACCTGACCGTCGGGGGTCGGCGAGAACGCGGCGGCGCAGCCGAGGGTGATCAGCAGGTCGGCGTCCTCCTGCTTGGTGAACGCGGTCCTGGACTGGAATTCGGTCCACCAGCGCTGGATGTCGCCGTCGTAGTTGCGCAGGTGCCGGACGACGTCGCGGAACGTGGACAGGTAGCAGTACTCGTAGAGGGCGTCGCCCGCGTGCGTGGCGAACGCGCCGAACACGTCGGGGCGCAGCATCGGGGTGATCATGGCGCCGAAACCGCCGCTGGACTTGCCGGTGATCGCGCGGTGCGCGGCATCGGGGATGGTGCGGTAGCGCTGGTCGACGAAGGCGACGACCTCGTCGCAGAGATAGGAGTGGTACGGACCGATGGCGACCGAGTCGACGAACTGGCTGCCGCCGTACCGGGTCCAGGCGTCCACGTAGACGACGATCGCGCCGGGCGCTTCGCCGTTGGCGAAGACCTGGTCGGCGGTTTCCGGGAACGGCTGGCGGTAGGGGGTGCGGTTGCGCCACATCGCCAGGTGACCTGTGTACCCCTGGATTACATAGATGCTCGGGTAGTGCACCTCGGGGTTGTCGTCGTAGCCCGGTGGGACATAGACCCACAGCGGCCTGCTGGCCGGGTCGCCGAGAGGGTTGCCGGCGAGCAGCGCGGAGTCGATGGTGAGTTCGTCGAGTCGTCCGGCCAGTTCGGCCGACCAGGGCAGTGTGGTCACGCCGCCAAGTTAGCGCAGCATAGTGGATCGTCGCACTTCCGTTTCCGAATTTGTCCTGACCGGACATTGAATAACCCATTGGCAGCAATTTCGCGATCATTGACCGGACGGTGTTCGCGCTGTTATTCTCCTGTCATATGACAACGTTGTCACGGCTGGACCGTGATCGTTGCTTGATTGACTTCGCGCTGGCCAGCGTGGGCGTGACCGCTGGCCGGCGCGGTTCGACGTGCACGTCGAATCACCTGGGGGATTTTCCGCGAATACGCGATGGGCTTTATCTGTTCGGCATTTCCCACCGAGAGGAAAGGCGACAACGGTGACACCATCCATCGGTTCGAGAACAGCCAAACAATTACGGGCCCGACCTGCCGGGCTCGTACTCGCGATGGCAGCGGGATTGGTCGCGGGGATCGTGGCGGCACCGGCCGCCGCCGCGCCCGTACAGCATGCGGCGGGGTTGGCTGCCGCGTTCGACAACGTGGCGATCAGCCCCTCGTCGACGCCGGGCGCGGCGAACATCGACGGGACCGGGCACAGCCTCACCGCCGAGGATCTGAACGCGGCGGGCTGGGCACCCGGGAACCCGGTCACCGTGGACGGCGCGAAGTTCGCGTTGCCGAACGTTGCGGCGGGCCAGCCGGACAACGTGCTCGCGAACGGGCAGCAGATCGGCGTGTCCGGTAGCGGTTCGGCGTTGTCGTTCCTGGTGACGAGCACCAATGGGCCCGCTGGCGGGCCGGGCACGATCACGTACGCGGACGGGTCGACGCAGAGCTATGCGCTGTCCGCGCCGGACTGGGTGGGCGGACCGACCGACACCATGACGTTGCTGCTCCCCCGCTGGAACACGCCGGGCGGACCGGGCACGGTGGGCACCAAGCTCTACACCGTGTCGGTGCCGTTGAAGGCGGGCACTTCGGTCAGGTCGGTGACCTTGCCGACGGTGGGCACGACGCTGGGTTCGCCGCTGCTGCACGTGTTCGCGCTCGCGGTGCGGCCCTCGTCGGGCGCATGGGCCGGGACCTGGTCGGCGGCGCTGGACGACGGGATCGTGCCAGGTCCGTGGACGAACCGGACGCTGCGGATGGTCGAGCACACCAGCATCGGCGGCGGCCAGGTGCGGATCCGGTTGGACAACGACTTCGTGAACGCGCCGTTGACAGTCGGGCACGTGACGATCGCGGTGCAGAAATCGACCTCGATGGCCGCGAACGCGCCTGCCACGCTGACGTTCGGCGGACGCAGGCAGGTGACGCTGCCGGGTGGCGGCCAGGCGGTCAGCGATCCCCTTCCGTTCACCGTGCCTGCCGACGCCAACCTGTTGGTGAGCGTCTGGTTCCCGGGCACCGTTCAACTGGCTGCCGAGCACAGCCTTGGCATGCAGGACATGTACTCCAGCGCGGACAACGCGGGCGATCAGGCCGGTGACGTGAGCAACTTCCCGGTGTCCAACGACTTCGGGTTCTGGACCGTCCTGTCCGGGATCGACGTGGTGCCCGCGCGTCCGGCCGGCACGGTGGTCGCGTTCGGTGACTCGATCACCGATGGGTACGGATCGGACGTCGACGCCAACGACCGCTGGCCCAACGACCTGGCGCGGCGACTGCTCGCGCAGCAGGGCACCGCGCCGCTGGGTGTGGTCGACGAGGGCATCAGCGCGAACATGGTTGTGAACGACCATTTCACAGGTGTCTACGGCACGGGAACCGGCGGTATCAGCGGGGTCGCGCGACTGGATCGTGACATGCTCAGCCAGAGCGGGGCGCGCAGCGTGCTCGTGCTGGAGGGGATCAACGACGTGAAGGCGGGAACCTCGGCCGATCAGGTCATCGCCGGGCTCAAACAGTTCGCGGCGACCGCGCACGCGTACGGCCTGAAGATCGTGGTCGCGACGGTCACGCCGTTCAAGGGGTGGTCGGAATACACGCCGCAGGCCGAGGCGTGGCGTGAATCTGTTAATAACTTCATTCTCGCCAACGGTGGCATTTTCGATGCCACCGTTGACTTCGACGCGGTGATTCGCGATCCTGGCGATCCAACGGCCATGCAGGCGCAGTACGACTCCGGCGACCACCTGCATCCGAACGCGGCGGGCTATCGGGCGATGGCGAACGCCGTGGATCTGGCGACGTTGTAGAAGATTCCCTTGCGGTAGTACCACGGTCTCGTGCCGTCGGTGCTGGCCTCGCACCAGGCCA
>DASXOJ010000296.1:0-21006 GCA_036494465.1 Pseudonocardiaceae bacterium
TGAGGTGTTGCTGACCTCGGAAGAGCCGGTGGTGGAGCAGTTTTTGAACGGTCGGCGGATTGGTCCGATCGGGATGTCGGAGGAGAAGGACGCGGCCACGATGGCGCGGGAGCAGGCCGACATCGACGCGGGCCACACCGATGGTGGGCTGTCGGATCAGGACATCAGCGGGATCGTGCCGCAGTTGGCGCCGACGCCCGGCCTGCCAGAACGGCAGGGTGCGATCAGACGACAGGACCGCGTGATGCGGATCCTGCACACGTTGCCGCCCAAGGCGCAGGACGCCATCGTCGCCAGCCTCACTCCCGAGGAGCGGGCCCGCTACCAGGTCGGTGTCGGCGTTGGCGCGACGAGTACCTTCACGCCCAGCCCGCACCCGCGCGGCGCGGACGCGACCCAGCAGTTCAGCATGGACGCCCACGACGGCTTCCGGGGTGACCTGCACGGTGGCGTTGCCGACCTGCCCGAGTCCGACTGGCAGGAGGGGTCTTGAGCAGTAGTTCGCAACCGGCGACCTTCCCCGGCGCCGGCGCGCTGCGCGAGACCGGCAGGCTCTTCGCTCTGGGGCTCGACGTCGCGGTCAACATCTTCCGCCGTCCATTCCAGACCAGGGAGTTCATCCAGCAGTGCTGGTTCGTCGCGAGCGTGACGATCCTGCCGACCGCACTGGTCGCGATCCCGTTCGGCGCGGTCATCGCGCTTCAGTTGGGTTCGCTGACCGAACAGCTCGGCGCGCAGTCCTTCACCGGCGCCGCGAGCGTGCTGGCGATCATCCAGCAGGCCAGTCCACTGGTGACCGCGCTGCTGGTCGCCGGTGCCGGCGGTTCGGCGATCTGCGCGGACATCGGCGCGCGGACCATCCGCGAGGAGATCGACGCCATGGAGGTCCTCGGCGTCTCCCCGATCCAGCGGCTGATCGTGCCAAGGGTGCTCGCCGCCATGCTGATCGCGTTGCTGCTCAACGGCATGGTGTCGGTGGTCGGCGTGCTCGGCGGTTACTTCTTCAACGTGATCCTGCAGCACGGCACGCCCGGCGCGTACCTGTCCAGTTTCTCCGCCCTGGCGCAGCTGCCCGACCTGTGGATCGGCGAGATCAAGGCGGTGATCTTCGGCTTCATCGCGGGTGTCGTCGCCGCCTACCGTGGCCTGCACCCGGCGCCGGGACCGAAGGGCGTCGGTGAGGCGGTCAACCAGTCCGTCGTCATCACGTTCCTGCTGCTGTTCCTGGTGAACTTCGTGCTCACCGTCATCTACCTCCAGCTCGTCCCGTCGAAGATCGGCTGAGGCGCACATGACTTCCGTATCCGAGCGGGCGCGCCGGGTGGCCAACCGTCCATTGCAGACGTTGGACTCACTCGGCGACCAGATGAGCTTCTACATCCGCACGATCGCCTGGGTGCCGCGCGCGTTGCGCCGCTACTTCAAGGAGATCCTGCGGCTGCTGGCCGAAGTCAGCTTCGGCAGCGGAGCTCTTGCCGTCATCGGCGGCACCATCGGCGTGATGGCCGGTCTGACCCTGTTCACCGGCGTCGTCGTCGGCATCCAGGGCTACACCGCGCTGAACGAGATCGGCACCGCCGCGTTCACCGGCTTCATCTCGGCCTACTTCAACACCCGCGAGATCGCCCCGCTGGTCGCGGGACTCGCGCTCTCCGCGACCGTCGGCGCCGGTTTCACCGCGCAACTGGGTGCCATGCGGATCTCCGAAGAGGTCGACGCCCTGGAAGTCATGGGCATCCCGTCCCTGCCCTACCTGGTCACCACGCGCGTCATCGCGGGTTTCATCGCCGTCATCCCGCTGTACGTGTTGGGCCTGTTGACTTCCTACGTGGCCTCGCGCGAGATCACCGTCTACTTCAACGGTCAGTCGCCGGGCACCTACGACCACTACTTCAACCTGTTCCTGCCGCCGGTGGACGTGTTGTGGTCCTTCGGCAAGGTCCTGGTGTTCAGCGTGGTGATCATCATGACGCACTGCTACTTCGGTTACCGCGCGGCCGGCGGCCCGGCCGGTGTCGGTGTCGCGGTCGGTAGAGCCGTGCGGACCGCGATCGTGGCGGTCACCCTGGTCGACTTCTTCCTGAGCCTCGCCATCTGGGGCACCACGACCACCGTCAGGATCACCGGATGAGCGCGAAGGAGAACATGCGATGAGCAGGGGAGCGCTGAGCACAGTGCGCCGCAGGCTGCTCGGGGTGTCGCTGATTCTGTTGGTCGCGGCGTTCTTCGCGGTGACGATCCTGTTCTACAACAAGACGTTCACCTCGACCGTGCCGATCACCCTGGAAGCGGACAGCGCGGGCAACCAGTTGGCGATCAACTCCGACGTCGAGGTGCGTGGCGAGATCGTCGGCAGCGTGCAGTCGGTGAGCTCCAGCGGCGATGGCGCGGTGCTCCAGCTGGCCATGGACCCGGACAAGATCGACACGATCCCGTCGAACGTGACCGCGGAGCTGCTGCCCAAGACGCTGTTCGGTGAGACCTATGTGGACCTGGTGATTCCGGACGCGCCCACGTCGGATCACTTGGCCAGTGGCACCACGATCTCCCAGGACCGCACCAGCACCGGGGTGGCGATCGAAGAGGTGCTCAACAACCTGCTGCCGGTGCTGCAAGCAGTTCAGCCGCAGAAGCTCTCCGCCACGCTGACCGCGGTCGCCACCGCGTTGCAGGGCCGGGGACCCGAGCTCGGTCAGACGCTGGACCAGTTGAACTCCTACGTCGGCAAGCTCAACCCGCAGCTGCCAACGCTGGAACGCGACCTGTCCCAGTTGGTGAAGGTGTCCAACACCTACAACAAGGCCGCGCCGGACCTGATCAACGCGCTGAACAACCTGACCGGCACGTCGGAAACCGTGGCCAGTGAACAGAACAACCTGGAGACCCTGTACTCGACGCTGACCAACGCGTCGGACAATCTGCAGAACTTCCTGGCCGCCAACAAGAACAACATCATCGGTGTGTCCGCGCAGACGTTGCCGACGTTGCAGGTGCTGGCCCGCTACGCGCCCGAGTTCCCGTGCTTCCTCAAGGGCATGGCCGACCTGGTGCCCAAGGTGAACAAGGCATTCGGTGAGGGCACCGACCATCCCGGTCTGCACGCCCAGCTGGAGATCACCATCAACCGGGGCCCGTACGAGCCCGGCCAGGATGATCCGGCCTATTTGGACAATCGCGGGCCGCGTTGCTACGACTTCAACCCGCCGCCGAACCCGTTCCCGCAGTATCCGCCGGACGGTCCGATCAAGGACGGCTCCACCTCGCCGCCCGCGGCGAACACCGCTGACGAGGGCATCCTGCCCGGGGCGACCTCGTCCAGCATCACCAATCCGCAGGCCGCCACGATCGGCAAGACCGGCCTGGCCAACTCGCCCTCCGAGGAGAACGTGATCGCCGGCATCCTCGCCGCGCAGAACGGTGGCGACACCCAGTCCGTGCCGAACTGGTCCAGCTTCCTGGTCGGACCGCTGTTGCGTGGAGCGGAGGTGAGCGTGCAGTGAAGAGCATCGCCCCCGCCCTGACCAAGCTGCTGATCTTCGTGGTGATCACCGTCGGCGCCACCGCGATGCTCGGCCTGACCATCGCGAACGCGCACCTCGGCGGCGCCGAGGACTACTCGGCCCGGTTCTCCGACGTGACCTCGCTCAACGTCGGCGACGACGTGCGCATCGCGGGCGTGAAGGTCGGCCAGGTGGACAGCATCGACGTGGTCGACCGGCAACAGGCCCAGGTCGGGTTCAGCATCGACGACGGGGTCGCGCTGCCCGCCACGACCACCGCGGTGATCAAGTTCCGCAACCTGGTCGGCCAGCGCTACGTCGAACTCGACCGGGGCGCCGGTTCGATGACCGGCGACCTCGCACCCGGCGCGACCATCCCGCTGGACCGCACCCAGCCCGCGCTGGACCTGACCGAGCTGTTCAACGGGTTCAAGCCGCTGTTCCAGGCGCTTTCGCCCAACGACGTCAACCAGCTCTCCTACGAGATCATCCAGGTCTTCCAGGGTGAGGGTTCGACGGTCGACTCGCTGCTGTCCAACACGGCATCGCTGACCTCGACCATCGCCGACAAGGACCAGGTGATCGGCCAGGTCATCGACAACCTGAACTCGGTGCTGGACACGGTCAACGCGCACACCACGCAGTTGTCCGACCTGATCGTCACGCTGCAACAGCTGGTGTCCGGCCTGGCCGCCGACCGCCAGCCGATCAGCGACGCGATCGGCGCGCTGGGCGGCCTCGCCAACACCACCGCGGGCCTGCTCGACCAGGGCAGAGCGCCACTGAAGACGGACATCGCGAACCTGGGTTCGTTGACCAAGAACCTCAACGACAACCAGAGCACGGTGCAGCACTTCATCCAGTTCCTGCCCACCAAGCTCAAGGCGATCATCCCGACCGCGAGCTACGGGTCCTGGTTCAACTTCTTCCTGTGCTCCGCGTCCACCTCGGTCTCGCTGCCACCGGTGATCAACACTCCGGTCAACCTGCCAGTGCTCCCGGTGACCCAGGCGAGGTGCAAGTCATGAAGCCGTTCCGGGAACGCAATCCCTACCTGATCGGCGCGGTCAGCCTCACCGTGATCGTGCTGCTGATCCTGACCGCGTTCTACTCCGACGACCTGCCGATCATCGGCGGCGGCACCACCTACACCGCGGACTTCACCGAGGACGCCGGCCTGATCCCCAGCGACGACGTGACCGTCGCCGGGGTGAACGTCGGCAAGGTGACCGCGGTGAGCCTGGAGGGCCAGCACGTCAAGGTCGACTTCAAGGTGAAGAACGCCTGGCTCGGCGACCAGACCACGGCCGACATCAAGATCAAGACGCTGCTGGGTTCCAAGTACATCGAACTGACCCCGCAGGGCTCGAATCCGCTCGACCCGAACAGCGCGATTCCGACCAGCCGCACCACGTCGCCCTACGACGTGCTGGACGCGTTCAACGGGCTGTCCCAAACGGTCGACCAGCTCAACACCGACCAGTTGGCGCAGAGCTTCCAGGTGCTGTCGGAAACCTTCGCGAACTCGCCGACCGATGTGCGCAACGCGCTCAACGGCCTGTCGGCGTTGAGCAACACGATCTCCTCGCGCGACCAGCAGCTCGCCAACCTGCTGTCCAACACGGGGCAGATCAGCCAGACGCTCGCCTCGCGCGACGCCGAGGTGCAGAAGCTGCTCTCCGACGGCACGCTGCTGCTGGGCATGCTGCAGAACCGCAAGCAGGCCATCGACACGCTGCTCACCGGCACGCAGAGCCTGGCCACCCAGCTCTCCGGCCTGGTCAACGACAACCAGGCGCAGCTCAACCCGGTGCTCAACCAGCTCAACCAGTTCACCACGATGTTGCAGCAGAACCAGGGCAGCCTGGCCAGCGGCATCCAGCTGCTCGCACCGTTCGCGCGGCTGTTCTCCAACACCATCGGCAACGGGCGCTGGTTCGACAACTACATCTGCGGTCTGCTGCCGCCGTCCATCGGTCCGATCAACCAGGTGGGGTGCCTGCAATGACGACCTTCGCCACCAGGGCGGGTCAGAACCTGGCCAGGACGATCTCGATCATCTGCGTGTTCGCGCTGGTCGTCGCGATCGTGCTGTGGTGGATCGCCTCCGGCGCCAACACCAACAAGATCACCGCCTACTTCGACCAGACCATCGGCGTCTACCCGGGCTCCACGGTGCGCGTGCTCGGCGTGCAGGTCGGCACCATCGACGACGTGACCCCGGTGGGTACCCAGGTCAGGGTCGAGATGTCGGTCGACCGCGGCGTGCAGATCCCGGCCAACGCGCAGGCGGTCGTGGTCGCGCCCTCGGTGGTGTCCGACCGCTACATCCAGCTCGCCCCGGTCTACTCGGGCGGCCCGGCAATGAGCGACAACGCGACCATCCCGAGGGACCGCACCGCGACCCCGGTCGAGCTCGACCAGCTCTACACCAGCCTCAACAAGCTGGCCACGTCGCTGGGCCCGAACGGCGCGAACTCCAAGGGCGCGCTGTCCAACCTGCTCAACACCGCGGCCGCGAACCTCAACGGCAACGGCGAGAACCTGCACAACACCATCACGCAGCTCTCGGACCTCTCGCAGACCCTGGACAGCAACAAGGACGACCTGTTCTCCACAGTGGACAACCTGGCGAAGTTCACCACCACGCTGGCCAACAGCGACGCCACCGTCCGCACGGTCACCCAGCAGCTCTCCGACGTGAGCGGCTTCCTGGCCAGCGAACGCGGCAACCTCGGCTCGGCGGTGCAGCAGCTGTCCACCGCGCTCGGTCAGGTGCAGGGCTTCATCAACAGCAACCGCTCCGCCATCAAGTCCAATGTGGACAACTTGACCCAGGTGACCCAGGTACTGGTCCAGGAACGTTCCGCGCTGGCCGAAACCCTCGACGACGCACCGCTGGCGCTGACCAACCTGGTCAACTCCTACAACGCGGCCTCCGGCTCGCTGGACGCCCGCGCGGACCTCAACGACCTGAGCAACCCGCCCGCGGTCATCGTCTGCCACCTGCTCGAACAGCTCGCCCCCGGCAGCCTCCCTGCCGCGATCAAGGCCGCCTGCGACACCATCGCGCCGATCCTGCAAGGACTGGTCGCGCTGCCCACCCCGGCGGACATCATCCAGGACCTCCAGTCCGGCAAGATCCCGCCGCTGCCCCTGCCCATCGCGGGCGTCCTCTACGCGTCCCCGAGTACTACCGGCTCCACGTCCGGAGGTGGCAAGTGATCACCCCCCGCCGCGCCAGCAAGGTCGGCATCGCCGTGCTGGTGGCCACCGGGCTGCTCGCGTTGACCGGCTGCAACTTCGACGGCCTCTACGGCGTCTCGCTGCCCGGCGGCGCCGACCTCGGCGACCACCCCTACACGGTGCACGCCGAGTTCAACGACGTGCTCGACCTGGTGCCGCAGTCGTCGGTCCGGGTCAACGACGTGCTCGTCGGCCGGGTCGACTCGATCTCGCTGAACAAGTCGAACTGGACCGCCGACGTGACCATGACGGTCAACGGCAACGTGTCGCTGCCCGCCAACGCCGACGCCAACCTGGAACAGTCCAGCCTGCTCGGCGAGAAGTACATCCAGCTCGTCGCCCCGCCCGCCGGTCAGGCCCAGGGCACGCTGGCCAACAACGCGACCATCCCGATCAACCGGACCAACCGCAACGTCGAGGTCGAAGAGGTCCTCGGCGCGCTGTCGCTGGTCCTCAACGGCGGTGGCATCCAGCAGATCCAGACCATCTCCAAGGAACTCAACAGCGCCACCACCGGCAACGAGGCCCAGATCCGCCAGTTGCTGTCCAACGTGAACAAGCTGACCGGCGACCTCAACGCGCATGTCTCCGACATCACCCAGGCGCTCGACGCGGTCAACCGCCTCTCCGCCACGTTGAACGGCCAGAAGACGCAGATCTCCAACGTGATCAGCAACATCGGGCCCGGCCTCGACGTGCTGAACAACCAGAAGGACCAGCTGGTCGGCCTGTTGCAGGCGTTCAGCGCGCTGTCCGGGGTCGCGGTCGACACCATCAACAAGAGCCAGGACGACCTCGTCGCCGACCTCAAGTCGCTCGCCCCGACCCTGCAACAGCTCTCCGCGGCAGGCTCGAACCTGCCCAACGCGCTGCAGATCCTGCTCACCTTCCCGTTCTCCGACGGCGCGGTGCCCGGCCTGAAGGGCGACTACTCCAACCTCTACGCCAACATCGACCTCAACCTGCAGACCGTGCTGGAGAACCTGAGCCGCTCCAAGCAGAACCCGCTCTCCTCCATCACCGCGTTGCAGGGCATCACCGGCGGCACGCCGGGCACCCAGGCCAACCAGCCACCCCCGCTGCCGATCCCGGGCAGCTCGTCCGGCGGCGCCACCTCCGGCTCCGGCGGCACCTCGGGCGGACTCGGCGGCATCCTCGGCCTGCTGCTGGGAGGCGGCTCCTGATGATCACCAGGAAAGTTCTGATCCAGGTCCTCGTCTTCGCCGTCGTCGGCGTGCTCGCGGTCGGCTACACCGCCATGCGCTACGGCGGCATCGGCGCGTCGGTGCTCAACCCCGGCTACGACGTCAAACTCGACGTCGCCTCCGGTGGCGGCATCTTCGACAACTCCGAGGTCACCTATCGGGGCGTCACCGTCGGCAAGGTCACCGGCATGCAGCTGACCCGCACCGGCCTCGAAGTCGACCTGCACATCAACGACTCCGCGCCGCAGATCCCCGCCGACCTGACCGCGACCGTCGCCGACCGCTCCGCCGTCGGTGAGCAGTACGTCGACCTGGTGCCCAACACCGGCAGCGGCCCCTTCCTTGCCGACGGATCCACCATCGAGCAGCGCGACACCCAGATCCCGCTGCCCACCAACGACCTGCTCACCAACCTCAACGGGCTGGCCAACTCGGTGCCGGTCCAGTCGCTGCAAACCGTGGTCAACGAGCTCGACAGCGGCTTCAGCGGCACAGGGCCGGACCTGCAGAAGCTGCTGGACACCGTCTCCGACTTCACCAAGACCGCGCAGAGCCAGCTGCCCGAAACCACCCAGCTGCTCGACTCCGGCAAGGTGGTGCTGGACACCCAGGTCGCCGAGTCCGGCGCGATCGAGAGCTTCTCCACCTCGCTCGACAAGCTCTCCGACCAGCTCAAGACCTCCGACCCGGACATCCGCAACCTGATCACCAACGCGCCGCTGGCCGGTGAACAGATCACCGACCTGCTCACCGAAACCGGCCCGCAGCTCGGCTCGCTGCTCGCCAACCTGCTCACCACCGCCAACGTGCTGGTCACCCGCACCTCCGGCCTGGAAGAGGCCCTGGTCGCGTACCCGGTCGTCGCGGGCGCGGCAGGCACCGTGATCACCTCGGACGGACAGGCCAAGCTCGGCCTCGCGCTCAATCTGTTCGACCCGCCGCCGTGCGTCAACGGCTACCAGGGCACCGCGCACCGCCCGGCCAACGACACCTCGCCCGCCACCCTGAACCTCAACGCCTACTGCGACGAGGGCCCGAACAGCGGCACCGACGTGCGCGGCGCGCAGAACGCCCCCTATGGTGGAAATCCGGGTAGCGCGGCGAGCAGCCCGTCCGGGTCGGGGCAGTCCACCCAGCCGGCCAACCCGAACAGCAGCGGTCTGGTGGCGACCGGTCAGAGCGTCCCCCCGATCAGCCTGGCCCAGCTGCTCGGCGTCTGATTTGCCAATCCCAGGAGAGATTTCATGAGTTCGGACACCGACACCGTCGAGGACGTCGAAACCCACGACGACGGTGCCGATCCCGCAGAAGAGCGCGGTTCCCGCCTGCCCCGCTTCGCCAACCCGAAACTCGGCTGGGCGTGGCTCGCGGCCATCGTCATGCTGGTGCTCGCGCTGGTCTTCGGCGGGCTCTGGTTCTTCTCCAGCCGCAGCGACTCGGTCAACAACGCCAACGAACGCGAAGCCGTGCTCGCGGCCGCCAAGCAGGGCGTCATCAACTTCACCTCGCTGGACTACAACCACGCCGCGCAGGGCCTCGCCAACTGGCAGGCGTCCAGCACCGGCGACCTCGCCCAGGAGTTCACCCAGGGCAAGACGTTGCAGCAGTACGAACAGATCCTCAAGCAGGACAAGATCGTGCTCACCGGCAAGGTCCAGGCGGCCACCGTCACCGACCTCCAGCCGACGAGTGCGACCGCCCTGGTGTACGTGCTGGTCACCGGCAAGTTCGGCACCACCCCGCAGAGCCCGACCTACCTGCCCATCGCCTGCGGCCTGGTGCTCACCTCGAACGGCTGGAGGATCAACAAGATCGGCGAGCCGAACAACCCGTTCACCGGCAGCTCCAGCTCCAGCTCCAGCGGCAGCCCGCTGCCCAGCGGCTCGCCGAGCTCGTCGGCTAGCCAGCCGCCCACCAGCACCAGCAAGCCCCCAGCCGGTAAGTAGCCGCAGTTAGTCAGCAACAGCGGAGGACCGTAGACCCATGCCACCGTCTCGCCGTCGCCCGCCGGCATCCCAGCCCCCCTCGCGCCGCCCGCGCGTCGCAGGCCTGCGCAAGCCGGAAGGCCAGCAGAGCCCGGACAACGCGCCCGAGGTGGACGAGACCCCCACCCAGACCATCCCGGCGGCCACTCTCCCCACCCCTGCGCCGCGCAACACCGACGGCTCCACGACCACCGCGGGCGCCGAAGAATCCATGGCCGCCCGCCGAGCCCGCCGCACGGCAGGCAAGGCACCGGTCGACGAACCCGCAGCCGAGCCCGAGGAAGAAGCCGAAGAGACCAAGGTCGACTCCGGCAAAGGCGTCCCCGGCTGGGTCGGCTCCATCGGCAGCGGCGCCCGGGGCATGGCCGACTCCACCAAGATCCTGGTGCTCGCCATCGCCGCCGTCCTGCTCGCCTGCGTAGGCGCGTTCTGCGGCCTGATGTGGCACAACACCGCCGACAACGCGACCACGTCCAACACCGCCTACGTGGACACCGGCACCACCGCCAAGGTCGTCAGCGACGTCGTCAACGCGATGCAGCGGGTGCTCACCTACACCTACGCCAACCCCAACCAGACCGCCCAGGACGCGCAGAACCTGCTCACCGGCTCGGCCCAGTGCCAGTTCAACGAGCTCTACAAAACCGTCCGCGCCCAAGCCCCCGCGCAGAAGATCACCGTCACCGCGTCCATAGACACCAAGAACAGCGGCGTCGAAATGATCCAGGGCGACCAGGCCCGCCTGCTGCTCATGGTCTACCAGGAGTCGACCCGGGGCAGTAACGGCCAGCAGGCCACCTCCGAGGGCGTCCTGGAAGTCGGCGCGATCATGCAGGGCGACACCTGGAAGGTCGACAACATCAGCACCTTCGGCGCAGGCCAGAACCCCGCCAACTGCAAGTGACCCCGGCACCCCACCGAGGCCGCCGCGGCCCCTGGGTGCTGCTCGGCGTGACGATCCTCGCGCTGCTCGGCATGGTCGGGTTCGTGATCGTGTCAACCGTCGACCCGGCGATCATGGGTGCGCCGGGAACAGCGGTGATCACGCACTGCACGCCACAGCGCGGCCAGCCGTTCTGCTACGGCTCGTTCCGGACCGACGACGGCAAGATCGCCATCGGCAACGAATGGATCCAGGGCGAGGACGGCGCCACCCCGGGCCAACGGGTCACCGCCTTCTACACGGCGTTCAACCACGAAGTAGCCACCAACGGTTCGGCCGAGGACATCGTCTACGCGGCGGTCACGATCGCCCTGCTGCTCGCGGCCACGATCTTCCAACTCTGGATCCTGGTAGTCCGCCCCCGTCGCTCGGCCGCCCGCAACGTCGCCGCCGACTGACGGCGACGATCAATGACCTTCCGACCAGAATTGCTGGATCCGTGCGATCGCGTCCTCTTTGCTCATCTCGGCAACCTGATCCTCTGGCAAACCGACCCGCAAGATCAGCAGGTGGACCAGGTCAGCCGGTAGGGACTCCTTCGACGGTTCGGGAGCGCCGCGCTGCGGTTTGATGCGGTCTTGCGCACAAGCCCAGAAGGTCGGCTCGTCCACTTCGAGCTGATCGCGGAGGATGTGCCGCCACAGTTTGGGCCCGTAGTCGGTCCGGCCGGGTGGATGAGAGATGCGCGTGCGGAGCGTTCGACCATCGGGCAGGACGAGTGTGAAGGTGACATGGTGCATACCCGTGCGTCCTCGGGAATCGCGTACCTGAAGCCACTGCTCGACCTGGCAGAACGTGTGATGGTCTTTGCGGGTTGCTTGCGGCCACGTCACGAAACCGCTCCCACCAGCCAGTCGCGAAGCTGATCGTCGTCACTGAGGCTGATCAACTGAACCAGGCCCCAATTCTCCCGGTGATTCGGCGCATCGAGCAGGTGGTCCTGCCAGTCCTCCGCGTATTCGCGCAGGGCATCGACCATCTCCATGATTGCTTCGTCGAATGTCCCGCCATCAGCGGCGATCGGCAGCCCGGGGATGAAAACCGACCAGCCGCCGGCCTCCGGCACGACTTCCGCGCGTGAGGGAATGAGCGACGTGAGGAAGTGGCTGAGTCGGGCCACGTCGACGACCGCTGTCGTCACGTCGTCTCGCTTGACGGTTGCGACGAGGCCTCGCTCGGCCGCATCGAGCAAATCCTTCAGATGTGAACGCGCGTCGGTGTAGCTCTCATAGTGAACTCCATGCACTCGGCCAGTTTGATCCAAGTACGTCACGTACGTCAAGTACTTCACGTACGCGGCCGGATTAGCTGGTAGCTGACCACCACCAGGTCGACTCCGACACTGTGCGGAAGCCGAGCGACTCGTAGAGCGGCCTGCCCGCGGCGGTCGCGGTCAGCGTGGCCGGGACGTCGCCGAGTTCGCGCAGCGCGCTGGTCATGATCGCGCGGCCGATGCCCTGGGAGCGGTGTTCGGGGAGGGTGCCGACCCAGTAGACGCCGCCGACGGCACCGTCGAAGAAGGTGGCGCAGGCACCGGCGGGTTCGCCGTCGCGGCGGGCCAGGTGGAAGGCGACGCCGGGGTGTTCGGCGAGGCTGAACGGGAGGCTTTCGCCCTGGCAGTAGGGCTGGAACCGACCCAGCGGGAACCCGTCGACGACGACTCGTTCGGCGACGCCGACCTCGGCTTCGCTGGTGACTCGGGACGCGGGCACGCGCGGTGCCCCGATGACCGGTCCCGGTTCGCGGAGCATGACCGGCAGCGACTGCGGGCGCAGGCCGATACCGCGCAGGTCGAGCACGTTGAACGGGTCCTCGACGGTGAGCTTGCTGTCGGCAGGCCAGGAACTGGCCAGCGACGCGAGCTCGGCCTGGTCCAGGTCCGGACTGAGCACCATGATCCGCAGCCCGGCGCGCACCGAGCCCGGCACCCAGAAGTAGCCGGGCCGACGTACGAGGGCGTGTCCGCGCGCCTGCGCCAGTTCGGTCCACCAGGCGGCCGCGTTGCTGGCGGCGAGCCGGCTACCGCGGCTACGCGCGACGCGCTCGGTTTCGAGGGGCACGTCGTCGACCGTAGCCACCCTGGGCAACCGGATTAAGAGCCGATAACGGACTGGCGAACAACGGGATCGGCCTGATTACTGGCAGGTATTCGGTAAATACGCTACGTTGATGAACCAGCGCGCAAAACCTGTTGTGTCAACCCGTGCCCCGGCGTGTCAGATGAGATCTGCGTCACTCATTTGCCTGATCAACATACCGGCCGCTGACCCCTGGCTGATTCCGCGAAGTTGACCTACTGGTGACATCGCGTTGACGTTCTGGCAGCTCAAGAAGGTTACCCGAGGTTAAAACCCAGTGCTCCGACCGAGTGATCGGGCTGTCACATCTTGACTGCGGACGCTGTCGGGGTCACGCTGTCGGGGAGCAGGAGGACGGCCGAGAGGTTGACCCCCTCGACAGTCGTCCGTCTGTACGACTAGACTGCTAATTTGCGCTGCCCTCTTTCCGTATGCCCTCCGCGTAGAGCTAGGATCCTGGGCGCCACCGCACCCTTGACAGCTATACTGTTCGGCTGCTCTACGCAACCTGACGGGATAGCTCAAAGAGTCCTGGAAGGACGCATCTTGGCAGTCTCCCGCGCGACCCAGGCCACTGCTGCGACCAACTCCACTGTGAACAGTACGGGGATCCCGGGGGCACCGAAGCGGGTCTCGTTCGCGAAGATTCGCGAACCGCTTGGTGTTCCCAATCTGCTCGGCCTGCAGATCCAGTCGTTCGAATGGCTCACCGGCAGCGAGGCGTGGTTCCAACGCCGCATCGACGCCGGTGAAGAGAGCCCGGTGGGTGGCCTCGAAGAGGTCCTCAACGAGATCTCCCCGATCGAAGACTTCTCCGGCTCGATGTCCCTGTCCTTCTCCGACCCGCGCTTCGACGAGGTCAAGGCCTCCGTCGAGGAGTGCACGGACAAGGACATGACGTACGCAGTGCCGCTGTTCGTCACCGCAGAGTTCACCAACCACAACACCGGCGAGATCAAGAGCCAGACGGTGTTCATGGGTGACTTCCCGATGATGACGGACAAGGGCACCTTCGTCATCAACGGCACCGAGCGCGTCGTCGTGTCGCAGTTGGTCCGGTCTCCCGGTGTCTATTTCGACGCGAACATCGACAAGACGACGGACAAGGACGTGTTCAGCGTCCGGGTCATCCCGAGCCGTGGTGCTTGGCTCGAGTTCGACATCGACAAGCGCGACACCGTCGGTGTGCGTATCGACCGCAAGCGCCGGCAGCCGGTCACCGTGCTGCTGAAGGCGCTCGGCTGGTCCACCGAGGCGATCCGTGAGCGCTTCTCCTTCTCGGAGACGCTGCTGGCGACCCTTGAGAAGGACCACACGGCAGGTACCGATGAGGCGCTGCTGGACATCTACCGGAAGCTGCGCCCCGGTGAACCGCCGACCAAGGAGTCCGCGCAGACCCTGCTGGAGAACCTGTTCTTCAAGGAGAAGCGCTACGACCTGGCCAAGGTGGGCCGGTACAAGGTCAACAAGAAGCTCGGCCTGACCACCCCCTACAACGTGGGTGTGCTGACCGAGGAAGACATCGTCACCACGATCGAGTACCTCGTGCGCCTGCACGCGGGCGAGACCATGATGGCCCCGCAGGGCATCGAGGTCCCGGTCGAGACCGACGACATCGACCACTTCGGCAACCGTCGCCTGCGCACCGTCGGCGAGCTGATCCAGAACCAGATCCGGGTCGGCCTGTCCCGGATGGAGCGCGTGGTCCGCGAACGGATGACCACTCAGGACGTCGAGGCGATCACGCCGCAGACCCTGATCAACATCCGCCCGGTCGTGGCCGCGATCAAGGAGTTCTTCGGGACTTCGCAGCTCTCGCAGTTCATGCAGCAGACCAACCCGCTCGACGGGCTGACCCACAAGCGGCGGCTGTCCGCGCTTGGCCCGGGTGGTCTGTCCCGTGAGCGCGCCGGCATGGAGGTCCGCGACGTTCACCCGTCGCACTACGGCCGCATGTGTCCGATCGAGACGCCGGAAGGCCCGAACATCGGTCTGATCGGCTCGCTGTCCTCCTATGCGCGGGTCAACCCGTTCGGCTTCATCGAGACCCCCTACCGCAAGGTGATCGACGGGGTTGTCTCCGACGAGGTCGACTACCTGACCGCGGACGAGGAAGACCGGCACATCATCGCGCAGGGCAACGCCATGCTCGACAGTGACGGCAACTTCATCGAGGAGCGCGTGCTCGTCCACCGCAAGGGCGGCGAGCTGGAGTTCATCGCCCCGGGTGGCGTCGACTACATGGACGTCTCGCCGCGTCAGATGGTCTCCGTCGCCACCGCGATGATCCCGTTCCTCGAGCACGACGACGCCAACCGCGCCCTGATGGGTGCGAACATGCAGCGTCAGGCCGTGCCGCTGCTGCGGGCCCAGGCGCCGCTGGTCGGCACCGGCACCGAACTGCGTGCCGCGGTCGACGCCGGTGACGTGGTCGTCGCCAAGAAGGCTGGTGTGGTCGAGGAGCTCTCGGCCGACTTCATCACGATCATGGCCGACGACGGCACCCGCAACACCTACGGGCTGCACAAGTTCCGCCGCTCCAACCAGGGCACCTGCTACAACCAGAAGCCGATCGTCACAGAAGGCGCCCGGATCGAGATCGGCCAGGTCATCGCCGACGGACCGTCCACCGAGAACGGTGAGATGGCACTGGGCAAGAACCTTCTGGTCGCGGTCATGCCCTGGGAAGGCCACAACTACGAGGACGCGATCATCCTCTCCCAGCGTCTCGTGCAGGACGACGTGCTCACCTCGATCCACATCGAGGAGCACGAGATCGACGCGCGCGACACCAAGCTGGGCGCCGAGGAGATCACCCGGGACATCCCGAACGTGTCCGAAGAGGTCCTGGCCGACCTCGACGAGCGCGGCATCATCCGGATCGGTGCCGAGGTTCGCGACGGCGACATCCTGGTCGGCAAGGTCACCCCGAAGGGCGAGACCGAGCTGACCCCGGAGGAGCGGCTGCTGCGCGCGATCTTCGGTGAGAAGGCCCGGGAAGTCCGGGACACCTCGCTGAAGGTGCCGCACGGTGAGACCGGCAAGGTCATCGGCATCCGGGTGTTCTCCCGCGAGGACGACGACGAGCTGCCCCCGGGCGTCAACGAGCTGGTCCGGGTCTACGTGGCCCAGAAGCGCAAGATCCAGCACGGTGACAAGCTCGCAGGCCGGCACGGCAACAAGGGCGTCATCGGCAAGATCCTGCCCGCCGAGGACATGCCGTTCCTCGAGGACGGCACCCCGGTCGACATCATCCTGAACACGCACGGTGTGCCGCGACGGATGAACATCGGCCAGATCCTCGAACTGCACCTCGGTTGGCTGGCCGCACAGGGCTGGAAGATCGAAGGCGACCCGTCCTGGGCAGCCAACCTCAACGAGGACCTGATCGAGTGCCCGCCCGGCACGATCACCGCCACCCCGGTGTTCGACGGTGCGAAGGAAGAGGAGATCACCGGTCTGCTCGGTTCGACCCTGCCCAACCGCGATGGTCAGCGGATGGTCAAGGAGAACGGCAAGGCGGCCCTGTTCGACGGCCGTTCCGGTGAGCCCTACCCGTTCCCGGTCGCGGTCGGCTACATGTACATCCTCAAGCTGCACCACCTCGTCGACGACAAGATCCACGCCCGCTCCACCGGCCCGTACTCGATGATCACCCAGCAGCCGTTGGGTGGTAAGGCACAGTTCGGTGGCCAGCGCTTCGGTGAGATGGAGTGCTGGGCGATGCAGGCCTACGGCGCGGCATACACGCTGCAGGAACTGCTGACGATCAAGTCCGACGACGTGATCGGCCGCGTGAAGGTGTACGAGGCCATCGTCAAGGGCGAGAACATCCCGGAGCCGGGTATTCCCGAGTCCTTCAAGGTGTTGCTGAAGGAACTCCAGTCGCTGTGCCTGAACGTCGAGGTGCTCTCCAGCGACGGAGCCGCCATCGAGATGCGCGACACCGACGACGAGGACCTGGAGCGCGCTGCCGCGAACCTGGGCATCAACCTCTCCCGCAACGAGTCCCCTTCGGTCGACGACGTCGTTAACTGACCTCGCCAGCCGGGGCGCCGGGCGGTCCACTTCGGACTGCCCGGCTCCCGGCCAGAGCCTCCTGATCCGCACCAACGCTAGGAGAGAAGAGCAGACGTGCTTGGCGTCAACTTCTTCGACGAGCTCCGTATTGGTCTCGCCACCGCCGATGACATCCGCCAGTGGTCCTTCGGCGAGGTCAAGAAGCCCGAAACGATCAACTACCGCACCCTGAAGCCAGAGAAGGACGGCCTGTTCTGCGAGAAGATCTTCGGACCGACTCGCGACTGGGAGTGCTACTGCGGCAAGTACAAGCGCGTCCGGTTCAAGGGCATCATCTGTGAGCGCTGCGGCGTCGAGGTGACCCGGTCCAAGGTGCGCCGTGAGCGCATGGGCCACATCGAGCTGGCCGCGCCGGTCACGCACATCTGGTACTTCAAGGGCGTGCCGAGCCGGTTGGGCTACCTGCTCGACCTGGCCCCGAAGGATCTCGAAAAGATCATCTACTTCGCGGCGTACGTGATCACCTCGGTGAACACCGAGCTGCGCCACAACGACCTGCCCACCCTCGAGAACGAGATGCAGGTCGAGCGCAAGCGCGCCGAGAACAAGCGCGACGCCGACATCGAGACCCGCGCCCAGAAGCTCGAAGCCGACCTGGCCGAGCTCGAGGCCGAGGGTGCCAAGAGCGACGTCCGCCGCAAGGTCAAGGAGGGCGGCGAGCGCGAGATGCGCCAGCTCCGCGACCGCGCCCAGCGTGAGCTGGACCGGCTCGACGAGGTCTGGAGCACCTTCACCAAGCTCGACTCCAAGCAGCTCATCGCCGACGAGCAGCTCTACCGCGAGCTGATCGACCGCTACGGCGAATACTTCGTCGGCCACATGGGCGCCGAAGCGATCCAGAAGCTGCTGATCGACTTCGACACCGCCGCCGAAGGCATCTCGCTGCGCGACACCATTCGCGACGGCAAGGGCCAGAAGAAGCTGCGCGCCCTCAAGCGCCTGAAGGTCGTCGCCGCGTTCCAGGCCACCGGCAACTCGCCGCGGGGCATGGTGCTCGAGTGCGTCCCGGTCATCCCGCCGGACCTGCGCCCCATGGTGCAGCTCGACGGTGGCCGCTTCGCCACGTCCGACCTCAACGACCTCTACCGTCGCGTGATCAACCGCAACAACCGGTTGAAGCGGCTGATCGACCTCGGCGCGCCCGAGATCATCGTGAACAACGAGAAGCGCATGCTCCAGGAGGCCGTCGACGCGCTGTTCGACAACGGCCGCCGGGGCCGGCCGGTGACCGGACCGGGCAACCGCCCGCTCAAGTCGCTGTCCGACCTGCTCAAGGGCAAGCAGGGCCGGTTCCGCCAGAACCTGCTCGGCAAGCGCGTCGACTACTCCGGTCGTTCGGTCATCGTGGTCGGCCCGCAGCTGAAGCTGCACCAGTGCGGCCTGCCCAAGGCGATGGCGCTGGAGCTGTTCAAGCCGTTCGTGATGAAGCGCCTTGTCGACCTGAACCACGCGCAGAACATCAAGAGCGCCAAGCGGATGGTCGAGCGGACCCGCCCGCAGGTGTGGGATGTGCTGGAGGAAGTCATCTCCGGCCACCCGGTGCTGCTCAACCGCGCACCGACCCTGCACCGGCTGGGCATCCAGGCCTTCGAGCCGCAACTGGTCGAAGGCAAGGCAATCCAGCTGCACCCGCTGGTGTGTGAGGCGTTCAACGCCGACTTCGACGGTGACCAGATGGCGGTCCACCTGCCGCTGTCCGCCGAGGCCCAGGCCGAGGCGCGGATCCTGATGCTGTCGTCGAACAACATCCTCTCCCCGGCCTCGGGCAAGCCGCTGGCCATGCCGCGTCTGGACATGGTCTCCGGTCTGTACTTCCTGACCCGGCCGAAGGACAACGCCGTCGGCGCGGGCAACGCCTACTCCTCGACGGCCGAGGCCATCATGGCCTACGACCGCAAGGCGCTGGACCTGCAAGCCCCGGTCAAGATCCGCCTGCTCGACCGCACCCCCACCCGGGGCGACGAGCCGGAGGACTGGGAACCGGGCATGCCGTGGCGGGCCGAGACCACGCTGGGCCGGGTGCTGTTCAACGAACTGCTGCCCGCCGACTACCCGTTCATCAACGAACCGCTCCCCAAGAAGCGTCAGGCCGCGATCGTCAACGACCTGGCCGAGCGGTACTCGATGACCGTGGTGGCGCAAACCCTCGACAAGCTCAAGGACGCCGGTTTCTACTGGGCGACCCGTTCCGGGTTGACCATCTCGATCTCCGACGTCATCGTCCCGCCGAACAAGCAGGAGATCCTGGACTCCTACGAGACCAAGGCGGACGCGGTCGAGAAGCGCTACCAGCGCGGTCAGCTCTCGCACACCGAGCGCAACAACGAACTGGTCAAGGTCTGGAACCAGGCGACAGAAGAGGTCGCCAAGGCCATGGAGGCCGCCTTCCCCGACGACAACCCGATCCCCACGATCGTGAAGTCGGGCGCCGCGGGCAACATGACCCAGGTCCGTTCGCTGGCCGGTATGCGTGGCCTGGTGTCCAACCCGAAGGGTGAGTACATCCCGCGTCCGATCAAGGCCAACTTCCGTGAAGGCCTGTCGGTGCTGGAGTACTTCATCGCAACGCACGGCGCCCGCAAGGGTCTGGCCGACACCGCGCTGCGTACCGCCGACTCGGGCTACCTGACCCGTCGTCTTGTCGACGTGTCGCAGGACGTCATCGTTCGGGAAACCGACTGTGGCACCACCCGCGGCATCAACATGCCGGTCGGCTCGGATGGTCCGGAAGGCACCACCGTGCGCCACCAGCACGTGGAAACCGCCGTCTACGCCCGAACCCTCGCCGACGACGCGTCGGACGCCGAGGGCAACATCGTGGTCAACCGCGGCGACGACCTCGGCGACCCGGTGATCGACCGGCTGATCAGCTCCGGCATCCGCCGGGTCAAGGTGCGCTCCGTGCTCACCTGTGAAGCCGCCGTCGGTGTGTGTGCGACCTGCTACGGCCGCTCCATGGCCACCGGCAAGCTGGTGGACATCGGCGAGGCCGTCGGCATCGTGGCCGCGCAGTCCATCGGTGAGCCCGGTACGCAGCTGACCATGCGTACCTTCCACCAGGGTGGTGTCGCCGGTGACGACATCACGACCGGTCTGCCCCGTGTCACCGAGCTCTTCGAAGCCCGCGTGCCCAAGGGCAAGGCGCCGATCGCCGACGTCGACGGCCGGATCCGGATCGAAGACGGCGAGCGGTTCTGGAAGATCACGCTGACCCCGGACGACGGCGGCGAAGAGATCGTCTTCGACAAGCTGTCCAAGCGTCAGCGCCTGGCCGCCACGCCGACCGGCCCGCTGTCGGACGGTGACCACGTGACCGTCGGCCAGCAGCTGCTGGAAGGCACCCCCGACCCGCACGAGGTCCTGCGGGTCATGGGTCCGCGCGAAGCCCAGCTGCACCTGGTGGACGAAGTCCAGAAGGTGTACCGGGCGCAGGGTGTGTCCATCCACGACAAGCACATCGAGGTGATCATCCGGCAGATGCTGCGCCGTGTGACCATCATCGACTCGGGCTCCACCGAATTCCTGCCCGGTTCACTGACCGAGCGCTCGGTATTCGAATCGGAGAACCGCCGCGTCGTCGCCGAAGGCGGCGAACCGGCCTCCGGCCGCCCGGTGCTGATGGGTATCACCAAGGCGTCGCTGGCCACCGACTCGTGGCTGTCCGCGGCCTCCTTCCAGGAGACCACCCGGGTGCTCACCGACAACGCGATCCAGGGCCGCAGCGACAGGCTGATCGGTCTGAAGGAAAACGTGATCATCGGCAAGCTGATCCCGGCAGGCACCGGCATCAACCGGTACCGCAACATCCAGGTCCAGCCGACTGAGGAGGCACGGGCCGCGGCCTACGCGATCCCGTCCTACGACGACGGCTACTACACCCCGGATGTCTTCGGCACCGGCACCGGCGCAGCCGTCCCGCTGGACGACTACGACTTCGGCCGCGACTTCCGCTGACGAAGTAGCACCGCA
>DASXOJ010000297.1:0-17636 GCA_036494465.1 Pseudonocardiaceae bacterium
GAGGTGGTGGAAATCAGAACTGGTAGTAGAGGAACGGGCTGAAGGTGCCTGCCGCGATGAGGATGGCGGAGTAGAGCAGGCCCGCGGTCATCACGGTGATGCGGACGGTCGTGGCGAGGCGGCTGCGGGAGGACTCCAGGAGCGGGCCGGTGACCGGGTGGGTGGGCAGCAGGACGACGAGCAGTGCGATCAGCAGGATGACGAGGCGCTGGTTGGTGAGGGCGGCGTTGACGGCTTCGGTGAGGCCGGAGCCGTCGGGGATGAACATGTGGCCGATCATGACCAGAGCCTGGTTCATGTTGGCGGAGCGGAAGAACACCCAGCCGAACACGACCAGCAGCAGGGTCAGCGCGCGCCGAGCGATCTTGACGGCACGCGAGGCAGGGCCCCGATCCCAGTGGAAGCCGCGCTCGATGACGAGCAGGGCGCCGTGGTAGATGCCCCAGACCAGGAATGTCCAGTTGGCGCCGTGCCAGAAGCCGACGAGGACGAACACGACGCACAGGTTGCGGTAGGTCTTGGCGTCGCCGTGGCGGTTGCCGCCGAGCGGGATGTAGACGTAGTCGCGGAAGAATCTGGACAGCGACATGTGCCAGCGGCGCCAGAATTCGGTGATGGTGACCGACGAGTACGGGCGCGCGAAGTTTTCCGGTAGCCGGAAGCCGAGCATGCGGCCGAGGCCGATGGCCATGTCGGAGTAGCCGGAGAAGTCGAAGAACAGCTGGATGGTGTAGCCGACGGCGCCGAGCCAGGCGACGCCGAAGGTCATGTCGTGATTGGACGTTCCGAAGCAGGCGTTGACCATGGGGGCCAACGAGTCCGCGATGACGACCTTTTTGGTCAGGCCGAGCGCGAAGCGGGGAAAGCCGGACGCGATGTCGTCCCAGCGGTGGGTGCGCTGTTGCGGGAGTTGGTCGGCGATCTCCTTGTATCGGACGATCGGACCGGCGGCGAGTTGCGGGAACATCGCGATGTAGGTGACGAACGAGACCGGGTTGTGCAGTGGGCGGCGTTCGCCTCGGTAGATGTCCACCACGTAGGAGATCTGGTGGAACGTGTAGAACGAGATGCCGATCGGCTGGACGAGGGTGGCGACCGGGAAGCTGCCGCCGAACAGGTGGGCCAGTCCGTCGAGTTGCTGGGTGGCGAAGCCGGCGTACTTCCAGACGATCAGCGCGGCGAGGTCGAACGCGATGACGCCGATCAGGACGGTGCGCCTGCGTTTGTGGTTGAGGTCCCACTGGTCCGGCTCCAGGGTCCGGCCGACCAGGAAGTTGACTGTCATGGTGACCAGCAGGATGAGGATCGTGGCGCCGCCGCCCGCCACGTAGAAGACCATGCTGGCCACCGCGACGACCCCGTTGCGCCACGATCGCGGTGCCACCAGCACGGCCGCGAGCACGACCGGGAGGAAGTACCACAGGAACAGCGGCGTTGCGAAGGACATCGGGACCTTTGGGTCTAGGGTCGTCGGTTCTCGGCCGAACCGACCCTAGCCGAGGCGCATCCGGGGCATGCCCGGTTCGGTCGAGAGCGGCGGTGTGTCGTCAGACGCGTCCTTCGACCCGGCGCAGCCTGGCCACTTCGGCCAGCACGACCCCGGCCGCGACCGATGCGTTGAGCGATTCGACGCCGGAGACCATCGGGATGGACACGGTCTCGTCGCAGGTCTCGCGGACCAACCGGGACAGGCCGCGACCCTCCGAGCCGACCACGATCACGACCGGTCCGGTCGCGACGGACAGGTCGTCCGAGGTGATGGAGCCGTCCGCGTCGAGGCCGACGATCATCAGGCCCTTGCTGGCCCAGTCGCGCAGCGTCCTGGTCAGGTTGGTGGCGACGGCCACCGGCACCTTGGCCGCGGTGCCCGCGCTGGTCCGCCAGGCGACGGCCGTGACGCCTGCCGCGCGGCGCTGGGGGAGCAGCACGCCCTGGGCGCCGAACGCGGCGGCGGAGCGGATCACCGCGCCGAGGTTGCGCGGATCGGTTACGCCGTCGAGCGCGACGAGCAGCGCGGGCTCCGCGGAGTTGTTGGCGGCGTCGAGCAGGTCGTCCGGGTGGGTGTAGCTGAACGGCGGGACCTGCAACCCGATGCCCTGGTGGATCGCGCCGTTGGTCAGCCGGTCGAGTTCGCCGCGCTGCACCTCCAGCACGGAGATGCCTCGGTCGGCGGCGACCCGCACGGCTTCGGCGATGCGGTCGTCGGCTTCGATGCCGAGCGCGACGTAGAGCGCGGTGGCGGGCACCTCGGCGCGCAGGCACTCCACGACGGGGTTGCGGCCCGCGATCAGCTCGACGCCTTCACCTGCCGCCTTGCGCTGCTTGCGGGCCGTGTCGGCCTTGGCCGCCGCGTTCGCCCTGCGCGCGGCCGGGTGGCCTTTGCGCTGTTCGGCTTTGGGGGTCGCGCCGCGACCTTCCAGGCCCTTGGCCTTCTGGCCGCCCGATCCGACGACCGAGCCCTTTTTACTGCCGGGCTTGCGAATAGCGCCCCGGCGTTGTGAATTCCCAGCCACTTCTACGATTCCTTCAAAGTCCATTGTGGACCGTCTGGGGTGTCCTCGACCGCGACTCCGGCGGCGAGCAGGTCATCGCGCAAGGCGTCCGCGGCGGCGAAGTTCCGCTCGGCGCGGGCGCGTTGCCGCGCTTCGAGCAACCGGCCGACCAGCACGTCGAGTGCCTTGGTCAGGCCGGATTCCTGGCTGGACGAGTCCGCCCACTCCGGTGAGAGCGGGTCCAGCCCGAGAATGCCGGTCATCGCCCGGATCGACGCGCCCGTGCTGCGCGCCAGTGCCTCGTCACCGGCCTCCAGCGCCGTGTTGCCGTCGCGCACCGCCGTGTGCACGACGCCGAGCGCGGCGGGCGTGGCCAGGTCGGCGTCCAGCGCGGCGACGAACTCGGCGTGCAGTTCGCCATCGGCCGGGATCTCGCCGATGCGCTGCTGCGCGCGCTTGAGGAAACCCTCGATCCGCTGGTAGGCGGTGGCCGCCTCGGCGACCGCGCCCGGCGAGTAGTCGATCGTCGACCGGTAGTGCGGCCCGACCAGGTAGTAGCGCAGTTCGGGCGCGCGCACGGCCTTCAGCAACTCGTGGATGGACAGCACGTTGCCCAGCGACTTGGACATCTTCTCGCCCGCCATGGTCACCCAGGCGTTGTGCAGCCAGTACCGGGCGAACCCGTCGCCGACCGCGTTGGACTGCGCGCGCTCGTTCTCGTGGTGCGGGAAGACCAGGTCGATGCCGCCACCGTGGATGTCGAACTCGGCACCCAGATAGTTGGTGGCCATGGCCGAGCACTCCAGGTGCCAGCCCGGGCGGCCCGGTCCCCACGGCGTCGGCCAGGACGGCTCGTCCGGGCGGGCGCCCTTCCACAGCGTGAAGTCCCGGCCGTCGCGCTTGCCGTGCGCGGCGGTCTCGCCCTGGATCATCTCGTCGACCCGCTGGCCCGACAGCGTGCCGTACTCGGCGAAGGTCCCGACCGCGAAGTAGACGTCGCCCGCCTCGGCGTAGGCGTGCCCGCTGTCGATCAGCCGCTGCATCAGCTCGACCATCTGGGTGATGTGCCCGGTGGCCCTCGGCGCGATCGACGGTGGTAGGCAGCCCAGCGTCTCGTAGGCGGCCTCGAACGCGCGTTCGTGCGTCGCCGCCCACTCCCACCAGGGCCGGCCGGCAGCGGCCGCCTTGGTGAGGATCTTGTCGTCGATGTCGGTGACGTTGCGCACCAGCAGCACGTTCTCGTGCTCGCGACCGAGCCAGCGGCGCAGCACGTCGAAGTTGAGCGCGCCGCGAACGTGCCCGATGTGCGGAATGCCCTGCACAGTGGCCCCACACACGTAGATGGACGCCGTTCCGCTCCGGACGGGATGAAACTCCCGCACGCTCCGGGTCAACGTGTCGTGTAGGTGCAAGGTCACCCGACGATGGTACGGGTTCCTCAGCCGATCCCGTGCTCGGTTAGTACGTCCAGCAGAGCGTGCTCGCGTTCGTTCGTCGGCAGCGGCTCGACGAGCGCGAACCCGGCCCCGATCGAGGTCGCCGCGCCGTCCGCCTCGGCGCTGTCGCCGACCATCAACGCGTCCTGCGGCCGGACGCCGATCCGCTCGCACGCGGTCTGGAAGATCTTCGGATCCGGCTTGACCACGCCTTCCTCGAAGGACAGCACGAACTCGTCGACCAGGTCGGTGACGCCGAAGCGGTCGAGGACGCGGCGGATGTCCCAGGCGATGTTGCTGACGATCGCGACCGGGATGCGCGCCGCGCGCAACCGCTCCAGCGCTGCCCTGGTGTCCGGGTAGGGCTGCCACGAGGTCGGGTCGATCAGCCGCTCGTAGAACGCTTCGGCGATCTCCGCGCTGGCGATACCGGCCGCCTGCAGGACCGCGATGTTGACCCTGCGGTGCACGTCCGGCTCGATGTCCCGGCGGGCCCAGTCGGCGCGCAGCTGCGCCGGGAGCTCGAAGGTCGGCTCGACCGGCGCGGTCATCGCTCGCAGGATCTGTTCTTGCTGTTCGACGTCCATCGGATCGACGCCCGCGGCGGGCTGCCAGCCCTCGTTGATCTCCAACCGGAACAGGGTTCCCGAGAAGTCCAGCAGCACGCCGCGAACCGTCGTCATGCACTCACGCTACCTGCTGGAACCAGCGCAGCACCTGGGTGACCGCGCGCTCCGCCGACTGCGAGTGGCCGACCGCGCCCACGTCGACCGCGGTGGTCCTGACGCCGTGCGCGCTGAGCTGGGCGCGGCACTGGACGGTGTCGGCCGGGGCGACCTGCTCATCGGCGTTCGCGTAGAACAACCGCACAGGCACGGCCGGGCGCCAGTCGGAACAGGTGGCGTCGTTGGTGCGCAGCGCGGCCAGCAGCGCGCCGGCCGGGTGCTTCAGCTGGGCGAGGTAGGCCGGGGTGAGCAGCTGCTGCGGGTTGGGCGGCAACTTCGGGAAGATGTACTCCTCGTCGTGGTCGCCGTCGAACATCGCGGGAACCGTGCGGTCGTAGGGCGCCTGGAAGACCTGCGACGGGTCGCGGTAGATGTGGTACACGCGCTGCCACGCGGTCAGCACGTACGCCAGGTAGAACGCGGAATCGGCGGGGTTCAGCTGCCCGTTCAACGTGGCCGGGAGCTCGGCTGTCTCCAATTCGTACGGGCCGCTGATCGGTGCGACGGCCTTGACCCGCAGGCCGGGCGCGGCGCCCTGTTGCAACGCCCGGCCCAGGCCCATCGCGACCACGCCGCCCTGGGAGAAGCCGTTCACGTAGACGTCCGAGTTCAGGTTGCGGCCGAGTCGGCGCGCCGCGTCGCGAGAGGCTTCGAGCATGTCCACGCTCGCGTCGGTCGCGTCCGCCACGTCCAGATAGGGGTGTTCGCCAGGACCGGTGCCCAGGCCGACGTAGTCAGGGGCCACGGCCGCGTATCCGGCGGAGGAGTACAGGTAGGACGCGTACCGGTCGTTGCTCTCCGACTCGACGGACGGTGCGTCGGTGCGGCCGGCCATGGTGCCGTGCAGGTAGGTGATGGTGGAGATATCGCGATTCTTCGTGTCCGGCAGCACCAGTAATCCGCTCGCCGTGGTCGGCTTTCCGTTTTCGTCGATGGTGCGATACGTCAACCGGTACGCGTGCACCGAATTCCTGACCTGGTTGGCGGAGAAGGTGAAATTGCCGTCGGTCAGGTCGTCGACGATGTTTTCCGGTGTGGCGGAACCGATCGCCGTGATGCCGATCAGGTCGCCCCGGTGTTTCGCGTCGTCGTGCTGGCTCGCCTGCGCGGGGAGGGTGAGGGCCGCGGTCGTTGCGAGTCCTATGCAGACAGTGGCGGCCAGCCACTTTCCGGCCGTTCGGATTCTCATGAAGCAAACGCTATGGCGCGCCCGATTCGTCCGTAAGCGGTCTTTGTCCACCACGGGGGTAGGGAGAACCCCCTACCGGGTCGGGATCACCAGCGCGGTCGCGACCGCGGCGATGCCCTCGCCGCGCCCGGTGAGGCCGAGGCCGTCGGTGGTCGTGCCGGTCACCGAGACCGGCCCACCGACGGCGGCCGAAAGCACTTCGGCGGCTTCCGCGCGGCGCTTGCCGATCTTCGGCTTGTTGCCGATGACCTGGACCGCCGCGTTGCCGACCGCGAAGCCCGCCTCGTCGAGCCTGCGGTGGACCTCGGCGAGGAACTCCACCCCGTGCACGCCCGCCCAGCGCGGGTCCGAGGTGCCGAACACCGCCCCGAGGTCGCCGAGTCCGGCGGCCGAGAGCAGCGCGTCGCACAGCGCGTGCACGGCGACGTCACCGTCGGAATGCCCGGCGCACCCGTCCGCATCTGCCCACTGGAGGCCGGCCAGCCAGCATTCGCGGCCTGGCTCGATGGGATGTACGTCGGTGCCGATGCCGACCCTGGGGATCATGAACCGTCCTTGGCGAAGGCGAGGTCGAACGCGGTGCGGATGGCGCGCGCGGCCGGATGCCCGGGAATCGTGCGGGCCCCCGGCGGGAGGTCGCGCCACCCGTCCTGCTGTTGGTCGCGCCACAGATTGGCGGCGAAACCGATCGGCGACTGGGCGACTCGCAGCGTCGAACGGTCGGGTGTGGCAATGATCACGCCGGATTCGTCGAGCTCCTTGACCGTGTCCGTGCACGGCAACACCGGCACGACGGCGGGCGCACCGGCCCGGACCTCGTCGACGACCCGGCTGATCAACTCGGGTGGCGCGAACGCGTGCCGAGGATCGTGCACGAGCACGGCGGAAAGTTCAGAAATGGAAACTGAAATAGTATTCAACGCGCGCGCGACCATCGAATTCGTTGTCGCGAATGCGTTCTGCTCGATTACGGTCACCGGAATTGGCGCTTCGGTGAACTCGTCCACTTCGGACGATGCCGTGACCAGGGCGACCAGATCGATACAGCCGGACGCGTCGAGATTGCGCAGAACCGGTTCCAGCAAAACAACTCTGGCGATATCGCCGAACTGGCCAGTGCGCCCGGTTACCGGCACCAGCGCGACAACGGTCATTGCCGCACCGTACTGGGAACGGGCGTACTGGCCAATTCGGGCTGTGTGGTTTCAGACGCCAGTGGTGAGAACTTCGTCGAGGAGAACCTCGGCCTTGTCCTCGTCGGTACCCTCTGCCAGCGCGAGCTCACTGACCAGTATCTGTCGTGCCTTGGCAAGCATCCGCTTCTCACCTGCGGATAGACCGCGATCCTTCTCGCGTCGCCAGAGGTCTCGCACCACTTCGGCAACCTTGTTCACATCGCCGGAGGCGAGCTTCTCAAGATTGGCCTTGTACCGCCGAGACCAGTTGGTTGGCTCTTCGGTATGCGGAGCCCGCAGCACATCGAAGACCCGGTTCAGCCCCTCCTGGCCGACAACGTCCCGAACACCGACGATTTCGGCGTTGTCCGCGGGGACGCGTACGGTCAGGTCTCCCTGGGCGACCTTGAGCACGAGGTATTTCTTCTCCTCGCCCTTGATCACGCGGGTCTCGATTGCTTCGATGAGAGCGGCACCGTGGTGCGGGTAGACGACGGTCTCTCCGACCTTGAAAACCATGTGTCCTCTGCCCCTTTCGCTGAGTCCATCTTAACACGTCCCGCAACGGCCCCGCTTGGGGTGAAGCATCCGTAAGCGCAGGTCAGGGGGCCAATCGGGGGTTGACAAACCGGTGGGGGGCGTGCTTCGGCGGCCATTGCGATCACCAGCGCGATCACTCGCGCGATCACCGGTGGGGGTACCGCATGGGGCCGCTTCGAAAGGCCGGCGTTAGGCTGCGCACCGAATGTCGCTGGTACCCGAGGAAGGACCCCGCAAAGGTGAGCCGCGCGCAGTACTCGGTTTCTGCCCAGAGCCCTGAGCAGTCCTCGCCCGCCCTCGTCGGCACCGGCCGTCGGCGGGTCCTGACCCGTTTCGCGCCCGCGGTGGCCGGCCTCGGTATCGCCGTGCTGCTCGTCGGCTGCGGCGCCGGTCAGATCACCCAGACCGACACCCAGCAGTCCGGGGTCAACGGCGGCAGCGGCCAGGTCGGCGCGATCGCCGTCCGCAACGCCGAGCTCCAGTGGCCGGACAACCAGCAGGGCGTCTACGCGCCCGGTGCGAGCGCCACCCTGATCGTCACGATCGCCAACACCGGCATCGACCCCGACGAACTCGTCGGCGTGAGCAGCCCGGCCGCGTCCGGCGTCACCATCGACGGCTCGGAAACCGGCACCAAGGCGCTGCCCGGCAACTTCTCCATCGTGTCCGGTGTGGACGTCGACGACTCGACCGAGGACGTGCCGCTGCCCAGCACCACGACGTCGGCGCCGACCAGCACCACGAGCACCGAGACCTCTGGCAGCCAGACCTCCGGCGCGAAGACGAGCGGCAAGTCGACGACCACCACGACGACCACGAAGGCCGCGCCCCCGACGCCGCCGGGCACGGTCAAGATCGTGCTCACCGGTCTGCGCACCGTGAACGGCCAGCAGTTGCGCGCCGGTCTGACCATCCCGATCACGTTCACCTTCGCGCGGGCCGGTCAGTGCACCATCGCCGAGGTCCCGATCGCGGCGGCGCCCGACCAGATCCGGCTGAACACCTCCGCCGACATGCCCAGCGGCAGCAACAACTGATCTTCGATCCTCGCCGACCGGCCTGCCCGTCTCGGGGAGGCCGGTCGTTGTTTGTCGGGGCAGCCCACTAGCTTTCTGCCGTGACCAAGAACGTGCGGACGAAGCCGGCCAGCTACCGGTGCGGTGACTGCGGCCACGAGGTGGCCAAATGGGTCGGCCGCTGCCCGGAATGCCAAGCCTGGGGCACAGTCGAAGAGATCGCGGCTGCCCGGACCGCACTGTCCAAGGTGATCGCCGGCGCGCCCAACTCGCCGGCCCGCCCGATCGGGCACGCCAACATCGAGGTGGCGCGCGCCCGGGCGACCGGTATCGGGGAGTTCGACCGGGTGCTCGGTGGCGGCATCGTGCCCGGCGCGGTCATGCTGCTCGCGGGCGAACCCGGTGTCGGCAAGTCGACGCTGCTGCTGGAGGTCGCCTACCGGGCCGCCGAACAGTGCGCGCGCGGCGAGATCGGCCCCGCGCTCTACGTCACCGGTGAGGAGTCCGCGGGCCAGGTGCGGCTGCGGGCCGAGCGCACCGGCAACATCCACGACAACCTCTACGTGGCGGCGGAAAGCGACCTTTCCGTGCTGCTCGGCCACGTCGACGCGATCAAGCCCGGCCTGCTGATCGTCGACTCCATCCAGACCATGTCCACCACCGCCGTCGACGGCGTGTCCGGTGGTGTCACGCAGGTCCGCGCGGTCGCGTCCGGTCTGGTCGCGCTGGCCAAGGAGCGCAATCTGCCGGTCGTGCTCGTCGGCCACGTCACCAAGGACGGTTCGGTCGCCGGTCCGCGCCTGCTCGAACACATCGTGGACGTCGTTCTCCAGTTCGAGGGCGACCGGCACTCCACCCTGCGGCTGGTGCGCGGCATCAAGAACCGCTTCGGCGCCGCCGACGAGGTCGGCTGCTTCGAACTGCGCGAGGACGGCATCGTGGACGTGCCGGACCCGTCCGGCCTGTTCCTCAACCGGCACCTCGAACAGGTCGCGGGCACCTCGGTCACCGTGGTCATGGAAGGCAAGCGCCCGCTGCTCGGCGAGGTCCAGGCGCTCGTGTCCAAGACCCAGATCCCGGTGCCGCGCCGGGCCGTCAGTGGCCTGGACTCCGCGCGGATGGCGATGATCCTCGCCGTGCTGCACAAGCGCGCCAAGCTGCCGCTGGGCGATCAGGACGTCTACCTGGCCACCGTCGGCGGCATGAAGATGACCGAGCCCGCCTCCGACCTCGCGGTCGCGCTCGCGGTGGCATCGGCCTACCTGGACGTGCCGGTGCCACCTCGGATGGTCGCGGTCGGCGAGGTCGGGCTGGCCGGTGAGGTCCGCCGCGCGCCCGGGGTGGGCCGCCGTCTCGCCGAGGCCGCCCGGCTCGGTTTCGACCGCGCCCTCGTCCCGCCGGACGCGGGCCCGCTCCCGGACGGCATCCGCGCCCTGGTCGTCCCCGACCTGGGCGCGGCCCTCGACGTGATTGCCCGCTGACTACTTGCTGAGCAGCTGCGCGCAGCGGATCAGGCCAAGGTGGCTGTACGCCTGCGGGTGGTTGCCCAGCGAGCGTTCGGCCACCGGGTCGTACTCCTCAGGGAGCAGCCCGGTCGGGCCCGCCGCGTCCACCAACTGCTCGAACAGCTCCTCGGCCTCGGTGCGGCGACCGGTCAGCAGATAAGCCTCGATCATCCACGCCGCGCACAGGTGGAAGCCGCCCTCGTTGCCGGGCAGGCCGTCGTCGCGGTGGTAGCGGTAGACCGTCGAACCACTGCGCAGCTCCGCCTCGATCGCGGTCACCGTCGCCTGGAAACGCGGATCGGCCGGGTCGATCAACCCGGACAGGCCCACGTGCAGCGAGGCAGCGTCCAGGTCGAGGCCGTCGTAGGCGGTGGTGAACGCGCCGATGCCGCCGCTCGCGTCCGCGTGCCAGCCGTTGCTCAGCACGTCCTCGGCGATCTCGTCGCGCAGCGACTCCCAGGCCGGGTCGATCTCGCGGCCGTGCCGCACGCCGAGCTTCACCGCGCGGTCCAAGGTCAACCAGCACATGACCTTCGAGTACACGTGGTGGCGCGGGGTGTCGCGTTCTTCCCAGATGCCGTGGTCGGCCTCGCACCAGCGTTCGCCGACCGCGTAGGCCATCGCGCCGACCATCCGCCAGTCGTCGTCGGTGATCTTGCCGCGCGCCTCGCTCAACTCGGCGACCAGATCCACCACCGGCCCGAACACGTCCAGCTGGACCTGCTGGTTGGCCAGGTTGCCGACCCGCACCGGCCGCGAACCCGCGTAACCGGGCAGCGTGTCGATCACAGCCTCCGGGCCGAGCGTGGTGCCCGCGATCGTGTACAGCGGGTGCAGCCGCTCCGGACCGGGCAACGTGCTCAGCACGCCGTGCAGCCAGGCCAGGAACGCCTCGGCCTCGCCGGTCGAGCCGAGCGACACCAGTGCCTTCGCGGTCATCGCACCGTCGCGCAGCCAGCAGTAACGGTAGTCCCAGTTGCGGATGCCGCCGATCTCCTCCGGCAGCGACGTGGTCGCCGCCGCCATGATCGCGCCGGTCTCCGAATGACACAGTCCGCGCAGCGTCAACGCCGACCGCGCCACCAGGTCGCGCTGCGTCTGCGGCAGCTTCAACCCGGCCAGCCACTCCGTCCAGTACGTCGTCGCCCTGGCCCGCCGGTCCGGCTCACTCAGCTCGTTCGGGCTCAGATCGGTGGTCCCGCAGCGCAGCTCGATCACGACCGGCTCGCCGTCCACCAGATCGATGGTCGCGGTCGCGGTCTCGTGCATGCCGTCCGAGCTGATCCGCCACTCGATGCCCGGCGCGCGCAACACCATCGGGTCACCGGTGCCCAGCACCCGCAGACCCTCCGGCTCGGCCTGCAACCGCACTGCGACCTGGCCGAACTCCGGTCGCGGCGCGAACGTCACGGCCGCGCGGGTGGCACCGGAGACAACCCGGACGATATCGGTCCGGTGCGATTCGGTGTAGTGATCGAGATAGTCCGTGACCAGCAGCCTTGACCAGCGGGTTTCCACGATCGTGGTGCCCGGCAGGTAGCGCTGGCCCAGCGGGAGGCCATTGCGGTCCGGCTTGATGGTGAAGTGACCGGCCCCGGTCCCACCGACCAGATCCGCGAACACCGCGGCCGAGTCCGGCTCCGGATGGCACAGCCAGGTGATCCGCGCGTCCGGGGTCAGCAGCGCCACCGACTTCTCGTTGGCCAGCATCGACAGCCGCTCGATCGGCACCGCAGACTCGCCGTAGAGCCAGGTGCGCCGCTCCTCGACCAGGAAGGCCAGCACGATCGCGACCATCGCGGTGTCCTCGACCGAAAACTCGGCAAGCGACTCCACCGACCCGACCTTGATGCCCAGGTCAGGACCGGCCAGCCGGGCGAACGCCTTCTCGTCGGTCACGTCGTCGCCGATGAACATGGCGGCCGTCGCCCCGGCCTGGTGGCGCAGCACGTCCAGGGCGTGGCCCTTGTCGGTCTGTACAACGGCCAGCTCGATCACGGACTTGCCCTCGGTGACCTGCACACCGGTCCAGGTCGCCGGGCCGGAGCGGACCGCGGCCAGCACCGCCTCCGCGTGCTCGGGCGCGGCCCTGCGCACGTGCACCGCGACACTGGCGGGCTTGACCTCCAGCTGTACGCCGGGGTGGTCGGAAACCAGCGCCTCCAGCGCGCCGCGCAACCCCCGGTGCAGCGTCTTGGCCTGCGCGTCGAGCGCGTGCACGAAGCCCACGTCGAACTCGGACCCGTGGCTGCCGACCAGGTGCACCTCGGAGGGCAGCCGGGACAGCGTGGCCAGGTCACGCAGGGCGCGCCCGGAGATGACGGCGGCGGTCGTCTCGTGCAGGCCGGCCAGCGCACGCAGGGCGCCAACCGATTCAGGTCTAGGCCGAGCCTGCTCGGGGTCTTCCACGATCGGCGACAGCGTGCCGTCGTAGTCGCAGGCCACCAGCAGTCGTGGCGTCCTGGCCAGTCGGACGATGGCACGGCGCAGTTCCGGAGAAAGAGCCTCGGCGGTCACAGTTGATCGGTCTCCGACAAGGGCGTTGCACAGTTTTTGTGGGCGACCGACGGTTCGTATGGGGATTGCCCTTGCGAGTTCCGTGAGTCCACCGCGGGACTGTGGAACTGTAGCGGACCGGTTGGCCCGCTCTGGCCACCACCGACCGGTCTGACCACTGGTCCGCCCAAAGACGGTGACACTTCATGCCTCCAGGGCGGACAGTGCGTCGCTTGGCTGCAGCTGCCGACCGTCGAATGGATCATTCGAACGAGGGATCGCCGACCTGGTCGACCACCCGTTCAGGCGTATCTGATTCCGCCAGATGCCGCACGTGGCCATCGGGATGCATATCGGCGTGCGATTCGCTCGGATGCAGCGCGGCGAGGAACGACCGCGCCCACCGATCCACATCGTGCGTCAGCACCTGACGGCGCAGCGCGCGCATCCGCCGCCTGCCCTCGGCCGGATCCATTGTCACGGCGGTGAGCAGCGCGTTCTTCACCCCGTCGAGGTCGTGCGGGTTCACCAGCAGCGCACTGGTCAACTCGGCCGCGGCACCCGCGAACTCGGAAAGGACCAGCGCCCCGCCCAGGTCGTAACGGCAGGCGACGTACTCCTTGCAGACCAGGTTCATGCCGTCCCGGACGGGCGTGACAACCATCACATCCGAAGCGGAGAAGAAGGCAGCGAGCTCCTCCCGGTCCACCGATTGGTGCAGATAGTGCACGACCGGGTGGCCAACCCGGGCGAACTCGCCGTTGATCCGCCCAACCGCGCGCTCGATCCCGTCACGCATCTGCCGGTAATGCTCAACCCGCTCCCGGCTGGGCGTAGCCAGCTGCACCATCACCACATCGGCTGGATCGATCCGCCCCTCTTCGAGCAGCTCGCCCAGCGCGTGCAGCCGGACGTCGATCCCCTTCGTGTAGTCGAGCCGATCGACCCCCAGCAGAATTTTGCGAGGATTACCCAGGTCGGCCCGAATCTGCCGAGCCCGCGCGACCACATCTTTACGCCGCGACAGCGCGTCCAGCCCGGTCGAATCGATCGAGATCGGAAACGCGCCAACCCGGACGGTCCGGTCACCGAACTGCACCGACCCCGGCCGAGTCCGCACGCCAACAGCGCCACGCGTCGGCTCCAGCCCGATCAGTCGCCGAGCCAGCCAGAGAAAGTTCTGCGCCCCGCCCGGCAGGTGAAACCCGACCAGATCGGCCCCCAGCAACCCCCGGATGATCTCCGTCCGCCACGGCAACTGCATGAACAGCTCAACGGGCGGAAACGGAATATGCAAGAAGAACCCGATCCGCAGATCGGGCCGCTGCTCCCGCAACATCGCGGGCACCAGTTGAAGCTGATAGTCCTGCACCCAGACCGTCGCGCCGTCCGCCGCGATGTTCGCGCACGCGTCCGCGAACCGCCGGTTCACCTTCACATAGCTGTCCCACCAGGTCCGGTCGAACACCGGCGGGGCCACGACGTCGTGATAGAGCGGCCAGAGCGTGCCGTTGGAGAAGCCCTCGTAGTAGTCGCGCATTTCGGCCGAAGACAAGCTGACCGGTTCGAGCAGCATGCCCTCATCGGAGAAGCCGGCCACCTCGGCGTCGGCAACGCCCGGCCAGCCGACCCAGGCGCCGTGCCGGGAGCGCAGGAACGGTTCGAGAGCGGTGACCAGGCCGCCGGGGCTGTGCCGCCAGCGCTCGGTTCCGTCGGGTGACCTTTCGAGGTCAACCGGAAGCCGGTTGGCGACCACGATGAAATCGGCTCCGTCGGATCTGGTGCTGGGCACCGCTCGCCCGCCTCCTTTATGTCAGGGCCACGTCAGAAATGGCATCAAAACTGATTCGAGACTAATGATTTTCCAGACTTACCGCGTCCCGCGCCGCTGTCCGGGCGACGTGGCCGGGATCACGCGGTGGTCGGTGCCAATTACGGCGTACCCCCGTTTTCACTACGCCAACCGTTGGTTTGATCCGCACCAACCGGCGCTGTACCGCATCGCACACTGGCTCTGCCAACAAGCCCTCGACGTGCGTCACTCCAGCTCTACTCCAACCTTCGACGCGAAGGACGCAACGGCCCGGCCATCCGCGGCCCGGCGAGTCGTCGCTCCAACCGCCCCAGTCCGGTCCGCACCGGCTGCGCCAAATACTCGCCCAGCACCACCCCGGCCGCCAGCGCGAGCGCGATGGCGACAGCCAACGTCGCGGTCGGCAGCCCGGCGATGCTGTGCTGCACCGCGAGCTGAAACATCGACTGATAAGTGGTCAGACCAGGCAGCAACGGCGTAAGCCCCGAGACGGCGACCACCAGCGGAGGAAGCCGGAGCCGCCGCGAGATCAACCCACCGCAGAACCCGATCAACGTCGCCGCGACCGCGCTCGCCGCAATCTGATTCAACCCGAACAACACCAAAGCCCCGTGCGCCAACGCCCCCAACGCACCGGCCCCCGCCGCCACCGGAACCGCCCGCCGAGTCGCATAACTCGCCACCGCGAAACAAGCAGCGGCGGCACCACCGGCCAGCACCTGCACCGGCAACCGCAAGGCGGTCTGCGCCAACGGCGCCGTGATCGGCGCATCCGGCAACCCCAGCCCCACCGCGACCCCCAGCGCCAACACCACCCCTGCCACCAGGCCCGCCGACATCAGCGAAACCTCCATGGTGCGCCCGGCGGCCGTCACGTTGTACCCGGAGATCGCGTCCTGCACCGCGCTGACCACCGACAACCCCGACAACAACACCGTGATCGCGCCCGCCACCACCAGCGACGGCTGCACCCCCACCGGCAACAACCCGAACCGCATCGCGGCGAGCGTGATGCCCGTCGCCAGCGCACCCCCCGCGACCTGCTGAAAGAAGAACGGCAACTGCCGCCGGTTCAACAACCGGCCGACCCGGTCGATGATCGCCGTGATCACCCCCGCGACGATCGCCACCCGAGCGCCACCGCCGATCAACACCACCACCGTCGCCGCCATCAACGCCCAAGCCAACGTCGCCAACCAGCGCGGATACGGGTGCGGCGCGTCCGTGATCGTCCGCAACAGCGTCTGCGCGTCGGCGGCGTCGATCCGTCCAGCGGTGATGTCCCGAACCAGATGCTCCACAGCCGCCAGTCGGGTGTAATCCAAAGCCCGAGCCCGCACCACGCGCTGCGACGTCACCGGCGCCAGCACCGTGCCCCGATGGCAACAGATGCTGATCGACGTGAAGATCACGTCCACCTCGCAATGCGGCAACCCACACGCCGACGTGACCGCGATCACCGTAGCCGTCACATCCGCCGCGCCCGCGCCACTGGCCATCAACACCTCGCCGAGCCGCAACGACAGGTCGAGCACCAGGTTCACGGTCGCGTCATCGGGCAGCGCAGGCCCGATCAACGTCTCCTCGCCGGTCTCCTCGCCCTCAAGCCGCTCCGGCTTGCCAACCGGCGTCAACCCAGCAACCGACGACGTGCCCACCCGCCGCCGAGAAGACCCCTGCGCCTTCCTCGGCCGCCCCAGCACGTTCCGCCCACGAGCGGCGAACCGCACCGCACCCACCTCCTGCCTCGCGCCCGTCCAGCCCCTCGCGTGGTTTCCACCGCACGCCGACCCGCCGACCAACATCGTGCCCGGTCCACATCTACCCAGCTAGTGGCCCCGAAGACCAGCCGCGTGTCACTCGTTCAGGCGAGCCAAGCCCCGCATGACGGATTGCTCACACCGCAAGTCGATCAAACCTCGCCGCCGCCCCCACACCCGACCGCTTACCATGTTCCCGGGCCGCAACGCGGCTCATGCCGGCGTAGCTCAATTGGCAGAGCACCCGCCTTGTAAGCGGAAGGTTAGGGGTTCGAGTCCCCTCGCCGGCTCACACTCTCACCAGCAGTTTCTCGGTATTCCGCGCGCGTCCAGTTGATCAATGGTCTTCGCGGTGGTTGCGAGTACGCTCAGCGTGTGGCGCGGAAGTCCGGCGGCGAGCGCCGCCAGCAGGGCTCGATCACCAAGCGCGGGAAGTCCTTCCGCGTGAAGGTCTATGCCGGCCTGGACCCGCTGACCGGCAAGCGGATCTACCTCGACGAGTCGACGACCGACGAGGGCGAGGCCGAGAAGATCCTGACCCGTTTTCGGTCGCAGGTGGACGAGCAGCGGCACGCGCGCACCAAAGGAACATTGCGCACCGCCATCAACGAGTGGCTGCTTGTCCACGAGGTCGAGGATTCGACCCGCCAGGGCTACGAGGCATACCTGCGTCTGCACGTCGGCCCGGCGCTGGGCGACCAGCCGGTCGGCAAGATCTCAGCTCGTCTGCTCGAACAGTTCTACGCCGAGCTGCGTCGGTGCGCCGACCACTGCGACGGGTCGCCGCGTGTTGACCACCGCGTGGATGGCCCTCACGAGTGTCGAACGGTCCGGCACCGCTACCCGCCCGGCCGGCCTCCCGCTGGCGGCTACCCCGATCACGACTGCGCCAAGTCCAAGTGTGTGGTCAAGGAATGCCCGCAGCACCAATGCAAACCGCTGGGGAACTCCACGATCCTGAAAATCCACTACATGATCAGCGGAGCACTCTCGGCCGCGCAACGCTGGGAGTGGATCAGCAGCAATCCCGCTGAGGTCACGAAGAAGCCCCGCCAGCCCACACCTGACCCACAGCCGCCGACTGCCGACCAGGCCGCTCAGATCGCCGCCGCCGCGTGGGCCGAGGACGAGATGTGGGGAACCTTGGTCTGGCTGGTCATGGTGACCGGCATGCGCCGCGCTGAACTCCTCGCCCTGCGCTGGGACGACATCGACCTCACCAACGGCACGATCATCATCCGCCGCAACTACGTGCGCGCCCTCGGTCGCGGGTTCGAAAAGGACACCAAGACCCACCGCACACGCCGGATCTCTCTCGACCCAGCAACGGTTGAGGTGCTGACCGAGCACAAGGCGCGCTACCACGAGGCGGCGACGGCGCTCGAAATCAAGCCCACCGACAAGGCGTTCCTCTTCTCCTACCAGGCCGCGTGCGACAAGCCATGTGATCCCAGCGGCGTGACACACCGGTACGCCCGGATGTGCGCCA
>DASXOJ010000298.1:0-16870 GCA_036494465.1 Pseudonocardiaceae bacterium
TGAGGTGTTGCTGACCTCGGAAGAGCCGGTGGTGGAGCAGTTTTTGAACGGTCGGCGGATTGGTCCGATCGGGATGTCGGAGGAGAAGGACGCGGCCACGATGGCGCGGGAGCAGGCCGACATCGACGCGGGCCACACCGACGGTGGCACGGACGCGGATATCTCTGGCATCGTGCCCCAGTTGCAGCCCACGCCCGGCCTCCCCGAACGCCAAGGGGTGCGCAGGCGTCAGGAGCGGGTCATGCAGATCCTGCACACACTGCCGCCCCGCGCGCGGGAAGCGATCCTCGACAGCTACCGCCGCGAGGCGCCGACGACGTTGCCGATGCGCCGGATCGAGGCATCGTGAGCACCGGTACCGGCACCACGCGCATTCCCGGCGTCGGCGCACTGCGCCAGACCGGACGGATGTTCGCGTTGTCGTTGAGCGTGATCCGGTTGACGTTCAAGCGACCGTTCCAGGTGCGCGAGTTCATCGAGCAGTTCTGGTTCGTGGCGAGCGTGACCATCCTGCCGACCGCGCTGGTCGCGATCCCGTTCGGCGCGGTCATCGCGTTGCACCTGGGGTCGCTGACCCAGCAGATCGGCGCCGAATCGTTCACCGGCGCGGCCAGCGTGCTGGCGATCATCCAGCAGGCGGCGCCGCTGGTCACCGCGCTGCTGGTCGCGGGCGCCGGCGGTTCGGCGATCTGCGCGGACATCGGCGCGCGGACCATCCGCGAGGAGATCGACGCCATGGAGGTACTCGGCGTCTCCCCGATCCAACGGCTGATCGTGCCCCGCGTGCTGGCGTCGATGCTGGTCGCGGTGCTGTTGAACGGCATGGTTTCGGTGGTCGGCGTGCTCGGCGGCTACTTCTTCAACGTGATCATGCAAGGCGGCACGCCCGGTGCCTACCTGGCCAGTTTCTCCGCCCTCGCACAACTCCCCGACCTGTGGATCAGCGAGATCAAAGCGGTGATCTTCGGCTTCATCGCGGGTGTCGTCGCCGCCTATCGCGGACTGAATCCCGGCGGTGGGCCGAAGGGCGTCGGGGATGCGGTGAACCAGTCCGTGGTCATCACGTTCCTGCTGCTGTTCTTCGTGGACTTCGTGCTGACCGCGCTGTACCTGCAAGTCGTCCCGGCGAAGGGAATGTGAGATGAGCATCGCTGTCGACGAAGGCAGGCGCGGCGCCGAGGAGCGCTGGCTCGGCTGGCTCGACCGACTCGGCGACCAGCTGATCTTCTACCTGCGCGCGTTGGCCTGGGTGCCAAGGGCAAGCCGCCGCTATCTGCGCGAGGTACTGCGGCTGCTGGCCGAAGTGAGCTTCGGCAGCGGCGCGCTGGGCGTGATCGGCGGGACCATCGGCGTGATGGTGGGCATGACCGTGTTCACCGGTGCGGTCGTCGGTTTGCAGGGATACGCGGCGCTGAACCAGATCGGCACCGCCGCGTTCACCGGCTTCATCTCCGCCTACTTCAACACCCGCGAGATCGCGCCACTGGTCGCCGGACTCGCGCTGTCCGCGACCGTCGGCGCCGGTTTCACCGCGCAACTCGGCGCGATGCGGATCTCCGAAGAGGTCGACGCGCTCGAGGTGATGGGGATTCCGTCGCTGCCGTACCTGGTGACAACGCGGATCATCGCGGGCGTCGTCGCCATCATTCCGTTGTACGGGCTCGGTTTGGTCGTGTCCTACCTCGCGTCGCGGGAAATCACCGTGCTGTTCAACGGTCAGTCGGCCGGTACCTACGACCACTACTTCAGCCTGTTTCTGCCGCCGGTCGACGTGCTCTGGTCGTTCGCCAAGGTGCTGATCTTCTCGGTCATGGTGATCCTGGCGCACTGCTACTACGGCTACCGCGCCAGCGGCGGACCGGCCGGCGTCGGTGTCGCGGTCGGCCGCGCGGTGCGGACCGCGATCGTCACGATCAGCATCACCGACTTCTTCCTGAGCCTGGCCATCTGGGGCGCGACCACCACCGTGAAGGTGGCGGGATGAGCGCGTCGGCCGGTTGGTACAAGACTCGGCGACGCGTCGCCGGAACCGTGTTCATCGTGGTGTTCGCGGTGCTGGTCTGGTTGTCGATCGCCCTGTACAACAAGGACTTCACCTCGGTGGTGCTGGTCAACCTGAACACCGACACGACCGGCAACGAGCTGCACGTGCACGCCGATGTGAAGGTGCGCGGGGTGGACGTCGGCGAGGTGCGGGAGATCTCGACCAACGGCGACGGCGCGCAACTCCAGCTCGCGCTGCAACCGGGCATGGTGCACCTGATCCCGGCCAACGTGACCGCGGAACTGTTGCCCACCACGTTGTTCGGTGAACGCTATGTGGACCTGATCCTGCCCAAGGATCCCGACACCGGGCGGCTGGACCAGGGCAGCACGATCAGCCAGGACCGCTCCAGCAGCGCGATCGAACTGGAGAAGGTGCTCAAGGACCTGTTGCCGATGCTGCAGGCCGTTCAGCCGCAGAAGCTGTCGGTCACACTCACCGCGATCTCCCAAGCCCTGGAAGGGCGCGGCACCGAACTGGGCCAGACCCTCGACGCGATCAACACCTACCTCGAACAGATGAACCCGGAACTGCCGCAGATCGACTCGGACATCAGCCAACTGGTCCAGGTCACCAACAGCTACAGCCAGTCCTTTCCGGACATCGTGCAGGCCATGTCCGACTTCACCAAGACCAGCCAGACCGTCGTCGACGAGCAGAACGCCCTGGTCCGCCTGTATTCGCAGGTGACAGGCACCGCGCAGGCCCTGGATTCGTTCCTGACCGCGAACAAGGACAACATCATCCAGCTGTCCGCGGACAGCACCCAGACGCTGCGACAACTCGCCAGATACTCACCCGAGTTCCCCTGCGTCCTTCAGCAACTGACCGCCTTCGAGCCCAACATGGACAAGGTGCTCGGCAAGGGCACCGACCAGCCGGGCCTGCACATCAACGTGGACAGCGTGCCGCCGTTGAGCCCACAAGCCCCGATCGGCAACGGCCTGAATCCGCCTGCGGGCGGATACAAGGACCCGGCGAACAGTCCGAAGTTCGGCGACGGCAGTGGACCGGCGTGCTATTCGGAGCCCTTCGGCGGAGTCACGCTGAACGACAACGGCGACGCCACGCTCGGCTCGCATCCGCCGGGCGGTGGCACGGTCACCGACGCGCTGCCGGCGTCGAGCCCGACCGAGAAGGTGGTGCTGGGCAGTCATGCCAACGGTCTGGGGATCACGAACACGCCGTCGGAGAACGAGTTCCTCGACGAGTTGCTGTCGCCGCAGCTGAACAAGTCACCGCAGCAACTACCGGACTGGAGCAGTTTCCTGGTCGGTCCGCTCTACCGGGGAGCCGAGGTGACCTTCAAATGAGGAGGAAATCCCTTGCCCCGCCGCTGATCAAGGGGATCATCTTCGCGGTGATCACCGTGCTGGCCACCGCGGTGCTCGGCGTGACGATCGCGAACACCGGGGTCGGCAACACCAACGACTACCGCGCCCAGTTCACCGACGTGACCGCGTTGAACGTCGGCGACGACGTGCGCATCGCGGGGGTCCGGGTAGGTCAGGTGGAGTCGATCGGGGTGGTCGACCACAACGTCGCGCAGGTGACGTTCTCGGTCGAGTCGGACCGGCGGTTGCCCGCGTCGGCGACCGCGACGATCAAGTACCGCAACCTGGTCGGCCAGCGCTACATCGCGCTCGACCAGGGCACCGGCAACCTGGACGCGTCGCTGCCGCTCAACGGCCTGATCCCGTTGAGCCGCACCACACCCGCGCTCGATCTGACCGACCTTTTCAACGGGTTCAAGCCGTTGTTCCAGGCGCTCTCCCCCAACGACGTCAACCAGTTGTCCAACGAAATCATCCAGGTGTTGCAGGGCGAGGGCGGCACCATGACCGACCTGGTCAGCCACACCGCGTCGCTGACCAACACGATCGCAGGCAAGGACCAGGTCATCGGTCAGGTCATCGACAACCTCAACTCCGTGCTGAACACGGTGAACTCGCGCGGTGACGACTTCACGAACATGGTGAACACCTTGCAGCAACTGGTGTCCGGGCTGGCGCAGGACCGTGAGCCGATCGGCAACGCGATCAAGGCGCTGGGCGATCTGTCCAACAGCACGGCGAACCTGTTGCAACAGGGACGGGCGCCGTTGCGGCAGGACATCAGCTCGCTCGGCCAGGTCGCGACCAACCTGAACAACAACTCCGATCTGGTCAACTCGTTCCTGCAGAACCTGCCGGACAAGCTGAACACGGTCGGCTCGCTGGCCTCGTCCGGGTCGTGGCTGAACACGTACCTGTGCTCGGTGGTCACCAACGGAGTCAGCAACAGCCAGACCGGTGATCCGTTGGCGGTTACTTTCACGTCCTCGGCCGCGAGGTGCCAATCATGAAGTCGATACGAGAGCGCAATCCCGTTGTGGTCGGGGTGATGGGGATCGTGGTGCTGGCCGTGATCGGCCTGCTCACCTACTACTCCGACGACCTGCCGATCATCGGCGGCGGCACCACCTACACCGCCGACTTCACCGAAGCGGCGGGGCTGGCGTCCGGCAACGAGGTGCGGGTGGCCGGAGTGAAGGTCGGCACCGTGAGCAAGGTGAGCCTGGACGGCGCCAAGGTGAAGGTGGCGTTCAAGGTGAAGGACACTTGGGTCGGCAACGCGAGCACGGTCGCGATCAAGATCAAGACCTTGCTCGGTGAGAAGTACCTCGCGGTCGACCCGTTGGGCGCCAAGGACCAGGACCCGGACAGCACGATCCCGGAGAGCCGCACGGTCTCCCCCTACGACGTGACCGACGCGTTCAACGGGCTGGCGAACACGGTCGGCCAGCTGAACACCAACCAGCTGGCGCAGAGCTTCCAGGACATCGCGAACACCTTCCAGAACACCGGACCGGACGTGCACGACACGTTGCAGGGGCTCTCCGCGTTGTCCGAGACGATCTCGTCGCGGGACAACCAGCTGTCCCAGTTGCTGGCCAACACCAAGCAGATCACCGGTGACCTGGCCAACGAGGACACCCAGTTCACCCAGCTGCTCAACGACGGCGGCCAACTGCTCAGCGAGTTGCAGGCGAGGCGGCAGGCGATCAACGCACTGCTGACCGGCACCGTGCAGCTGTCCAAGGAACTCAGCGGACTGGTCGCCGACAACGCGAAGACCCTCCAACCGGCGCTGACCGAACTGGACGGCGTCACCGACACGTTGCAGGCCAACCAGAAGAACCTGGACCAGGCGCTGCAACTGGCCGGACCGTACTACCGGCTGGTCGGCAACGCGCTGGGCAACGGGCACTGGATGGACACCTACCTGTGCGGCCTGATCCCCAGCAACTGGGTGCCACCCGGCACCGACATCTCCAGCAACTGCCTGGCGCCGCAGATCGGGGGCAACTGATGTTCGCCACCCGAAGCAGGAAAAGGGTGTTGCGGTACGCGTCGGCGATGCTGGTGCTGGTGCTGATCGCGGCGGGCGCGCTGTTCTGGCTGTTCCGCGATCTCGGTGCCAAGACCATCACCGCGTACTTCGACGAGGCGGTGGGCGTGTACGCCGGATCGGATCTGCGCGTCCTCGGCGTCACCGTGGGCACCATCGACTCGGTGCAGCCGCAGGGCAAGCAGGTCAAGGTCGTGATGACGCTGGATGACGGCGTCCAGGTGCCCGCCAACGCGGACGCCGCCGTGATCTCGCCGAGCGTGGTGTCCGACCGCTACGTCCAGCTCACCCCGGCCTACACCGGCGGCCCGCAGATGAAGGACAACGCGACCATCCCGATCGGCCGCACCCAGACCCCGGTCGAGCTGGATCAGCTGTACTCGACGCTCAACCAGCTGGCCACCGCGCTCGGCCCGAACGGGGCGAACAAGAACGGTGCGCTGTCCAACCTGCTCAACGTGGGCGCGGCGAACCTGGATGGCAACGGCGCCGCGCTCGGCACCATGATCCAGCAGCTCGGCGCCGCGACGCGGACGCTGTCCGGGTCGCAGGACAACCTGTTCCAGACCATCGACAGCCTCCAGCAGTTCACCACCATGCTGAAGAACAACAACGACCAGGTGCAGAGCGTCACGCAGCAGCTGGCGTCGGTGTCCGGGTTCCTCGCCGCCGACCGCCAGGACCTCGGCCAGGCGCTCAACCAGCTCGCCGACGCGCTCGCCCAGGTGCAGGGGTTCATCCGGCAGAACCGGGGCCGCATCCAGAGCAACGTGACCAAGCTGAACTCGATCAGCCAGATCCTCACCAACGAGCGCTCCTCGCTGGCCGAGGCGCTGGACGACGCGCCGCTCGCGGTGGACAACCTGCTCGGTGCGTACGACACGACCACGCACACGCTGGACGGTCGCGGCTATATCCCGGAGCTCGCGCCAGGGACGCCGCAGAACTCGTTCGCCCCGGTGACACCGGACCAGGCCAAGTCGCTGCCGGAACTGCCGCTGCCACTGGGCACGGTCTACGGCAAGACCTCAGGGGGTGGCCGGTGAAACGCCGTCTTGCCAGCACTATCGCCGCGCTCGGCACCATCACGATGGTGCTCGCCGGCTGCGGTTCCAGCACCAGTGGTGGGTTCGGTGGTGTCTACGACCTGCCGCTGCCCGGTGGCGCGGACGTCGGCTCGCATCCGTACACGGTGACCGCGCAGTTCTCCGACGTGCTCGACCTGGTGCCGCAGGCGGCGGTGAAGGTGAACGACGTCGCGGTCGGCCGGGTCACGTCGATCACGTTGCCCAAGAACGGCTGGACCGCGAACGTCACCATGTTGGTCAACGGTGACGTGCACCTGCCCGGGAACGCGACCGCGTCGCTGCAACAGACCAGCCTGCTCGGCGAGAAGTACATCGAGCTCGCGCCACCGGGCAACGGCGCACAGGGCACGTTGATCAACAACGCGACCATCCCGTTGACCCGCACCAACCGGAACCCCGAGGTCGAAGAGGTCTTCGGCGCGTTGTCGCTGCTGCTCAACGGTGGCGGTATCGGTCAACTACAGACCATCACGAAACAACTGAACACTGCGCTTAGCGGTAATGAGCCGTCAATACGATCAATGTTGATCAATATTGATCAACTCGTCAACAACCTCGACAGTCACAAGCAGGACATCACCGCTGCGCTCGACGGCATCAACCAGTTGGCGGGTGCACTTGCCAACCGCGATCAGCAGATCGGCAACGTGCTCCAGAACCTCGCGCCTGGCCTGCAGATCCTCGACCAGCAGCGGCAGCAGCTGGTCAGCATGCTCGACTCGCTGAACACGCTGTCCGGGGTCGCGATCGACACGGTCAACAAGAGCGAGAAGGACATGGTCGCCGACCTGCAAGCGCTTGCGCCGACGCTGCGACAGCTGGCCAACGCGGGTGCCGCGCTGCCGCAGGCGTTGCAGGTGATGTTCACCTACCCGTTCACCGACGCGGTCCTGGACGGCACCAAGGGCTCATACCTGAACCTGTACCTGCACATCAACGCCGAGACGCTGATGATGACCCCGGACCCCAACGGCGATGGCGGCTTCACCGACATTCTCACGCCGGGCGCGGGCGTGGCGCCGCTGATGGACCTGCTGCCGCCGGTACCGGGCAGCGAAGCCCAGGCCAAGAAGGTACAGCTGCCGCCGCTGCCGATCCCGTCCGCCAGCGGCACCGTGTCACTACTGCCAACCACGACCACCAGTCCGCCGCCGTCCAGCACGACGCCGCCGTCGACCACGACCGGCACGACGACCACCGGGTCGACGACCACCACGACCGGCACGTCGACCAGCCCGCCGCCGTCGAGCACGACGACGTCGCAGGGAGGCAACTGATGCTCACCACCGCGACCAGGGTCAAGATCGTCGCGTTCCTCGTGATCGGCCTCACCGTCATCGTCTACATCGGACTCCGCTATGCGGATCTCGGTCGCTACGTCGGCCTGCCCGGTTACTACGTGGTGCACGTCGACCTGACGCAGGCGGGCGGGGCGTTCCCGAACGGCGACGTCACCTACCGGGGTGTCACGGTCGGCAAGATCGGCACGATCAACCTCAGCCCGGACGGCGTCGTCGCCGACCTGGACATCAACGATTCGGCGCCGCGCATTCCCGCGCAGGTGCAGGCCGTGGTCGCGGACCGTTCCGCGGTCGGTGAGCAGTACATCGACCTGCGCCCCAAGACCGGCAACGGCCCGTACCTCGGTGCCGACGACACGATCCCGCAGCAGGACACCCAGACCCCGCTGCCGGTGCAGGACCTGTTGCAGAGCATCGACGGCCTGGCCGCGTCCGTGCCCGACCAGTCGCTGCGCACGGTGGTCGACGAGCTGGACAACGCCTTCCAGGGGCAGGGGCCGAACCTGCAGACGTTGCTGGACACCAGCAGCAGCCTGACCAAGGCGGCCACCGACGACCTGCCGTCCACCCAGCAACTGATCAACGACAGCCAGACGGTTTTGCAGACGCAGAACCAGGAGTCCGACGCACTGGAGGCGTTCGGGCGCAACGCGGAGCTGATCGCACAGCAGTTGGACCGCTCCGATCCGGACCTGCGCGCGCTGATCAACAACGCGCCGGGTGCGGCCGATCAGATCTCCCAGCTGTTGCACGACAACGATCCCAGCCTCGGTGACCTGATCGCGAACCTGATCAACATCGCCGATCTCGCGCAGACCAGGGAAACCGGCATCACCGAGTTCCTGTCCGCGTCACCGGCCGCGATCGCGGCGGGTTCGTCGGTCATCACCGGCGACGGCGCGAACTTCGGCCTGATTCCGACGTTCTTCAACCCGTCGGAATGCACCGATGGTTACGGCGGCGCGGGTCAACCGGACAGCACCAATACCGCGCCGGTGCCGATGAACACCAGCGCGTCCTGTACGTCGTCACCGGCCAGCGGTGTCGATGTGCGCGGTTCGGCCAACTCGCCGCACGGTGGCGGCCTGCCACCGTTGGCCAATCCACCTGCGGGGCCGTGGGTTTCGGTCGCGCCGACCAGTTTGAACAGCCTGCTCGGAATCCACTGAGGAGGGTGCGCGAAAACGCCAATCGAATTTATCATCAGAACGCAATTTTTCGCCGGTCACGAGGCGAATAATTCCTTGTCCCACAATAGGGAGAGCAGTAAACTACTCGCGAGTAATCTCGGGCCTCGATTCATTTCACCCACAGGAGATTCTTCATGATTTCGATCCGCCTGCGCAAAACGATTACCGCCGTCGCCGCGGGCGGCCTGGCCGTCGCCGGCATGCTGGTCGCCGTGCCGTCCGCCAGCGCCGCCCCGGCCGACGACTCACTGCTGGCCTCCTACCCGATCAACGGCAGCACCACCATCAAGGCGACCAGCTCGTCGATGAACCTCGGTCCTGGCACCCTCGACGCGACGCTGGACGTGGACAACAACACCTTCAGCGCCGACCTGAACCTGCCGCCTGCCACGGGTTCGTTCACCGAGCTCGGTTTCCTGCCGGTCACCGCGACCACCGAGTTCGTCCAGGACGGTGCGACCACCGGCGCGGTGGACGGTGACACCGGCGGCATCGCCAGCACGTCGACGATCACCATCCGGCTGACGGACGTGAAGATCGCAGGCATCGACGTGCCGGTCGGCAACTCCTGCCAGACCAGCCCGGCCACCGTCCAACTGACTTCCGAAGACGGCTTCAACGTGTTGACCGGTGGCAACATCTCCGGCACCTACACGATTCCGAAGTTCAGCAACTGCGGTCTGCTGAACACGCCGATCATCAACGCGATCATCCCGGGTTCCGGCAACACCATCACGCTCACCCTTGGCGAGCCGACCGTGACCGTACCCTCCTCCTGAACCACTTTTCGGGCGCGGAGAAGACATCAGCCGGGGTGGCCACCCCGGCTGATGTCTGTTCAGGACGCGGCGGGATGGACGATGGGCTCGGGGTCCTTCCACCGCTGCGCGAGTTCGCGCAACCGGGACGCGCGCAGCACGAGTTCCAGCGCGAAGCGCTCGTCCGGGTCGTCTAGCCGTTGGCCGAAGGTCTTCTCCAACTGCCGCATGCGATAGCGCACCGTCTGCGGGTGCACGTTGAGCTGCTCGGCGATCTCGGCCGCGCCCCCTCTGGTGCGCAGCCACGCGCCGAGCGTCTCCAGTAACCGGGTGCGCTGTTTGCTGGTCAGGCCGTTCAGCGCGGCGAGTTGGCGTTTGCTGATCTGGTCGATCAGCGCGGTGTCGGACAGCAGCCACACAGTGGACAGGTGATCGGCGCAGTTGACGACCTTGCCGGGCCCGAACACCCCGTGCACCGCCATGGTCAGCGCCTGCCGCGCCCAGCGCAGCGAGTCCACCGCGTCCCGCAGCGCCACGGTGACGCCGACCGCGAGGCGTTCACCGGGCAGCGCGGTGTGCAGGGTGTGCAGCCGCGCCGGGGTCAGCGCGCCGGGGATCAGCAGATACGGTTCGGCGCCGCGCAGGTCGATCAGGATGTCCTCATCCAGCAGCGGCCGGGCCACTGTCGCGCCGGAGGTCGCCGCGACCAGCGTGACGTCGGTGGGCACCTGCCAGCGCGCCAGCGCCGCCAGTTCGCTGATCGCGTTGTCCGGCACGGCGGCGCATTCCAGGATCAGGTGCAGCAGCCTGCGCCGCCAGTCCTCGACCGCCTCAGCCGAGCGGGCGCGCGCCTCGGTGTAGCCCGCGAGCGACAGTGACGCCAGCTCGTCGAGGTAGCCGAACAGGGCGTCGGCCAGCTGCGACATGGTCGTGGAGGAGAAGCTGTTGCGCCTGCCCACCTTCATGATCCGCTGCCAGGCCACCCGCCCGCCGACGCGGTACGCGGCCTGGAGGGTGTCCAGGCTGCGGCCTTCGCGTTCCTCGTTCTGCCCGAGTTTGCGACAGACGTCGTCCCGGTGCTCGCGTGGCACGCTCGGATCGCCGACCTGGTCGACGAACGCCGAGATCGCCATGCTCACGCCGACGCGCAACGCCTGCCCGTACGGGCCGTCGATCGGGCGCGCGTATTCGGGAATGCTGCGCCTGATCTCGGTGATGATCTCTTCGGCGAGGCTGTCCAGCTCAGGTCTGAGCAGCATCGTCAACTGCCGTGGAGCCCCGGACGCCGGATCGGCCACCCCATTCGGCTCGACCGCATGGGTCATCGAACTTCTCCTCCCCCAGCTCAGTTACTCCCCAGTACTGAATCGGTTAGGACCTCACGGACGGTGGACCGTGCAGAGGGCGGCCTTGGTCGAAACATCGACGCGAGGTGATACAGGACACATCGGCAGATTAGCGCTGGTTTGTCGCAAAACCAGCGCCCGAATGGATATTTCTCCACCGCTGTATGCACGTAGAGAGACTGAATCGCGCAAGAGAAAGCAGCCGGCCACGCATTGTTCGCGTGTCCGGCTGCTTGCGTTGAGTGAGTATTGAGCCGATCAGCTCAACGTGCCGAGATCCGCGTCGCGCAACTGTTCCGCGGTCACCGGGACACCGTTGTCGACCAGCGCGGCGAGCGCGTCGCCGTCGTCCCACGAGTTCACGTTCAGCGCGGCGCCGACCATGCCGTCGGAGAGCCAGAACGCGATGAACTCGCGGCTGGCGAGATCGCCGCGCACCACCAGTTCGCAGGCGTCCGGATCGGCGATGCCCCGGTACTCCAGGCCAAGGTCGTACTGGTCGGAGAAGAAGTACGGCGACGCGGTGTAGGGGTCTTCGCCGCCCAGCATCGAACCGGCCGCGTGCGCGCCCTGGTCCTTGGCGTTGGCCCAGTGCTCGACCCGGATCGGCTTGCCGTAGCGCGGGTGCGCGTGCGATGCGATGTCGCCCGCCGCGTAGATCTCCGGCACCGACGTGCGCAGCGCCGCGTCCACCGCGACCCCGCCGTCGTCGGCGATCCTCAACCCGGCTTCCTTGGCCAGCGTGACGTCCGGTCCCGCCCCGATCGCAACCACGACCACATCCGCGGTCAGCTCCGTGCCGTCGGTCAGCTTGACCACTTCGGTGTCGCCCGAGCCGCCACTGATCGAGTCGACCCCGACGCCAAAGTGCCAGTGCACGCCGTGCTCGGCGTGCAGGTCGCGGAAGACCTCGCCGATGGTGTTGCCCAGGATCCGGTGCAGCGGCAGGACCAGCGATTCCACCACGGTCACGTGCGCGTCGTGACTGCGCGCGGCGGCGGCCACCTCGCAGCCGATCCAGCCGCCGCCGATGACCACCACCCGCGCGCCGGCCACCAGGCCGGTGCGCAGGTTGTTGGCGTCGTCCAGGGTGCGCAGCGTGTGCAGACCGGGCCGGTCGCCGCCCGCGAGCGGCAGCCGCCTCGGCTTGGATCCGGTGGCGAGCAGCAGCCGGTCGTAGTGGTGCGTGGTGCCATCCGAATCGACCACGATCTGCTCGTCGGGCCGGAGTTGGGTGATCCGGCTCGACGTGCGCACTTCGATGTCGTGTTCGAGGTAAAAGCCCTCTTCGTGCACCCAGTCCGGGTGGTCGGCGTCGCCGAGCAGAATTCCCTTGGACAGGGCGGGCAACTCGTAGGGGCGGTAGCGATCTTGACCGAACAGCGTCACTTTTCCGGCAAACCCGCGCTCGCGCAGCGCGGCAGCAGCCGAGGCGCCGGCAAGGCCTGAACCAACAATCACGACATGTCGTGGGTCGGTCATGCTACAACCTCACAATCAGGCAACCCGGGATCTTGATGTGACGCTAGTGATCAGACCTTGTGTGACGCTAGTGGTACCAGAAACGATTGCTCCACTGGGGGATCCTTCCTACCCGAACCCGCGTCATGTTCCGGTGCCGCGGGCGTCCCTCGAACAACAAGGCACAACACATGGAGACGTCACGTGTTAGCACGAACGATGCGCAGGACCACGACGACAGGGTGGGGGCAGTGATGGCGCCACGCAAGGAATGGTCGATCGGTTGTCGTGACGTGGCAGGACGCCGCAGGGAACTGACGGTTTTCGCCAGCGGCGGGCACATCGTGCTGGTCGCGCCACCCGGCGAGACCGCGGTGCTCGCTCCACTCGAAGTCGGCAGGCTGCGCGCGATCCTCCGGGACGCCGCCGTCGACGCCTCGGTCAAGGCCGAGCCCTGATCGTCCCCATCGGCAGTGCACGCCGATAGCACCACCCCCGACGGTCCCGCTCCCACTGCGCCGGAAGCGGGCCATCGCGGTTCACCCGCGGGCCGGCATGACATCTGTCAGCATCAATCAACGACGACTGGCACTCCGCCAGGCATCCGGTGGCTGACAGGATCAACACATGCACAACGGACCCACCACTGATCCGGTACCTGGATCCGGCCTGTCCACACCCGCTCCGGTTCCGCCCACCGGACCGCTGCGGCTGCGCACGCCAGCCCACCGGGTCCACCCGCGCGCCATCCTCTGGTGGACGCTGCGCCCGGCAGGCATGTGGCTGCTGCTGATCGTCGGCCAGGTCCTCGGCCTGGTGCTCGCCGACCCCGCACCGGGCTGGCTGATCTACACGCTGATCATCACGATCGTGCTCGCCGTGGTGCACGTCGGCGTCATGCCGCAGTGGCGCTACCGGGTGCACCGCTGGGAGTCCAGCTCGGACGCGGTGTTCACCAGGTCGGGCTGGTTCAGCCGGGAGTGGCGGGTGGCGCCCGCGTCGCGGATCCAGACCGTGGACACCAAGCGCGGTCCGTTGGAGCAGGTGCTCGGCCTCGCCACGGTCACCATCACCACCGCGTCCGCCGCCGGTCCGATCGAGATCAACGGGCTCGCCGACGCCGACGCGACCCAGCTCGTCGAGGAACTGACCCGCACGACCCAGGCGACGCACGGTGATGCCACGTGAGCACGCCGACGAACGAGCCGGTCGTCGCCGACCTGGCCGACCTGCCGCCGATGCCCGCCGCCGTCATGCCCATCTCGGAATGGCACCGGTTGACCCCGAGGACCATGCTGGTCCGCCCGTTCAACGAGGTGCTCGGGCTGATCATCCCGCTGGTCGTGGCGTTGTTCGCGATCGGCAACGAGAACCTCTGGCACCTGCTGTGGGGCCTCGGCGTGATCGCGCTGCTGGTGCTGCGGGGGCTGCTGCACTGGGCGACCACCAAGTACCGGGTCACCGACGAGCAGGTCGAGATGCACACCGGCCTGATCTTCCGGCAGAAGCTGGCCACCCGGCGCGAACGGGTCCGCACCGTCGAGTCCACCGCCAAGCTCGGGCACCGCCTGTTCAGCGTGACCGCGGTGCGGATCGGCACCGGCCAGCACGAACAGAAGAAGCACAAGGGCCTCGTGCTCGATGCGGTCACCGCGACCGAGGCCGAGCAGGTCCGCCGCGCGCTGCTCACTCGCACGGCGACCATCGCCCCGCACACCGACCTGATCACCGCGACCCCGGCGGAGCACGCCGAGGCAGGCGTGGAAATCGCGTCGCTGCAACGGAAGTGGCTGCGCTACGCCCCGCTGACCCTCTCCGGTCTCGCCGCGATCGCCGCGCTGGCCGGCATCATCTGGCGGACCGTGAACGAGCTCGGCATCGACGTGGCCAACATCGGCTCGGTGCGCACCGGGCTGCACTGGATCGAGAACACGCCGACCGGCGTGGTCATCGCGATCGGCACCATCGGCGGCCTGATCGTGGTGCTCGGCGGGTCGATGATCGTCTACATCGTCCAGTTCGCCGGTTACCGGCTGACCAGGGAACCCGACCACACCCTGCACGTGCGGCGCGGCCTGCTGACCAAGTCGGCGGTGACCATCGAGGAGGCGCGGCTGCGCGGCGTCGAGGTCAGTCAGCCACTGCTGCTGCGCCTGGCCAACGGCGCCCGCTGCCTCGCGGTGGCGACCGGCCTCCAGGCCCGCAACCAGGCGCACGTGCTGATGCCGCCCGGCCCGCTGGACGAGGCCAACCGGGTCGCGGGCAGCGTCGTCAACGAGCCGACCTCGCCGACCACCGCCCCGCTGCTGCCGCACCCCAGGGTCGCGCTGCGCAGGCGCCTGCTGCGCACCCTGGTGCCCGCGATCGTGCTGATCCTGGCGCTCTGGCTCGCGACGCTGCCCTCGGGCTGGCTGCCGCAGTGGCCGTGGCAGGTGGCGTTGATCACCATCCCGATCGCGATCGCCCTCGGCTACGACCGGTTCCGCAATCTCGGCCACACCCTGGCCGGTGCTTACCTGGTCACCCGGTTCGGCTCGCTGGACCGCAAGACCGTCGCCTTGCAGCGCACCGGCATCATCGGCTGGCGGGTGCACGAGTCGTTCTTCCAGCGCCGGACCGGGTTGATCACCCTCGCCGCGACGACCGCGGCGGGTCCCGGCGTCTTTCACGTGCTCGACCTGGAGAAATCCGAGGGACTGGCATTCGCGGAAGAGGCGACGCCGGGCATCCTCACCCCATTCCTCGAACCGGCCGGTTAGGCTGCCCGGGTGGCAGAGCACCTGGTGTGGATCGACTGTGAGATGACCGGGCTCGATCTGGGCAAAGACGCCCTCATCGAGATCGCGGCGCTGGTGACGGACGCGAACCTCAACATCCTCGGGGAGGGCGTCGACGTGGTCATCCACGCCGACGACGCCGCCTTGGACGGGATGCCCGATGTGGTGCGGACGATGCACGCGAAATCCGGCCTGACCGAGGAGGTCCGCCGCTCCCCCGTCACCCTGGCGGAAGCCGAACAGCAGGTGCTCGACTACATCAAGCTGCACATCCCCGAGCCCGGCACCGTGCCACTGGCAGGCAACTCCATCGCGACCGACCGTGGCTTCATCGCAAGGGACATGCCCGCGCTGGACTCCTACCTGCACTACCGCATGGTCGACGTGTCCTCGATCAAGGAACTGTGCAGGCGCTGGTACCCGAGGATCTACTACGCGCAGCCCGGCAAGGGCCTCGCGCACCGGGCGCTCGCAGACATCAAGGAGTCCATCCTTGAGCTGCAGTACTACCGCCGGACCGCGTTCGTACCCGCCCCCGGCCCGACCACCCAGACCGCTCGCGCGGTGGCCGCCGAGCTGCTCGGGCAGCAGCCGGAGTCCTGACAAGGCCCGTTTTTGCGCGGTGATCCGGATGCGCTACGATATTCGCACCGCCAGGGGGTTGCTCCCTGGTCGCGTGGTGGGTGTAGCTCAGTCGGTAGAGCACTAGGTTGTGATCCTAGGTGTCGCGGGTTCGATCCCCGTCACTCACCCCACGTAACGGGGCTCCGGTGCACTGTCATCGGGGCCCCGTTCGCGTTTCGGGGCCGTTTCCCGGTGTGTGACAGGAGGTACAGCCCGAAACCGGCCCCCCGATTTCAGCGCTGCGGTCGCCCTGTGTTAATCTTTCCTCCGTTGGCAAGGGAAACCGAAGCCAGCACGCGCCGTTAGCTCAATTGGCAGAGCAGCTGGCTCTTAACCAGCGGGTTCGGGGTTCAAGTCCCTGACGGCGCACAGCGGGAAACCAAAGCCTGTCAACGGATTCTTCCGATGTGGAAGGTCGTGTTGGCAGGCTTTGATCTTGTGTGCAGCTCGCATGGTGCCTCAGCCCGCGGCGGTTACCACCCGAGCCCCGGGTCGGCGCACCAATCCGCCCATCGCGGACACCACCAAGCCCAGCATGACTGCGGATTCGCTGGCCACGATGCCGGCCAGGGCGCCGCATCAGCCAGCTGTCCAGCCACCGGCCCAGCGTCGTCGCCGCGCCCGGCAGGATCACCGACATCATCCCCACGCCAGTACGCCAACGTCCGAGCCGCGGCAGTCCTGGACGCGAACGTGGAATACCAACGCCCATGACCACGCAACCCCATTTCCCCACCGACGCCCGTCGTCCGGGTTCACACACCCACACCGCGACGGAATCGATTCCCGGACAACCGATATCGATATCGACGAGGACGGCATTGCGCACGTCCCTCAGACGGATCTGCGGTTGTACGGAAGCAGCGCCAACACCCGGGCCATCCCGCAGGT
>DASXOJ010000299.1:0-45865 GCA_036494465.1 Pseudonocardiaceae bacterium
ACCAACGACCAGGTCACCCTGCTCTGGTCCGGCAGCGTGCTGCTGCTGGTCGGCGTCCTCTACCTGGTCGGCGGCGCGATGTTCCACAGTTGGCCGCAGTACGCCATCGGCGCCTGGATGCTGATCTCGGGCGCGGGCAGCGTGTACGCCGGGGTACCCGGCAACTTCATGGTCCTCGCGCTGGCCGGTGGCGGCGGATTTCTCGTCCAGTCCGCGTACTACGGCTGGCGCGGCTACCGCGGCTCGGGTCCTGGCTGCACCAGCGCGGACGCGAGCGTGCCCGCGCTATGACCGACCCGCTTCCCGAACTGGACGCGGTCATCCACGCCCAAGCTCGGCTCCGCGTCACGGTCGCCCTCGCCGGTCTCGGCGCGGGCGACCGGATCCCGTTCCCGCGGTTGCAGAAGATGCTCGACATGACCGCGGGCAACCTCTCCACGCACCTGCGCAAACTGGAGGACGCCGACTACGTCGAGATCACCAAGACCCACCAGCGCAGAACGCCGGTCACCTACGTCGCCCTCACCCACCGCGGCAGGCGCGCCTTCGAGGACTACACCACCAACCTGCGCGCCCTGCTCGACATGAACGGAAACTGAGCTCGCGCACGGCCTGCAGAGTCGGATGGCAGTGCGAGTCGCACGTTCTCCCCGTCTTACCCAGGGGCGAATGAGAGAGTGGACGGCGGCAGGGCCGCCGCCACTATCGACGAAACTCCTTAACTGTTCCGCTGTGCGACAGCCGTCAAGAATGAGCGCCATTCGGCTGCGGCGATGGACAGCATCGGCTGGCCGGTGCGCTTGTCCTTGCTGTCTCGGACCAGAATCGTGCCGTCGCCGAACTTGATCTCGACGCAGGCACCTGCGGCATTGGAATAACTGCTCTTGAACCACCCGTTTTGATTAATTTCAGATCCGGTGGAAACCCTGCTCGTCAAGCCAACTCCTGCCTTATCCGGTGGATCAATTCCACCGAATGGGAGGCACTCAACGTGCTCGTGAGTGCGGCGTCAAAGGTTGTGCTGAGATTCCTGATCTCGCTGGGATCAGCGATGAATCCCCACGTTGTCACGGTTTCCTGCCACGCGGTTGTGGGCAGCCGTGGGTTGTCGAACTCATAGATGTAGACCGTGGCCGATCCGAACAGCCCGCAGGATTTCGCTGTGAACGGAACCACGCGGATTTCGATGGTGTCCGGGTGTGCCTCGGTCAGCTCGATGAGATGCGTCAACTGCTGATGCAGTACCGCGGGACCACCGATCTGTTGGCGGAGCACGGCTTCGCTGATCACGGCAGTCAGCCGTAACGGTTTTTGGCCGGTCAGGCGTTCTTGTCGTCGTTGTCGTACATCGATTCTTTGATCGACTTCGACCTTGCGCAGTACAACGGCAGGAGCCATGATCGCATGGGCGTATTCCGGCGTTTGGAGTAAACCGGGCACGAGGATGCTTTCGTAGATCCGGACGCTGTCCGCGCTGTCCTCGATGCCATAGAGGCGTTGCAGTCGACTGTCCAGCAATTCGGCGTAGTCCGCTGCCCAGTGGTGCTCGCGGGCGGCCATGCTGAGGTCGTGCAATTCCCGGCCTTCGGCCGAATTGAAGCCGAACAGCTCGATGATCTTGACGAGGTTCTCGTCGGTGAGGACTTTGCGCTCGTTCTCTACCGCCGACCAGTAGTTGCGACTGAACCCCAGTTCGCCGGTGATCGTCCGGACCTCGATGTTGAGCTCCTCGCGTCGTTCGCGGAGGCGGAGCGCAAGTTCCCACCCCGCGACAACGGACGACTTCGACGAGGCCATCAGGCCCTCCGGTCGGCAGCGGTGGATCAAGGACCCGACAGGTATACCACATGGTGTCGGCAGTAGTTGCCGTATCCGTGCGCATTCTTGGTTACGGTAACCGAACAGTGTCCTGTGTGTGCTAGTGGTTACCGGTCCCGCGACCGTATCGTCGTGAGTGTGCCCCCAGCCAAGGAGGGACCATGACGCAGGTAAACGGCGCTTCGATCGAGATTAAGAGTTCGCCGATGGCTGACTCGGAGACGATTTTCCTGACCACGGCGCACTGCACCATTGTCACCGTGGACATCGAAGGCTTCGGGCGGCACAGCAGAACGAACATGAATCAGGTCCGTGTTCGTCACGGCATGTATCGGTCGATGCACGAGGCGTTCGACGCTGCGGGCATCCCGTGGACTTCGTGCCGCCGGGAGGACAGAGGCGACGGAATCCTGATCCTGGCACCGGCGCACGTGCCCAAGGTGCTGTTTTCCGACCTCCTGCCGGACACCCTGGTCCAGGCGTTGATCGCGCACAACGCGGTGCATCCCGTCGAGGAACGGATCCGCATGCGCCTTGCGTTGAACGCGGGCGAAATCACCTACGACGAACACGGTGTGACCGCGTCGTCGATCACGCGCACGTTCCGGCTCGTCGACGCCGCCGCGCTGCGCGCGAAACTGGCCAGGTCGTCGGCGACGCTGGCGGTGATCAGCTCGGACTGGTTCTACGACGAGGTCATCCGGCACAGCGAGCGCAGCGCGGCGTCCTCGTACCGGTCGATCAACGTCACAGCCAAGGAAACCACCGCGCGCGCCTGGATCCGGCTGGTGCACGGACTCAGCGCCGAACTCGAGCCAGATCTGGCGGTTTAGCCCGAGCGACGTTCGCCAGGGCCGGAGCGGGGTTGGCCGATGCGCCGGACGCCGCCGTCGCGGCGCAGGCCGATGCGCCGCCAGCCGCGCCGGATGGTGAACGGCGCGGTCTGCGGGCCTAGCGGGTCGAGTTGGCGGACGTTCGAGTCGTCGTCCTGGCCGGTGCGGTCCCACGGCCTCGGCATCCGGACCGCGCGACGTGCCGCGCCCGCGACGCGTCGCAGGGGCGGGCGCAGGCCGAGGCGGCGGGCGCTGCTCGCGCGGCGGATGGCGCGGCGTTCGCGCGGGGGGATCGTCCAGGCTTCCGGGTGGCGGCCCAGCCAGTAGTAGCGGCGCACCGAGAACGGGATGTGCAGCAGGTACACGACCATCGCGAACACCAGGGCGCCCAGCGGGTAGATGATGATCGCGGCGGCCAGCAGGGCGACGAGCCCCAGCAGCGGCGCGACCGCGCGGGCGGGCACCCGGATGGTCTTGAGCGACATGGTCGGGATCCGGCTGATCAGCAGCACCGCGATCGCGACCGACCACAGCGAGACCGCCAACAGCGAAGACCACCAGCCCTCGCCCCATTCCGCGGTGATCGCGATCGGCAGCACGGCGAGCAGGCCGCCCGCCGGGGCGGGGACGCCGGTGAAGAACTCCTTGGCGAACGGGGGTTGCTCGGTGTCGTCGAGCAGGGTGTTGAACCTGGCCAGCCGCAGGATCATGCAGACGGCGAAGATCAGCGCGATCACCCAGCCGAACGGTTGGGTGTGCAGTTTCCAGATGTAGAGCGCGAGCGCGGGCGAGACGCCGAAGGCGACCGAGTCGGACAGCGAGTCCAGTTCGGCGCCCATCTTGCTGGTCGCGTCGAGCAGTCGCGCGATGCGACCGTCGAGCCCGTCCAGCACGGCGGCGACCGCGATCGCGGCGATGGTCAGCGAGAGGTTCTTGCTGTAGGCGAACTGCACTGCCGACAGGCCGGCGCACAGGGCGAGCACGGTCACCGCGTTGGGCAGGACCCTGACCCCATGTGGGGTGTTACGCGCCACGACTCTCTCCTGCCAGTTCGGCGAGCACCGTTTCGCCGCCGATGGTGTGTTGGCCCGGTTCGACGAGTATGCGACTGCCGAGCGGGACGTAGGTGTCGACCCGGGAACCGAACCGGATCAGACCGTAGGTCTGACCGACCGTTCCGCGTTCGCCTTCGCGCACGGAGCAGACGATCCTGCGGGCGACGAGGCCGGCGATCTGCACCACGACCAGGTCCTGGCCGGTGTCCTCGGTGCGGATCAGCAGGGTGTTGCGCTCGTTGTCCTCGCTGGCCTTGTCCAGGTCGGCGGAGAGGAACTTGCCGGGCCGGTAGGCGATCCGGCGGATCTCGCCGGTCGCGGGCAACCGTTGCACGTGCACGTCGAAAATGGAAAGGAAGACGCTGATCCGCAGCATCTGCCCGTCGCCGATGCCGAGCTCGGCCGGGGGTGACGCGGGCACGACCTGCGACACGGTGCCATCCGCCGAGGCGACCACCAGTCCGGGGCGGGTCGGCGCGACGCGCTTGGGCTCGCGGAAGAACCAGGCGCACCAGCCGGTCAGGATCATCCCGAGCAGGCCGAGCGGGCGCCACAGCCTGCGCAGCAGCAACGTCCCGACCACGCCACCCAGCACGAACGGCCGCCCGGCGGGGTGCATCGGCGGCAGGGTCTGCTTCGTCAGCTCGATGAGGTGCGGGAGGAAACCCTGCTGGTTGGTCGGTTCGACTGAGCCGCTCATGTCTCTCATCCGTCGGGGTGGCTGGACCTGGCCAGTGTTCCCTACCGGGTGCCCCCTTCAGACGGCTGGGCGGCCGAGGAATCCATGCGCCCCCCGACGGCGCACGGATTCTTCGACCGCCCAGCTTGCGTTAAGTGTAATTCGAGTCACAGGTTGTCATCAACGGCATGCTGTGGGCAGACGGTTGCAGGCAGTCATCAAGCATCTGTATAGGCATCGCTGACCTGCGGGGATAAAGCTTGCGTGAATTCGTTCACGCAACTTTCGGCTGCATCTGGATGGCCCAACGGCGATGCCGAGTGGACCAATCGAAACGGACAGAACTCCCAACCCTCGGAAACGTCCTACGTATCTGTTACGCACGCAACGCCCCGAACGGCGCAACCGGTTACAGCGCGCTCAGTCCAGCAGGATGACCTGTACCTCGGCGTTGTCGGGGAGCTCGCTGGCTTCCTCGGGGATGACCATCAGGCAGTTCGCCGCGGCGAGGGACGCGAGCAGGTGGGAGCCGGGGCCGCCGACGACGTCGACCAGGCCGGTGTCGGCGTTGAAGTGGGCGCGGCGGTACTGGCGCCTGCCCAGCGGGGTGCGCACGCCCTTGGCCAGCCGTGCGGTCGCGGTGGGGCGGTCGACGTCGGCGAAGCCCATGGCGGCGAGCAGGTTGGGGCGCAGGAACAGTTCGAAGGACAATGCCGAGCTGACCGGGTTGCCGGGCAGGGTGGCCACGGCGACGCCCCGGTAGCGGCCTGCGCCCTGGGGGCCGCCGGGCTGCATGGCGACCCGGACGAACTCGACGCCTTGGCCGGTCAGGGCGTCCTTGACCACCTCGTACGCGCCCGCGCTCACGCCGCCGGAGGTGATCAGCAGGTCGGCGCCGGGGAGTTTCTCGGCGAGGATGGCGTGGAACGCGGTCACGTCGTCGGGCACGAACCGGAGGATTTCGGCGGCACCGCCGATGGCGCGTACCGCGGTCGCGAGCATGACGCTGTTGGACTCGTAGATCTGGCCGGGCAGCAGCGGATTGCCCGGCTCGACGAGTTCGGATCCGGTCGAGAGCACGACGACGCGGGGCCTGCGGACCGGCAGCCTCGCCGAGCCGACCGCCGCGGCGAGGCCGAGGTGGGACGGGCCGAGCACGGTGCCTGCGCGGAGCACGGTGTCGCCCTGGCCCACGTCTTCGCCGCGCAGGCGCAGGTGGTTGCCGAGCTCGACCGCTTCGAAGATCCGCACCCGCTCGGTGCCGCCGTCCGTCTGCTCGACCTGGATGACACTGTCCGCGCCCGACGGCACCGGCGCGCCGGTCATGATGCGCAGCACGGTGCCTTCGGCAAGGGTGACCGGGTCGGTTCGACCGGCTGGGATGTCGCCCGCGACCGGGAGTTCGACGGGGGTGCCTTGGCTCGCGCCACGCAGGTCGGCGGCGCGGACCGCGTAGCCGTCCATGGCGGAGTTGTCGAACGGTGGCAGCGACACCGGCGAGCGCACGTCCTCGGCGAGCACCAGGCCGAGACACTCGGCGACCGGCAGGTTGACGATGGGCAGCGCGCCGATCAGTTCGGCGATCCGGACCCGGTGCTCCTCGACCGACAGCATGTCCGTGATCCTGCCCTGTCACGGCGCGCCGGGGCGATAGGGGATCCGGTGGGGGTTCGGCTCCCGTGTCAGACTGCGACGCGGGAAGGGGATTGTCGGGAGGGGACGGTCACGTGCAGGTTCGCACCAGGCACACGCCGACGTTCGGGGTGGCTCGACTGCTGCTGGCGCCGGGCGAGGCCGCGCAGGCCGCGCCGTCGGCGATGCTGGCCAGCAGCTACGGGATCGGCGTCGAGCGCGCCAAGGAGACGGCGTTCCGGCTGCTCGCCAAGTCGTGGCGGGACGCGTCGGTGTTCACCGCGACGCCGGATGGTGGCTGGGTGGACGTCGCGGCGAATCTCCCCGGTGACCTGTTCACCATCGACCTCGACGGCTCGCAGGGCTGGTGCGTCGGCAAGGACAGTTGGCTGGCCGCGGCCAGCACCATCGCGCTCGACCCGAACTGGCCGGGGTTCCACGACATGTTCGGTGGCACGGTCGGCTTCCTCGCGCACGCGGCCGGGATCGGCCCGCTGGTGCTGTCGTGTTGTGGCGCGGTCGACCTGGTCGTGCTCGGACCCGGTGAGCTGATCACGGTCGAGGCTGGTCACGTGGTCGCCTATCAGGAAGCGGTGCAGTGCCGGTTGCGGGCGCGCAGCCCGTCCGGGGACCAGTCGGTGCGCACCGGTGAGGGCCTCGTGCTCGACTTCGCAGGGCCGGGCCAGGTGCTCACCCAGTCGCACAGTCCCCGGGTGATGGCCGCCGCGCTGGCCGCGCTGGTTCCGGAGGATCACTGACCGGTTAGGCTGCGCTGCGTGTCGGAGGACCTCACCGGGCGTCGCATCGGTCATTACCGCATTGACGGTGTACTCGGCCGCGGCGGTATGAGCGTCATGTACCGGGCGACGGATGTCCGGCTGGGCCGCAAGGTCGCGTTGAAGGTCATCGCCGAACACCTGACGAAGGACCCGGAGTTCCGCGAGCGGTTCGTCGACGAGGCGCGCAACACCTCCGCGATCGACCACTCCAACGTGGTGCCGCTCTACGACTTCGGTGAGGCCGAGGGCCTGCTCTACATCGCCATGCGGCTGGTCGACGGGTCGGACCTGGCGAGCCTGATCAAGGACCGCCCGCTGGTGCCGGTCCGGGCGGTGGCGCTGCTCAGCCAGGTCGCCGAGGCCCTGGACATGCTGCACGAACGCGGCCTCGTGCACCTGGACGTGAAGCCGGCGAACGTACTGGTGACCGCCAAGGAGTCCGCGAACGAGCACGTCTACCTCGCCGACTTCGGCCTGACCCGGCGCGGCGCCACCGGTCACCGCACCCGGGGCGGCGACTTTCTCGGCTCGCCCACCTACGCGGCGCCAGAGCACCTGCGCGGTGAGCCGGTGGACGGCCGCACCGACGAGTACTCGATGGCGTGCGTGTTGTTCGCGTGCCTGTCCGGCCGGCCGCCGTTCTCCGGCAGCGTGCCCGAGGTGATCTCCGGGCATCTGAACAGCGAGCCGCCCTCGCTCTCGGCGCTCACCAACCTGCCACCCGCGATCGACGAGGTGATCCGGCGCGGCATGTCGAAGGAGCCGAACCGCCGTTACCCGGACTGCCGTCAGTTGATCGCCGCGGCCCGCACCGTGTTGATGCCGCGCCCCCAGCAGCAACCCCAGCCGCCGCGCCCGAACCCGATGACCGGGCCGAACAGTGGTCCGAACCCGGTCAGCTCCTACCCGCCCCGGCCCTCGTTCCCGAGCGCTCAGCCGGCCATGGGGCCGTCGAGCAACGACCCGGTGCGGCTGCGGCCGCCGATGCCCGCGGGCACGAGCGCGTTCTCCACCGACTCGGGCAGCGGCCTGCCGAGGTGGCTGGTGCCGACGCTGGTGGTCGTGGCGGTGCTCGTCGTGGTCGGCGTGCTGATCATCTGGCTCACCAACGCCTGACCTGGCACCCGCTCTGACCAGTGCTTCTTGCACTCGGCAGCGGAGAGTGCTAAACACGGCATTGGCACTCGGGCCCCCCGAGTGCCAGATATGAGGTCGGGACGGTGAGGCTGGCGTACGGGGATTCCCGAGCCAGTCGTCCGTCGCGGGCACCGAGCCTGGCCACGCACGTTGTCCTGGCTGTCGCTGCTACCTGCGGCGACGGTATTCAGCTCCGGAGGACCACACCGCAATGGCCAAGATGATCGCCTTCGACGAGGATGCCCGCCGCGGTCTTGAGCGCGGCATGAACATCCTCGCCGACACCGTCAAGGTGACGCTGGGCCCCAAGGGCCGCAACGTCGTTCTTGAGAAGAAGTGGGGCGCTCCCACCATCACTAACGATGGTGTGTCGATCGCCAAGGAAATCGAGCTCGAAGACCCGTGGGAGAAGATCGGGGCCGAGCTCGTCAAGGAAGTTGCCAAGAAGACCGACGACGTCGCGGGTGACGGTACGACCACCGCGACCGTGCTGGCTCAGGCGCTGGTGCGCGAGGGTCTGCGCAACGTGGCCGCGGGTGCGAACCCGATGGCCCTCAAGCGCGGCATCGAGAAGGCCGTCGAGGCCGTCGCCCAGTCGCTGCTCAAGACCGCCAAAGAGGTCGAGACCAAGGAGCAGATCGCCGCTACCGCGTCGATCTCCGCTGCTGACCCCGTGATCGGCCAGCTCATCGCCGAGGCGATGGACAAGGTCGGCAAGGAAGGCGTCATCACGGTCGAGGAGAGCCAGTCCCTGGGGCTGGAACTCGAGCTCACCGAAGGTATGCGCTTCGACAAGGGCTTCCTCGCCGGTTACTTCGTGACCGACCCGGACCGCCAGGAAGCCGTCCTGGACGACCCGTACATCCTGCTCTACAGCTCCAAGATCTCCACCATCAAGGACCTGCTCCCGCTGCTGGAGAAGGTCATGCAGGGCGGCAAGCCGCTGCTGATCATCGCCGAGGACGTCGAGGGCGAGGCCCTGGCCACCCTGGTCGTCAACAAGATCCGCGGCACCTTCAAGTCCGTCGCCGTCAAGGCCCCGGGCTTCGGTGACCGTCGCAAGGCGATGCTGCAGGACATGGCCACCCTCACCGGCGGCACCGTGATCTCCGAGGACGTCGGGCTCAAGCTCGAGAACGCCGACCTCGGCCTGCTGGGCAAGGCCCGCAAGGTCGTGGTGACCAAGGACGAGACCACCATCGTCGAAGGTGCCGGCGACGCCGAGCAGATCCAGGGCCGGGTCTCCCAGATCCGTGCCGAGATCGAGAAGAGCGACTCGGACTACGACCGCGAGAAGCTGCAGGAGCGCCTGGCCAAGCTGGCCGGCGGTGTTGCGGTCATCAAGGCCGGTGCTGCCACCGAGGTCGAGCTCAAGGAGCGCAAGCACCGCATCGAGGACGCGGTGCGCAACGCCAAGGCCGCCGTTGAAGAGGGCATCGTCGCTGGCGGTGGTGTGGCGCTGTTGCAGGCCGCGCTGACCAGCTTCGACGGCCTCGGCCTCGACGGTGACGAGGCCACCGGTGCCGCCATCGTTCGGCTGGCCCTGGAAGCCCCGCTCAAGCAGATCGCGGTCAACGCCGGCCTCGAAGGCGGCGTCGTGGTGGAGAAGGTCAAGAACCTCCCCTCGGGCGAGGGCCTTGACGCTGCCACCGGCGAGTACAAGGACCTGATCAAGGCCGGCATCATCGACCCGGCCAAGGTCACCCGCTCCGCGCTGCAGAACGCCGCCTCCATCGCGGCGCTGTTCCTGACCACCGAGGCAGTTGTCGCGGACAAGCCCGAGAAGGCTGGCGCCGCTCCGGCCGCTCCCGACGCGGGCGGCATGGACTTCTGATCCAGCCGGTCAGGTAACTGACGTTCCAACCGAAGGCCCGGACACTCAGGTGTCCGGGCCTTCGCGTGTTCTGCTCAGCACTTGTCAGGTCGGCGTTGATGGCGGGCACGCCGGTAGGCGTCAACGGCTTTACGCGAGCTGCGCCAGACCCCGTCTGGGCCGTGTACTGCATCGAGTCGCCCGCGCTGTGCTGCCTGGCGCGGCGCTGCCAGCAAACCGCCGAAGCGCTGGTTCAGTTCGTCCAGTACGGCGTCCAGTCGCTGGTACACCATGCTTCGACTGGGACCGCTATCGAATTGAACTTGTCAACTCGGGCGGAGAGTCACGATTCAAGATCAGGAAAGAAACGTGAAAGTCCTGGTAGATCCATACGCTGGGTAGCGCTACTCCATTCGTGCGGGTGAGTTATGCACTGCTGTGGATGAACCTGTGGGTACTTAGCGTGTCACTCTTCCGGCGCAGCGTTGTCTGGGCGTTACCCGAAGGTGGGGCGAACTGCCCGAATGGGACCACCAGTGGTGTGTTGATGATCAGTGCGCCATACCGTTGGGCAGAAGACCGTCGTCCGTTCGGCGCAGCTCTGTGACTTTTCGTCGAGCTCCACCCCCTCTCCGTGACCGGGTTCGGTGACCCTGGACTAGGTGCTATGGGGCACGGGATGGGGTGTGCGTGGGAAGACGTAGGCCCCCAGCGGTAGGAGCGAAAACCATGGGGATGCTCGACGACAAGGCGATCGTGGTGACCGGCGCTGGGCGGGGACTCGGCGAGGCGTATGCCACGCACATCGCGCATGCCGGGGCCTGCGTGATCGTCAACGACATCGACGAGGAGCTGGCCGAGCAGACCGCGGAGAACATTCGCGGGCACGGCGGCACGGCGGTGGCCAGTGGGCACGACATCACCGACCCCGAGCAGGCCGCCGGCCTGATCGGGACGTGTGTCGCGGAGTTCGGCAAGATCGACGGGCTGGTCAACAACGCGGGGCTCAACTACGAGGCGTCGCCGTTGGAGGACAGTTACGCGCAGCTGCGCGAGCTGTTCGACGTGAACGTGTTCGGGCTGTTCAGCTGTGGCCTCGCGGCGATCGAGGCGATGCGGGACGCGGGCATCGCCGGGTCGATCGTGAACATCGCCTCCGGCGCCCTGCTCGGCCAGCGCCGGCTGGGCGCGTACGCGGCGAGCAAGGGCGCGGTGGCGTCGTTGACCTATTCGTGGGCGCTGGACCTGGACGCGCTGGGTATCAGGGTCAACGCGGTGTGCCCGGTGGCGCATACCAGGATGGTGTGGAAGTCCGAGCGGAGCCTGCGGGCGATCCCCCCGGACCGCACGCCGAGCAAGGTGGCGCCGCTGGTGGTCTTCCTGCTGGCCGACGCCGCGAACGGCATCACCGGACAGTTGATCCGGCTCAACGGCAGTGATCTGCACGTCGTCGGCCAGCCCCATTTCAAGCAGCCGATCCTGCACCGCGAGAACTGGGACACGACCAGTATCACGCGCGCCTTCGACGAGGTGTTCCAGGCGCATCTTGAGCCGTTCGGGCTGGAGAAGCGGATGCCGCAGCGCCTGCACGAACTGCTGGAACCGGGCCGCTCGGCCTGATCACCAGTGGACGAGCTGATCAGGCTTCTTCGGGGATCAGCAGCCAGCAGGCCAGGTAGAGCAGGACGCCCGTGCCGATGCCGAGGATCGCGGCGAGCACCAGGATCACCCGCAGCAGCGTGGCGTCGACGCCGAAGTACCGGGCGGCGCCACCGCACACGCCCGCGATCATGCGGTCGTTGCGGCTGCGGAGGAACCGGCGAACCGGAGCCTGGGTCTGGGATTCGGCCGCGTAGTAAGTGTTTTCGCTCATGTAGCCAGTTTTGCCGCTGGATCGCAGGCCGCCATCGGGGAACAGCCCTGGCTCTTCCCTGATGGCGACCCTGATTCCGGCTCTATGCTCTGAACCTGTGGTGAGCGAGTACGAGAGCCCTGACGAATTGTCCTCGGCGCTGGACCGGGTCGGCTACCTTGCCGATCGCGGCCTCGCCACCGCTGCCTTCCTCGCGCTGCGGATGCGTCGGCCGCTGTTCTGCGAGGGCGAACCGGGGACCGGTAAGACGTCGCTGGCGCTGGCGCTGGCCAACGCGCTGGACGTGCCGCTGATCCGGTTGCAGTGCCACGAGGGCATCGACGCGGCGGCTGCGCTCTACGACTGGGATTTCCCGCGCCAGTTGCTGCACCTGCGCACGTTGGAGACGGCGACGGGTGGCGCGCCGCTGGACGCCGACGAGGCCGAGGCTTCGCTCTACACGTCCCGGTTCCTGCTGGCCAGGCCGTTGTTGCGGGCGTTGCGCGAGTCGCCGTGCGTGTTGCTCGTTGACGAGATCGACCGGGCCGACGACGAGTTCGAGGCGTTCCTGCTGGAGGTGCTCGGCGAGAACGCGGTGACCATCCCAGAACTGGGCGAGGTGCGCGCGGAGGTGCCGCCGCTGGTGGTGCTGACCTCCAACCGGACTCGCGAGGTGCACGACGCGCTCAAGCGCCGTTGCCTCTACCACTGGCTCGAACACCCTGACCTGCAACGGGAACTGGCGATCCTGCGCACCAAGCTGCCGGGTATCGACGAGCGGCTGGCCGCGAAGGTGTCCGGTGCGGTGCGCCGGTTGCGCGCGATGGAGTTGCTCAAGCCGCCCGGGGTGGCGGAGACGCTGGACTGGGCGCAGGCGCTGCTCGCACTGGGCCGCGAGGATCTGGACGCCGAGTCGGCGGCGTTGACGCTCGGCGCGGTGCTGAAGTACCGGGAGGACGCGGACCGGGTGGTCGCGGCCGGGTTGGACGCGCTGCTGGCCGGGTGATCACGGACGGGTGATCACAGGCGGGTGATCAGAGCTGGTCGCCGATGGCCGCGTCGAGCATGTCGAAGGCCTTGTTGACCAGCGCGATCTGGTCCGGGTAGATCTCGTCGGCTGGCTCGCCCGCCAGGATCCGGCGGGTCGCGTGCTGGTAGAGCGTGCGGATGGTGGCGACGACCAGTCCGGCGGCGAGGGCGGGCAGCGGGTCGGTCGGTTGGCCGCTGGTGACCTCGGCGAATTCGGCGGCCAGGTGCGTTTCCAGGTCGTTGACCAGTTGTAGCGCGCCTGCTTGCAAAGCCGGGCTGTCCTGGACGACCTGCACGAACGGTCCGATGGTGTCCAGCAGGGCGCTGAGCGCGTGGCGTTGTTCGGTCAGGCGCAGCAGCAGCCCGCGCAGCGCGTTGATCACCGATTCGCCGGGGGCGCGGTCGCGGATGGCCTTGTCGAGCAGGTCGACGGCTTCCGGGCCGCGATCGAAGAACAGCTCTTCCTTGCGCGGGAAGTAGTTGAAAACCGTCATCTTGGACACGTTCGCGGCTTCGGCGATCTCCGCGACGGTGACGTTGTCGAACCCTCTCGTCATGAACAGCCCGGTCGCGACGTTGGAGATGCGGCGGCGCGTCTCCTGCTTCTTGCGTTCGCGCAGGCTGGTCTCGGTCATGGTTGAAAATAGTACTCGACATATTTTTGTACCGGATACAAGATGAGGGCATGAGGGACAACGACTACGAAGTGTTGGTGGCGGGGGCCGGACCGGTCGGGTTGGCGCTGGCGGGCGAGCTCGCGCTGCGCGGGGTGCGCACGCTCGTCATCGAGCGACTGACCGAGCCGAGCACCACGATCAAGGCGGGCGGGATCAACGTGGTGACGGCGGAGGCCGCGTACTGGCGCGGCCTGCTGCCGCAGCTGCGCGCGGTGCAGGACGAGGCCATGGCCGCGATGTCGGCGTTCATGTCGAGCGCGGGCGCCCGGCTACCGTTCGCCGCGGCGCAGCGGCAGTCGAAGCTGCGTGGCCACTTCGGCGGCATCTTCGTGCTGGACGGCGGCCAGACCGACCTGGATGACGCGGACTTCGAGCCGAACCCGGCGACCGGCGTGATGATGGTCAACCAGCAGGCCATCGAGCGGATCTTCGGCGGCTGGGCGCGGGAGCAGGGCGCGTTGGTGCGCAGGGGTGTGGAACTCGCCGGCTTCGTCGACGACGGCGACGGGGTGACCGTCGAACTGGCGGACGGCGAGCGGATCACCGCGGACTGGCTGGTCGGCTGCGACGGTGGCCGCAGCATCGTGCGCAAAATCGCCGGATTCGACTTTCCCGGCACCGACCCGACGATCACCGGGCATCAGGCCATCGTGGACATCGAGGGCGCGGAAAAACTGCCGGTGGGCTGGACCAGGACCGCCAAGGGCATGCTGGTCTACGGGCCGGTGCCGGGGCGCATTCTCACCGTCGAGTACGACGGCCCGCCGATCGACCGCGATGCGCCGATCACCGCGCAGGAGCTGGAAACCAGCCTGCGCACCGTGAGCGGCGTCGAGGATGTGCGGATCACCGCGGTGCACTCGTCGACCCGGTTCACCGACCACGCACGGCAGGTCAGCGAGTACCGCAGGGGCCGGGTGCTGCTGGCGGGCGACGCGGCGCACGTGCACTCGCCGTTCGGCGGTCAGGGCCTCAACCTGGGCGTCGGCGACGTGCTCAACCTGGGCTGGAAGCTGGCCGCGACGATCAGGGGCACCGCGCCGGAGGGCCTGCTGGACACCTACACCACCGAACGGCATCCGGTCGGCGCGTGGGTGCTGGACTGGAACCGGGCGCAGGTCGCGCTGATGCGACCGGACGTGCAGACCAGCGCGCTGCGCAACGTGGTCACCGATCTGATCGGCACCCGCGACGGCATCACCTACTTCGCGAAGAAGCTGGCCGGGTTGTGGATCGACTACGACCTGGGCGGCGATCACCCGCTGGCCGGCAGGCGCACCCCTGATCTGGCGTTCGACGACGGCACCCGGCTCGGGGAGTGCTGCGCGGACGGGCGGCCGGTGCTGGTCGATCTCGGTGTCGGCCGGCTGGCCGAACTCGCGGCGGAGTGGGGCGAGCGGATCAACGTGCTGGTCAAGACCTGCTCGGCACGCCCTGAGCTGGCGGGGTTGCTGGTTCGGCCGGACGGATATGTGGCCTGGGCAGCGGCTCCATCCATTCAGGGATGCGGTACGGACGGCCTGGCTGATGCGCTGACGCGGTGGTTCGGCGTGCCGGAGCGGGTTCCAGTGGCCGTGGACTGAGCGACAATGGCGGTATGACGGATCAGGACCGGTCGGCCAGTCCGCTGGCCGGCCTGGTCGGGTTCACCTCGGCGCTGCGCTGCGCCGGGCTGGCCTGCGACGCGACCAGGACCGACGCGTACCTACAGGCCGTGCAGTGGCTGGATCCGGCCGATCCGGCCGACCTGTACTGGGCGGGCCGGTTGACGTTGTGCGCGGAACCGGACGATCTGCCGCGCTACGACGAGGCGTTCGCGGCCTGGTTCACCCCGATACCGGTACCGCGTCCACGCATCACGTCGACGCCCCAACCGAAACAGGCGCTGATCGCGGCGCTGCGCAACGATTCCACCGCGAACGCGGATGGTGAATCGAATGAAGCGCCGCAGTTGCGGGTCGCCGCGAGCGATCTGGAAGTGCTGCGGCACAAGGACATCAGCGGGCTGACCAAAGCAGAACGCGAACACCTGCGCGAACTGATCGCGTTGCTGCGCATCGATCCGCCGCGTCGCCGCGCGGTGCGCTACCGGCCGGGTGGGCGGGATCGGTTGGACCGCAGACGGACCATGCGCGCGGTGATCGCGGCGGGCGGCGAACCGATCCGGTTGAAGTACACGCGGCGCAGCCTGCGACCTCGCAAAGTCGTGCTGTTGCTCGACGTCTCCGGTTCGATGCAACCGTACGCTGACGCGTTGCTGCGATTCGCCCACGCTGTGGTGCGCCGAACGCCCGCCAGTACCGAGGTTTTCACCATCGGTACCCGGTTGACCAGGCTTTCTCGTCAACTGCGGCACCGCGATCCTGAAGAGGCACTGATCGCCGCCGCGCACGCGGTGCCCGACTACGCGGGCGGCACGCGTCTGGGTGACGGAGTCAAGGCTTTTCTGGACCGGTGGGGCCAGCGCGGAATAGCGCGCCAGGCCATGGTCGTTGTGTTTTCCGATGGGTGGGAACGAGGCGATCCCGCGCTACTCGGCGAGCAGATGGCCCGGTTGCGCCGATTGGCGAAGGCGGTGTTCTGGGTGAATCCGCATGCCGGCCATGCCGGTTACCAACCGGTTCAGTCCGGGGTGGCGGCCGCGGTGCCGCACGTTGACAGGCTGCTCGCGGGACATAGCCTGAACACACTGGAAATCCTCCTACGGGAGATGCGCGATGCGTGACGTGCTTGAAGAAGTGCACCGCCGCTGGCTCGCAGGCGAGCGGACGGGGCTGGGTACCGTGGTGGCGACGTTCCATTCCGCCCCGCGCGAGCCCGGTTCCGCCATGCTCGTTGCGGACGACGGCCAGGTTTACGGCAGCGTGTCCGGCGGCTGCGTCGAGGGCGCGGTCTACGAGCTGGCCAAGCAGGTCATCGACGAGGGCTCGCCGGTCCTGGAGCGCTACGGCGTTTCCGACGACGACGCGTTCGCGGTCGGCCTGACCTGTGGCGGGATTCTGGACGTCTACGTGGAACCCGTTGACCAGCAAGGGTTTCCGGAGTTCGGGGAGATCGTCGCCGCGGTCAAGGACGAGAAACCGGTCAGCATCGCGACGGTCATCGCGCATCCGGACGAGAGCTGGCTGGGCAAGCGCCTGATCATCTGGCCGGATCGGGTGACCGGCGACCTCGGTTCGACCAGGGCCAACGACGCGGTCTCCGACGACGCGCGCGGGCTGCTCGTCAGCGGGCGCAGCGCGACCCTGCACTACGGCCCGGACGGGCAGCGCCGGGGCGAGGGCATGTCGGTGTTCGTGAACTCGTTCGAGCCGCCGCCGCGCATGCTGGTCTTCGGCGCGATCGACTTCGCGTCGGCGATGGCCGGGCTGGGTTCGTTCCTCGGCTACCGGGTGACCGTGTGCGACGCGCGCCCGGTGTTCGCCACCGCGACCCGTTTCCCCGAGGCGCACGAGGTGATCGTCGACTGGCCGCACCGGTACCTGAAGGCCGAGGCGGAGGCGGGCCGGATCGATCAGCGCACCGTGGTCGCGGTGCTCACCCACGACCCCAAGTTCGACGTGCCGCTGCTGGAAGTCGCGCTCCGGCTGGAACTCGGCTACATCGGCGCGATGGGCTCGCGGCGCACGCACGAGGACCGGCTTGTCCGGTTGCGCGAGGCGGGCATGACCGAGGACGAACTGGACAGGCTCTCCTCGCCGATCGGTCTCGACCTCGGTGCGCGCACGCCGGAGGAGACCGCGGTGTCGATCGCGGCGGAGATGATCGCGCTGCGCTGGGGCGGCCGGGGCGAGCGGTTGACGGCGGCCAGCGGGCGGATCCACCGGTAGGGATGTCGGATTGCGACTGGTTCTGGTGATGTGAACCAGATTGCGGATATGCGCAGGCGTCGATGGACTGGATTCCCCACTCGCGCGGATCAACGTCTACGGCGTGCTCGGCCAGGAGGGCGAGGCGCACGTCATCCGCAACGCGGGATCCGCAACGCGGGCGGCGTGATCACCGAGGACGAGATCAGCTCGCTCGAGATCAGCCGGCGGCTGCTCGGCACCGAGGAGATCATCCTGATCCACCACACCGACCGCGGCATGCTGACCTTCACCGACGACGCCTTCAAGCAGTCCATCGCCGACGAAGTGGGGATCCAGCCCGGCTGGGCAGCGGAAGCGTTCAGCGATCTGGAAACCGATGTGCGGCAGTCGATCGCGCGGATCAAGGCGAGCCCGTTCGTGCCGAAGACGGACGCGGTGCCGGGCTTCGTGTTCGACGTCGCCACCGGCAAGCTCAACGAGGTCGTCTGACTCATTTTGAGACACCCGCTGGGTGCCCTGAACGAGTGGACCAATTCCGCATTTCAGGGCGCCCGGCGCGGTTCGCACCGCATCTGCGGCACCAGGGGCGTGTTCTACAAAACCCGTGCTGACCTGGCCTTGTCTGTAGGTCATCAAGGGAGCAGGGTGTGTTGATGTGAGTCGGACCACAGGCCCGCTCGCGTGGATCTGCCTGCCCCAGCACTGGAGGCCCCATGCGCATTACCGTCACTGTGGACGGAACTTCTTATACGGATGATGTCGAACCCCGCCTGCTGCTGGTGCACTACCTGCGCGAGCGGCTGGGCAAGGTCGGCACGGTCATCGGTTGCGACACCAGCAACTGCGGGGCCTGCACGGTGCACCTCGACGGCCAGAGCGTGAAATCCTGCTCGGTCCTCGCGGTGCAGGCGGACGGGCGCGAGGTGACGACGATCGAGGGCATCGCCCGGGACGGCAAGTTGCATCCGGTGCAGCAGGCGTTTCACGAGAATCACGCGCTGCAGTGCGGTTTCTGCACGCCCGGCATGATCATGCAGTCCATCGACCTGCTCGCCGACAATCCCGATCCGGACGAGGCGCAGGTGCGGCACGGTCTGGAAGGAAACCTGTGCCGCTGCACGGGTTACCAGAACATCGTGCGCGCGGTTCGCGACGCGGCGGCCAAAATGCAGCCGAGTGGGGGTGCCTCGTGACGTCGACCATCGAGCACGAAATCGGCAAAGCCCGGCGGCGCAAGGAAGATTCGCACCTGATCACCGGGCGCACCCGGTGGACCGACAACATCATCCTGCCCGGCATGCTGCACCTGGCCATCCTGCGCAGCCCGATGGCACACGCGCGGATCACCAACATCGACACCTCCGCCGCGAAGACCATGCCCGGCGTGCTCGCCGTGTACACCGCGACCGACCTCGACCCGGACGGCACCGTCGGCATGCCGTGCGCCTGGCCGATCACGCCGGACATGAAGAGCCCGCGCAGGCCGATGCTGGCCGCCGACACGGTCAACTTCGCGGGTGAGGGCGTGGCCGTCGTGGTCGCGCGCAGCGCCTACGAGGCGGACGACGCGCTCGGCGCCATCGATGTCGACTACGAGGACCTGCCGGTCGTGCTGGACATGGAAGCCGCGCTGGCGCAGGATTCCCCGCTGGTCCACCCGGATCTCGGCACCAACCGCAATGCCGCGTGGACATTCGACTCGGGCGCCGCGGGCACCGGGGCGGACGTCGAACAAGCCATTGCCGACGCGGAAATCGTGCTGAAACGCCGCTACCGCCAACAGCGGCTGGTGCCCGCGTTCATGGAACCGCGCTCGGCCGTGGTCGACCCGACCGGGCCACAGATCACGGTGTGGGCGTCGACCCAGATCCCGCACATTCTCAAGACCATGGCCGCGCTCACGCTGGGCCTGCCCGAGCACAAACTGCGGGTGATCGCGCCGGACGTCGGCGGTGGGTTCGGCGGCAAGATCGCGGTGCTGCCGGAGGAACTGCTGGCCCTGTCGATCGCGCAGCGGCTGGGCAAACCGGTCAAGTGGACCGAGAGCCGGTCGGACTGCATGCTCACCGCGCACCACGGCCGCGACCAGATCCAGGACCTCACCCTGACCGCGCGCCGCGACGGCACGATCACCGGGCTCAAGGTCGAACTGCTCGCCGACATGGGCGCGTACCTCGGCCTGGTCGGGCCGGGCGTGCCGATCCTGGGCGCGTTCATGTTCAACGCCATCTACAAGATCCCCGCCTACCACTTCACCTGCACGAACGTGTTCACCAACAAGACGCTCACCGACGCGTACCGGGGCGCGGGGCGGCCGGAGGCCACGTTCGCGATCGAGCGGTTGATGGACGAGCTCGCCGCCGAGATCGGCGTCGACCCGATCGAGATCCGCGAACGCAACTGGATCAAGCACGAGGAGTTCCCGTTCACCACGGTCTGCGGGCTCACCTACGACTCGGGCAACTACGAAGCGGCGACGGAGAAAGCCACCCAGCTGTTCGACTATGCCGGGCTGCGCGCCGAGCAGCGGCGCCGCCGCGAGGCGAACGACCCGGTGCAGCTGGGCATCGGCGTCTCCACGTTCACCGAGATGTGCGGTCTGGCGCCCTCGCGGGTGCTCGGCTCGCTGGACTATGGCGCGGGAGGCTGGGAGTACGCGTCGATCCGGATGCTGGCCACCGGCAAGGTCGAGGTGGTCACCGGCTCGTCCGCGCACGGTCAGGGGCATGAGACGGCGTGGAGCCAGATCGTGGCCGACCAGCTCGGCATCCCGTTCGAGGACGTCGAGGTGCTGCATGGCGACACCCAGTCCTCGCACAAGGGCCTGGACACCTACGGATCGCGTTCGCTGACGGTCGGCGGCATCGCGCTGGTGAAGGCGGCCGAGAAGGTGGTGGCCAAGGCGCGCACGGTCGCCGCGCACCTGATGGAGTGCAGCGAGGACGACCTCGATTTCGTGGACGGCAAGTTCACCGTGCGCGGCACCGAATCGTCGACCAGCATGCAGGACGTCGCGTTCGCGGTTTTCATGGCGCACAACCTGCCGGATGGCATCGAGCCGAGCCTGGACTCGGATGCCACGTTCGACCCGGAGAACTTCTCCTTCCCGCACGGCACGCACCTGTGCGCCACCGAGGTGGACACCGAGACGGGCAAGGTGACGATCCGGTCCTACGTGTGCGTCGACGACGTCGGCAAGGTGGTGAACCCGCTGATCGTGGACGGCCAGGTGCACGGCGGGCTGGCCCAGGGCATCGCCCAGGCCCTCTACGAGGAGGCCGTCTTCGACGAATCGGGCACGCTGAGCACCGGCACGTTCGCCGACTACCTGCTGCCCAGCGCGGCCGACCTGCCCACGTTCACCACCGACCGCACCGAGACCGCGTCCACCACGAACCCGCTGGGCGTCAAGGGCGTCGGCGAGGCGGGCACGATCGCGTCCACGCCCGCCGTGGTCAACGCGGTCGTCGACGCGGTGCGCCACCTCGGCGTGACCGACGTCGAGATGCCGTGCAGCCCACAACGGGTCTGGCGGGCGATCAACACCGCAGGAGGTGCCCGATGATCCCCGCTGCCTTCGACTACGTCGCACCGTCCACAGTGGAAGAAGCGGTGGCCGCGCTCGCCGAGGCGGGTGAGGACGCCAAGGTGCTGGCCGGTGGGCAGAGCCTGCTGCCGGTCCTGCGCGTCCGGTTGGCCGAACCGTCCACAGTGGTCGATCTGGGCAAGGTCGCCGAACTGCGCGGGGTCCGCGACGACGGCGATGCCATCGTGATCGGCGCCATGACCACGCACTACGACGTGCAGCGCGACGAACTGGTGCGCACCCACGCGCGGCTGCTCGCTGAGGCGACCGACACCGTCGCCGACCCGCAGATCCGGCACCGGGGCACGTTCGGCGGCGCCATCGCGCACGCCGACCCGGCGGGCGATCTGCTCGCGCCGGTGCTGGCGATGGACGCGGAACTGCTCATCGCCGGGCCGAACGGGCGTCGTTCGGTACCGGCGAGTGAGTTCTTCGTCGACTTCTTCACGACCGCGCTGGCCCCGGACGAGGTGCTGCTCGGCGCGAGAGTGACCAAGCACACGAATTGGGGTGCGCACTACGAGAAGTTCAACCGCGTCGCGCAGGCGTGGTCGATCGTGGCGGTCGCGGCGACGGTCCGCGCCGAGAACGGCACGATCGCGGAGGCGAAAGTCGCGCTGACCAACATGGGCGCGACGCCGATCCGTGCGAGCGGGGTGGAAACGGCCCTGGTAGGCGAGCCGGCAACCGCTGAAGCGATTCGGAACGCGGCCCAGCACGCCGCCGAGTCGACCCAGCCGACCAGTGACGGCAACGCCGACGCGGCATATCGTGAACACCTCGCCAAGGTGCTCACCGCTCGCGCGATCACGACCGCGGTGGGTGGCTGACCGGCCGGTGACTCACGCCCGAGGGTGACGTGCGCGGCCGGGCTGCGTAACGTCACCCTCGGGTTGTGTCTGAGAAGGAGGCCCAGAGTGCAACTGGAACATCAGTTCACCGTGCCGGCGGCGCTGGACGTTGTCTGGGCAGCGGTGACCGACCCGGCCAAGGTTGCCCCGTGCATGCCGGGAGCCACTCTCACCGAGGTCGACGGCTCGGAGTTCACCGGCAGCGTCAAGGTCAAGCTCGGTCCGGTTTCCTTGCTGTACAAGGGATCCGGCCAGTTCGTCGAGATCGACGAGCAGTCGCACCGGGTGGTGATCAAGGCATCCGGCAAGGATTCGCGCGGCAACGGCACCGCGTCCGCGACGGTCACCGTGACCCTCAAGGCGGACGGCGGCAACACGAGCGGCACGGTCGCCACCGACCTGGCGATCACCGGCAAGCCCGCGCAGTTCGGCCGAGGCATGATCTCCGAGGTCGGCGGCAAGATCCTGGACACCTTCGCGTCCGCCCTCGCCGCCCAGCTCGGCGTGTCCGCCCCGGCAGGGGAGGCCGCGCCCAAACCGGCCCCGCGCAAGCGCACCACCACGCCCCGCACGCGCACCACGGCGGCGGCCAAGCCAGTCGCCGCGGCCGAGAAGCCTGCCGAAGCTGCGACCGAGGCCGCGAAGCCGGAAGCCGCCAAGCCGGAAGCCGCAAGGCAAGAGCCCGCGAAGCCCGCGCCGCGTGCCGCTGCTGCCGCGAAGCCGAAGCCGACCGTGAAGGCCGAGGTCAGCCGCCCGGTCGCGGCCGTGCCCGCGACCAACGGCGCGGCGGTCAGCACGAGCACCGACGATCCTGCGGCGACCCCGCCCAAGCTGCGCGTGGTGGCCGAGCCTCAGGTCGAACCGATCGACCTGCTCGACTACGCCGGTCCGTCCGTTGCCAAGCGGGTCATTCCGCTCCTCGCCGGTGCGGTCGTGCTGTTCCTGCTGATCCGCTGGTTGCGTAAGCGCTGAGGGTTACCGGGCGTCGAGCGCGGCGACCCGGCGCAGGCGATCGCGCCAGTAGGCGGTGACGGCCTCGTCCGCGTGCACCAGGCTCGGGTCTGGCGCGGGCGACGCGGTCGGCACCGGTAGCCAGCCGTCCTTGGGGCGCAACGAATCCGGCACGACATCGGCGGTCAGCAGCGACATCGTGCCAAGGCCGCAGGCGAAATCCAGCTCGGGCAGCGCGCCAGCGAGCGCGAGCCCGGCGGCGAGCCCGACGCTGGTCTCCACCGCCGAGGACACCACGCACGGCAGGCCGCACGCTTGCGCGACCGCCAGCGTCCGCGCGACGCCGCCCAGTGGCTGCACCTTCAACACGGCGACGTCCGCGGCCCCGGCCACCGCGACCCGCATCGGATCCTCGGCGCGGCGGATCGACTCGTCGGCCGCGATTCGCACGTCCACCCTGCGCCGTACGGCGGCCAGGTCGGCCAGGCCGGGACAGGGCTGCTCGACGTATTCCAGGCCGCCAGCGGCCTTGTCCAGCTCGCGAATCGCGGCGATGGCGGTGTCCACGTCCCAGGCCGCGTTCGCGTCCACCCGGATCGCGCCGGCCGGACCGAGGGCGTCGCGCACCGCGGCCACCCGCTCGCAATCCTCCACAATGGACACGCCAGGGTCGGCGACCTTCACTTTGGCCGTCGCGCACCCTGACACGCGCACGATCTCCTCGGCGCGCTCCGGCGAGACCACCGGAACCGTGCAGTTGATCGGGATCCGGTCGCGCAACGGCACCGGCCAGGGGCGGTGTGTCGTTTCGACGGCGGCGGCGAGCCAGGGCAGCACCTCGGCGTCCGAGTAGTCCTCGAACGGGCTGAACTCACCCCACCCGGCCGGTCCACGCAGCAGCATGCCGTTGCGCACGGTGATTCGCCGGAACTTGTTGCGCATCGGGATCGAGTACACCAGCGCCGAGTCGAAGTCGATGTCCACGGCCCGATCATCGCAGGTTTGGTGGTCATCGCAGCGGGTACGCACTGCTGTGGTTCACCGGTTGGACAACGGGGTCGGACCGGTGACCGCCCCCTTCCGCGCGGGCGCGGAAACGCTGCTCGTACGGTATGCGGCATGGACAGTGTGCGGATGGTGGCGGACTGGCCGGTGCCGAACGCCGCTGCGGTGGTGCTGGGCGCGACCGGCACGATCGTCGGCAGTCACGGCGACCTCGACCGCGAGTTCCCGCTGGCCTCGGTGACCAAGCTGTTCACCGCGTACGCGACCCTGATCGCGGTCGAAGAAGGCGCGGTCGAATGGGACCAGCAGGCAGGCCCGGCAGGCTCGACCGTGCGGCACCTGATCTCGCACGCGTCCGGCCTCGCCTACAACGAGCACAAGCCCGTCGCGGCGCCCGGCACCCGCAGGCTCTACTCGAACGCGGGCTTCGAGGTGCTCGCCGACACCGTCGCGCAGGCATCCGACATCCCGTTCCCGGACTACCTCGACGAGGCCGTGTTCCAGCCACTCGGCATGAAGTCCTCGCGCCTGCCCGGTTCGCCCGCCGCCGGTGGCGTGTCCACCGCGAACGACCTGGCCCGCTTCGCCGCCGAACTCTGCTCACCGAACCTGATCGCAACGGCGACCTTCTTGCAGGCCACTCAGGTCGTGTTCCCCGGTCTGTCCGGCGTGCTGCCGGGGCTGGGCCACCAGCGCCCCAACGACTGGGGGCTCGGCTTCGAACTCCGCGACCACAAGAGTCCACATTGGACCGGCGCGAACTCGTCGCCGCGCACCTTCGGGCACTTCGGCCAGTCCGGCACGTTCCTGTGGGTCGACCCACAGGCCCGGGCGGCCTGCGTCGCACTGACCGACCGGGACTTCGGGGACTGGGCGAAGACCGCATGGCCCGTGTTCACCGACGCGGTCCTCGCCGAACTGCCCTAACCCGCGGCGCGCTCGTCCACCGGCAGACGGCGCAAGGTCGCCTCCGCGATCGACGGCGGCTGCCACGCGCCATCCGCGCGGTAGACGTCCGTGCCGGGCGGCACGATCTCGTCGATCCGATCCAGCGTCGCGTCCTCCAGCGTCACCTCGGCCGCCTTCAGCGCGGAGGTCAACTGGTCCATCGTGCGCGGCCCGATGATCACCGACGTCACCGCCGGATGCGCGACCGGGAACGCGATCGCCAGTTCAGGCAGGGAAACCCCGATGCCGCTGGCCAGTTCGACCAGGTCCTCGACCAGCTCCAGCTTGCGCGCGTTGACCGGCAGGCTCGGATCGAACCGGCCGTTGTTCAGCGCCGCGCGGCCACTGGTCAGGTCGACCGGCTGGCCCTTGCGGTAGCGGCCGGTCAGGAACCCCCAGCCGAGCGGGCTCCAGGTCAGCACGCCCATGCCATACCGCTGACAGGTCGGCAGCAACGCCCGCTCGATACCGCGCGCCAGGATCGAGTACGGCGGCTGCTCGGACCGGAACCGCAGCAACCCGTGCCGCTCCGCCGCCCAGTGCGCCGCGACGATGTCCTGCGCAGGAAAACTCGAACAACCGAACGCGCGAATCTTGCCCGCGTGCACTAGATCCGTCAGCGCGCCAAGGGTTTCCTCGATGTCGGTCGTCTGATCCGGCCGGTGGATCTGGTAGAGGTCGATCCAGTCCGTGCCAAGGCGGCGCAGGCTCTGCTCCACCTCGTAGGTGATCCACCGCCGCGAATTCCCACCCCGGTTCGGCCCATCACCCATGGGGAAGTGGACCTTCGTCGCGAGCACGACGTCAGCACGCCGACCGCGCAACGCCTTCCCCACGATCTCCTCGGACTCGCCCGCGCCGTACATGTCCGCGGTGTCCACGAAATTGATGCCCGCATCCAGCGCCGCGTGCGTGATCCGCACACAGTCGTCATGATCCGGATTGCCGATCGCGCCGAACATCATGGTGCCAAGGCACTGCGCACTGACCTCGATGCCGGTGCCACCCAGAACCCGATAACGCATAGGAAAACCCCCAAGAGATCGATCCTTGGGGGGCAGCCTACGAGCTGGAGCGCACTCCAGCTCAAGTCTCCTGATCAGAACAACCCGAGGGCCAGTTTGGCCGCACGATCGATCTCGACCTGTTCGGCCGGACTGACTCTGCCTACCTTGCGGCCGAAGCGGATCGCGGGGTCCATGACGGTCATCTGCTCGATCAAGACGAGAGCTGGCTCCCCATTGAATTCGATCTTCGGGTGGAACGACACATCCCACATGCCGGTGGTGGTTGGAGCTGCCACCACGGTCGACGACGACACGGTATCTGACTGGAGGACAACCACATAGTGTCGCTCTCGCTGTTCGTGGCCCTTGCCATGCGGATCGACACGCAGCTCGACGATGTCACCACGCATCGCCGGACCCCATCGCCTCGCGAACTGCCTTGATCTCTGCCTGATACCCGGGATTATCGCGCAGCGCTTCGGCTTCGCGGTGCATGCGTTCGTAGGCGTGGGCACGGTAGGTCTCGTGGATCGCTTCAGCGATAGCGGCCCTGCGTGAGGTGGTCTCCGCCGTCAGCGATTCGAGCTCGCGTTCGGTCTCCTCGTCGATGCGGACGCTGAACGAGGTTGTTTTGGTTGTTTCGGTCGATCTGTGATGATCAGTCGATTTCGGGCAGGGCGGGGCCGAGGAGGTCGTCGGCGTCCATGATCGTGTAGGCGTAGCCCTGTTCGGCGAGGAAGCGCTGGCGGTGCGCTGCGTAGTCGGTGTCCAGGGTGTCGCGGGAGACGACCGAGTAGAAGTGCGCCTGGCGGCCGTCACCCTTGGGGCGGAGCAGGCGGCCGAGGCGCTGGGCCTCCTCCTGCCGCGAGCCGAAGGTGCCGGAGACCTGGATCGCGACGGACGCCTCGGGCAGGTCGATGGAGAAGTTCGCCACCTTGGACACGACCAGCGTGCGCAGCTCGCCGCGGCGGAACTGGTCGAAGAGGATTTCGCGTTCGGCGTTGCGGGTCGAGCCTTGCACGATCGGCGCGTTCAGTTCGGCGCCGAGGTCGTCGAGCTGGTCCAGGTAAGCGCCGATGACCAGCGCGGGTTCGTTGGGATGCCGGTCCAGGATGGCTTTGACCACGGGCATCTTGGTGTGCGCGGTTGAGCAGATCTTGTAGCGCTCCTCGGGCTCCGCGGTGGCGTACGAGAGCCGTTCCGCGTCGGTCATGGTGACGCGGACCTCGGTGCACTCGGCGGGCGCGATCCAGCCCTGCGCCTCGATGTCACGCCAGGGCACGTCGTAGCGCTTCGGGCCGATCAACGAGAACACGTCGCCTTCGCGGCCGTCCTCGCGGACCAGGGTCGCGGTCAGGCCGAGGCGGCGACGGGACTGGAGGTCGGCGGTCATCCGGAACACCGGCGCGGGCAGCAGGTGCACCTCGTCGTAGATGACCAGGCCCCAGTCGCGCGAGTCGAACAGCTCCAGGTGCCGGTACTCGCCCTTGGTCTTGCGGGTGATCACCTGGTAGGTGGCGATGGTGACCGGGCGGATCTCCTTCTTTTCGCCCGAGTACTCGCCGATCTCGTCCTCGGTCAGCGAGGTGCGCGCGACCAGTTCGCGCTTCCACTGGCGACCGGCGACGGTGTTGGTGACCAGGATCAACGTGGTGGCCTTCGCCAGGCCCATGGCGGCCGCGCCGACCAGAGTCTTGCCCGCGCCGCAGGGCAGCACGACGACGCCGGAGCCGCCCGCCCAGAAGGTCTCGGCGGCCATCTGCTGGTAGTCGCGCAGCTGCCAGCCGTCCTGGTTCAGCGCGATCTCGTGGTGTTCGCCATCGACATAACCGGCGAAGTCCTCGGCCGGCCAGCCGACCTTGAGCAGCGCCTGCTTGAGCCTGCCGCGCTCGCTCGGATGCACGATGACGGTGTCGTCGTCGATCCGCTCGCCGAGCATCGGGTTGATCTTCTTGTTGCGCAGCACTTCTTCCAGCACCGCGCGGTCGATGGTGGTCATCACCAGGCCGTGCGCGGGGCTGTTGGTCAGCTGCAACCGGCCGAACCGGCCCATGGTGTCGACCATGTCGACCAGCAGCGGCTGCGGCACCGGATACCGGGAGTAGCGGACCAGCGCGTCGACGACCTGCTCGGCGTCGTGCCCTGCTGCGCGGGCGTTCCACAACGCCAGCGGTGTCACCCGGTACGTGTGCACGTGTTCGGGGGCGCGCTCCAGCTCGGCGAACGGCGCGATGGCAACGCGCGTCTCGTTCGCGAGCGGGTGGTCGATCTCCAGCAGCAGGGTCTTGTCGGACTGCACGATCAACGGTCCGTCAGGCACCGGCGGTCTCCTCGGGGTGGGCGGTTGACCTCCAGTGTGCCAACGTACCCGGGAGCGCGAATATGCCCCGCTACTTGCCGGTCAGCTCGTCGTGCTTGAGCAGCCGCGCGACCTCGCCGCGCAACTGCACGAACTCCTCGGACTCCCTGGTCATGATCTGGTCGCGTTCGCGCGGCAGCCCGACCTTGAGCGTCTCGACGATCGTGGTCGGCGCGGTGGAGAGCACCAGCACCCGGTCGGCCAGGTAGACGCTCTCGTCGATGTCGTGCGTGACCAGCAGGATCGTCATGCCGTGCTCGTCGCGCACGCGCAGCACGAGGTCTTCCAGGTCACCCCGGGTCTGCGCGTCGACCGACGCGAACGGCTCGTCCATCAGCATCAGCGCGGGGCGGTAGGCCAGCGCGCGGGCGATCGAGACGCGCTGCTGCATGCCACCGGAGAGCTGCCACGGGTACTTGTTCACCGCGCCGGACAGGCCGACCCAGCTCAGCGCCTCGGTGACCCGCTCCTTGCGCTCCGCCTTGGTGAGGCTGGTGCCGCCGTTGTTGTTCTTCAGCGGGAACTCGACGTTGCCGGCGACCTTGAGCCACGGGAACAGCGAGCGCCCGTAGTCCTGGAACACGACCGCCAGGTCACCGGGGGTACCGGTGACGGTCTTGTCGTGCAGTTTGATCTCGCCCCTTGAGGGCTTGAGCAGACCGGAGATGGTCCGCAGCAGGGTGGACTTGCCGCAGCCCGACGGTCCGACGATGCACACGATCTCGCCCTGCTCCACCCGGAACGAGATCTCCTCGATGGCCTTGTGGGCACTCGCCCCGGCACCGTAGGTGTGGCCCAGCTCCAACACATCCAGCATCGCTGGTCATCCCTCCACAAGGCGCTTTGATTCGTGGTGCCAGCTCAGCACCTTCGCTTCGGCGAATTCCAGTATCCGGTTGAGCAGGTAGCCGAACGCGCCGATCAGCACGATGCCTGCCCACATGTCGATGTTGTCGAACGCTTCCTGAAAGTTGAGCACCGAGTAGCCGAGGCCGTCGAAACCGCCGGTCATCTCACCGATGACCATCAGGATCAACGAGATGCCCATGGCGATGCGCATACCGCCGAAGATCCTGGGCAGTGCGGCGGGAAGCACGACCGTGAACACCCTGCGCAGCCTGCTGATCCTGAACACCCTGGCCACGTCGAGGTTGGTCGGTTCGACCGAGCGGGCGCCGTCGACGGCGTTGAGCAGCACCGGCCAGATCGCGCCCGAGATGATGGTGGCCAGCTGCATTGGCGTGCCGATGTGGAACAGCACCATGAACACCGGGATCATCATGACCGGCGGGAGCGCCCTGATGAAGGCGAACACCGTGCCGGTGTAGTCGGTGAGCAGCGGCGAGAGTCCGATCGCGATACCCACGAGGATGCCCGCGACGCAGGAGACCGCCCAGCCGCCCAGCACCCGGCTGATGCTGGGCACGATGTCGGTGGCGACCGACGGGGTCAGGAACAGGTGGCTGGCCGGACCGGACAGCCACAGTTTCTGCATGGCCTGCGCAATGCTGAACGGCGTCGGGAAGTACGGGGCTTTGGCCAGCGCCGTGGCCAACTGCCAGACCAGGACGAAGCCGACGAACGTGCCCCACCGCTGGGCGAACCCGATCCAGCGGCTGCGCCGCCTGCGCACCGGTCCAGGGTGGACCGCGGGCTGGTCGATGACGGGTTCGAGGGTGTCGACGGTGCTCATTTCACCCTGCTTTCCGGAGACCAGGCGAAGAACTTGGATTGACTGGCGACCAGGGCGATGTTGACCAGATAACCGAGCAGGCCGGCCAGTACGACACCGCTGATCTCGATGGTGATGTTGCCGGATGCCTCGCCCGCGTCGAAGAAGTACGAGCCGAAACCGATGCCGCCGGAGAGGAACTCGGTGCTGACGATCGCGATCAGGCTCAGCGCGGCGGAGAGCCGGATGCCGGTCAACGCGTGGGGCATCACCAGTGGCAGCCGTACCGCGTACGCGATCCGCGGCCTTCTGGTGCGGAACACCTGCGCGGTGTCGACGAGTTGCGGGTCCACCTCGTTGAGGCCGTAGATCACGTTGAACATGATCGGCCAGATCGCGGTGAACGTCGCGACGATGATCTTGGTCTGCGCGCCGTCACCGAAGGCGACGATGACGGCGGGCACCAGCGTGACCGGGGGGATCGGCCGGAGGAACTCCACGATCGCGCTGGTGGCCACCCGCAATCCGGGAATGCTGCCGAGCAGGAGTCCGAGCGGGACCGCGATCAACGCGCTGACCAGGACCGAGATGAGCCAGGCCAGTAGCGTCGCGTAGAAGTCCGCCCGGAACTCCTGCAGGCCGAACAGTTGGCCGAGTTGGACGGCCACTGAGGACGGCGGGGGGATGACATCGGTGTTCACCAAGTGCGACCGGCTCACTGCCTCCCACAACAACAGGAAGATGATCAGTCCGATCAGGCCGCGAACGGTCGCTCGCCGTTGCCCGCTCATATCCTCAGTTTCCTCGGCTTTTCAGCTGGTCAGGTTTGGTCAGCTGCCGTTTGACGCAGGCAGGGCGTACACCATCGAGGAGACGTTCGCCGGCGCCTCGAGGTTGTAGGTGTGCATCAGGTCGGAGACCCGCTGGACCTGCTTGGTGGACAGCGTGGTCGGGAAGTTCGGCAGCGCCACCAGCGAGGCCGTGGTCGGGTCGACCCCGGTGATGGTGGGCAGCACCGACTCGACGTCCTTGCGGTTGCCGTTCGCGTCCGCCGCGGCCTTCTCCAGCGCGGTCACGAAGGCCGCCACCGTCTTCGGGTTGTTCTTCACGAAGGAGGTGTTGGCGAAGTAGCTGTTGAACGGCAGGTTCGCCGCGGGGCCCTGGAACAGGTCGACCACCGGACGAGCACCGAACTTGCGCGCCGCCTCGGTCTTGTAGGGCTCGACCTCAAGGCCGGCCTGCACCGCGCCGTCGCCGATGTTCTGCGGGATATCCGCGTGCTTGATCTTGACCATGGTCACGCTGTTGAGGTCGACGTTGTTGGCCTGCAACACGGCGGCGAAGGCGGCGTAGAGGACGTCATCGAGGGTGTTGATGGCGATCTTCTTGCCGACCAGGTCCTTGGCGCTGTTGATGTTCGCGCTCGGCAGGGCCATGACCTCGACGCTGCCCGGACGACCTTCTGAGGCACCGGCGACGAACGTGAAGTCGCCGGTCTTCTTGACCTGCGCCTCCATCACCGAGGCGTAGTTGCCCTCACCGATGTCGATGCTGTTCGCCGTGACCTTCGGGATGATCGTGGTGGCGCTGGGCAGCGAGGTGATCTTGACGGTCAGACACGCCTGCTTGAAGTAGCCCTTCTGCTGGGCGATGTAGAGCGGCACCGCGTCGACGAACGGCTGCGCCGCCACGTTGATCGTGCTCTTCTCCAGGTTGCCGCAGCTGGAACCGGAGGAGTTGTCCGAACCACTGGAACCGTTCAGCACACTGCAGCCCGAGGCCAGCAGCAGAGCGGCAGCCGCGAGTGATACCCCGCCCGTTCGACCGATACGTCGTCTGATGGAAGGGGTACTGGGGCGCAAGGCCATGGTGGTGTCCTTCTGTGGAGGATTGTTTCTGTGGTCTTCGGTGTTTTCGACTACTGGAAAAATTTCCCCCGACTGCCGGTTCTCGGCGTCAATCAGCACCCTGAATGTCTGAACGGGTGTGGAATCGGCCCAGGTGGCGGATCGTCGTACCTTGCTTCCCCGTCAATTCGCGTGGCTTACTTCGATCGAGTAAAGCCGTGCTACGATCTTGTGCGATCGCAGCGGGGGTCGGCTGCATTGGTAATGGCAGGTAGTCGAGAGCGTTGGCAACTGTCGCGGCACCGGATTGCGGTGCCGATGCGATCGATTGCCAAAACATGCACTCGTTCCTACTCGTTTATTTCCGACAGCTCATCCTGACCCGCTCGGAAGCTGCCCGCACATCGGCAGGGGCCGCCGCGAGGCGCTCACCACCGTTGATGACCCATTGGTGGAGGCCAGCGATCGGTCTGCCCACCGGCGGGGTCGCACTCCCTCGCCCCGCTCACGCAGCCCTCTACCGCAGGTCATCCTTCTGGGTGACGATGCCGGGCGGGAGCGTACCACCCGTGCATGAGTGGTGACCAGATCGTGAGCTTGGCCTGCCTATCTGTCCTCGACTACTCCGTTCGGGCGTTCTGTCCACCTCCAGTCGAGGGGCTGGTTGTCGGCGCAACAGACCATCGATTGGGTTAGTCGGGCGTCGCATATTCCACCATTCGGCGCAATCGTTGACTCTCGGTAACTTGATCTCGATTTGATCAACACGGGTTCTCTTAGGCTGCCCATAGAAAGCCGAACCGGTCCAACCGGTTTGATCAGGTGCGATCTGCATCCGTTGCAACCGATGGCGCTGATCGGCGCTGGCACAGAGTGATACGACTGGGCCAACCGAGGACTTCCGACTATTCGAGTGGGCGGCAAGAAACGCGCAACCTGGGTGTCAGATGACACTCAGCGTGCCGATTCTGAACTCTGCATAGCCTGATGGGCTGACATTGCCCGCGACGTTCGGTACGTTACTGCGGAATCGGGGCATCGGAGCCGCTCGCTTGCGACGATCATCGCGGGAAGGTGTGTAGGTGAGGCAGTGACCGTCAACAACGGTGTCGCGTCTCGCATCGGCGCACCAGCGGCTAATCAGGACAGAACGGATCGGGCAGGCTGGAACTGACGATGTCTCCGGTGCATAGTAAGTCCGGGTATGCCCCGCGTGGTGCCCTGCTGTTCGGGGCGGGCAGCGGTGGACGCCCGATGGATCGATCCGGTGTTCGTGCCTGGTGGGAGGGCCGACCCGGCAGGGGCAGTGCGGACAGTTCGGGGGCGATAACCGGCCGGGAATGGATCTCTGGCCACCTGGCGGATGTGGGAGTGGCGAGGCGTGGCCGGTAACGAGCAGTACGACAGTTCACCAACGTCGTCCGTGGCCACCGAGGACCCTGGTCAGGTCGAGGATCTCGGGGTGGACGCCGCACCCATTGGTTCGCCGGGCACTCCCGGCACGGGCCGCTGGCGGCTGAGCAACTGGAGGCTTCGCTCCAAGCTGTTCGTCGTCCTGTTGATCCCGCTGGTCACCGCGGCCATCCTCGGTGCCTTCCAGGTCGTCGGTCAGGTGCACAACGCACAGATCTACAACCAGTTGAAGGCCGACTCGCGCATCGCGGCCTCCATCTCGACCGTCATCGACAACCTCCAGCTCGAACGCGAGCAGGTCGTGCTGTTCGCGTCCTCGCACAAGGCGGCGGGCGCGGGACCGGGTAGCCCCCAGTCCGACGCGACCGACGCCGCCGTGACCGCCTTCAAGCAGCTGGCCGCCTCCGACGGCAGCGACAGCACGGAGACCCAGTCGGCGGTCACCACCGCGCTCAACGCCCTGGACGACCTCGACCCGCTACGCCAGAGCGCCAACGCGACCGCCTACCCGGACGTCGACATCCTCGCCGGTTACAGCCAGATCATCGACACCCTGCTCCAGTCGACCGAGGTCGCCGAGTCGAGCATCCCGGACCAGCAGATCTCCACCCTGCTCAACGGCCTGAGCGACGTGCGCCAGGCCAAGGAGCAGTACACCCGGATCACCGCCATCCTGATGATCACCGCTCAGCAGGGCAGCTTCCCCGCTCTCCAGGAGAGCGCGCTGCTCGCGGCGGAGGCGCAGTACACGGCGTCGGTCAACGCCTTCGATGCCACCGCCAGCCTGACCGACCAGGCCATGTACGCGGACACCGTCACCGGTCCGGACGTGGACACCGCGGCGACCTACCAGTTGCAGATCCAGACCCGCGCCGACGCGTCCGCCGCGCTGGACGTAACACCTCAGCAGGTCCAGACCTCCGGTGACGCGGCAGGCAAGCTGATCGGCAACGCCGAGCAGAACATCTACAACGAGCTCGCCGCCGCCACCGACAGCCTCGCCACCTCCGCCATCGGCCAGGCGTTCAAGGTCGGTTTGCTGGTGCTGCTCGGACTGGTCGTCGCCTTCCTGGTCGCGCTGTTCGTGGCCCGCTCGCTGGTCCGCACGTTGCAGCGGCTGCGCAGTGGCGCCCTGGACGTGGCCCGCAACCGGCTGCCCGCCTCGGTCCGCCGCATCCTCGCCGACCCGGACCCGATCAAGGCCTCCGAAGAGGCGGTCGAGCCGGTGCCGGTGTTCTCCGCCGACGAGATCGGTGAAGTGGCGCGCTCGTTCGACGTGGTGCACGGCCAGGCCGTCCGCCTCGCCGCCGAGCAGGCGGTGTTGCGCGACAACGTCAACGCGATCTTCGTCAACCTGGCCCGTCGCAGCCAGGTCCTGGTCGAACGCCAGCTCTCCCTGATCGACCGGCTGGAACGCGACGAGCAGGACCCGGACCAGCTGGGCAACCTGTTCGAACTGGACCACCTGGCCACCCGCATGCGGCGTAACAGCGAGTCGCTGCTGGTGCTCTCCGGCGGTGGCCTGGCCAAGCGGATGAGCCAGCCGGTGCCCATCGGCGACCTGGTCGGCGCGGCCGTGTCCGAGGTCGAGCAGTATGCCCGGATCGAGGTCGGCCACCCGCCGAACGCGTCGATCCTCGGCCGCGTTGTCAACGACCTCATCCACCTGATCGCGGAACTGCTGGACAACGCGACCGTGTTCTCCGAGCCGAACACCAAGGTCAGCGTCCGGATCGCGAAGACCCGCTCGCGTGAGGTCGCCATCCAGATCACCGACCGCGGCGTTGGCATGAGCGAGCACGACGTCGGCGAGGCCAACGACCGCCTGGCCAACCCGCCCGAGCTGGACGTCAACGTGACCCGGCGGATGGGTCTCTACGTGGTCGCGCGGCTGGCCAAGCGGCACAACATCCGGGTCAAGCTGCGCACCAACGAGGACATCGACGGTGGCACCGTCGCGCTCATCGTGATCGGCGAGGACCTGATCCACCAGCCCGGCAACGACCCGCAGGCGAGTTCGCCGCTCGGCGTGGGCGCGGGCGGCATGTCGACCCCGGAGCGCAACGCTCCGGCGGGCGCGGTCGCCGCCGCCGGTATCGCCGGTGCGTTCGGCGCGGCCCGCAAGCCGGACGCCGCGCCGCAGCACTCCGAGTTCGACTACGCCGTGCAGGACCAGGCCCGCCAGGACCAGGAGAACCCGCTCGACCCGGCCACCTCGTTCTGGTCCAGCGAGTTCGCCCTCGACGAGATCGAGGTGTCGGGCAGCCAGCCCGCCATGCCGGTCGAGCCGCAGGCGCCGCCAGCCCCGGTCGCACAGCCGACCATGTACACGCCACCTGCGCAGCGGCCGGATCCGCGCGAGCAGCCCCCCACCCAGGGCGTGCCCTCCTCGATGCTCTGGCAGGCGCACACCGCCGCCGACGAGCTGCCCGCGATCGCCGCCGACTCGGCCAGTGACACCGCCATCCACGAGCGGATCGGCGGGGCCGCCCCGGCGAGCACCGGCCAACGCGGTCAGGCACCCGCGGCGGGCGCGACCAACACCGGCGAGGTGGACGCACCGACCGAGCGGCTGCCGATCTACGAGGCAGTGCTGTCCCAGTGGTTCCGGCCGGACGAGGCAGGCGGCGAGTCCGACTCGATCTCCGCGGGCATCCCGGCGCCGGCCCCGGCCGCCGCGCCGCCCGAGCCGGTCGTCGAGCCCAAGCCGGTCAGCAACGGCAGCACCGCGAACGGCATCGGCGGGTTGCCCACCCGGGTCCCCGGCAAGGCGGGCGCGGCAGCGGGCTTCGGCATCAAGCCAGGTGGCTCCGCCGCGACGACCACCTCGACGCCGGCCCCCGAGCCCGCGCTGCTCGCCGACCCAACCCCGGCGTCCAGCGCCGCCGATGCCACCGCGACCTGGGAAACCCCGGCCGACGAGGGCTGGCAGCTGGCCCAGGCGTCGCTCGCCCCGGTCTCCGAGAAGACCGGTGCCGGCCTGCCCAAGCGGGTGCCCAAGGCGCACCTGGTGCCCGGTTCGGCTGCCGCCCGGCCCAGCAAGCAGCAGCAATCCGACGCGCCGCCGCTTCCGCCACGTACTGCCGACGCGGTCCGAGGCCGCATGTCAAGCTTCCAGCGTGGTGTACGTCGCGGACGTCACGCGTTGATCGAGGCATACTCTGGCGGGGCTTCCCCGCTTTCCGACGGCAGCCACGACGAGGAGCACGAGTGACAGCGTCCGTTCATCAGCCAGGCAGTTTCGGCTGGCTCATCACTGACTTCGTTCGCAGGGTGCCTGGAGTGGCGCACTCGGTTGTGGTGTCCGCCGACGGGCTGCTGCTCGCGGGCTCGCACGGCCTGCCCCGGGACCGCGCCGAGCAGCTCTCCGCGGTGGCATCCGGCCTGGTCAGCCTGACTCAGGGCGCCGCGCGGTGCTTCGAGGCGGGCTCGGTCAACCAGACCGTCGTCGAGATGGACCGGGGCTACCTGTTCCTGATGTCCATCAGCGACGGGTCCTGCCTGGCCGTCCTGTCCGCCCCGAACTGCGACATCGGCCTTGTCGCCTACGAGATGACCCTGCTCGTGGAGCGGGTCGGCCAGCAGATGACCCCCGAGCTGCGCGCTCAACTCCAAGGTGCCGTGCGCCGATGACCTGGTGAGCGGGAGATAGATGAGCCCTGGCCGACGATCGCGACGCGACAGCTCCGGTGACGAGTTCGACTACCGGAGCTGGGCAAAGGGCGGCTTTCACCTCTACGACCAAGATGACGATTCCGAGTACGACGACCGCGAAGACAGCCCCGAGTTCGAGGTATCGAACCCGTCGAAACAGGTGTTGGATGAGCCAGGTGGAGATCGACCGCCGGACATCGGGGAAAGAGGGGGGAGCGTGATGGTGGAGGGTGATTTGGAGGATCCCGCGGACTACGCGAGCTCCGACATTCCCAACCGTTTCGACATCAGTGGGTACCGCAATGGACTGTTCGGTGGCCCCGGTGCCGACCTGTTCGGTGAACCGGGCATGGCCATCGGTGGCCGTCCGAGCAGCAGCACGAGCACACGCGCATCCGCAGCGGCCGCGTCGGCCGGTGGCAACCGAGGAGGCTCGATGCCGCCGAACCCTGGCCCCCCGTCCAATCCCGGCCACCGAGGTGACCTGACGTCCAGGACAGGTGGGACACCCCGCCAGACACAGGACACCGGTGGCTGGCAACACCCGGCAGCCAGCCAGCTGCCGCCGCCGGACCCGGTGACCGAGACCGGTTCGCTGGTCCGCCCGTACACCCGTACCGGCGGCCGGACCAGGCCCGACTACGACCTGGCCATCGAAGGACTCGTCTCCACCAGCGACAGCGGCTGGGAGATGGAAGAAGCGTTACTCCCCGAGCACCGGGCCATCTGCAGCCTGTGCATGGACACGAAGTCGGTCGCGGAAGTAGCCGCGCACCTGCGACTTCCGCTCGGGGTGGTACGCGTGTTAATCGGCGACATGGCTGGCATGGGGCTGGTCGTCATTCACTCGTCCGACGCGATCGTCGGCGACCGACCATCCATGGAATTCCTGGAAAGGGTGCTCAGTGGTCTACGGAGGCTCTAGTCCACGAAACGCGCCGAATGGTCGGAAAGCGACCACCTCGGCCAAGATCGTGGTGGCCGGCGGATTCGGCGTCGGCAAAACCACGCTGGTCGGTTCGGTGTCCGAAATCGTCCCGCTGACAACCGAAGCGGTGATGACCGAGGCAAGCGTTGGCCACGACGACCTGTCGGCAACGCCGAACAAGACGACGACCACGGTCGCGATGGACTTCGGCCGGCTCTCGCTGGACTCCGACCTGATCCTGTACCTGTTCGGTACCCCTGGTCAGCACCGGTTCTGGTTCATGTGGGACGACCTGGTGCGCGGCGCCATCGGCGCCGTCGTCCTCGTCGACACCCGCAGGCTCGCCGACGCGTTCGCCGCGATCGACTTCTTCGACGACCGGCACCTGCCCTACATCGTGGCGATCAACCGCTTCGAAGGCATGCTGCACCACCGGCTCAACGACGTGCGCGAGGCGCTGACCATCGATCCGCACGTACCGGTCGTCGCCTGCGACGCCCGGGACCGCGAGTCGACCAAGCAGTGCCTGATCACGCTGGTCGAACACGCCATGCGGCAGCGGATGTCCGCCCCGGTCAGCTGAGAGGCACGCGAACAGCGAGGATTGTGCGGACCGCGAAATCCACCCCTTCGAGGAGCGATTTCCGGTCGCGCAAGCCCTAGACAGGTCGCGTGCCGGTAGTCGATCGCGACCTCAATCCCCGCGCCAGGGCGCTGGTCACCGCCCTGCGGAAGATCCGCAAGCAGCACGGCATCTCCAGCCGCGAACTGAGCAAACGCCTGGGGCACAGCCATGCGCTGGTCTCGCACTGGGAAACCGGCCGCCGCATCCCTGACCCGGACCGGGTCGCCGCGCTGCTCGTCGAACTCCACGTCACCGGCGAAGAACACGCGCGCATCATGCGCCTGGCCGAAGCTGCCGCAGAACCCGGCTGGCTCGGCGCGGGTCTCGCCGTGCTGCCCGCCCATCTGGTCCGCGCCATCGACTGCGAACGCGCCGCCGACGCGATCGTCGAATGGTCGCCCGCCACCATTCCCGAACTCGCGCGGATTCCGGAATACGCCAGGGCCCAGCTGACCCTCGTCGGCGCGTCCTACGCCGCGACCGAATCCCGCGTGCTGATCGACGGCGGCAGACGCGAAGTCGTCAACCGGGCCATCGACCCCCTCCCGTACACCGTCCTCATCGGCGAAGCCGCGCTCGGCGAACCCATCGGCCCGCCCCGGGTCATGGCCGAACAACTCAACGACCTCGCCGCCACCGCGCAACGCGCCAACACCACCCTCCAGATCCTGCCCGCCCGCATCGGCTGGCACCCCGGCCTGGCCGGCGCGTTCACCATTTACCATTTCCCGGAATCCTCGGAAATGCTCTATTTCCCGCACCACGCCACCGGCATCTTCGTATCCGACCAGGCGGACATCGCGCACCACCATCGCGCCCTGGAAACATTGCGCCGCAAGGCACTGAGCGAAACAGACTCCATCCGGCGCATCACCGAAACCGCCCGCAGATGGGCAGCAATCCGATGACGAAACCGGACCGATCAGCTTTCGGTGGCCATTTCGACCGAGGTGATGCGGTGCAGGGCGAAGCGGCGGAGTTCGCCGCTGCCGTGGTCCATGCCTTCCAGTACGCCGCCGCCGATGCTGACGGGGGCGATGAAGCGCTGGCTGGCGACGCCGTAGGCGTCGACGAAGCCGACCCAGACGTTGCGCTGGCCGCGGACGGCTTGCTGGAGCAGGCCGAGGGTGGCGCTGGTGTCGCTCATGCCGGTGCCGGGCGGGAGCTGCGCGGAATGGCCGGAACGGCTTGCGGAGGCGCGGTCGCCGACCTTGATCTGTTTGGCGACGCCGATGAGCTGGGTTTCGCTGGCGCTGGGCGGGGTGGGTGACTGGCGTTCGGCGCGGCTGCGGGCGGGCAGCCGGCGGCCGGAGGGGCGCAGGTCGAGGACGCGGCCGTCGGCGCCTTCGGCGGCGGGGGTGAAACCGGCGTCGCGCAGACTGTCCAGGACGTCGATCAGCGGGAGCGGGCTGACCACGACGGTGGGCGCGATGCGGCGCAGTTCGAGCCGGGCGGCGACGGGGTTGGCGAGGACCTCGGTGAGCAGCGCGTCGTCATCGCAGCGCAGGAACGAGCCTGCCGCGCCGCCGCGCAACCGGCCGTGGCGGCGGGCGACGTCGTCGATGAGGTAGTCGAGGGCTTGCGGGACCGGGGTTGTCGAGCGGGTCTTGAACAGTTCGTGCAGTTCGGTCGAGGTGCGGCCGGCGTCGAGGGCGCGGCGGATGGACGCTTCGCTGACCCGGTAGACGGTGGCACTGCCCGCTGATTCGATGTCGGCGACGAGGCCCATTTCGATGGCGAGGTCCGGTTCGAGCGGGCCGGGCGCGATGACGGTGAAGTCGGCTTGCACGAGCAGGTGGTCGATGAGGTCGGGCAGCGCGGCGACGAGGGTTTTGGCTGCGGCGGCTGGACCGTCGGCGAGCAGGGCCCGACCGGCGGAGGTGACCGCGTCCAGCGCGACGATGCCGAGCATGCGGGCTTCGCGCAGGTTCCAGTCGAGCAGGTCGTCGCGCAGCCGTCCGCCGCGGCGTGGCGCGCGCCAGGCGAGCAGGTCGACAAGCTGGCGCTGGTTGATGATCGCGGCGCCCTGCGGGAGTTCGGCGAGCGCTTCGAGGGTTCTGCGCCGGTCGCGCGGGGCGAGTGGGCGGCGCAGTTCGTCGGAGAGCGGGGCGAGCAGGCGTTCCTTTTCGTCGCGCAGACCGGCGAGCGCGGGCAGCCGGGGCAGGTCGAGCCAGGCGGCGGCGAGGGTGGCCCAGCGCTGTTCGCGGTTGGCGGCGAGCCAGGTGTCGGCGGCGGTCGTGAGTGTCCATTCCGGACTGGTGTCGGCGCTGGCGAGGACGAGACCGGCGCCGTGCGCGAGTTCGACGACCAGCGTGGCGCGGATGTCGTCGATGTCGAGTTCCTTCGCCAGCCTGCGTTGTTCGCGCACGCCGAGCCCGCCGGAGCGCAGCACCGGTGGCGGTTCGTCCGACCACAGGTTGAGCAGCGCTTCCAGGTGCCGGGAGAACTCGGCGGACTCGCCGGCCCCGGTCGAGTCCACTGTGGACGAGTCAACGGCGCGGAGTTCCCTGGTGGGCTCGGTGGCGCTGATCGGACCGAGCGGGTGCGCGCCGCGCAGGGCGATGCCGACCTGGCGCGGCAGCTCGACGGTTTCCGAATCGCGCCGGATCAGCAGTCCGGCCGCGAGGAGTTCCTGGACCGGCGTGCGGCCGCGCGCTGGGATGACCGAACTCGCGTCGCGGGTCTTGCCGATCGGCGGGCCTTCGGCCAGCGTGCCGAGCAGGCGCCGGGCCTTGTCGTCGAGCCCGGCGAGCAACGGCGCCAGGTCGACGCCGTCCAGTTGCGGCGCGGACGGGCCGAGACCGGCGGGGTAGACGCCGGCGACCTCGCGGGCGGCGGGCGCGACCGAGATGGCCTCACCGTCGCCGTCCCAGGCGATCGCCTGGGCGCGCAGCCGGGCGATGGCGGCGTCGACGTCGAGCGGGTCGATGCCGGTGCCGAGCAGCCGCGCCAGGGTGGCAGGCGGGACCGGGGTGTGATCGGCGTCGCTGAGCACCAGCGCGTCGAGCACGGACAGGCTGAACGCGTCGAGTCCGTCACAGGCCCTGGCCACCGACGCGCGGGTGCCGGCCCGGGTGGCCAGCACCGTGCTGTCCGCGGGCGCTGGGATGGCCAGATCCGGCCGGGCGCGCAGCAGCTCGACCAGCATGGTCTCGCTCTGCTCGCGCAGCCAGTCGGCAAGTGAGGTCCCGGACACTCTGACCAGCGTATCGGGCGCGCTCGGGGACCGGTGGTGCGCACGAGGATGACCTTCGGCAAACTACGGGGGTCAGACGGTCCTGAACCGAGGAGGAACACGGTGGCCAAGGAGAGTTCGCGCAAGTCGAAGCCCCACACGGACCCCAGCTGGCCGGTCGACGTGACCCGTGGCGAGCACGCCGTGTCCGAGCTCGCGTCCGACCGGCAGGGCTCGCTCTCGCCGTTCGGCGATGTCGCCTTCCCTCTGCCGGAGGACAAGGTGACCTACGTGCACCCGGTGACCCAGATCAACCGCTGAGCCAGCCGGGTCCGGCCGAGGACTAATCTCGCCGTAGAGCCTTATCGATTTCGCAATCGATGCAGTCGCATTTGATCAAGGTCTGCTTTGGTCAAGGTCTACGAGGAGTTGCCATGCCGGTTCCCGGTCCGGGCTATTCGATCACGGTCCGGTTGGAGGCGCCGGCCTCGGCGAGCGCCGCCGGTGACCTGACCTCCGCCGTCGGCAACGTCGGCGGCGTCATCACCGCGTTCGACGTGGTCGAGTCGCACAGCGATTCGGTGGTCGTGGACATCACCTGCAACGCCACCTCGGCCGATCACGCGAAGGTGATCACCGACGCGCTGGTCGCGCTGCCCGGGGTGCGGGTGCGCAAGGTGTCGGACCGGACCTTCCTGATCCACCTCGGCGGCAAGGTCGAGGTCACGGCGAAAGTTCCGCTGCGCAACCGCGACGACCTCTCCCGCGCGTACACGCCCGGTGTGGCCCGGGTCTGCCAGGCGATCGCCGCGAACCCGGACGACGCGCGCAGGCTGACCATCAAGCGCAACACCATCGCCGTGGTCACCGACGGCTCCGCCGTGCTGGGTCTCGGCAACATCGGCCCGGCCGCCGCGCTGCCGGTGATGGAGGGCAAGGCGGCGCTGTTCAAGAAGTTCGGCGAGGTCAACGCCTGGCCGGTGTGCCTGGACACGCAGGACACCGAGGAGATCATCCGCACCGTCGAGCTGATCGCTCCGGTCTACGCGGGCATCAACCTGGAGGACATCGCCGCGCCGCGCTGTTTCGAGATTGAGCGCAGGCTGCGCGAGAAGCTGGACATTCCGGTCTTCCACGACGACCAGCACGGCACCGCGATCGTGGTGGTCGGCGCGCTGCGCAATGCCCTGCGTGTGGTGGACAAGGACATCAGCCAGTGCAAGATCGTGGTCTGCGGCGCCGGTGCCGCCGGTTCGGCGATCATCCGGCTGCTGCTGCACAAGAAGCCGGGCGACATTCTCGCGGTGGACATCGATGGCATCGTGCACTCGGGCCGGGAGAACCTGGACCCGAACCTGAAGTGGCTGGCCGAGCACACCAACGCCGACCAGGTCACCGGTTCGGTGAAGGACGCGCTGGTCGGTGCGGACGTGTTCATCGGCGTGTCGGCTCCGAACCTGTTCGGCGCGGACGAGGTCGCCACGATGAACGAGAACGCGGTGGTGTTCGCGCTGGCCAACCCGGACCCGGAGATCGACCCGCTCGAGGCGCAGAAGCACGCCTCGGTGGTGGCGACCGGCCGCAGCGACTACCCGAACCAGATCAACAACGTGCTGGCCTTCCCCGGCGTGTTCCGCGGCCTGCTGGACGCGCAGGCGCGCACCATCACCGACAACATGCTGCTGGCCGCCGCGGACGCCATGGCGGACGTGGTCGAGCCGGAGCGGTTGAACGCCTCGTTCATCGTGCCGAGCGTGTTCGACCCGAGGGTCGCGACCGCGGTGGCCGAGGCGGTCGCCCGGGCAGTGGAAGGCGAACGCGCCGCCGTCTGAGCCTCGGGCGCGCCTAGGATTTGCGCGTGAGTGAATTCAGCCACCTGGACAAGACCGGGGCGGCGCGGATGGTCGACGTCTCGGAGAAGGCGGTCACCGCGCGCACGGCGGTCGCCAGCGGGGTACTGCGCACGACCGCCGAGGTGATCGGGCTGCTGCGCGCGGACGGGTTGCCCAAGGGCGACGCGCTGGCCACCGCCCGGATCGCCGGGATCATGGCGGCCAAACACACCCCTGACATCGTGCCGCTGGCCCATCCGATCGCGCTGACCAGCGTCAAGGTCGACCTGTCGCTCGGCGACACCGAGGTGTTCATCACCACGACGGTGCGCACCGCCGACCGGACCGGGGTGGAGATGGAGGCGCTGACCGCGGTCGCGGCCGCCGGGCTCGCCCTGCACGACATGGTCAAGGCAGTCGATCCGGCAGCGGTGCTGGACGGGGTGCGGGTGGAGCGCAAGGACGGCGGCAAGACGGGCACCTGGACACGGAGTGGCGATGAGTGAGAACCCGGGACGGATCCCGATCGAAGAGGCGGCCGCCGCGCAGGCGAACGGTCAGGCCGAGGCGGCAAGGGCGCAGGAGACGGCCAAGGGGGCGGCGCGGGCGCTGCGGGCGACCGTCGTGGTGGCGTCCAATCGGGCCGCTGCGGGCGTCTACCCGGATCGGACGGGGCCGGTCATCGTCGAGTGGCTGGCGAAGCAGGGCTGTGCCGTTGGCGACCCGGTCGTGGTGCCGGACGGCGATCCGGTGGCCGCCGCGCTCAAGGACGCCGTGGCCGGGGGCATCGATGTGGTGCTGACCACAGGCGGGACGGGCATCAGTCCGACGGACCGCACGCCGGAGGCGACCCGGTCGGTGCTGGACTACGAGGTGCCGGGCCTCGCCGACGCGATCCGGGCGTCCGGCGGGCCGCAGGTGCCCACCTCGGTGCTGTCCAGGGGCGTGGCCGGAGTCGCCGGGCACACACTGATCGTGAACCTGCCCGGGTCGACCGGTGGCGTCGCGGACGGGCTGCGCGTGCTGGACGGGGTGTTCACGCACGCGCTGGACCAGTTGCGGGGCGTCGACCACAAGCCGAAGGCGCACGCGCCGGTGCTCGCCCAGGTGCGCAGGGCGGCGGTGACGGACGAACCGCTCTCCGTCGACGAGCACGCCGCGCTGGTCAATGACGAGGCGGCGGGCGCGGTGATCACGTTCTCCGGGGTGGTGCGCGATCACGACGGCGGCCGGATCGTGCGCGAACTGGAGTACGTGGGCCATCCGAGTGCGCAGGCGGTCGTGGCCGAGGTCGCGGCGGAACTGGCGAAGCGGCCGGGGATCAGGGCCATCGCGGTGAGCCACCGGTTGGGCCTGCTGTCCATTGGGGACGTTGCACTGGCCGCCGCGGTGTCCGCCGATCACCGGCGGGCCGCGTTCGAGGTCTGTGCTGATCTGGTCGACGAGGTGAAGCGGCGCCTTCCGGTGTGGAAGCGTCAGGTCTTCGGCGACGGCGAAGAAGAATGGGTCAACATGCCGTAAGTCCACAAAGGACATTCGATACGGGTTCGGCCCCGGCAGACCGTGGTTCTGGAGTCTGCCGGGGCCGTGCCGTATCAGTTGACCGTAGAGGTCACTTGGTGACGAGCGCCTGACCTGGGAAGATCAGGTTCGCGTTCGGCACGATGCTCTTGTTCTTGTTCCACAGGGCTTCCCAGCCACCCGCGACGTTCTGCTTCTGCGCGATGGAGGACAGGGTGTCGCCCGCGGCCACGGCGTAGTCACCGTTCGGCGCGCTCTGCGGAGCAACGGTGGTAGCCGCCGGGGTCGCCGCCTTGTGGGTGGTGACCTTCTTGGTGGTCGGCTTGCTGCTGTGGTGCGACGTGCTGCTGGTGTGCGTCGAGCTGCCACCGTGGGTGCCACACACTGGCCACGGCGAGGTGCCGCGAGCCGCAGCCACGCGGTTGGCGACCGCGATCTGCTCGTCACGGCTGGCGTTGGCCGGGTTGCCGGTGCCGCCGTTGGACTTCCAGGTGCCTTCGTCGAACTGGAGGCCACCGTAGTAACCGTTACCGGTGTTGATGCTCCAGTTGCCGCCACTCTCGCACTGCGCGATCGCGTCCCAGTTGATGTTGCTGGTGTCAGCACTCGCCGGGACCGCGGCGATCGACAGCGGCACGGCGACGATAGCGCCGGCCACGACGACCTTGGCAATGCCACGAACTGCACGAGACTGCTTGCGGTGCTTGCCTGCGAAAGAAACCATTTCCCTCTCTGCTACCGCGCCTGCTATCGATCCACGGGGGTCGAGCCGATGTTTCTTCGGCTCGGCCGTTGGGTAGGCCGATTGCGACACGGATGCTCACGCATCCGTCTGCCCCGCGCCCCTGTCCGGAAGTTGTCTTTCACTCGGGGTTGGTTCCCGGGAGCCCGCTGGACAGGGTTTGGCGCGCGGACTTTCCGGGTGTTGCGGCGGTTGGTCGGGGCCAACCGAATAGCGACCGTACGTAACTCTGGCCGAGATCGGAAATTTATCAAGCTGTGACGGTCGTCACAGTAACGCGAAGCAACCCCTCCCGATCCCGCCTGTTTGTGCAGGTCAGTGGGCCGTTACCAAGTCGTTTCCAAGCTCCCAGACATCACGCAATGTGACCGGTTTTTGGGACCTGGCTCACGTGGATGACCCCGTTGAGCCGTTAGTGGAACCCCGAAATGCGTGCGAGATCGTGCGCTATTTTCTCGTTCCAATGTGTCGAATTGGCGTTGACAAAACGTGAAACATCGTTTTGGAGCGGCCGAAATGAAGATCGAACAATGGGCCACGGAAAGTGCTGGAGTGACTCCAGTTTCGCATCGCGGAAAACGCTGATATCGCGAAAGAAGTGGAAAGACCGGTCGCGGGGGGGGGGGGGGGGGG
>DASXOJ010000300.1:0-14717 GCA_036494465.1 Pseudonocardiaceae bacterium
GTTCGGGTGGGGAAGACCCCGAGCGAAACCGCCGAACTCGCCCGCCAGGCCGTCGCGGTGCGGATCTGATTTTCCTCTACCCTGTCCTGTGATCACCGCACTGCACCGCGCCCTGACCGACCCCGGCATCCGGCCCCTGCCGGCAGAAGCAGAACGGTTGCTGATCTCGCTCAACGCCCCACCCCGGCTGGCCGCGCGCACGAACCCGCCGGCTACCAGCTACTCGTCGAGCAGCGCGTGCCGGAAGCGTTGGCGCGCTTCGCGAGAACCCACGCCGCCTGGACCTGGCCGGACATCGGCGTCAACGATCTGCTGGTCAGCTGCGCGGACAAGGTGTGGAAAGCCAAGCGAGTCCCCGACCTGGAACAGTTGCTCGTCGACCGGCTCGCCATCGCGAACGGCAGCGAGCCCTGGCAGGCGTTCCTCGACCTGGACGACGAACTGACCCGCATCGCGGCCGACGCCGACCGCAAACTCGACTTCCAGAACCGTCACCCGCTCGCCACCTGACCGCGCTCACCAGGAGATGCGCTGCCACATGTCCAGCAGTCGGGTGCCGCGCGCGGGGTGGGTGGCGGCGATCCAGGCGATCCGGCCACGCAGATATGCCTGGAAATCCGGATGATCGGCGCGGTTCTGTTCGGCCGGGCCGGTGCGCAGGCAGTTGTGCAGGACCGCCCGCAGCGTGTCGTATTCGGACCTCGGCACGGCGGGGGCCGCGTTGACCACCAGCCCGGCCAGCCGTTGGCGTTGGTGGGCGGCGGCGATCCTGGTTTTGTCCTCGCGCAGCCGGAAACCCTCGTCGGCCGCGATTCGCCGCGCGCCGGGCACCAGCCGGTGCAGGGGCAGCGTGGCCGGACCGGAGAAGGCCAGGTCGTCGGCGTAGCGGGTGTAGTTCGCGCCGAGTCGCTCGGCCAGCGCGCCGAGTCGGCGATCGAGCCGGTACGCGATGAGGTTGGCCACCGCGGGTGAGCTGGGCGCGCCCTGCGGCAGGTGGGCGATGGCCAGCCTGCGGCGCAACCGCCAGGCCGAATCGGGCGCGGCGGCGAGCACGTCGACCGGGGTGATGGTGGTGAGCAGGCCCGCCAGCAACCGGGCCACCGCAGGCGGATAACCGACCTCGCGCAGCAGGCCGTGCACCCTGGGCAGGGTCACCGTGGCGAAGAACCCTTCGAGGTCCAGCCGGATCACCAGCCCCTGCCTGGCGTGCGGGGCGGCGAAGCTGGCCACCGAGCGGCCGGGCCGGAAGCCGTGTGCCGCATCGTCCAGCGGCAGCGTTGCCAGCACCTTGCGCAGCAGTCGGCGCTGCAACTCGGCCAATCGCGGTTTGGGCGCCTCGATCAACCGCCATCCGCCGGACCGGGTGGCCATCCAACGGGGCTGGTAATGCCGCAGCGGCTGGGTCGCGTGCCGGTTCCAGCCTCGGATGTCGGCGAACCAGCTCAGTTCGCCGAGTTCGAGGTCGAGCGCGGCGGCGAGATCCTCGGCCGTGCACCATTGCGGAACGCCCGCCCGCCACTGCGGCACGGGCGCCGACAACGAAATCGGCGGAGCCAGATCCGGCAGCTCGGCCAGCAGGCGGGCCAGCTGGGCGGTGCCGTGCGGCGGACTCGGGTTCAGGTCGAGCAGGCGCAGCGCCAGTTCCTCGACGGCGACGGGGTCCAGCAGTCGGGTGCCGGCCAGCCGTTCGACGAGCTCGGCACGTCGCCAGCGGCCCTCCAGCGCGGCACTGGCCAGTGCGGGCGCCGACGCCATCGACGAATGCCGGTCCAGCCAGCGGCGCGGTGCGGTCATGACCGGTCCCCGGTCGTGACCGGGGAACAGGTGCGACGGGGCGGGGCGACCTTCGTTCTCTTCAGCATTGCGTGCTTCCGTACGCGGAGCATGCCCGAGCACGCAGGGCGCCACGCTTTCCTATCTCGGTGCTCCCCGGGGTAACCCCGGAGGGGTGGGCACCCGCTGGGCGGGTTACCACCTGCTCGCCTCCGCACCGCCGCATTCGGCCAGGGTAGCTGTCGGCACCGACACATCAGCGGCTGTTCTCGAACTCGACCTCCACCTTGGCGGCGCCGCGCAGGTCGGCGACGTGTTCGGCTTCGTCGCCGACCTGTTTGCGCCGGCGGGTGGTCAGCGACGCGAACGGCGTGACCGTCAGGGTCAGGGTGCGACCGTTCTTGCGGGGTCGCCAGATCCCGGCGATCGCGCCGTCGGCCAGCAGGGTGCCGGGCTCGCCGACTGGCCTCCACACCTCGCGATGATGTCGCTTGTCGACGATGACCTCCCGATCGCGCATCTGCGTGAACGGGTCGCGCGGTGGCAGCAGGCGCACCCCGCGCGCCGCAGGCGGCGACCGCAGCGCGTCGAGGTCCTCGGCCAGCAGCCATGCCTTGCCGCCGTCGCGTTCGACGGGCACGAGCTCGTCTTCCAGCGTGGTCCACCATGGGCCGACGTCCCCGGTCTGCACACCGACCCAGGCGGCGAAGTCCTTGCGGGTGGAGGGTCCGTAACAGTGCAGGTAGCGACGCAGCAGGTCGGCGCGGGCGATGGCCGGGTCGACTTGCCGCAGCGGAAGCCCCAGCCACTCACGCAGCAGCACGAACGGCGCCTTGTTCGCGCTGCGCGCCGCGATGCAGACGATGCCGCGCAGCGTCAACATCCTGAGGCAGAAGTGCGCGACCCCCTCCCCCAGCGGTTGGTGCTTGCCATAGGGTCCCAGCGACTGCCAGGCTTTCCGTTGGGCGGGTGAGAGTGCGCCCGCCATGCGTTCGGCCAGTTCCGCGCCGAGTTCGTTGATCGCCAGCTGTCGCCCGGAAAGTACCGACTCGATCTCATCGGCGGTGGCGTCGACTGCCTCGTCCAGGCCCATGCCGAGTTGGTCGAGCGCTGCTTCGACGCCGACGATCAGGTGCAGCCGCGCCTTCTGGGTGGTGGGCAGGACGCCGGTGGTGAACACCGGTGCGTCGGCGGTCGGGAGGTAGAACGGCGCTCCGCGCATGCACCACGTCTGGAGCAGGCTCTTCTCCTCGCCGACCAGGTAGTCGACGCGCTCTTGGGTCACCTTCTCCACGCGAGCGTGCCAGGCGAGCAGTGCCGAACCCGGCGGACTGTTCTGCAGGCCGCACGCGCCCGTCACGTCGAGCAGTTCGTCGCCGGACCGGCGGCTGGTCAAGTGGTGCGCGTGCAACCGAAACGCGACGATTTCGCTGGACCGCACCCGATCGCCTCCGCCCGCTAGGAGATCTTGCGACGGTACCTGACCATGGCGAAGACGTACGCGACGACGAGGATGCCGACGCACCAGGCCAGCGCGATCCAGATGCCGGTGCCGACCGGTTGCTGGGTGAACAGGTCGCGGATGGCGTTGACGATGGCGGTGACCGGCTGGTTTTCGGCGAAGGCGCGCACCGGGCCGGGCATGGTGCCGGTCGGCACGAATGCCGAGCTGATGAACGGCAGGAAGATCAGCGGGTAGGAGAACGCGCTGGCCCCGTCCGCGGTTTTCGCGGTGAGTCCGGGAATGACGGCGACCCAGGTCAACGCGAGCGTGAACAGGATCAGGATGCCTGCGACCGCGAGCCACGCGAGCACACCGGCCCCCGACCGGAAGCCCATGGCGACGGCGACCAGAACGACGACGATGACCGAGATCAGGTTGGCGATCAACGAGGTCAGCACGTGTGCCCAGAGCACGGACGAGCGGGCGATCGGCATGGACTGGAACCGCTCGAAGATGCCGCCCTTCATGTCCAGGAACAGTCGGAACGCGGTGTAGGAGATGCCGGATGCGATGGTGATGAGCAGGATGCCGGGCAGCAGGTAGCTCACGTAGCTGCCCGATCCGTGTTGGATCGCGCCGCCGAAGACGTAGACGAACAGCAACATGAACGCGATCGGCATGATCGCGGTGGTGATGATGGTGTCCAGGCTGCGGGTGATGTGGCGCAGTGATCGTCCCAACAGGATGGCGCTGTCGCCGAGGTAGTGCGTGGTCATGATTCTTCCTTGGCGTCCGTGCCGACGATGGCGAAGAAGACGTCCTCCAGGGTCGGCTGCTTCTCGACGTATTCGACCTTGGCGGGCGGGAGCAGCTGCTTGAGCTCGGCGAGGGTGCCGTTCACGATGATCCGTCCCTTGTGGAGGATCGCGATCCGGTCGGCGAGTTGTTCTGCCTCGTTCAGGTACTGCGTGGTGAGCAGCACGGTCGTGCCCGCCTCGGCGAGCTTCTTGACGGCTTGCCACACCTCGATGCGTGCCTGCGGGTCGAGCCCGGTGGTCGGTTCGTCGAGGAAGATCACCGGCGGTGCGCCGGCCAGGCTCATCGCGATGTCGAGGCGGCGGCGCATGCCACCCGAGTAGGTGGACACCGTGCGCCCGGCCGCGTCGGTCAGCGAGAAACGCGCGAGCAGGTCGTCCGCGATCCCGGCCGGATTCTTGAGATGGCGCAGCCGGGCGACCAGGACCAGGTTCTCCCGCCCGGTGAGGATCTCGTCGACAGCGGCGAACTGGCCGGTGAGACTGATCGACTCACGCACCTTCGCCGGTTGCGACGCGACGTCGAAGCCGTCCACGCTCGCCGTGCCCGCGTCCGCCTTGAGCAACGTCGACAGGATGCGCACGATCGTGGTCTTGCCCGCCCCGTTGGAGCCGAGCAACGCGAAGATGCTGCCGCGCGGCACGTCGAAGTCCACGCCGCGCAACACATGCAGCTTCTGGTAGGACTTCTCCAGCCCCCGCACTTGGATCGCGGTCATCGTTACCCCCTCGCTATTAAGTAGTACTAGGTACCGGTAGATAGTAACACTGAATAGTGCCGGTACGAGCTGCGCTGCCGACCACAACCTATGGGCCGATTTGCCAGGCCGGGAAATCCCAGTGACCAGCGCATCGCCACATTTATGCAGCTCAGGACCCATTAATCGGTGCAACGGCGATAGCATCATTGCAACGAGGAGGTCTTTCCGATGCCCGGTTCCCGACTCACCCGCCGCGACCGCCGAGCCATCGCCACCGGCCTCGCCGACGGGCTCGGCTACGCCGAGATCGCGCGCGGACTGGCCAGGCCGACCTCCACGATCAGCCGCGAGGTCGCACGCAACGGCGGTCGCACCGGTTACGACCCGGGCACCGCGCAGCAGGCCACGAAACAACGTGTGCACCACCGAAAACCCGCGCGCCAGCAGCCGGAGACGGGGCACGCCGTCGAACGGCAACTGGCCGCGACGCTGATCGGTACCGGACTACCCAGGATGTCCGGCCGAGTGCTGGCCGCGCTGCTCACCACGCACGACCCTGGTCTGAGCGCGGCGGAGCTGAGCAGGCACCTGCGGGTCAGCCCGGGGTCGATCTCGAAATCAATCGGCTACCTGGAGGGCGAAGGGATCGTCCGCCGCGAGCGGATCCCCCTGCGACGCCTCGAACGCTACGTCGTCGATCCCGAAGCGTGGTTCCAGGCAGTGCTGGCCAGCGCGCAGCGAAACCGGCAAATCGCCGACACCGCCCGCCGGGGAGCCGATGTGTTCGGCCGCACGACACCGGCAGGCGCCCGGCTGTTCGCGTTGAGCCGGTTCCACCAGCAGCTCACCGACGACCTCGTCGACCGGGCCCGGCATTGGCGGCACGTGCTGACCGAACCTCAGGCGGTGAACCAGGCGTCCTCGACGTCCAATGTGGTCCGATCGAGGCTGGCGAGCAGGTCGAGTTGCGGGCCGACCTTGGGCAGCTCGTAGCGGAAGAAGAATCGCGCCGCCGCGCGCTTGCCCTCGTAGAAGGCATCGGTCGCGGCGCCCGTCGCGAGCACCTGTTCCAGCCACAGCCAGGCGACCACGACGTGCCCGACGGCCTCCAGGTAGACCGAGGAGTTGGCCAGCGCCAGTTCGGGATCGCCGGTGCTCCACAGGGTCGCGGTGACCTCGCCGACCCTGGCCAGGATCGCGGTGAGCGATCCGGCGAGCTCAGCGGCGAGACCGCCTGCCGCGCTGGCGCGGGCGATGGTGGCGCCGACGGTCTCGGCGAGCAGGGCGAGCCCGGCGCCGCCCTGCATGGTGACCTTGCGGCCGAGCAGGTCGAGTCCCTGGATGCCGTGCGTGCCCTCGTGGATCGCGTTGAGCCGGTTGTCCCGGTAGTGCTGCTCGACGTCGTATTCGCGGGTGTAGCCGTAGCCGCCGTGGATCTGGATGGCGAGGTCGTCTGCTGCCAGGCACCACTGCGACGGCCAGCTCTTCGCGATCGGGGTGAGCATCTCCAGCAGCAGGTGCGCGCGCTCGCGGTCGGCCTGCTCTGGCGCGGTGTTCTCCTCGTCGACAAGCTTGCCGCAGTACAGGATCAGCGCGAGCGCACCCTCCACATAGGACTTCTGAGCGAGCAGCATGCGCCGGATGTCGGCGTGCTCGATGATCGGCACCTGCGGCACGCTCGGGTCCTTTGCGGCGATCGGCCTGCCCTGCGGACGTTCCCGCGCGTAGTCGACCGACTTCAGATAACCGGTGTAGCCCAACGACATCGCGCCCGCGCCGACGCCGATCCGCGCCTCGTTCATCATGTGGAACATGTAGGACAGGCCATGATTGGCCTCGCCGACCAGGTAGCCGACGGCGCCGGTCCCGCTCTCGCCGAAGTTGAGCAGCGCGTTGGTGGTGCCCCGGCAGCCCATCTTGTGGTTGAGACCGGCGAGCACCACGTCGTTGCGTTCGCCGAGCGAACCGTCCGGGTTGACCAGGTACTTGGGCACGATGAACAGCGAGATGCCCTTCACACCGGCGGGCGAACCGGGGATCTTGGCCAGCACCAGGTGCACGATGTTCTCGGACAGCTCGTGGTCGCCGCCAGAGATCCACATCTTGCTGCCGAACAACCGGTAGCTGCCATCCGCCTGCTCGACCGCGCGGGTGGTCACGTCGGAGAGCGACGAGCCCGCCTGCGGTTCGGACAGGCACATGGTGCCGTAGAAGCGGCCCTCGATCATGGGCAGCACGAAGTCGTTGATCTGCTGTTCGCTGCCGTGCGCCAGCAGCAGGTTGGCGTTGCCGATGGTCAGCAGCGGATAGGCGGCGGTGCCCACGTTGGCCGCGGTGAACCAGGCGAAGCTGGCCTGCGCGACGACCTGCGGCAACTGCATGCCGCCGACCTCGCTGTCCATCGCGCCACCGACCAGACCGGACTCGGCGAACACCCGCAGCGCCTCGCGCACCTCGTCGATCACGTGCACGGTTTCGCCGTCGAAGGAGGGCTCCTCGCGGTCGTTGCGCTTGTTGTGCGGCGCGAACCGCTCGGTGGCGATCCGCTCGGACAGGTCGAGCAGGTCGTCGAAGATCTCCCGGCTGTGCTCGGCGAAGCGCGGGCGCTTGGTCAGCTTCTCGACGTCGAGCCATTCGTAGAGCAGGAAGTCGAGGTCGCGGCGGGACAGCAGATTCGAGCGCACGAGCGCAGTATCGCATCCGAGACGGACGACGACCGTCAGCCGACGGTAGGCGGTTGGTCAGCGGGCCGGGCGAACGTGGCCGCATGACCGAGAACGTGTTGATCTCCGGTGCGGGCATCGCCGGTCCCGCCCTGGCATTCTGGCTGCTCAAGCACGGTTTCCAGCTGCGCCAGAGGGCGAGCGCGGATTCCTGGCGGCCGTGCGCCGCGAGGTCGGTGAAACGGTGCGCGTCGACCTGGTCGGGGTCGACGACCAAGCGGTACCCGGCTGGGTGGTGCTCGATGACGATCTCGGGCAGCACCCGGCGCAGCCGGGAGATCTGCGCCTGGAGCGCGTTGGCAGCGCCCTGCGGCGGCCGGTCGGCGTAGACGGCGTCGATCAGGCGGTCGGTGCTGATCAGCCGACCGGGTTCGAGCAGGAACACGGCCAGCAGCGCGCGAGGTCGCGGACCGCCGACCGGGATCAGCTCACCGGTGCCTGCGCGGACCTCCAGCGGACCGAGGATGCCGAAGCGCACAGTCCATGATTCTGGCCTGCCCAGGTCAGGACGCGCGGGCGAGTACCAGCGATTCGGTGCACGAACAGCCGCCGGAGAGCGCCGTGCAGTCCACGATCAGGGTGTGCCGGAGCTGGTCGAGGTCGACGCAGTCCGGATCGGTGCACTCGGCGACATAACCGCCCTCGGCGTGCACCACGAGCGTGCCCGCACACTGATCGATGATCACCAGCACTCCTTCCGTCTCCCTCGTGCCTACCACTCGGGTCTGACGGAGCCGGGAAGGGCGCTGCGGCGTGTCGGCGATCAGGCGGACTTGCGGGAGCGGCGGGCGGTGGTCTTCTTGGCGGGCTTGGCCTCGGGTTCCTCGGCCTGGTCCGCGTCCTTGTCCTCGGCTTTGTCCGCTGCCTTCTTGCTGGCCGGGCGGTTCTTGCGGGCGGCGTTGACGCTGGCCTTGAGCGCGTCCATCAGGTCGACGACCTCGCCGGTGTCCTCGTCCTTGCCGGGCTTCGTGGTCGACTCACCGCCGGCGACCTTGGTCTCGATCAGCTCTTCCAGCGCTTCGCGATAGCGGTCCGTGTACTTGTCCGCCTCGAACACCGGTTCGGACAGCGAATCGATCAGCGACGTCGCCATCGCCATCTCCTGCGAGCGGACCTGCGGCGGGTCGTCGTGCAGGAAGGAGAAGTCCGGCGTGCGCACCTCGTCCGGCCAGAGCATCGTGGTCATCACCAGCACGTCCGACACCACGCGCAGCAGCGCCAGGCTCTCCCGCTGGCGCAGCGCGACCTTGGCGATGGCGACGTGGCCGGATTTCTGCAGCGCGTCGCGGAGCAGCACGTAGGGCTTGCGTGCGGCCTGCTGTGGTTCGAGGTAGTAGGTCTTGTCGAACTGGATCGGGTCGATCGACTCCAGCGGCACGAACTCGACCACGTCGACCGTGTGCGAGGTGGCCAGCGGCAACTCGGCCAGGTCGTCGTCGGTGAGCACGACCATCTCGCCGTCGTCGAGCTCGTAGCCCTTGGCGATCTCGGCGTACGGGACCTCTTTCTCCTCGGCCGAGCAGAACCGCTTGTACTGGATCCGCGCACCGTCCGTCTCATGGACCTGACGCAGCGTGACGTTCTTGTTCTCGGTCGCGGCGTACAACTGGACCGGAATGGCGACGAGCCCGAAGGACACGGAACCTTTCCACATCGCCCGCATCGGCATCGCCGGCCACCTCCAGCCGTTCCAACCAGCCCCAATGTGTTTTCCGACGGTACCGTGCCCGCGGTGATCGGCAACAGCGCGAAACTCGATGCTGATCATCGATCACTCAGGGTGATCGAGTTGGTCGGGGTAAGGTCCGCGGTCGTGCCCGCTGACCTGCCGCGATCGCTCGCTCCCGGGCATGGGCGCCGGGAGTGGCAGACGATCCGGTACGAACGGCGACTGCTGGTGGTCGTGCACAACGTCACCGCGGCGACGCGCCTGCTGGACGTGCTGCCGCTGGTCACCGAGGACCGCAGGATCCAGACGTTCTACACGTGTCCAGGGTCCTCCGCGTTCACGTCGGGCACCGCGGAGTTCTTGGCGGAGCGCGATCTACCCACGATTCCGTGGCGCGTCGCGGTCGCACGGAAATTCGATGCCGCGATCGCGGCGAGTCATGGCGGGCCACTGCACAAGCTCGGCAAGCGCCTGATCATTCTGCCACACGGAATGGGATACAATAAACTGTTGAAACCGGAAACCGGAAACCGGAAACCGGAAACCGGCAAGCCGTTTCCGGTTTTCGGACTAGGTGCGGACTGGTTGCTGCACCGCGACAGACTCATTCCCTCTGTTCTCGTACTCTCCCATGCCGAGCAGCGGCAACGACTGGCCCGCTGCTGTCCCGAGGCATTACCGGTCGCGCTCGTCGCGGGCGATCCGTGTTTCGACCGCATCATGCTCAGCGCACCGTTGCGGGAAAGCTACCGGCACGCGTTCGGTTTGGCCGAGCACCAGCGGCTGGTGGTTGTTTCGTCGACGTGGGGCGAGAAATCACTGTTCGGCCGCTGTCCCGATCTGCCGATGCAATTGGCCGAACAACTCCCACTGGACGAATTCCGTATCGCGGTCGTGTTGCACCCGAACATCTGGTTCGGTCACTCCCCCGGTCAGCTTCGCGCCTGGCTCGCGGACTGGGCGCGGGCGGGCATCGTCGTCGTGCCACCCGAGGAAGGGTGGCGGGCCGCGCTGATCGCGTCCGACCTGGTCATTGGTGACTACGGCTCGGTCACCTTCTACGCGGCAGCGCAAGGCGCACCGCTGTTGCTGGCCAGCCACCCGGCCGAACTGCTCGACCCCGACTCGCCGATCGCCGCGCTGCTGGCCGCCGCGCCGCACGTCGACCCGAAACGACACCTGCTCGACCAGGCCCGGGACGCCATCACGCAGCACGCCCCCGAGCAGTACGCACACATCACCGCGCAGACCACTTCGGCGCCCGGCCGCTCACCCGCACTGCTGCGCAGGGCGATCTACCGCGAACTCCGACTGTCCGAACCGGACACACCAGCGTCGGTGTCGGCGGTGCCGCTGCCGAGCTTGTCCGCGCAACCGGTCGACGCCCAGTTGATCGGAGTGCGATCAAGCGAGGCAGGCGTTGAGCTGAGTCGGTTCCCGGCCGAGGTGCTGCACCGGGCGCCGGAGGTCGCGCGCGGGCGGTTTCTGGTGGTGGGCACGAATCAGCCCAGGCAAGGTTGGCTGGAACGGGCGGATGCGCTCGTCCGGGACGGCGCGGGGCCGGTGCGGCGGTGGATCGACGGGAGCCTGGCCGCGTTGCCGGGTTGTCTCGTCGCGGCGGCGCGGGACGAGAGCGGGCAGTGGGTGGTCGGCGACCGGAGCGGGCGGTTGCTGCGGTTCGTGCGGGTGGGCGGCGGCGAACTGTCCGCCGATGACGGCGCTTGCTGCGCGGCGCTGGTGTGCGCGGGGCACCCCGCAACGATGGCAGTGGCGGGTGACGGGCGGGTGACGTTGGTGCGGAACGGGAGTTCGCTGACGGCGCGGGTGTTCAGCGAGGCAGCTGCGCTGCCCGTTGACTGAAGCCCCACTCCTCGAACACCGCGCGCGCCTGCGCGTAGTGGTCGGCGGCCGATTCGGTGTGCAGGTCGCCGAGGGCGACGAGGACTTCGGCGCGATCGAACGGCCTGCGCAGCGCGGTCAGTTCGGCGAGCGCGGTGTCCAGCGCCTCGCGGGCCGACTTGACGTCGCCCTGTTCGGCGAGCTTGCGACCGCGCCAGAGATTCGTCTTGGCCAGGTTGACCGGGTCGGTTGCGAAGATCGGCGCGGCTTCGGCGAGCAGCGCGAGCGCGACCTTGGGCGGTTCGACCTTGGCATCGTGCAAACAGGCCAGGGCGAGACGGCGGGGTTCGGCGAGGTCGCGGGCGAGATCGAGGTTTCGGCGCAGGACGGGACGGGCGCGGTCGTCCTGGTCTGCGGCGAGCAGCGCCAGGCCGAGACCTTCCAGCGCGGTCGCGGTCAGGCGCTGGTCGGTGGCCAGTTCGAGGGCTTGCTCGCAGGCGGCGATGGCCTGGTCGAGGTCGCCGTTGAACAGGTGGCCGAAGCCGATCCTGGTTCGCAGCAACGACCGGAGTGCCCGGTTTTCGGTGTGTACGCCGAGTTCGTGGGTGGCGAGCAGGTCTGCGGTGTGCTTGCCGTGCTCGTAGTACGGCCAGAGCAGCACGCACCAGGTGGCGACGAGTTCCCGTTCGCCCGAGACGAAAGCGTGTTCGAGGGCGGCGCGGATGTTGTCGCGTTCGACGTCGAGCCAGTCGGGGTCGACGGACTCGGTGCCGGCCGGGGCGGTGAACCAGGGCTCGGCCTGCGGCCAGCGACCCCGATAGGTGGCGGCGGTGCGGGCGAAGTAGTGCTCGCGCAAGCGGGTCACGGCGTCGGCGTCGGGTGGCGCGACGGCGCGGGCGTGCCGGCGGACGAGTTCGCTGGTGCGGAATCGGCCTTCGGCCGGCTCGTCGACGAGCCGCGCGGCGACCAGAGCTGGCGCGGCGTGCGCGTCGGGGAGGGCGTCGACACTGATTTCGGCCGTGGTGCCAGGGAGCGCGAGGGCTCGGTAGCAGCGTTGGGCCGGTTCGCTGAGGGATTGGTACGCGGTGGTCAGGATGTCGGCGGCGAAGGCCGGGCGACGAGCCAGCAGGGCGCCCGCGATGCGCAGCAGCAGCGGCACGCCCTCGGCAAGTTCGACGACCTGCTCGACGAGATCGGGTTCGGCGCCGGCATACCGGGCGAGCAGGGTGCGCGCCGCGTCGGCGTCGAGGGGTGGCAGCGGGAACGAGCGGGCCTCGACGGACAGTGGGCGCGCCTCGGTGACCAGCACCAGACCTTCGGCGGGCAGCAATGCGCGGACCTGCGCCGCCGTGCTGGCGCCGTCGATCACCAGCAGGACCGACCTGCCTTCGGTGCGTGCACGGAAGGCGCGGACGCGGGCGGACATCCGGTCCGGCACCGGCGCCATGCCGAGTTCGGTGAGCAGTTCGGCGAGCGCCTCGGCAACCGCACCGGGCGCCTCGGCGTCGAGTTCGGTGTAGAGCCGGATATCGGGCTCGGGCAACGCCTGCGCGGTCAGCAGGGCGAGCGCGGTCTTGCCGACGCCGGACGGTCCGGTGAGGACCGCGATCTTCGGTTCCGCCCCGGTCGACCTGGCGAAATCGAGGAGGTCCTGCCGCAGCCGGTCGTGGTTGGTGAAGTGATCCGGTTGGCACGGCGGGATCCGGTTGGGCACGAACAGGCAGCGTAGTCGAGCTATAGGATGGGAAAATGACCAGTTCGGAACTGTTGATAGACGCGTTTGGCCGCGTTCAGGATTCCGTGCGGGGCGCCACCGAAGGGCTGTCCGAGGAGCAGTTGGCGTTCCGGATCGACCCGGGCGCGAACTCGATCGGTTGGCTGATCTGGCACCTCACCCGAATTCAGGATGATCACATCGCGGACGCGGCCGGTCTGGACCAGGTGTGGATCTCCGGCGGCTGGGACAAGAAGTTCGGGCTTGAGCTCGACCGGCTGTCGACCGGTTACGGGCACACCAGCACCGAGGTGGCGAAGGTGCGGGTCTCCGCGAAGAACTTGATCGCCTACTACGACGCCGTGCACGAGCAGACCATCGAGTACGTGAGCGGGCTGACCGACGCCGATCTGCCGCGCGTCGTGGACACCGCGTGGGAACCGCCGGTGACGTTGGCGGTGCGGCTGGTCAGCGTGGTGCACGACTGCATGGAGCACGTCGGTCAGGCGCAGTTCATCCGAGGGGTGCTGCAACGGGCCGGAGCGTGAACGCGGTACCGGTGATCCAGATCAGCAGCAGCGGCAACGAGACCGCGGCGGCGAGGGCGATACCGGGCAGGTCGAACACGTAGCCGATGCCGGACACGATCATGGCGACGGCGAGCGCGAAACCGGCGTAGACCAGCCACCGGGGCACCGCGCGCGGGCCGATCGACGCGACGATCGCGGTGATCGCCAGCAGCAGCATTTTGACGCCGTCGAGCACGTTGAGCAGCGCGAACCAGGTGTGCGCCGCGTCGGCGTCGCGGGCGGGGACGAGCGCGGTGGCGAGGTAGAGACCGATGCCGGTCTCTACCAGCGACACGAGCGCGGCGAGGCCGCCGACGATCAGCGTTGGTCTGCTGGGTAATGCGCGGGCCAACGCGATCAGCACGATACCGAGCGTGAGTCCGGCGAGTCCTTCTGTGAGCAGGTACTGGGTACTGGCCAGCGCGGTGTGGCCGGTGAACGTGCTGATGACGGTGTCGCCGGTGGCGTTGGTGGCCAGGTTCACCGGCCAGATAAGCAGGCCGACGATCCAGGACGCCAGGTAGACGACGCCGACGACGCGAAGTGCGGTGCGCATGATGATCTCCCCTCAGTTTCGCTACCCAAGTAGCGAAACTGAGGTTAAACCCTGCATCCCGAATTACGCAACGCGAGTTTCGAAATTAGGCCGGGAACGCTTCGACCCAGCGGCGCTGCCAGGGCGTTTCCACCGCGCGCGACGAGTAATGCGCCCGGATCCACTGCACTGCCTCGGTTGACGGCACTCCGGCCAGGATGGCCAGGCAGGACAGCACGGTGCCGGTCCGGCCGACTCCACCCTTGCACGCGGCCTCGACCCGCTCCCCCGCCAGCGCCCGCTGGTGCAGCGCCCGGATCGCGGCGATCGCCGCGTCGCGCTGTCGCGGTAGGCCGAAATCCGGCCAGTCGAGCCAGTCGTGTGGCCAGGTGAGGGAGGCCTCGTGGCGGGCGCGCAGGCGCGGGGAAAGCAGGTAGAGGCCGTATTCGGGCAGCTGACCTTCGGGCACCGGGTTGCGCAGGCCGCGGCCTCGGATCACCGCGCCGTCGGGTAGTTCGAGCGAACCGGACAAACGATCAGGCATAACTCATGATCGCACCTGGAGCACGACCACTCCGGACACGTAGCGCCCGCCCGCGCTGTCGCCGTCGGTGACCAGGCGCGGTTCGGCGAGCGCGGTGCCGTCTTCCTTGGTGGACAACAACAGTTGCTTGCCGCCGACATAGCCTTCGGCGAGGGTCGCCGCCGCGCCGTAACCGTCGTCGCCGACCGCGACGACCGAGGTGTCCGGTGTCGGCAGGATCCCCGAGGAGAGCAGCAGCAACGCCAGCGACGGACCGGATTCGGTGTGCGTCTGCGGAACACCGCCCGCCTTGAAGGTCACGGTGACCGTGCGCGCGGGCAGCGCGGCGATGCGGCGGGCGCTGAGCGTGAACGTGCGGCGCGGGGTTTCGACGATCACGGCGCCCGCCTGC
>DASXOJ010000301.1:0-67553 GCA_036494465.1 Pseudonocardiaceae bacterium
GCCGTCAGCGTGGAGGACGAGGAAGACATGGACGCGGTGCTGGATCGTCTGCGTGCGGCCCGCCGCGCCGTCGCTCGTCGTCGACGAAACTCCGCGGAGATGTGACGGGATCTCTGGATGTTTGTCGCTCTCCTCGACACCTGCGTTCTGTGGCCAAACCTGAACGCGCTGGAAGGCGAGCTGGCGCTGGCCGGGTTCCGTGCCGATGACGACCCAGTCCGGACTGTCCTCGTTGATCCGCATGCCCAGTGCCTCGGCGTAGAACGCGGCGAGGGCGCGCGGGTCGGGGCAGTCGAACACTGTCTTCTCCAGGCGACCGATCATGCCTGGATTCTGACAGCAACGGGGTGGAGGCCAAGACCGGATTCGAACCGGCGTGAGCCGCTTTGCAGGCGGGTCCCTAACCACTCGGGCACTTGGCCATGAATTCAATAAATGGGCATGATGAAAAGAAGAAAGCCGCCTGATTCGGCTTTCCCGAACGGCGGCTCACTCCGGAGATCAGTATGCGATCACGGCGGTGAGCCCTGGTCAGCGCGACAACAGCAACAACAGCGACAACACTGACAGTCGGAGTACGTGCGACAACACCGCACCGCCCCGTTCGTCAACGCGATCGCCAGCATGACCATTCCTCTCGCTATTTCCTGCACACCACAATGCCGCCACGCCCCGAATTCGTCAAGCGTGTTCGGCAGATCTCAAATATTGGTCGGGGTCGCGCCCGGGGAAGCTGAGCGCGACCGACAACGGGATCAAGGACGCACACTGCCCCAACTGTCCGGTAGGGGCCGATCTTCACCAGTTCTCGTCGCGCATGACGCTCACCTCCTCCGATAGGAAGGTGGGCCGCGCCCCTGACGGAGCGCGCACGATCATTGTCGCCCGGTTGGCGGTCGAATATTGGCTCCGTGCGATTACCGTGATGAGAACAGGTGTGCACAGGTGACCCAGATGAACCGACACGGCCGCGAGGGCGGGAAACCGGTGGATGGGATAACGGGCGACGAGGGAGCAGTCCCCCGGCAGCGCGGCAGCGCCCATGCGAGCGACAGTGCCCACGACGGCGGCGGTGCCCGCGAGGAGGGGACGAGCCCTCGGCACGCGGACGGCGTGCACAGACCCGTGGGTTCGCTGCGCGGGTGGGAACTGTGGTCCATGCCGCGTCAGGTGATCGGCTTCGTGCTCGGCATCGAGTCGATCGCGGTGGTGCTCATCGTCGTGACAGGGCTGCACCCTGCGGTGTCCCATACCGACTGGATCCGCTTCGCGGTGCTGGCCGTCTGTGCGATCGTCCACATCGACCTTTCCCGTGGCGTGGACAAGGTCCGGCAGCTCACCTCCGGCGCCGCGCCCTGGCTGGACACCAAAACGGTGTGGTCGTTCGCGGCCGTGATGATCTTCCCGGTATCCCTGGCCTTCGCCATGGTGGTGCTGACCCACGTGTGGGCGTGGGTTCGGGTATGGCGAGGTCGTCGACCTCTTTATCGCTGGGTCTTCACCACCGCCTCGATCGTGATCGCCACTGAGATGGCCGCCATCGTATTGGCGGCGGGGCCCGGTGCCCATCCAGGTGTACCCACTACGGTCGTGTCACTCGCGGTAGTCATCGCGGCGGCCGGGCTGCGCTGGTTCATCAACTACGCACTGGTGATCGCCGCGATCCTGATCTCGTCACCGAACGCGCGCGCGGCACAGGTCTTCCACAACATCAGCGAGCGCATCATCGAGGTCGGCTCGGTCGGCCTGGGCATCGCCGCAGCGGGCATCGTCGTCTACAACCCGATCCTGCTGGTCGGCATCGTGATGGGCCTGATCGCCATGCACCGGGCCATTCTGCTCCCGCAGTACCGCAAGGCCGCGTGCACCGACCCGAAGACCGGCCTGCACACCGGCGCCTGGTGGCACGAGATCGCCGGACGCGCGCTGGAGAAGGCGATCGCCGCCGAGGCCAACTTCGCGGTGCTCATGCTCGACCTCGACCGCCTCAAGCAGGTCAACGACAAAAACGGCCACCTGGCGGGCGATACCGTGCTGCAGAAAGTCGCGCAGAGCGTCAGCGCCGAAGTGGGCGCGGGTATCGAATTCGGCCGCTGGGGCGGCGACGAATTCGTGGCGTTCGTGCCGGACGCGGGACCGAGCACCGTGGTCGCGGTCGCCGAGCGGCTGCGCCGGTGCATCAACTCCCTGCACGTCGACGTCGTCACCAATGACGGCCCCGCGATCGTCACCGGGTTGACGGTCTCCATTGGCATCTCGGCCTATCCGAGCTCCGGCGCGCAGGGCCTCGACGGTTTGCTTCTTGCGGCCGACGCAGCCCTCTATCGGGCCAAGACACAGGGCCGTGACCAGATATGTGTCGCTCCGGTGCCCGCCTGAGTATGCTTACTGAGGAATTCTCAGCGGCGCCCAATGTGGAATCGTGTCAGTGCCGGAAAGCGAAACCGTTTTCCCGTTAGGGGTAATTTCCAGGGAATGCCTTCGGGTTGTCGTGCGGTCGTTCTATATTCCGCCGTGCGAAGATGATCAGGAGGTCCCCATGATCGAAGGACGGTCGACCGTGCGCAGCCGCGAGGTCGGCTATGCCCTGCGAATGGCTATGGAGCGCGCCAACTTCAGCGGCAAAAGACTCGCCGAACAACTGGGCTGGTCCGAATCCCGGATGTCGCGAGTCCTCACCGGACGACTCGAAACGACCGAGGTCGAGGTGTCGGCGATCCTCGCGCTGGTCGGCGTCACCGGTGAACGGCGCGAACAACTCCTCCGCATGACCAGGGAACAGGACGCGCTGGGCTGGCTGCCCTCGGAACAGTCCCGCGCGCTCGGCGAACACCAGCGCAAAGCCGCGCGTATCAGCGATTTCCACTCGGCGTTCGTGCCCAACCTGCTGCAAACCGAGAACTACGCGCGCTCGATCGTCTCGCGCATGGTCAACGTGCCGTTCGACAGCATCGAGGAACACGTGTCCGCGCGCATCGCCGACCAGGTGGTGTTCACCAGGGAACGATCGCCGCAGTGCGCCTTCTACATCCACGAGCTCGCGCTGCACCTGCCCATCGGCGGCTACGCGGTGATGTCCGAACAACTGCACCACCTGCTGCGGATGAGCGTGCGCTCCTACATCAAGGTCCGCATCATCCCCGCCGCCGTCGGCGCGCACGCGGCCCTGGCCGGCTCGTGCACACTGATGGAGTTCGCCGATTTCGAACCGGTCGTCTACCTCGACGAGGAGGTCGGCGGCCATTTCCTGGAAGAGCCGGAAGAAATCTCCGCCTACCAACGAGTCTTCGCCGGACTCGCCGCGATCGCGCTCGACGAGTCCACCTCCAAGAAAGCCATCGCGACGTTGGCCGAGGAGCACTACGACGTGCTGAAGGAAGAAGACGAACTCCTCGCCGAGGACGACTGAGGCTTCGTCAGGTGATCAGTGTGCCGGAGTCGGCGTCGAACAGGAGGATGCGGCCGGGTTCGGGGAGGGCGGTGAGGGTGTCGCCGACCGAGGGCTCGTCCGCTTCGTGCACGGTGACGCCGAGTTGGATGCCGTCCTGGCAGTCCAGGATGACCAGCGCGGTCACGCCCAGGTTCTCCACGATCGACACCTTGCCGGTGATCCCGTCAGCGTCCTCCACCGGGCGCAGGGTCAGGTATTCGGGGCGGATGCCGAGTGTGATCGGGCCGTCGACCCGGTTCAGGCCGAGCGGGAGCGGCAGGCGAGCGCCCACTGCCTGGATATGACCGGATTTGACCATGCCGTCGAGCAGGTTCATCGGGGTGGAGCCGATGAAGTTGGCGACGAACGTGTCGGCGGGGCGCTGGAAGACTTCGCGCGGGGTGCCGAGCTGGCGCAGGTGACCGGATTCGAGCACGGCGATCCGGTCGGCGAGCGCCAGCGCCTCGGCTTGGTCGTGGGTGACGAAGACGGTGGTCAGCTTGAGTTCGCGTTGCAGGCGCTTGAGGAACGTGCGCGCTTCCAGGCGTAGCCGGGCATCCAGGTTGGACAGTGGCTCGTCGAGCAGCAGGACGTCGGCGTTCATGGCGATGGCGCGGGCGAGGGCGACGCGTTGCTGCTGGCCGCCGGAGAGCTGGCCGGGGCGCCGGTCCAGGTACTGGGCGAGGCTGAGCTCGGCGCTGGTCTCCTCGGCGACCGTGCGGCGTTTTTCGCGTGACTCGTGACGGACGCGCAGCGGGTAGGCGATGTTCTCGGCGACGGTCATGTGCGGGAACAGGGCGTAGTCCTGGAAGACCATGGCCACGTTGCGCTTGCCCGGTTCGAGCCGGGTGACGTCGCGGTCGCCGATGCCGACCGTGCCCTCGCTGGCCTGTTCGAGCCCGGCGATCGTGCGCAGCAGGGTCGTCTTGCCGCAGCCGGACGGGCCGAGCAGCGCGAAGAACTCGCCGTCGTTGATGTGCAGGTCGAGCCCGTCCACCGCGCGCACCCCGTTCGGGTACACGGTGGACAGCGCCGCGACGTCGATACCGGCCATCAGCCTTTGATCCCTCCATGGAAGCGGAAGCCGTATCGCCGGTTCACCAGCAGGTAGAGCACGACAACCGGGATCGAGTACAGCAGCGAGAACACCGGCAGACTGCTCAGGTCGACGCCGCCGCCCTCGTTCTGCAACGTGTGGATGATGACCGCCGCCGGTTGTTTCCCGGTGTCCTGCAACAACAGGAACGGCAGCAGGAAGTTGCCCCACGCCTGGATGAACGACCAGACCAGGATCGTCGCCAGTCCGGGCCGCGCGATCGGCAGCACGATGTGGGTGAGCACCTGGCGCGGGGACGCGCCGAACACCCGGGCCGACTCCTCGTAGGAGCGCGGCACGCCGTCCATGAAGTCCTTGAGCATGAAGATCGCCGCGGGCAGCAGGCCACCGGAGAGCACGACGGACGTGCCCAGGATCGAGTTGATCAGGCCTAGTTCGTACATCATCAGGTAGATCGGCACCATGGCCGCCGTGCCGGTAACCACGCTGGAGAGCAGCAGCAGGACGTAGAGCAGCGCGTCGCGACCGGGGATGCGCACGCGCGAGAGCACATACGCGGCCAGCGCGGCGAGCACGATGGTGATCAGGGTGGCGGCGCCGCACAGCAGCAGCGAGTTCAGGATCGACGGGACCAGGTTCGGATTGCGGAACGTGGTCGCGAAGTTGTGCAACGTCCACTGTGGCCAGTGGGCGGCGAGGCCCGGGTTCTTGTCGAACGGCTCGGACGCGAGCCAGAGCATCGGCACCGCGAAGAACACCATGATGACCGCGATCAGCACGTAGAACCCGATCCGGCCGACCAGCCAGCGCGGGCCGAAGGTGACCGGTTTCGGCGCCTTCGCAACGGGAGCGGTGCCGGTGACCGGCGGAGACACCGTCATGTGCGCCTCCGCAACAGCCGCAGGTAGGCCAGGGCGATGATCAGGTTGACCAGGAGCAGCAGCACCGAGATCGCGGACGCGTAGCCGAACTGGCTGGAGTTGAGCGCCTGGTCGTAGATGAACACCGGCAGCACCTCGGACGCGTGGTTCGGGCCGCCCGCCGTGAGCAGGTAGGGCGAGAAGTCGTTCGCGGTCCACAGCGTGATGAGCAGCGTGTTGGTCAGCACGTGCCCTCGGATGTGCGGCAACACCACGTCCCTGACCAGCCGCCAGCCGCGCGCACCGGACAGCCGCGCGATCTCCAGCTGGGTCGGCGGGACGGTGGAGAGGGCGGAACCGTAGAGCATCATCGAGAACGCGGTGCCACGCCAGGTGTTGAAGAAGATCAGCGACAGCATCGGGTACTGGATCAGCCAGGCCGTCGCGTGGTTGGCCAGGAGCGCGTTCAACGTGCCCGAGTTGCGGTCGAGCAGGGCGAACCAGAGAAAAGCCACGACGGTGCCGGGCAGGATCCAGGCGAGCAGGATCAGGCCCTGCACGATGCTGCGCAGCACGCGCGGAGTGGATCGCATCAGCCAGGCGAGCAGGAAACCCAGCAGGTTCTGGCCGATCACGGCCGAACCGCCGACGTAGACGATGGTCAGCAGGAGCGAGTTGCGGAACTGCGGGTCGGAGAGCGCGTTGGTGACGTTGCCCAGGCCGACGAACTGCGGGTTGATCGAGTTCGGGCCGGTCAGCTCGAAGTTGGTCGACCCGATGTAGATCGTCCAGAGCGCGGGGAAGACCAGGAACACCGCGATGATGATGATCGCGGGCGCCAGGAAGGCCAGCGCGCGCGGCACGCCGAGCCCTGCGACGTCGATGCGCCGCAACCGCGTGGGTGCCTCAGTTGTTGACAACGTTGGCCTGACCGACGGCCTTGGCCAGCGAGCTCGCGTAGGTCGACGCGGCGTCGGTGGGCGGCTTACCGCTGATCACGTCGGCGGTGGCCTGTTGCACGATCGCCGAGACCTGCGTGTAGTCGCCTTCGGACGGTCGATAGTGGGTGACCGGGATGGCCTTGGTTGAGATGAACTTCAGCAGCGGGTCGCCCGCCAGCAGTTTGCTGTCCACCGTGGTGTTGCCGATGATCTGGGTGGCGCCGCCGAGGTAGGTGTTCTCGTAGACCTCGATGGCGGGCGCGGAGGCCATGAAGGTCAGCAGGTCCCACGCCTGCTGCGGGTACTTGGTGTGCGGGTTGATCACCCGGACGCCGCCACCGGAGTAGCTGACGAAGCTCTGCCCGCCGACCCCGCTGCCCGGGTTCTGCGCCGGGATCAACGCATAGCCGACCGCCGAGTTCCGGTCGGCCATCTTGTCGTTGCCGACGGTCGGGGAGAGGATCGAGCGCCACATGTAGTCGCTCTCCGAGTAGATGCCGATCTTGTTCGCGGCGAACTCGGCGAAGGACTGGTCGCGGCCCTGGGCTTCCTCGTCGAGCACCGGATCGGCCAGGCCCTGACTGAAGATCTGCTGGTAGAAGCCGAGCGCGGCGCGCATGGCTGCCGTGTTGCCCTGCCACTTGCCGTTGCTGTAGAGCAGTTGGCCCGCTCCGGCGAGCATTGGCAGGAAGCCGTTGACCGTGGTGGTCTCGGCCATCGCGGTGCCGCCGTCGACCTGGATCGGCGTGACCCCGGGCAGCTTCTTCAGCGCCTGCGCGGCTGAGATGATGTCCGCCCAGCTCTTGGGCTGCCAGTCGGCGGGCAGACCGGCCTGGGCGAAGAGGTTCTTGTTGTAGTACAGGACCCGGCCGTCGGTGCCGATCGGCAGACCGTAAGCCTGGTTCTTGTACTCCTCCAGCTGCTGCACCGACTTCGAGATCTGCTTCCAGCCGGACCAGCCGCTGACCTCGCTCTGACCGACCACCGCGCCAAGCGGCTTGATGAACCCGCTCTCCGCGTAGTCGCCGACCTGGGTGCCGTCGATCTCCAGGAGGTCGCCACCGCCGCCGGTGCGCAGGGCGAGCACCTGCTTCTGTTGGTAGCTGCCGTCGTCCGAGCCGTCACCGTTGAACGTGACGTGCACGGTGACACCCTTGGCCTTCTCCAGCTGCGTGAACGCCGGAATCACGTACTGGGTGATCCAGCGCGCGCCCGAATCGTTCTTGCCGCCCACGATGGAGTTGGACGAAATGCTCAGCGTGACGTCTTTCGCGTTCGAGTTGAGCTGGGTGTCGGTGTTGCCGCTGCTGGCCGGGGACTGCCCGATGCAGCCGGTCAGCACCAGGCATCCGGCGACGCCAACGGTCAGCAGTCCGGTGCGGATTCTCATCGTTGAGCCCCGTATCTGGTGGGAAAGTAACGGACGGCGCACGGGCCATCTTGCAGCCATCCACTCAACTTGACAAGGTGACAAACGCGTCCGTTTGTCACCTTGTCAGCTGCCCGCTACCTGATCAGTCCTTGATGGACAGTCGGAGGGTGAGGATCTCGAACGGCCGCAGCGCCAGGTCGATTCCGCCGTTCGCGATCTCGTAGTACACGGTGCTGGCCCAGTTGCGCTCCAGCAGGTCCGTCGAGACCGCGGTGCCCAGCGCGAAACCGGTGGTCAGCCGCGCTTTGGCACGTCCGCCGGTGGACTCGTAGATGCGCACTACCACGTCGCCGGAGCGGTCGTCGGCCAGTTTCACCGACTCGACCACCACCGCATGATTGTCAACTGTGATCAGCGGATCGACCGCGTTGGCGCCGGTGACCTCGCGGATCGGCAGGTTGGTGCGGTAGCCCTCGATGACCGCGTCCAGGATGTGCGCGCCGGGCGCCAACGCGTGCCGCAACCGGTGCACGCCGTGGTCGGTGTCCGGATCGGGGAACCGCGGTGCGCGCAGCAGCGACGCCCGGATCGTGGTCGTGCTCCCACCGCCCTCGCGGGCCGCGCGGGTCACGTCGTGACCGTAGGTGGAGTCGTTGGTGAGCGCGACGCCATAACCGGGCTCGACCACGTGCACCCAGCGGTGCGCGCAGATCTCGAACTTGGCCGCGTCCCAGCTGGTGTTGGCGTGAGTCGGCCGGTGCAGGTGACCGAACTGGGTCTCCGATGTCGACCGGTTGGCCTGCACGTCGATCGGGAAGGTCAGCTTGAGGAACTTCTCCGTCTCGTGCCAGTCGACCTCGGTCTCGATGTCGACCCGCCGCGCCTCGGCGCGCAGTGTCACCCGCTGCTTCACCGTCGACGAACCGAACTTGCGCACCACGCGCACCGTCGCCCGATCCGGCTCGGAGAGCTCCAGTTCGACCTCGTCGGCTGAGGTCAGGTCGGTGACCGTGTTGCGGTAGAAGGGATCCACGTCCCAGGCGTCCCACTGGTTCGGCAGGTCCTGGTGCAGCTGCAACAGGTTGCCGCGCTGCCCGGGGGCGAGCACCTCGCGGTCGACGGCCTTGTCGTAGAACGACGAGAACAGGCCGTTGCCGTCGATGGTGAGCTGGAGGGTCTCGTTCGACAGCACGAAGCCACCATCCGCCGCGGTCACCGCGACGGTGCCGGTCGCCTCGGGCTGCACGGCCGCGCCGAGCGCGGCGATGTGGTCGTTGGGGTGCGGGGCGGCGTTGAACAGGATGGTCCGCGCGCCCTCGCCGGCCAGCGCGCGCTGTGCGCCGTCGATGATGCCGGTCAGTTCCTCGGCGATCGCGGCGTAGGTGCGCTCGGCCTCCTGGTGCACCCAGGCGATCGAACTGCCCGGCAGGATGTCGTGGAACTGGTTGAGCAGCACCCGCTTCCACAACCGGTCCAGCGCCTCGTACGGATATTCCGCGCCCAGCCGGACCGTTGCCGTCGCGGCCCAGAGTTCGGCTTCGCGCAGCAGGTGCTCGCTGCGCCGGTTGCCCTGCTTGGTCTTGGCCTGGCTGGTGTACGTGCCGCGGTGGTACTCCAGGTACAGCTCGCCGACCCAGACCGGTGCGTTCGGGTACTCGCACTCGGCCTTGCCGAAGAACTCCCTCGGCGACTCGATGGTGACCCGGGTCGAACCCTCCAGATCGGACAGTCGAGCGGCGCGGGCGAGCATCTCGCGGGTGGGGCCGCCACCGCCGTCACCGTGCCCGAAGGGCACCAGCGAGACGGTCGCGCTGCCCTTCTCCTGGAAGTTGTGCTCGGCGTGCGCGAGCTCGCGGCCGAGCAGCTCGGAGTTGTAGGTGTCGGCGGGCGGGAAGTGGGTGAACACCCGGGTGCCGTCGTGGCCCTCCCACCAGAACGTGTGGTGCGGGAACTTGTTCGTCTGGTTCCAGGAGATCTTCTGGGTGAGGAACCAGCGCGAACCCGACGCGGCCACGATCTGCGGCAGCGCGCCGCTGTAGCCGAACGAGTCGGGCAGCCAGACCTCCTCGGTCTCGATGCCGAACTCCTCGAGGAAGAACCGCTTGCCGTGCACGAACTGGCGGGCCATCGCCTCGCTGCCCGGCATGTTCGTGTCCGACTCGACCCACATGCCGCCGACCGGCACGAACTGGCCTGCCGCGATCTTCTTGACGACCTTGGCGAACACCTCAGGCCGGTGCTCCTTGATCCAGGCCAGCTGCTGCGCGGAGGACATCGCGAAGATGAACTCGGGGTGGTCGTCCATCAGCGCGGTCACGTTCGACGCGGTCCTGGCCACCTTGCGCACCGTCTCGCGCAGCGGCCACAACCAGGCCGAGTCGATGTGCGCGTGGCCGACCGCGGACACCTGGTGCGCGGACGCGTTCGCGGGCTTGGCCAGCACGTCCACGAGCTGCGCGCGACCGGCCGACGCGGTGCCGTTCACGTTCTGGAGGTCGATCGCGTCCAGCGCGCGGTCGAGCGCGCGCAGGATCTCCCAGCGCCGCGAGCTGCCCTCCGGCAGTTCGCGCATGAGCTGGTCGAGCACCTCGATGTCCGCGATCAGCTCCCACACCTCGCGATCGAAGACCGCCAGGTCGACCCGCTCGATCCGGTACAGCGGCCTACCTCCGGCGGTCTCCTTGAGACCCATCGGATTCGGCTCGAACCCGTGATAGCCCAGGATCACCGGGTTCGCCGCGGCCTCCACATAGAGCGTGACCTGCTCGCCGCCCGCGACCGGGGTGCCGATCCGCACCCACTGGTTGCGCGGGTTGAGGCCCTTCACCGCGTCGCCGCCTGCCGTGTAGATGAGGCCCTCGCACTGGAAGCCCGGCATCCGGTCGTCGAACCCGAGATCGATCAGCGCCTCGACGGTCTTACCCGCCCACTCGGCGGGCACCTCGCCGGTGACCCGTATCCAGGTCGTGCCCCAGGCCGGACCCCACGCATCGCCGATCTCGGCGGGGCGGTACTCGGCAGCCAGGCCCTCCGCCACCGGAACGGGTTCGCCGGGCGCCTCCCACACCTCGATCCGCGCCGGCACCGACGCCGGATACACCGCGGGCCGGATGCGCTCGCGCAACACCCGATCGACGCGCCCCTCGATCAACTTCCGATCGTCATGCATGTTCAGCTGCTCCGATGGTCTGGGGTTCTCAGCACGTGTAACCGTGCTGGTCACGGACCGTCGCCGTCAACATCGGCCGGGCGGTTTGTCCGGTGGACAAGCCTGTCGGGGGCGCGGCCTAGGATCGTTCGGTGGGTTTCACTGGCTTCGGCGAGTACGCCATCGACTTCTTCGACGACCTCGTCGCCGACAACTCCAAGTCGTTCTGGGACGAGCACAAGCACATCTACCAATCCGACGTGCGCGCGCCGATGGAGGCGCTGCTGGCCGAACTGGAACCGGAGTTCAGCGTTTTCGGCGCGTCGAAGGTCTTCCGGCCGTACCGGGACGTGCGGTTCGCCAAGGACAAGACGCCGTACAAGACGCACTGCGGCGGCGTGATCGAACGCGCGCGCGGCGCGGGCGCCTACTACGTGCAGATCGGCCCGGAGGGCCTGCTGGTCGCGGGCGGCTGCTTCCACGCGGACGCCGCGCAGCTGCGCGCGTACCGCACCGCCGTCGACGACGACCGGCGCGGCAAGGAGCTCGAAGCCATCCTGGCCAAGCTGCGCAAGGGCGGCTGGGGCGTCGAGGGCGATGTGATGAAGACGGCACCGCGCGGCGTCGCCAAGGACCACGTGCGCATCGACCTGCTCAAACACCGCTCGCTGTACGTGCGCAAGATCTACGAGCCGGACGACGCGCTGCACGAGAAGGAGACGCTGCGCCGGGTGCGCACCGGCTGGCGTGCGGCGCGCGCGCTCAACGAGTGGATGGCCGACCACGTCGGCCTGCCCGAGGAGACCGAGCGGCGGCGCTGAATCTGTCACTGGCGCTAACGCACGGTGACTCGCCGATGTCTGACGCGAGAATGGCGGTCGTTGGCGAGACAAAGATGGGCAGTGTGCTGGATCGGTCCAGGCAGCAGGTCTATCCTCTGATGACGTGAGTCGACGCGCGAAAATCGTTTGCACCCTCGGGCCCGCGACCGCGACACCGGACAAGCTTCGTGATCTGGTGAACGCGGGTATGGACGTGGCCAGGATGAACTTCAGCCATGGCAGCCACGCTGACCACAAGCAGGTCTACGACCTGGTGCGTTCGATCGGCACCGAGTGCGGCCGCGTGGTCGGCATCCTCGCCGACCTCCAGGGTCCCAAGATCCGGCTCGGCACGTTCGCTGGCGGCCCGGTCGAGTGGCGCACCGGCGACGTGGTCCGAGTGACCATTGAGGACGTCGTTGGCACGCACGACCGCGTTTCCACCACCTACAAGGGACTGGCCAGGGACGCCAAGCCGGGCGACCGCCTGCTTGTCGACGACGGCAAGGTCGGCATGGTGGTCACCGCGATCGAGGGCCCGGACGTGGTCTGCGAGGTCACCGAAGGTGGCCCGGTCAGCAACAACAAGGGCCTTTCCCTGCCGGGCATGGACGTTTCGGTGCCTCCGCTGTCCGAAAAGGACATCGAGGACCTGGAATTCGCCCTCTCGCTCGGTGTTGACGTCATCGCACTGTCCTTCGTGCGCTCCCCGGCCGACATCGACCTGGTGCACCAGGTGATGGACCGGGTCGGTTCGCGCAGGCTGCCGGTGATCGCCAAGATCGAGAAGCCGGAGGCGGTGGACAACCTCGAAGCCATCGTGCTGGCCTTCGACGGCATCATGGTCGCCCGTGGTGACCTCGGCGTCGAGCTGCCGCTGGAGCAGGTGCCGCTGGTGCAGAAGCGGTCCATCCAGATCTCCCGGGAGAACGCCAAGCCGGTCATCGTGGCCACCCAGATGCTGGACTCGATGATCAACAACTCCCGGCCGACCCGCGCCGAGACCTCGGACGTGGCCAACGCCGTGCTCGACGGCGCGGACGCGGTCATGCTCTCCGGCGAGACCAGCGTCGGCCGGTATCCGACCGAGACCGTGGAAACCATGGCCCGGATCGTCACGACCATGGAGAACGACTCGGTCGCGGCCCCGCCGCTGACCCACGTGCCGCGCACCAAGCGGGGCGTCATCTCCTACGCGGCGCGCGACATCGGTGAGCGGCTCAACGCCAAGGCCCTGGTCGCGTTCACCCAGTCCGGCGACACCGTTCGCAGGCTGGCCCGGTTGCACACCCACCTGCCGCTGCTGGCGTTCACCCCGGACGAACACGTTCGGAGTCAGCTTGCTCTCACCTGGGGCACGGAAACCTTCCTGGTGCCTAATGTGGATTCGACCGACCAGATGGTCCGGTTGGTTGATTCGTCCATGTTGTCCATCGGCCGTTACCAGCCCGGTGACCTGGTGGTGATCGTGGCCGGTTCGCCGCCTGGCACCATCGGGTCCACCAACCTCATCCGGGTGCACCGGCTGGGCGAGGAAGACCACGCCTGAGCAGCGCCACTCGAACGGTGCCGCGGTTTTTCGGGCACCGTTCGAGCGCGACGAGGTGAATGGGTGACAGAGGCGGCGCGGATCGCGGCAGCCGATCCGGACGCGACCCAGGCAGTGGACGTACCGAAGGCCGCCGACGGCGTGCCCTTCGGGCAGCCGGTGCTCGACCGGTTGATCGCCCTGCTCGACCTGGAACGGATCGAGGAGAACATCTTCCGTGGCGTCAGCCCGGCAGACTCGACCGTGCGCGTGTTCGGTGGTCAGGTCGCGGGCCAGGCCCTGGTCGCGGCCGGCCGGACCGTGCCTGCCGAGCGCCGGGTGCACTCGTTGCACGCCTACTTCATCCGGCCCGGCGACCCGAGCATCCCGATCGTCTACGAGGTCGACCGCACCCGCGACGGCCGCTCGTTCACCACCCGCCGGGTGCTCGCCGTCCAGCGCGGCAAGGCGATCTTCTCGCTGTCCGCGTCCTTCCAGATCGACGAGCCCGGCATCGACCACTCGGACACCATGCCGACAGTGCCGCCGCCGGAAAGCCTGCCCACCTTCGGTGCGCTCATGGCCGAACGCGGCAACCCGATCGGCAACAACGCCTCGATCCGGCCCCGTCCGATCGACATCCGGTACGTGACCGAGCCGCCGTGGGTCTCCCGCGACAACGGCCCGGCCGAGGCGCGCAGCCAGGTGTGGATGCGCGCGGACGGCACCCTGCCCGACGACCAGCTGCTGCACGTGTGCGTCCTGACCTACGCCTCCGACATGACCCTGCTCGACTCGGTGCTGGCCAGGCACGGCGTCTACTGGGGCATGGACAAGGTCGTCGGCGCGAGCCTGGATCACGCGCTGTGGTTCCACCGCCCGTTCCGCGCCGACCAGTGGTTCCTCTACGACTGCTCGTCGCCAAGCGCGTCCGGCGCGCGTGGCCTGGCCACCGGCCGGATCTTCGCCGAGGACGGCACGCACGTGGCGACCGTGGTGCAGGAGGGTCTGCTCCGGGTAGGCCACTAGCCGACGGAGTTAGGCTACCCTCGCCTTATCTGAAGATGATGAGGAGTTCTCCATGCCAGACGAGCGACCCGCACCCCGGCGCCGCGCCCTGCACACCTTCACCGTGCAGCGCACCGAGCGCCTGAGCCCGCACCTGATCCGCGTCGTGCTCGGCGGAGCGGGCTTCGACACCTTCGTGCCCAACGAGTTCACCGACCGGTACGTCAAACTCCAGTTCGGCCAGCCCGGTGTCAGCTACCCCGAGCCGTTCGACCTCGAAGCCATCCGCCGCGACCTCCCCGCCGAGCAGTGGCCGACCACCCGCACCTACACCGTCCGTCGTGTCGATTCGGCCGCGCGCGAGATCACCGTCGACTTCGTCTACCACGGCGACGAGGGTTATGCGGGCCCCTGGGCCGCGTCCGCCAAGCCAGGCGACGTGCTGCGCCTGTCGGGCCCCGGCGGCGGCTACGCCCCGCGCCCCGACGCCGACTGGCACCTGCTCGCAGGCGACGAGAGCGCCCTGCCCGCCATCGGCGCCGCCATCGAGGCCATCCCCGCAGGCGTGCCAGCGCGGGCGTTCGTGCTGGTCGGCTCTGAAGCCGACGAACAGAAATTCGACACCGCCGCAGACGTCGAGATCACCTGGCTGCACGAGGGCGCCGACCTCGCCGCCACCGTCCGCGCGTTCGAGTTCCTGCCCGGCACGGTCCAGGCCTTCGTGCACGGCGAAGCCGGTTTCGTCGCCGACCTGCGCACGTACCTCGGCAAGCAACGCGGTGTGGCCAAGGACTTCCTGTCCGTTTCCGGCTACTGGCGGCGGGGCAAGAACGAAGACGGCTGGCAGGCCGAAAAGCGCGAAACCCGCATCCGCGAAGAAGCCGAAGCCGCCGCGAAGGGCTGACGCGCGCTTCGCCGGGATTGTCAGACCCGGTCCCAAAGGTGTTGGCTTATGACCATGGCTCCGATCAGGCAGCACCCGTTCGCGGAGGCGACCCCCGCGGAGATCCGCGCTGCCCTGCTGCCCGAGGAACAGCCGATCTTCGACCGCGAGTACGGGAACGCGCTCGACGTGGCACGGAGCAGTTTCCTGCTGCACGAACTGAACAACACGCTTGAAGTGTGGCGTCGCATCGCCTGGACGACGCAGGAAGATCCCGCTGCGCATAGGCGCATGCTGGACCAGGTCGAACACGCAGTGCGCACCGGGGAGAAGCCGCCCGGCACCGTGCCCTGGACGGAACTCAAGGCCCGGCTTGGCTTGTAGCCGGTGTACAAAATCGAAATCTATCCTGACGCGCTGGATCAGATCGGGGCACTGTCCGTTGCTGCGCAACGCATCTTGAGTGAAGTTCTCGCCGCGATCCAACTGGTGCCGTGGAACGGACCTTCGGCCAGCGAGCAGAACCCTGATGGTGCGCTGCGCCGGTCCCTATTCGGCCCGGAGGGCGCTGGCATGGTGACGTACCTGGTGCTCGATGATCAACGCGAAGTCCACGTCGTTCAGGTGTTGTGGATCGGCGACTGATCGGGCTTGTTGGATCCGGTCCCTATCCGAGACCCGCCTCCGCGAAGAAGCTGAAAGCCGCATGGCTGAATCCGCTTCGCCGGGATTGTCAGACCCGGTCCCTAAGGTGTTGGCCTATGACCATGGCCCCCGCTCACAAGCCGACGCCCTTCGCGGAGATGTCGCCCGCCGACATCCAGGAGCGGCTGGGCCGGTAGGTGTGCCGCCTCACAACCGACGATCAGTTGTCGGCGCAGATTGCTGCCCTGCCCGCCGAAGCCCTGGCTTCTTACGCCGAAGTCGTGGGTGTGCTGCAACTGGTTCCGTGGCAGGGAAAGCCCTACTTGATCTTGGAGGATCAGCTTCGTGTCGGCATCCTCAAAGTCATCTGGACTGACTGACGAACGGAACGCTGAGCTTCTTGTGTTGATGCACGTCGCGCGGCAGCCGTTCGGCGAGATTTCCCCAGGGAACATACGCGCCATTGTGGTGCCTGAGGAACACGCTGAGTTCGACGAAGGATGGCGTGCGGCGTGTCTTGCGGCAGCTGAAACCCAGGACCTGTCGACAGTCGTGGAATTCTTGGCGTGCTGCGGCCGCCGTGCCTTGCTGGTCGAGCAACTTGGCGTGAACGGATACCGCGAACTCATGGCGCGGGCCGGGGAACGGCTGCGCACCGGCGCCGAGCCGACCGGTGTCATGTCCGGTCAGCAGACGAAGGCGATGATCGCGCAGCGACTCGGGATGACGGTCGAGGAGTTGTCGGCCATGGTCGCGGAGCGGCTACGCAACCGCGCGTAGGGCTCAGATGTGGGCGATGGCGAAGTACGCGGCGCAGGCGACACCGGCGACGGCGCAGTAGATCGCGAACGGGGTCAGGGTCCTGGTTTCGAAGTAGCGGACGAGGAAACGCAGCGAGAAGTACGCGGCGATACCGGCGATGATGCTGCCTACCAGGGCCGGGCCGAGGAACTGCCGCATGCTGGGCGAGAGCAGTTCGGGGACCTTGAAGATGCCCGCGGCCAGGATGACCGGGGTGGCCAGCAGGAACGCGAAGCGGGCCGCGTCCTCGTGCTTGAGGCCACGCAGCAGGCCACCGACGATGGTGATGCCGGAGCGGCTGATACCGGGCAGCAGCGCGAAGATCTGCGCGCTGCCGATCGCGATGACTTCGCGGTAGGTGAGTTTGGACAGTCGCTCGTCGGACAGTCGTTCGGCCGTCAACGCGGAGAGCGGCATGGTGACTTCGTGCGGCGAGACGTGCGGGATCATCATCGTGTCGTCCATGGACGTGTCGCCGCCACGCAGCGCTACCCGGAATTCCTCGTCTTCCTTGCGGTTGGCCTGGATCTTCTCCACCGCGTAGAGCACGGCGCCGTTGATCGCGAGGAAGATCGCGGCCGGTAGCGGTTTGCCGAGGTAGTCCTGGAGCGGTTTGGCCAGCAGCAGACCGGCTATGCCGACCGGGATGGTGCCGATCACCAGGAGCACGGCGAGGCGTTCGTCGGTGGTTTCGATGCTGCGGTGCCGGATCGCGCTGACCAGGCCGAGGATGATCCGGACCCAGTCGCGCCAGAAGAAGACCACCATGGCTGCCGCGGTGGCGACGTGCATGAGCACGAGCGTCGCCAGGTAGGGCGAGCCGGGTGTGGTGAGGCTGAGGTCCTTGCTCCACTGGCCGCCGACCAACGCCGGGATGATCGCACTGTGGCCGAGGCTGGACACCGGGAACAGCTCGCTGACCCCCTGTAGGAAGCCGATCACGATCGCTTCCGGATATGTCAGGGCGACGGACATCGGCTCTCTCTCGCTCGACACGCAACACGACTGGGTTGGCGTTGAGCGTATTGGACCCGAAGTTGATCGAACCGAGGAGGTCCTACGACAAAAGTGTAGAAGCCAGCGACGGGATCACGAACGTCGGGGAACATCGTGATCCCGTCACTGGCGAGCCGGCGACGCAATGGGGGGAGGCGTCGGGAAGGCGCGTCGGCCGGCGCGGAGCACCGGGGTGGAGACCCGGTACCCGTCTGGGGGATTTATCCCGCCGCGCGGAAGCGACGGGCGCCGTGCTGGCGGGTGTCCTGTGCGATCATCAGGCACAGGTGCGCGGTCAGGTAGGCGCGGCAGGGTGAGGGGAGCCGCCTGCTGAACCGGCGCGACCGGCAGGTGGGGCAGCGCCCGTGTTCGTCCGGGCTGTGTTCGTCGAGCAACGCTCTGAGCGCGGTGACCATTTTGGGTAGTTCGGTTCTGGCCAGGTCGAGTGCGGTGAGGTCGTCACCGCGCTCCGCTTGCCGCACCAAGTCCCCCAAATGGTCGTGTAGGGACCGGTCGAGTTGGCCGAATAAAGAAGAAGTGGCCGTGACGGTCACCGCTGTCCTCCCCTCGCTGGCGTCCATTCGGCACGCTGTGCCAGGCCGCTGCGACGTCGTACCTGTAACCCGATCGGGGGTAGGCTGTGCACTGTTCGTCGCATGCCGAACTGCGCCGTCCCAGCTCGCACCAGCCCCCACCTCCAGGTTGTCGGCGTCGACCGGTTTCGTTCGCCGCAGTAAGCAGCCTGCGTCCGCAACTGGAAATCTGCAAGTTGCATTACACGAATGGATGACGTTTCTTGGTGTTCGGCCGAAATGCCGAACACACTGTCCGCCAGACGTGGGTGGGCGCAGCGCCGCATCAGCCGCGTCACCGCAGGTCCGTGGAGATGAGTGCCAATGGCCAGGAGCTACAGCCCGACCGTCCGACGCCGCAGGCTCGCCAGTGAGCTGCGACGCCTTCGTGACCGCGCCGAACTCACCATCGACGAGGTCGGCGAGAAGCTGGAATGCTCCGCCTCCAAGATCAGCAGGATCGAGACCGGGCACGTCGGTGTGACGCCCCGCGACGTCCGGGACATGCTGGAGCTCTACGGGGTCGAGTCCGACGAGCTCGAAGAGCTGGTCCAGCTGTCCAGGGAAGCCCGCAAGAAGGGCTGGTGGCACAGCTACAGCGAGGTCTTCACCGGTGCCTTCGTCGGCCTGGAGGCCGAGGCGGCGACGCTGCGGACCTACCAGGCACTGCTGGTGCCCGGCCTGTTGCAGACCGCCGACTACACCCGTGCGGTCACCAGGGCGGCCCGCCCGAACATCCCGGCCGCCGAACTCGACCGCCGGGTAGCCGGCCGCCAGGCCCGTCAACAGCTGCTGTTCGACCTGGAACCGCCGCAGTACTGGGCGGTCATCGACGAGGCGGTGCTGTGCCGCCCGGTCGGTGGACCTCAGGCCATGGCCGCGCAGCTCGCCCAGCTGATCGAACTGGCCTCGCTGCCGCACCTCACCCTCCAGGTGATTCCCTTCGGATCCGGTGCGCACGCCGGCATGGAAGGCCCGTTCGTGATTCTCGGCTTTCCCGAACAAGCCGATCCCGACGTCGTCTACGTCGAGAACACCAGTATCGGGGTGTATATGGAAGAGCCGCCGGAAATTCTTGAGTACACGCTCAAATTTGACCATTTGCGCGCGAGCGCCCTCGGCCCCGATGCCACTCTTGAGAAGATCTCCGAGGCTGCCACCAGGTATGCCCGGGAGTCCTGAGACGGAGAGGAGCACTAATGTGACCGTTTCTGAGCTGAATGTTGGGGTGTGGCGAAAAAGCAGCCACAGTGGCGGAGGAAATGACTGTGTAGAAATCGCGGTGTTCGACAGCCGCACCGCAGTCCGCGATTCCAAGAATCCGGCCGGCCCCCGTCTGGAATTCCATTCGGCCCAGTGGGCGGCGTTCATCGACCAGCAGCGGTAGCCGCTCCCGGCGGTTACCGACCACGGCGGGAGGGCCCGATCCCCGCTACCCCCGTGGCGCCACTCAGGCCAGCTCAACCGACCCCTTACCCCTACTGAGGTGGTTTCCGCCCCGGGGTAAGGGGTCGGCGCGTCCGGGACTGCGTGGTTGTCCGATGCCGGGCCCCACCCCTCACGAGCAATCTCACTCTTGTCAACGAAGCGCCAGCGACAGAAGTGAGAAGACGATGAACCCGTGGAGTGAGGACCTGCTCAGGGCCGAGGTCGACTACCGCCGTGCCGAGCTGCGCAAGATGGCCGGGATCACTCGTGCGGGCCGCACCCGCGTCGGGCACCGCACCGGCACGTTGCGCAAACTGCTGCACCGAGGTCAAAGGGACTGAGGCGGAGCTGAGGTTGCGCCACAATGGACCTTGTGCCGCGACTCGGATCAGGAATACCTCTGGTAGCCCGGACTACCGAGATTGACCAACTACGCTCCGCGCTGGCTCGTGCCGATTCCGGCACGGCCGGCGCGGTGCTGGTCTCCGGGGACGCGGGTGTCGGCAAGTCGAGGCTGCTCGACGAGCTCGCTCACTACGCCGCCGAGCAGGGCGCGCTGGTCCTGTCCGGGCGCTGTCTGGATGTCGGCGAGACTGGGCTGCCCTACCTGCCCTTCGCCGAGGTCATCGCCCAGCTCCTGCGGATCGACCCGGTCGCGGTGGCCAGCAGGCCCGCGCTGGGCAGGCTGCTGCCCGGACCCACGACGACCGAACGCAGCGAACCGGGGGAGCCCATCGCGGTCACCCCGCCGCCCGGCCGCCACCACGGCCAACCCGAACGCGACCTCGCCCAGCTCCAGCTGTTCGACGCGCTGTTCGCAGTGCTCAGCGAGCTGGCCGAAGACCACTGTGTGCTGCTGATCGTCGAGGACCTGCACTGGGCCGACCCGTCCACCCGCGACCTGCTGTCCTTCCTGCTGTCCCGGCTGCGCGACCAGCGGCTGCTGATCGTGGCCAGCTACCGCTCCGACGACCTGCACCGCCGCCACCCGCTGCGCAGGCTGCTTGCCGAACTCGTCCGGCTGCCCGCGGTCGAACGCCTCGACCTGACCCCGTTCAACACCGCGGACGCGCGTGCCTTCGTCGCCGCGCTCGCCGAAAAACCCATGCCGGAGGACCTGATCGCGCAGGTCGCCGAGAAGTCCGAGGGCAACGCGTTCTTCGCGGAAGAGCTGATGGACGCCTGCCTGGACACCGACGGCGTGCCGACCGTGCTCGCGGACGTGCTGCTGGCGCGTGTCGAACGGCTGTCCTCGGCCACCCAGACTCTGGTGCGGCTCGCGTCGGTCGCCGGCAGGCGGGTGCGACACGCCCGGTTGCAGGGAGTGGCCAAGCGCGTCGGCGTCGAGTTCGACGAAGCGCTGCTGGAGGCCGTGCAGCACAACGTGCTCCAGGTCGACCGTGCCGACTTCTACGCCTTCCGGCACGCGCTGCTGCGCGAAGCCGTCTACGGCGACCTGCTGCCCGGCGAACGGGTGCGGCTGCATGCCGCGTACGCGCAGGACATCGCCGCCTCGATCGCCGAAGGCGGCTCCCGGCGCGGCCTGGCCGCCGCGCTCGCGCACCACAGCCTGGAAAGCAACGACCTGACCACCGCACTGGACTCGTCGGTGCGCGCGGGTTTCGAAGCCATGGACGTCGGCGCGCCCGCCGAGGCGCTGCGGCACATCGAAGAGGCCCTCAAGCTCTGGGACGCGGTCGCCGCCGACGTCCGGCCTGCCAAGACCTCAGAGGACGACCTGCTGCGCAAGGCCAGCTACCTGGCAGGCGCCTCCGGCGAACCGGAGCGCGCGGTCGCGTTCGCCCGCTCCGCCGTCGACCAGGTCGACGCGGTGCAGGACCCGGAGCAGGCCGCCGAGACCTACCGCAGGCTGGCGCTCGCCCTGCACGCGGTGGAGGGCCGCGACCAGGAGGCCGTCGACGCGATCGAACACGCCTGGCGACTGGTCGCCGACCGGCCGCCGACCCGCACCCGGAGCTGGGTGCTCGCGGTCCGCGCGTCCACCCTGCGCCGGGTCAACCCGGACGGCGCGCGCTGGTCAGCGGAACAGGCGATCGAGGACGGCCGCGCCACCGGCAGCGGCGGCGCCGAAGCCGACGCGCTGGCCACCCTCGGCCTGCTCGACGGCTACGCGGGCAACGTCGACATGGCCAAACAGCACCTGGCCGCGGCGGTGCGCAGGGCAGCGGCATCCGAGGCGTTCAGCACCGAACTGCGGGCCCGCTACTTCCTCGGCATGCACAACCTCGACGAAGGCCGGCTCGACGAAGCCGTCCGCTACTACGACGAATGCGTCGAGCGGGCCCGCTCGACCGGTCTGGCCTGGAGCAGCTACGGGCTGGAACTGCGCATCGCGCAGATGATCGGCAAGTACGCCAACGGCGACTGGGACGGCGCCCAGGCCGCGTCCGAACCGCCGGGCAGGCCGGTCTCCGACACCGTGCTCGCCCGGCTCGCCGCGGGTGGCGCGTTCGTCATGGTCGGGCGCGGCCGGCTCGACGAGGCCGAGAAGACGCTCAAGGAACTGCGCGGCCACTGGCATCGCGACCTGGAGATCGTGATGTACAGCGGGTACTGCGGCGCCGCGCTCTACGTCTGGCGCAACGACCCGGACCGCGCGGCGGGCATGGTCAACGACGTGCTCGCCTGGCTGGCCAAAGCAGGCATCGACTGGCATCTCGGCGTGATCCGGCTGTCCGCGTGGGGCATCACCGCCCAGGTCATGCGCGCCCACCGCGCCCGGCTCGACCGCGACAGCGCCAAAGAACAGGCCGCCATCGCCGAAGCCGACCGGCTGCTCACCCTGGCCGAGAACAACGCGGTCCACGGCCTGCCGTGGACCGGACAGCTCGGCCCGGAAGGCCAAGCCTGGCTGGTCACGGCCAAGGCCGAACGCACCCGGCTCACCGGCCCCGGCGACCCGGCCGCGTGGCAGGCCGCCGTCGACGCGTTCAGCTACGGCGACGTCTACCTGCAAGCCCTGTCCCGGCTGCACCACGCCGAATCCCTGGTCGCGACCACCGCAGGCCGCGAAGACGCCGCCGCCGAACTCGCCGCCGCCAACCAGGTCGCGGCCCGCCTCGGCGCCACCCCACTCGCCACCGCCATCGCCGACCTGGCCCGCCGCTCCCGCCTCAACGTCCCCGGCCTGGCAACGCCCCGCGACCACGTCGACCCGTTCACCCCGCGCGAGCGCGCCGTCCTCACCCTGGTCGCAGCGGGCCGGACCAACCGGCAGGTCGGCGAGGAGCTCTACATCAGCGAGAAAACCGTGAGCGTGCACCTGTCCCGGATCATGGCCAAACTCGGCGCCAGCCGCCGCGCCGAAGCCGTCGCCACCGCCTACGAGCGCGGTCTCCTGGAACCCAGCGGCTGACCGTTCGGCGTTCGGTCTGTACCGAACACCGAACACTTGCGTTATACTGGGCGTATGACGATCAGCGGCCTCGCGGCAGTGGATGCGGTCGTCGCCGCGCTGGACGCGGTGGGGCTGCCCGCTGCGGCCTCGCCGTCGGATCACGATGCCGACTTGACCGTCGATGTGAACGGTGTCCCGTTGTGCCTTCGGCTCAAGGCGACATCGACCGTGACGCCCGAGTGGGTCGATCGGCAGTTCGCTGACGTGGAAGCGATTACCGTTCTGGTCGCGGACCGAGTGCTGTCCTCTGCGCGTCCCGTGCTCGACGAGCTCGGTGTGGGTTGGCTCGACCTGCGCGGGCATCTTCGGCTGTCGGCACCAGGAGTGCTCATCGACGCGGACGTGCCCGCGACTCGGCAACTCGGGAAACCGATCGATCCGTTCTCCGGCGCCGTCGGGCTCGCGGTCGCTTGCTCCCTGCTGCTCGAACCGAGCGAACCGGTCCGCGTACGCGCACTCGCCAGAGCACTGGACCGCGCGCCGAGTTCGGTCTCCGCGGCGGTCGATCGGTTGCGGCAAGAGCAATTGATCACTGCCGAGGATCTGCCCGCCGTGCCGGACCTGTTCTGGGCACTCGCCTCGAAGTGGCAGCCTGTGGCGGTTCAGGTCGCCGCGCTACCCGACTCCGCTGATCCGGTGGCACTGGCGGCATTGCATACCGGCTGGGGAGATTCGCCCGCCGAAACGGGTTGGGTGCTCGCCGACGCACTCGCTGCCTCCGTCTACGGCGCGCCGATCGGTGTCAGCGCCGACTACCCGCCGAGCTTCTACGTGCCCGACGAGGCAACGGCTCGACGAGCGGCGACGCTGCTCGGGACACCCGGGCGAAACGCGGCTGCGGCAGCGACCATCCGAGTGGCGCCGGTGCCGCAAATCTGCGTGCTGCCGACTTCCGGGTTGTTTCCTGGGCGGCCGTGGCCGTTGGCCCGTCCGCTGTTCGTCGCGCTCGACTTGGCCACCGACCCCGGTCGGGGAACCGAAGTTCTGGCTGGTTGGCGACCTCAAGAGGAAACGATTCGTGTCTGGTGACGAGCGGGCGACGGTCCAGTTGTTCGGGCCGTCGATGTTGGCCCTGGTGAAGGCGATTCCCCGCATTGAAGAAGTGCTCGGCCGGGCGATGGTGCTGGTCGGCGGACTGGCGGTGTTGTCGCGCCTTGGTTCGGCTTATCGCGTGACGAGCGATGTCGATACCGCGAATCGTCGAGCCGACGGCGAACCGGCGCAGCTGGATGTGCTGTTGGCACATGGTGCGAAGGCGGTTGACGCGGCAGGCGCGTTGATCAGCACGCCCGATGGCGACGTTCGCGTCGATGTCCTGGAAATCAGCGCGAGCCAGTTGGCCGATCTACCGAATGATCCGACCGACCGGCTCTACTTGTTGTCCCATGACTGGGCAATGGTCACCGCGAGCCCACTGCGCATCCAGGTGAGCGACGGGCGAGCGATTGTGGCCGAGGCATCCGTCGCGGTGGCTCGCCCCGGTCCGCTAGTCGCAACCAAGTTGCAGGCTCTGCCGAATCGTGGCAGTGCCAAGGAAGCGACCGATCTGCTCGACATCGTCCGGCTGACTCTCGATCCACGGGTCGGGACCATGGTCCGGACGCAGTTCGCCGAGGCGAACAGCCAACTGAGGGCCGATGCCCTCTTGCACGTCCGGCGCTGGTTCGCGGATCGCGCCGACCGCAGCCTTCGGTTGATCCGCTCGACACCCGAGGGGCGTTCGATCGACATCGACCAACTGACTCTGATCAGCGAGTTGCTTATCGCCTCGATGAGTGGATGATCACGCGACGTCGTCGAAGCTGCCGACGAGGACGCTGGTCGGCATCGCGTTGCGGAGCTTGTTCAGGGCGCGGTGTTGTGCGACGCGCACCGCGCCGGGGGTCGAGCCGACGGCGATCGCGGTCTCTTCCGCGGACAGCCCGACGACGACGCGCAGCACCAGGATCTCGCGCTGTTTCATGGGCAGGTCCTTGAGCATTTCGCGGACTTCGACGGACTGCTCGTTGCGCAGCGCGCGCTGTTCCGGCCCTGCGTGGTAGTCGGGTTCCTCGGGCACGTCGGCGACCGGCTCGGAGCGGTTGCGGGCGGCGGCGCGGTGGGCGTCGGCGACCTTGTGCGCTGCGATGCCGTAGACGAAAGCGAGGAAGGGGCGGCCCTGGTCGCGGAAACCGGGCAATGCGGTCAGTACCGCGAGGCAGACGTCCTGGGCGACGTCGTCGGCGGATGCCTGCGATCGTTCCTGCGCACCCACCCTGGCCCGGCAGTATTTGAACACCAGCGGCCGGACTGTGGACAGCAGTTCGGCCACGGCGCGCCGGTCGCCGTTGGCAGCCGCAGTTGCGGTGCTGTTGTCAGCGATCCCCGTCATAGGTGTGTGACGTTAATCGCGGCGTTACTCCATCGGCAGGACACAAATGCCGTCAAAGGTTGGGCCTAAGGGCCCGAATCGAACTAGGGCCCATGGTCTCAGGACCTCGATGTGACGGAATTTCGGTCGACGGCGATATTCAGCGAGACGCGCAGGAGTTTGTCCTCGTAGGTGGTGGTGACCGGAACGCCCGCGCCGGACGCGGTGCGGACCAGGCCACGTTCGCCGGGCAGGCACCAGCCGACGAGTTCGCTGTAGCCGGCGGCGCGGGCCTGGCGGATCAGGTAGCCGAGCAGGGCGGTGCCGACGCCTTTGGCGTGCCAGTCGTCTTCGACGAGCAGCGATATCTCGCCGATGGCCGGGTCGGCGGTGTTGATCAACTGGCCGAGCGCGACGACCTGGTGGCCGAGCACGCCGACGGTGGTCTGGCCGCGCGGCGGCGCGAGCAGGCGGTGCAGCAGGCGACGGGGAACGGTGCGGGTTCCTGCGTGGTACCGGGCGAACAGGCTCGCGCGCGAGCAGCGGTCGTGCATGGCGGCGACCGCGTCGGTGTCGGTGGGGCGGCCGGGGCGCAGCACGATCGCGGCGCCGTCGCGGGTGATGACGGCGGCCGGATCGTCGCTCGACCGGTCCAGGGCGCGGGCCAGGTCGGCGAGGGCGTCGGCGCGGGCGAGTTCGACGTCGGTGAACGTGCTCCAGCCTCGGCGTAGCCGCAGCCCGCCGTCCAGTACGGGTTCGCGGCCGGATGACGCGGGCGCGTCGGTGGGTTCGGCGCTGTCGGCGTCGATCAGGATGCGGACCGCTTCCGGGTAGCTCGTCGAGCCGTCGACCAGGGCGGTTGCCGCGCGCAGCGCGCTGGTGGGGCCGTCGGTGAGGTCGTGCGGGTCTGCCCTGGTGATGCCCGCGCACCGTCCGCCGACGCCTCGGATGAGGATGATCAGGTCGGCGGGCCGCAGGTCGTCGGGGGTGCTGATGATCAGGTCGTCGATGACGCCGCCGGGCACCGGCAGCACGCTCAGCGCGAGGATGTTGCAGTCGCGGGCGGCGAGGCTGGCGGTGAGCCGGGCGAGGGCGCCGGGACGGTCGGTCAGCTCCGCGCGCAGCCGCCAGACCGAGCCTGCCGTGATGTCCGTGCTGTCCATGCCTCCAGCGTGCGTGCTGGATGTTGCCGCCGGGTTACCGCCCGGTACCTGACTCGGACGGGTCGGGTTCGCTCTCCGTTGGGGTTTCCTCGACGACAGGTTCTTCCGCGACAGGTTCTTCGGCGCGAGTTTCTTCGGCGGCGGGCGGCTCGTCGGCCATGCCGAGGTGGCGTTGCAGTTCGACGATGCGGCGTTCCATCCGGAGCAGCCGGTCGATGTCGTGGCTGCGCGCGACGCTGCGGGCGAGGACCAGGCTGGCACCTGCCAAACCTGCGGTGATGACCGTGCCGGTGAGATTCCAGGTGGGGGCGTCGCCGGTGCAGTCGAAGACGTTGGTGTACTTGCCGGTCGAGCATGTGACAAACGGCACAGGGGCGAGCGCGACGCTGGCGAGGGCGACGCCGCCCAGGACGGCCGAACCGAAGGTGCGCATCAGGTCGAAGGCGGCGTTGACCACGCCGATCGCGCCCACGGTCAACAGAATCGGTACCGGGCTCGGGAAGTTGCCGAACGCGGCACCGACGAGCATCAGGACGCAGATGATCGCCTGCGCGATCAACACCTGCCTGTCCGGCCTGACCAGCATGGTTGTTGACCCTAGTAGTCAACGGGACGATCCGGTCGGCTGGCCGCGCCGTGTACTCCGAACTATCCCCCAACCGCTGGTCGACACCGGGCTCAGGGTTACTGATCAGGATGGAAATTTCAGGTGCCGGTTCCGTGCTCGCGGAAAGTCTTTTCGCTTGCGAACGTCCCAGCGAGCGTTTTCACCCCTCTAAGGGGATGCCGGTCGGCCCGAGCGAGGGCCGGGCCGACCGGTGATCCACCCATCGGATGATCAGCCGAGCACGTCGCTCGCGATGCGTTTCCATTCGACGAGGATCTCCGCGCGCCGGGCCGGGTCGCCGCCGATCATGGCGTCCAGGGCGAGGCCGCGGGTGAGGTTCACGGTCAGCCAGAACAGCGTGTCCAGGCGCTCCGCCGACACGGCGGTGACCGCGTCGGTGCCCGACCGCCAGCCGAGTTCGCGGTAGAGGGCGCGGGTGGCCCGGCCGAGGGCGCGGTCCATCGGCAGCAGGGTGGCGCGCAGTTCGGGATCGGTGCGCGCGGCGACCCACAGTTCCAGTGCGGCGGTGGACAGGTCACCGGAGAACGAGTCCCAGAGCAGGTCGATGGCCTTGGCAACGCGATCCGGGTCGTCGGCGAGCCGGTGCACGGAGTCGCGGACCTGGTCGGACAGCTTGGTGACCAGGTATTCCAGCGCGTGCGTCATCAGTTCGGCCTTGGTGGGGAAGTGGTGCTGCTGCGCGCCCCGGGACAGGCCGGCGCGCCGGCAGACCTCCTGCACGCTGGTGCGGGTGTAGCCGAGTTCGAGCAGGCACGCGATGGTCGCGGTGAGCAGCAGTTCGCGGGTGCGCTCGCTGCGTTGCGCCTGCGTGCGCCGGGTGCGCGCGATCGGATCGGCCGTGCCTGTCACGCGACGAACTTTACATGCAGTCCGGACTGCAGGTAACTTCCGAAGTGCACTTACCGGCACCTCGGACTGTTTCTTGGAGGCCCCCGTGTCCAGCAGGCCAACGCACCGCTCGTCCTGGATGGACGAGGACCTCGACGCCTTCCGCGACCTGGCCCGCACCTTCTGCGAGAAGGAACTCGCGCCCAACCAGGACCGCTGGGCCAAGCAGCAGCAGGTGGACCGAGAGCTGTGGCACAAGGCGGGCGAGGTGGGCCTGCTGTGCCTGTCGATCCCCGAGCAGTACGGCGGCGGGGGCGGCACGTTCGCGCACGAGACCGTGCTGATCGAGGAGCAGGTGCGTGCGGGCGACAGCTGCTGGGGCAACACCGTGCACAGCGGGATCGTCGCGCACTACATCGCCAACTACGGCACGGAAGAACAGAAACTGCGCTGGCTGCCGAAGATGGCCAGCGGCGAGATGGTCGCCGCGATCGCGATGACCGAACCGGGCACCGGCTCGGACCTGCAGAACATCACCACCAAGGCGGTGCGCGACGGCGACGAGTACGTGATCAACGGCGCCAAGACCTTCATCACCAACGGCGGCCTGGCCGATCTGGTGATCGTCGCGGCCAAGACCGACTCGGCGCAGGGCGCGCACGGCGTCTCGCTGATCGTGGTGGAAACGGCGACCAAGGGCTACCGGCGCGGCAGGCTGCTGGACAAGGTCGGCATGCACGGCCAGGACACCGCCGAGATGTTCTTCGACGACGTGCGCGTGCCGGTGGCCAACGTGCTGGGCGGCGCGGAGGGGCAGGGGTTCGTCCAGCTCATGCAGCAGTTGCCGCAGGAGCGGCTGATCATCGCGGTCAGCTCGGTCGCGGCGATGGAGTCGGCGGTCGCCGAGACGTTGCGCTACACCAAGGAACGCACCGCGTTCGGCAGGCCGGTGTTCAACTTCCAGAACAGCCGGTTCAAGCTGGCCGAGTGCGACACCGAGGCGACGGTCTGCCGCGCGTTCCTGGACCAGTGCATCCAGGCACACCTCAAGGCCGAACTGGACGTGCCGACGGCGGCCAAGGCCAAGTGGTGGTGCAGCGACCGCGCCTACCGGGTCATCGACGAGTGCGTGCAGTTGCACGGCGGCTACGGCTACATGAACGAGTACCCGATCGCGCGCGCCTGGGCCGACATCCGGGTACAGCGGATCTTCGGTGGTACCAACGAGATCATGAAGGAAATCATCTCAAGGACGCTCTGATGAAGGGGACGGGTGCGATGAGCGGACCGCTGCACGGGTTGCGGGTGATCGAGATGGCCGGGCTCGCCCCGGCCCCGTTCGCCGCGACCATGCTGGCCGACCTCGGCGCGGACGTGATCCGGGTGGACCGGGCCACGCCCGGCTACGACGTGCTCGGCATTCCCGGTGACCCGCTGCGCCGCAGCAGGCGCTCGCTCGGCCTGGACGTCAAGTCCGCACAGGGCATCGACCTGCTGCGCGCGCTCGTCGACAAGGCCGACGTGTTCGTCGAGGGCTTCCGGCCCGGCGTCGCCGAGCGGATGGGCATCGGGCCGGCGGACTGCCTGGCCCGCAACCCGCGCCTGGTCTACGGCCGGATCACCGGCTGGGGCCAGACCGGTCCGCTCGCGTCGCGCGCGGGCCACGACCTCAACTACATCGGCATCGCCGGTTCGCTCGACCCGATCGGCCGGTCAGGGGAGCGGCCGGTGCCGCCGCTGAACCTGGTCGGCGACTTCGGTGGCGGCGGGCTGTTCCTGGCCATGGGCATCCTCGCCGCGCTCTACGAACGGACGTCGTCCGGGCGCGGTCAGGTGGTCGACGCGTCCATGGTGGACGGTTCGGCGCTGCTGGCCACCCAGCTGCACGGCATGTACGCCAAGGGTTTGTGGCCGAACGCGCGCGGCGAGAACATGCTCGACGGTGGCGCGCCCTTCTATGACACCTACCAGACCTCGGACGGCAAGTTCGTCGCGATCGGCGCTATCGAGGAACGGTTCTGGGGCGATCTGCTCACCGTGCTTCAACTCGACCTGGCAACGTTGCCCAACCGCGCCGACCCGGCCAACTGGCCGCGCATCCGCGAGATCATCTCCGACCGCATCGCCTCGAAGACGCGCGACGAATGGACCGCGCTCGCCGAGGGCACCGACGCCTGCCTGACCCCGGTGCTCTCGCTCGGCGAAGCCCCCGACCATCCGCACAACCGGGCCAGGGCCACGTTCGTCGAGGTCGACGGCATCCGCCAGCCCGCGCCCGGCCCCAAGTTCGACCGCACCCCGGCCGAGGCGCCGACCGCGCCGTCGGAAACCGGTGCGGACACCGACGGCGTGCTCGCCGAACTCGGCGTGAGCGCCGAGCACATCGCCAAACTTCGGGAGAGCGGAGTGGTGGCCTGATCGTCGCGGTGCCGACCGGGTTTCGCGCCGGTCAGCCTGCCGATGATCGGTGTGTCGTCGACCGCGGGTGACCACGGTGACCAGGACCGCGCCCGGCCGCGCAACGACTCGGTGGCCTGCTGGATGCTGCGCGCCGCGACCGTGGCCAGGGATTCGGCCTGGCACCGCCAGCGTTCCACGGACTCGTGCGCGGCCTGGATCAGCAGCGCGTTGCCGGACTCGTAGGCCTCGTCGAGCACCGAGTCGGCGAGCCGGTGCAGTTCGGCGAGCTCCTGGTGGAGCCGGTCGAGCGCGTCGGCGACATCGCGGTGACAGTCGCTGGCGTGCGCCCAGTCGCGCATTTGCACGCGCCGCGCGCCGTCGAATTCGTCGGCACCGCGACCGGTCCAGTTTTCCGTGCGCAACGTGTGCAGGATACGGCTGCCGTCGTCGTGCAATTGCGCGAGACCGGTCAACCGGTCGCGTTCATTGCCGATGGCAAGCAGGTTTCCTGGTAATACCGATCCGGTCACGAGCGCCGCAATTGTTCGGCGAGCGCGGTGTCGGTGTGCTGGTAGCCGGTCGCGATACCGGAAAGACGATAGGCGGTTTCCGCGACATCCTCCGGAAGCCGGTGGCTCACCTCGGCGGAGACCTGCTGGAATTCGGCGAGCGCGGCAGCGAGTTCGTCATGGCCGGTTTCGGTTGGCGACATCCAGTATCTGGTCACCGGTTGGTCGTGGTATTCAGCGACGAGCGTGCGCAACACCGCGGCAGCACGCAACAGTTCTGCGGGATCCGCGGACAACTCGGCCATGGCGGAGATTAAAGCACGACCACCCGACGATTCATGACGCGCTTGGTGAATGCGGAACACCGGGCCCTGAATTGTCTCAGCGCCCGGTGTTCCGGCTGGGTTGTCAGCTCGCGGTGCCGACACCGATGGCGAAGATGTGCATCGCGGTGTTGTGTCCGGCCGGTCCGGTACTGATGGTGGGCAGGACGAAAGCGGCGACTTTCTTGTTCGGATCGATGGCTACTGATTGGTGATCGATGTAGACGGTTTGCTGATACTTACCGCTCGGGCTGTTCACGTACGGCATGGCTTCGTTTCCGGCGGGTGCGAACCAGAAATCGTCCAGCGTGAGGCTGAACCGCGCGGTGCTCCCGTCGGTGCCGACAACCGTGCCCCGCCCGCTCGCCCGCTGCCGCGCTGGGCCAGGTGAAGCCGATGCCGTCGTACCGCGATGTGTCACCGGCGGTCAGGTTGCCGTCCGCGTTGCGGTGCACGGCAACCGGTTTGCCGTTCCAGCTGGCCTGGTCGACGCCTGCCGGGGCGCCATCGCGCAATCCTCCACGGAGAGCGCGTCGGCATCAAACAGGAGTCAACAGAAATCACCGGATCTGACCAGATATGGCCAAACCCGATTCTCACAAGACCTGTGTAAAACTTAAGAGTGTGAGAACTGTGCGTCGGCTGTGGTTCGTTTCCGCGCTACTGGCCGTCGCCGGAGCGCTACTCGTTGTGTTGCCCTCGGTGCTCAGCGGCAGCGAACCCGAGGTCGCGCCGCCTATCCCGGTCAACACCGAAGCCGACGTCCAGTTCGCCGGACCGCCGCACGCGCCCACCCTCGCCGTGGTCGGCGCCTCGTTTGCCGCGGGCATCGGCGCGGGCAGCCCGGACCACGCCTGGCCCGCCGACCTCGGCCGATTGCTGCACTGGCGGGTCGTGGTGAGCGCCGACCCAGGCGCGGGGTTCGTGGCCAGGGGAGACCACGATCGCGGCCCGTTCGACCGGCTGGCGGGCGCGCTGGACCTGTCCAAGCTCAACCCTGGCCTGGTCATCGTCCAGGGCGGACACAACGACGCCGGTGCGTCGCAGGCACTGATCGCGCAGCGGATGCGCGCGTTGATCGAGACCATCCGCCAACAGGCGCCGAACGCGAAGATCGGCGTGCTGAGCGTGTTCTGCGACCAGCAGGGCCCGACCAGGGCGCAGCGCGAGTCCGACGCGACCATCGTCGGCGCGGCGCGGCGCGCGGACCCCTCGGTGCTGATCTTCGACCCGCTCGCCGGGCACTGGCAGTTCCCGCGCATCCACGACCACCTGCACCCGACGCCGGCCGGTCATCAGGACATCGCGAACCGCCTCGCGGCGGCCTTGGGCCGTGCGGGAGTGGTGAACACCACACGCCTTACGGGTGACACCCGATCGAGTTAATCGAAAGAACCGTGCCTGCCGGCACCGGCCGCGAATCGGGCCGCGCCGCCCAGCGTCTCCTCGGTCAACGCCGCCCGCGCACCCGCGAACTCGGCGGCCAGCGCGTCCTGCTCGGCCAGGCTCCACTGACTCAGCGCGGACGCCCGGTCGCCGCGCAGGCAGTGCTGCGGGAACGCGGCCAGCGACGCGGCGAGTTCCTCGGCGGCGGCCCGCGCCTGGCCGGTCGGCACGACGCGGTTGGCCAGGCCGATGTGCAGCGCCTCGGCGGCGTCCACGGGGCGTCCGGTCAGGATCAGGTCCAGGGCGCGGCTCTGCCCGATCAGGCGGGGTAGCCGGACCGTTCCGCCGTCGATGAGCGGCACGCCCCAGCGGCGGCAGAACACGCCGAACACCGCGCTCTCGTCCGCGACCCGCAAGTCGCACCACAGCGCCAGTTCCAGGCCGCCCGCGACGGCGTGCCCGGACACCGCGGCGATGACCGGCTTGCCCAACCGCATGCGGGTCGGGCCCATCGGGCCGTCACCAGCGGGTTCGACCCGGTTGCCGCGTTGCGAGCCGACCGCCTTGAGGTCCGCGCCCGCGCAGAACGTGTCGCCGGCACCGGTCAGCACCGCGACGGCGGACGTCTCATCTGCGTCAAATGTCTGGAAAGCTTCGGCCAGCGCCGCCGCGGTCGGTCCGTCCACCGCGTTACGCGCCTCGGGCCGGTTGATGATCACCGTCGTCACCGGCCCTGATGTCTCGACCAGCACCTGACCAGCCATCGGACCTCCTGGAAGAACTCGGCACCCGCAGGTCGGCGCGTCGTCGGCCGGAACTCGCCTTCTCGGCGCATGGTCCACTACGGTGACAACGAAACGACACGAACGGGCCTGGCACTGGCTCGCGGCGAATCCCACCAGTTCGGATTCGACACGGCCATCAGCGTGACTTAGTGGTCACGGTAGGCGCGTTCGAGGGACTATGGGCGCAGGATGGTGGGCGACGGGCCTGGTGACAGGGCCGCCGGTCCACTCGGGAGCGGTTTGGGACTGGTGAACTTGAAAAAGTTAATTGTCCTGGTTGTGGTGGCGTTCTTGCTGTTCTTCTTGATCACGCAGCCGACCGGGTCGGCAGGCGTGGTCACGACGATCCTCAACTGGCTCAAGGAAGGCGCGACCGCGATCGTGACCTTCGTGAAGAGTCTGTTCGCATGAGAGCGTCGGCTGGACCGTGCCCGCATCGGCCGATAACTACATAGTGTTACCGGATTTGGCCGGGTCTCGTCGAGATTGGACCGTCCGGGTGGAAAGTAGTGCATAACGCGCAGGTAACGGGTTTTTGTTCGAACTGAGGTCTAGCGATCTGTCGGTGCGAGGCAATACGGTGCGCGCATCGGGGTGATCATCAGCCCACGAGGAGGCATGGATGGTCGAAGATCACGGGATCGACGAGCTGGTCCGGCAGTGGACAGCCGATCGTTCTCAGGACGCGGAGCTGACCGCGGCGAGTCAAATCGCCTCGGAATGGCTCGCCGAGTCGTCGTTCACGACCACGCAGGTGCCCGGGATTCCGGGGCAGCGTGGATCGTCGGGGGCGTCTCGCTTGTTCTCCGTCGAGTCGGTGAGCCCGGCTTACGTCGCCGCCATGCGCAAGAGGTTGCCCGGGGTTCCGGAGGACCTGCTCGCGGCAGCGGCGAACTGCTGGCAGCTCGTCGGGGACATTTCCGAGGCCGAGAAGTGGTGGGACGCCGGGCTCAGCCCGCTCGACCAGCGCGCTCTCGACTACCGGGCCGCCGGGCTCTCGCCCGCCGACCTCGCCCGGCACCTCGGTCCCTACACCGTGCTCGAACACCTGCGTCGGGGCAGTTCCCCGGCCTGGTGCGTGGCACGGCTGCGCCGGCAACGGCGCGACGGCGTGAGCTGAGCACGTTCCAGCGGGTCTGCGGGGCCCGTCAGTTCAGCAAGCGTGAATGTTCATTTGCGGGAGCCGGTTTCGCCGGCTCCGTGCAGTCGGTCACGGTTTCCGGGATCCGGCAACGGTGCGTAACTTCCGCGCCCTGCGGTCGTTGAACACACGTGGCGACACCCCCTTCTGACTCAGCCGATCCGCCGCGCCGCAGGCTCGGCGTCGTGGGCAGGCTGATCGCGGTTGTCGCCGTGCTCGGGCTCGGCACCATCGGTGTTCTCGTGTTGACGCGGGCGACCACCCCGCCGACCGAGCTCTCCGCTGCCGATATTCCCGCGTTGCAGATCAAACCGGCACCCGTGCAACCCGACACGTCGATCCCCGCCGTGCTCACGGCGGCCGACCCGGTGAGCACCGCGCCGACCACGCTGACCGACTGGGCGCAGAAGGTCAGCAAGGCGACGGGCATTCCGGAGCCTGCCGCCTGGGCCTACGGCAACGCCGAACTCGCCACCAGAGCGGACGATCCGGGCTGCCGCCTGTCCTGGGCGACGCTGGCAGGCATCGGCCGCATCGAGTCGAACAACGGCCAGTTCGGCGGCGCGAGTCTCCGGCCCAACGGCGAGGAGACCAAGCCGATCATCGGCGTGCCGCTGGACGGCAGCGGTGGCAACGCGAACATCCCGGACTCCGATCACGGCGCGCTGGACGGCGACACCGTCTACGACCGCGCGGTCGGGCCGATGCAGTTCCTTCCGTCGACGTGGCGCTCCGATGGCGTGAGTGCGGGCACCACGACGCCCGATCCGGAGAACGTCAACGATGCCGCGCTGACGGCGGCGAAGTACCTGTGCGCGGACGGCCGCGATCTGTCCACACCGGTGGGCTGGTGGTCGGCGATCATGTCCTACAACGAGTCGATCGACTACGTGCAGAAGGTCTTCGGCGTCGCGGACAACTACGCCCGCCAGGCACTCACCGCGGTGGGCAGCGGCTGACCTGGCAAATCCCTGGCAGAGTGCGATGCGGGTCACGATGGTGGCGGTGCTAGCGTCGGGGACGTGCGTGGTGGCCTGTTCCGCTCCCGCGGCCTGCTTATCGTCGCGGTCTGCGTGATTTCCGTGATTGGTGGCGCGCTGCTCGCGTGGTGGCAGTGGGATCGCTACCAGTCGGCGAGCGGCACCCTGCAGAACCTCGGCTACGTGTTGCAGTGGCCGCTGTTCGGGGTGTTCCCGGCTTTCATGTTCTACCGGATCAGCCAGGCAGCGAAGCGCGCCAGGGAAGCCGACGAAGCCGCCATGGCGGACGAAGCCCCCGACGTGACACCTGAACCGGACGGGGAAACCCCGGCGGTGTCGGCGGATCAGTGGCTGGCCACCCGCGCCTACCAGCAGAAGCAGATCCCCACCCAGACGGCTGAGGAAGACCAGGACCTGCTGGCCTACAACCAACGCCTCGCCCAACTCAGCGCCGAGGAGCAGCACCATGCCGGCTGACACGACCGCGAAGCCCACGGTGACGGAGCTGCGCGAGCAGCGGATCAAGGCGGCGCTGGCCCGCTACCGCGTGATCGCCTACACCGTCGGCGTCGGCCTGCTGCTGCTCACCGTGGCCACCATCCTCGACTGGGGTTTCCACATCCCGCAGATGGCCGCGATCGTCGGACCGCTGCACGGCTTCCTCTACATGATCTACCTGGGCCTCGGCATCGACCTGGCGCTCAAGGCGCGCTGGTCAGTTGTTGGCAGCGTGCTCGTGCTGCTGGCCGGCACCATCCCGTTCCTGTCCTTCGTCGCCGAACGCCAGGTCACCAAGCGGGTCTCGGCAGGCCGGAAGCTCTGATTTCAGCTGGTCCAGCGTGTCCGGAATGCCCTTGCGGTGTTCCAGCGCCTCGCGGAACTTCGGGCACTGGGTGATGTCCTGGTGCGGGCATTCCAGTACGTGCGCGAGCATCTGGTGGGCGTGCTGTAGCTGCGCGATCTCCGCTTCCAGGTGATCCATCTTGGTGCGCACGGTGCCCCGCCAGTTCGGTGAGAGCGCGAGCCGTTCGCGGACGATCTGGTTGATCTCGGTGAGCGTCCAGCCCGCGTCCTGGCACAGTCGCAGCAGCGCGACCTTGGTCAGCGCCTCGTCGGTGTAGCGGCGCTGACCACCATGGCGCGCGTCCGGCTCGATCAGTCCCTTGCGTTCCCAGAAGCGCAGTGTCGAGGTGGGAATTCCGGTCGCTTCGGAAAGCTGCCCGATGGTGAGCATGTGTCTCCTTGACTTGAACCACGGTTCAAGTCCCAGTGTGGTGGCAGACACCACAACTCGCCAGGAGCAGTGACGTGACAGCCACCCAGGATGCGTTCGAAGCTCTGTTCGACCCCGCGAACCGCGCCAACCCGTACGACCTGTACGCCGCGCTGCGCGACAACGGCCCGTTCACCAGGATGGACGGCCTGATCGGCGTGGTCGCCGACCACGAGACCGCCTCGAAGGTGCTGCGCGACCCGGCCATGTCCAGCGACCGCGCGAACAGCAAGCTCGCCAGGATGCGGACGGTGCAGACCGACCGGCGCGGGTCGGTCTCGTTCCTGTCCATGGACCCGCCGGATCACACCCGGCTGCGCAGGCTGGTGTCCAAGGCGTTCACCGCCAAGGTCATCGCGGGCATGCGCCCCAAGATCCAGTCCATTGTGGACGAGCTGTTCGCCGCGTTCCAGGGCGACGGCCAGGTCGACATCGTGCCGCAGCTGGCCTATCCGCTGCCGGTCCGGATCATCACCGAGATGCTCGGCGTGCCACTGGCGGATCACGACCGGTTCGAGAACTGGTCGCGGATGCTGGTGCGCGGCCTTGACCCGATGATGAGCTTCGGCGACGACGCGATCATCGCCGAGATCGATCGGGCCAGCCAGGACCTGTCCGACTACTTCGTCGACCTGATCGCCAAGCGCAGGCAGGATCTCGGCGACGACCTGTTGTCGCAGTTGGTGCTCGCCGAGGAGGAGGGCGAGAAGCTCACCGAGGGCGAACTGGTCGCCACCTGCATCCTGCTGCTCGTCGCAGGCCACGAGACGACCGCGAACCTGATCGCCAACGGCGTGCTCGCCCTGCTGCGTCACCCCGACCAGCTCGCCGCGCTGCGCGCCGACCCGAGCCTGGTCGGCGCGGCCGTCGACGAGACGCTGCGTTACGATCCGCCGGTCCAGCTGACCACCCGCGTGGTCACCCAGGACACCACCATCGGCGACATCACCGTGCCCGAGGGCGGCGTGCTGCTCATGCTGCTCGCCGCCGCCAACCGCGACCCGGCGGTGTTCGCCGACCCGAACCGGTTCGACATCACCCGCGACGCTCGCAAACACCTTTCCTTCGCCGCGGGCGCGCACTTCTGCCTCGGCGCTCCGCTGGCGAAACTGGAGGCATCGGTCGCGCTGACCGCGTTCGCGCAGCGGCTCGGCAACCCGGTGCTGGACGAGGAGTCGCTGCGCTACCGCGCGCACGTCAACCTGCGCGGTCCCGAGCAGTTGATCGTGCGCTTCGACTAGATCAGGCGTGCTGCGTGCCGTACGTGGTAGGGCGGCACGCAGCGGCTGCGCAACGCTTCCGCGTCGATCGAGGTGGGCTGGTACGCGCAGGTGGCCAACCGCCTGTGCATCAGCCCGACCGGCTCGTCGAGCGCTTCGGCGCGCGCCGCGATGAACGCCCACTCGTGCTCGTCGGAGGAGAAGCACACCACCGTGCCGAACACGTCCTGATAGCGCTGGTAGCTCTGGATGAGCGTGCCGTTGCGCCACAACGTCGGACAGCCGACCTGGCCGATCACCGCCCCGCCCTCGGTGCACGCTGCCCGGCACAGTTGCAGGAACTCGGTGCCGTACAAGCGGTTGTGCTGCGCTTCGGGGTCGTCGGGGCGTTCGTCGGGCAGGTCGACGAGCACGATGTCGTAGCGGTCGGACTCGTCGGCGGATTCCGCAGCGCGCCGCACCCACTCCCAGCCGTCCGCGTAGTGCACCCGCACCGGGCCCGCACCACGTTCCGCGGTGTCCAATTCGGACTCGGTGTAGCCGTAGGGCAGATGTTTGGCGCACAGCCGCACGGTTTCCGCGTCGATGTCCACGTGGTCCACCACGCGCGCACCGGCCGCCACGCAGATCTGGCTGACCACGCCCTCGCTCGACCCGACGACCAGCACCTTCTCGACGCGCTCGGCGAGCAGCAGGCCGGGCACCAGCAGCGCCTCGTGATAGACCAGCTGGGAGAACTCGGTGCTCTGCCGGTCGTTGTCGCAGAACAACGAGATGCCCTGGTGGGTGCGGCCGATCAGGACGTGCTGGAACTCGGTGCGGGTGTCGGCCAGCACCTCCTCGACGTCCCAGGTTCGGGTCAGACCGGGTGCGAGAGGTTCGTGCACCTGGCGAACAGCGGTCGCGGTCAACGAAGTGCCTCCTGCTCGTGGTGGCGGCCACGCTGAATCGTGGTGATCTTGGTCGTGCGGGCGCCGAGCGACTCGGCCAGCAGCCGCATCGCCAGTTCGGGATCCGCGCGGTCGCCGCAGGTGAACACGTCCAGGAACACCGAACCGAGCTCCGGATAGGTGTGCAGCGACGCGTGCGACTCGGACAGCAGCGCGATGACCGTGACGCCTTGCGGTGTGAACTGTTTGGACAGCACGTCGCATACGGTCGCGCCGGCCGCGCGCAGGGCGGTCTGCAAGGTACCGAGCAGAAAATCGACGTCGTCCAGTGGCCCGGGATCGACGCCCTCGAACTCCGCGAGCACATGATGCCCAAGGAATCCGGTCATGTGGCAACCTCCTCACGAGAACTCGACACGCAAAACGTTGCCAGCGGCGGAAAACCGTTGAACGCGATCGACGAGTAGCTCGCCGTGTACGCGCCCGCCGCCAGGAAGTCCACGTGGTCGCCCGCGCGCAACGCGAGCGGCAGCCGGTAATCGCTGTGCTGGTAGATCACGTCGTCGCCATCACAGGTCGGCCCGGCCAGCACGACCGGCCCGTGCGGACCGTCGTCGTGCGCGGTGACCAGCCGGTAGGCGATCGCCTCGCCCTCGGTTTCCGCCAGGCCCCCGTAGCGGCCGACGTCCAGGTATACCCAGCGGTGCGCGTCGCGATCCGACTTGCGGGAGACCAGCACGACCTCGCTGCGCAGCACGCCCGCCTCGGCGACGACCGCGCGTCCCGGCTCCAGCACCACCATGGGCATGGTGTGGAAGTGCGTGCGAAGGCTGTCCTGGATGGCCGCCGCGAACTCGGCCGGACCTGGTACATCGGACCGGTAGCCGACCGGGAACCCGCCGCCCAGGTTCACCTCGGTCAGGCCGAGTTCCGCGCTGATCCGCGCGGCCACCGCGATGCCCTCGGCCCACGCGCCCGGATCGGTCTGCTGCGAACCAACGTGGAACGCGACGCCCGCCGCCCGTAAACCGAGGCGCGGCGCCGCGCGCAGGATATCCAGTGCCATCGCGGGATCGCAGCCGAACTTGCGGCCGAACGGCGTCGCGGAACAGGAGGATGGAAGTACCAGGATCCGGCAGAACACCTCCGCGCCAGGCGCGTTGGCCGCGATCGCGCGCAGGTCCTCGTGGCTGTCCGTGGTGAATCGTCGAACTCCGCTGGCGTGCGCGAACGCGATGTCCGCCGCCTTCTTTATCGTGTTGCCGTAGGACAGCGCGGCCGGGTCGGCGCCCTCAGTCAGGCACGACGTGATCTCGGCCGGACCGGCCACGTCGAACTCGGCGCCCAATCCCACCAGCGCGCGCAGCACCTCCGGCGCCGGATTCGCTTTCACCGCATAGCAAATCCGCGCGTCCGGCCAGGCCGCGCGCAGTTCCGCGAACCGGCGCTCGACCACGCCCAAGTCCATCACCAGGCACGGCGTGGCCGGACGGTGCTGGGCGAAAAAGGCGCGTACAGCATTTGTCATGCGCAGTCCTCCTCACCAACTCAGAGCCCAGGAGAGCCTGATGGCTGGAGGCGTCCTTACGCAAGACTGCGAATGGTGACGTTGCGCGCGTTTGGCGCCCGTTCAGCTACCCGTACACGAATAGAGGGTCTGTCCGCTCCCGCCATACACGACTGGATCCACCACCACGCAGTGCTGCCGGACCCAGTCGTCGCGCTGCGTGCTCGCGGTGCCGCCGCGCGCGAAGCCGCGCTGCTGCTGGCCGAGCACGAACCGCAGCTGACCTGTTGCTACCCAGTCCGCGAGTTGCGCGGTGGTGGGCGCGTTGTCCGTGCCGTCGAACCCGCCCATGCCGATCACGGTCACGTCGCTGCCGATAATCCACTGCGCGGCCTGCATGGACGGTTCCTCCAGTGCCAGTGTGATCCGCGCGTCCGGCGCCGTTTTGCTGACGTAGGCGAGGATCCGCTGGTCCTGCGCGGTCAATCCGGCCTGCTCGAACCCGCGCATCCTCGGGGACGGCCCGGCCTGCGCCATCGCCCCGCCCGAACGCGTGCCCGCGAACGCGGTCGCGCCCGACCAGATCGCGGGCACCACCAGCAACGTCAGCGCGGCCAGCACCAACCCGGCTCGTCGCCCCCTGCCGAACCGCGCCCCCACCAGCGTGAGCACCGCCGCCGCGCCGAGCACCACGACCAGCGGCGCCGCCCAGCCGTGCCAGGCGGCATCGCGTTCCACCAGCACGTACGCCCAGATCGCCGAACCGGCGACCGCGAGCGGTAGCAACACCCACGCGACGCCGTCCGGTGCCCGGTACCAGCGCCAGAACGTGGCCAGACCCGCCGCCGCCAACGCGGCGATCGCGGGCGCGAGCGCGGTCGTGTAGTACGAGTGGAAGATGCCCTGCGCGAAGCTGAACACCAGGCCCATCACCACAAGCCAGCTGCCCCACATCAGCCACACACCGCGGTCGAAGCGCGATTCGATGCGCCGCCGCAGCACCAGCACCGCGACGAGTACGAGCAGGCACAACGGAATCAGCCAGCTGATCTGTCCGCCGACCGACGAGCCGAACATCCGCCCGATCCCGGTCCCGCCGCCGAACATCCCGCCGCCACCATGAAACGCTTCGCTGCCCCGGCCGCCAACATCGCCGCCCCGATCACCGAAGCCGCCACCCCCGAAGCCGCCGCCGTTGCCCCCGAAGCCGCCAGCCCGGCCGCCGGAGCCCTGGCCGAAGATCCGCCCGAACCCGTTGTAGGCGAAGATCAGGTTCAGCGCGGTGCCGTTGCTGCTGTTGTCCACGTACGGTTTGGCGCCCGGCCACAGGTCGTGCAGCAGCGGCCACCAGAACGAACTCACCAGCAGCACGCCCGTCGCGGCGGCCAGCTCCCGCAGCTTCCTTTTCCAGGACGAGTCGCGACCGAACCAGTAGGCGAGCGCGAAGCCCGGCACCACGATCCACGCGGCCAGCATCTTGGTGGCGAACCCGCAGCCGAGAAAAAACGCGCACCACAGCAGCCGGCGATCACCGGCGAGCGTGCGGGTCAGCGCGTAGGCGGCGGCGACGAGCCACAGCACCAGCAGCGTGTCCGGGTTGTTCACGTGGTCGATGGCCACAGTGATCGGGGTGAGCGCGAGGATCAACGCGGCCAGCAGCGCGACATGCTCGCCCGCCCACCGGCGCACGGTGCGGTGCAGCAGGAACACCGCTGCCGTTCCCTCGACCACCTGCGGCAGCAGCACCGACCAACCGTGGAAGCCGAAGATCCACACCGAGAACACCTGTGGCCACAACGCCATCGGCGGCTTGTCCACGGTGACCACGCCCGCCGGGTCGAACGCGCCGAACAGGAAGTTGGTGAAGCCCTGCGACATCGACTTGACGGCCGCCGTGTAGAAGGTGTTGCCCCAGTCGCCGTCCCAGCTGCCCCACGCGTAGAGCACGGCGGCCAGCAGGCAGATCACCGCCAACGTCAACGGTTGCCAGCGAATCGGCTGTGCAGCCCGAGCGGTTGTGGTCGGTTCGGTGGCGTGGATCGCCGCGGTCATTCGGTTCCCATCGTGTTGTCGGTGCTGAGTAGCAGAGCAAATATGGCCACTGTGGACAGTGCGCAGATGACGGCGAGCGAGACGATCGGCCAGCGCAGGCCGGTGCGGGGTCTGGCCACCACCGCGTCCGGATGGATCGGGGCAGGCGCGGGCCGGCGCGGCAGGTCGGCGACCCGGGCCGCGCCGGACGCCTTGGCGCGCGCGACCCGCAGCAGGCCGCGCAGGTCGGCGGCAACCGTGCTGCGCAGGTGCACCCGGGTGTCGGTGTCCTCGACCCAGTCGACCGGGACCTCGTGCACGCGCAGGCCGTTGTGTTCGGCGAGCAGCAGCAGTTCGGTGTCGAAGAACCAGGCGTCGTCGGCGACGTGCGCGAGCAGCGGCCGGATGACGGCGGTCCGCGCGGCCTTGAACCCGCACTGCGCGTCGGAGAAGCGGGCGCCGTGGGTGAGCCGGATCAGCGCGTTGTAGCAGCGCGAGATGAGCTCGCGCTTGGGGCCGCGCACGGTCCGGGCACCGGGGGCGAGCCGTGAGCCGATGGCGATGTCCGAGTGCCCGTTGACCAGGCTGGCCACCAGCGGCAGCAACGCGTCCAGGCCGGTGGACAGGTCGACGTCCATGTAGGCCACGACGTCCGCGTCACTGGTCGACCAGCCGCTGCGCAGCGCGAGACCGCGACCTTTGCGGTCCAATCTGGACAGTCGGACCCGGTCGGTGCGCGCGGCCAGGCCCGCCGCGACCGCCGGGGTGGCGTCCGTGCTGGCGTTGTCGACGATGGTGATCGTCCAGTCGAACGGGAAATGCGCGTCGAGGTAGTCGTGCAGCACCGCGACGCAGCCCGGCAACGCGCGCGCTTCGTTGTGGACCGGGATGACGATGTCCACCGCGGCACTCGTCATGTTCACCACCCTGAGCCAGTTCGGGTTACTCCTCGTACTGGATCAGTTATTCCCAGTGATCCTGCGAGCGTGCTCGACGCGAGCTGGCAGGAGCCTGGCAGAACGTAGCCCGATCGCGTGAAACCGGTTCTGAACAGCGAAAACGCCCACTTCCCTTCACGTTTCCGTGAAGCGAAGCAGGCGTTCCGGGCCCGGAAGGGTCAGGCGACGATCAGGTAGATCCCATAGGCGACGATCAGGATGCACGCCGCGAAGCAGATGATCGAGCCGGTGAGCGGAGCCGCCCCCGACCCGCCTTGCTCCTTGAGCGTGGCTTGCCGGGACAGGCCGATCACACCGACCGAGAACAGCGCCACGACGCAGATCGTCGCGACCAAGCTGGCGATGAAGACCTCGCCGAGGTCACCCCACTGGATGTGCATGGCGTTTCTCTCCGTACTCAGGCGGCGGTTTCGGCGGGCTGCTTGGGTTCGACCGGCGAGGGAACGTCGTTGACGTTCTTGGCGCTCACCGGGTTGCGCCGGGACGCGGCGAAGATGCCGCCGCCGATGATGACGCCGACCAGCGCGACGATGATCGTGCCGGTCGGGCCGCCCGATGCGGCCTTGCCCGCGAGCGCGCCGACCACGGCGGCGGCGGGCAGGGTGAGGAGCCAGGCGATGGCCATCTTGCCCGCCACGCTCCAGCGCACCTCGGCCAGGCGCCTGCCCACCCCGGAGCCGATCACACCGCCGGACACCACGTGTGTGGTGGACAGCGCGAAGCCCAGGTGCGAGGAAGCCAGGATGGTCGCTGCCGAGGACGCCTCGGCGGCGAAGCCCTGCTGGGTCTCCACGTCGGTGATGCCCTTGCCCAGGGTGCGGATGATCCGCCAGCCGCCCAGGTAGGTGCCAAGGCCGATGGCCAGGCCGCAGAGCAGGATGACCCACCAGAACGGGTTGGCGCCCTTGGGCTGGATGCCGGCCACGATGAAGGTCAGCGTGATGACGCCCATGGTCTTCTGCGCGTCGTTGGTGCCGTGCGCGAGCGCGACCAGCGAGGCGGACACGGTCTGACCTGCGCGGAAGCCGCGCTTGACGGTGTCCTGCCGGGTGCGGCGGGTCAGCGTGTAGACCAGGTAGGTGGAGAGCATGGCCACGATGCCGCAGACCAGCGGGGACGCCACGGCCGGGATGATCACCTTGGACAGCACGGTGCCGAAGCTGACCGCGCCGGTGCCGAACGCGATCCAGGTGGCGCCGATCAGGCCACCGAACAGCGCGTGCGACGAACTGGACGGCAGACCCAGGTACCAGGTGATCAAGTTCCAGATGATCGCCCCAATCAGGGCCCCGAACACCACGTATGGGCCGGTCACATGGTTGAACTTGGCTTCGTCCACGATGCCGCCGGAGATCGTGCTGGCGACCTTGACGGACAGGAAGGCGCCGACCACGTTCAGCACGCCTGCGATGGCGACGGCGACCTTGGGCTTCAGCGCGCCACTGGCGATCGACGTGGCCATCGCGTTGGCCGTGTCGTGGAAACCGTTGGTGAAGTCGAAAGCTAATGCGGTGAGAACCACGATGACGACGATCAGGGGGACGCCCACGGGCCACCTCCGGTAGGGGACGGTCGTCGCGAACGGTAACGAGCCAGGGGAAACAGCACATGAATCGCGTACTTCGGTTGCGTACCGACACGGCAGTTACTGCCGCGCTGGTGACGTGGCGGTGAGTACACGCTGAGTGAAGCGGGTGACATCGCTGACCGTGTCCACCCGGGTACTGAAAGCGATTCAACTTATCCGGTAAAGACCCTGGCCGGACAGTGTTTTTGTCACCAGATCGAACTAGTGTGACGGCGTGACGGGGGGTACTCTCTGTTACGCCGCTCGGGTTACCGCGGTAATGCTCGAAGTGGTGACCCCGAGTGCTCAGTCGCAGGTTGTTGTGTGCCGGTCGAGAACCCGCCGGCCCGTGTCCCATGGGCTATCAAGTCGGGAGGCCCTCGAGGTGTCAGCGGGTTCGTCTATGTACTTTGCCGGTTTGCCGCGCGCGGTTCGCCGCGTCGTTGCGGCAACGCACACACGGTGCGCGCTACCGTCGGTTGTCGACCGGACGGGGGCACGCGCATGACCGAGACGATCGTGGATGGCGTCGGCAACGGCGCCGCCCTGCCCTTCAGTCCAGGGGCGCAGGGCTTTGTCAGGGAACTTCAGGATGAGCTGCCCGTCGTGTTGAGCGGCGAGCTGGCCAATTCGGTGGTGCCGGAACTGGAAACCGTGCGCGAGCCGGACACCCGGCCAGTCATCCGCCCGGTGCAGTTGTCCACCCCACCGGGTGACATCGCGGCCACGGTCGCGGATGCGGTCGGTGGTGACGTGCGCGCGGTGGACCGGTTGTTGGCACAGGTCCGGCCCCTGGTGGTGCGGTATTGCCGGGCCAGGGTCGGTCGTCAGGAACGCTCGTTCGCGTCGGCTGATGATGTGGCGCAGGAAGTGTGTCTGGCGGTGTTGACCGCGCTGCCTTCCTACCGTGATCAGGGCAGGCCGTTTTTGGCGTTCGTGTACGGCATCGCGGCGCACAAGGTCGCCGACGCGCATCGGGCCGCGGCGCGGAATCGGTCGGAGCCGGTCGCGGACGTGCCGGACGAGCCGGATGATCAGGCTGGTCCGGAGCAGCGGGCGATGCGTGGTGAGCTCTCGGGTGAGATGGCGGAGTTGTTGAAGGTGTTGCCGCCCAAGCAGCGCGAGATCGTGGTGTTGCGGGTGGTGGTGGGTTTGTCGGCGGAGGAGACCGCGGATGCGGTCGGGTCGACGCCGGGTGCGGTGCGGGTGGCTCAGCATCGTGCCTTGACCAGGCTCCGCGCGGCACTCCCCGACATGTACCGGGATTGACCAGAAACGGCACATCGGAAACCCGATGTGCCGTTCTTTTTTGAGTATTTTCCTTAGCTGCCGAGCAGGCGGGACAGCGCGTCCCGCGCGGCAGTGCTCTTCTTGGCCACCTCGGTCAGCACCTCTGCCAGACCGACCAGCCACTCGTCCAGACCGACCTGCTTGCGGCTGATCACCACGTCCCGCACGACCTTGCGGATCTCCGCGTCCACGCCGCGCTTGCCCTGCCGCAGTTCGAGTTGGCGGTCACCGCCGAACACCCGCACCGCGACCGGTTGCCCCGGCCTGCCGCCGACCCGGTCCGCCATCGACCTGCGGTACTCGATCTCCACCATGTCCTCGGGCAGTGCCGAACCGAGCGTGCCGGTCAGCACCCGCGCGTAGGACTCCACGTCCGATCGGTCCGCCTTGAGCGCGGCGATCATCATGTGCATGTCCCACGCGGGCATGATCTCCCCGCTGCCTTCGGTCACGAGTCCACCAACGGCAGCACCAGCTGCGGCTTCGCGATGGTGTGGTCCGCCCGAAGCGGCCGGATCGCCGTGCCGATCGCGAAGAACTCGGTGGTGTGCCCGCCCCAGCGGTGCGGCAGCGACAACAACTGCACGCCGACGATGCCTTCCGCGTGCAGCGCCTCGGCTTCCGCCTGCATCCGGCTCATCGCGAGCTCACGCGCGTCGTAGAGGGCCTCGGTGAACTGCGGGACCTCGATGTTCTGGCCGATGTTGCCGATCGCCTGCCAGAACCGCTGGTGCGCGATGTGGTAGACGCACGAACCCATCACCATGCCCTGCGGCGCGTACCCGCTCTGGATCAACGTCCAGAAGTCCTGTCCGTTCAGGTCCGAGGTGAACGGTTTGCCGGTGTTCGGCTTCCAGTTCCCGCCATCCTCCGCCTTCACCGCGGTGCCGACCGCGATGAACTCGGCGAGGTCGTTGCCGAACTCCTTGAACTCGATGTCCAGCCGGACCCCGACGATGCCGTCCGCGCCGAGCACGTCGGCCTCCGCCTCCATCCGCGACATGGCCAGCTCGCGGGCGTGGTACATGGCGTTGGACAGGGTGTCCAGTTCCTGGTTCTTGCTCCACCGGCCCATCTGGAAGCCGACGTGGTAGATGCTGGTGCCCAGCACGAGACCCAGGGGACGGAACCCGGCCTCGCGGACGAGCAGAAACTCGTTGACGCTCAGGTCCGAGGTGAACAGGGTCGTCGACTGACCCGGTTTCATCTCGGCCAGTCGACGCATCGCATCCTCGGGGATGTTCTGGTCGTCGATATCCGCGTTGGTCATGGGTTTCCCTTATCGAGTGTCGTCGCGCCGCCGCAACGGCATGATCTTGAGCGCCGAGGTCGGCGCGGACTTGCCGGTGTGGAACCGGGAGATCGCGGTGCCGAAGACCGCCGATTCCGCGCACAGCAACCGGGTGTTGTTCGCCTCCTGGTGCCAGGACCGCAGCGTCATATCGGAGACGATCACGCCGTCCGCGCTGCCCTTCTTCGCATACGCCGCCAGCCGTTCCCTGGCGTGCGACCGGACCGACGTGATCAACAGCGTGTACGCGTTCACCTCGGTGTTGCCCGCCATCACCGACAGTTGCGACGCGCTCGTCCAGTCCAGGTAACGGCTTTCCACCGCGATGCCGATCGCCAGCCGGTTCGGCACCCAGCCCGCGTGCATCAGCTTGGCCACGTCCTGGCCGGGCAGTTGCGTCGTGAACAGCGACCGTGGCCGCTTCTTCGAGTTCGCCCGCACCGCGGTGCCCAGGGCGACGAACTCCTGGTTGTTCTCGCCGAGCTTGGTCTGCGTCAACTTGATGCCGACCACGCCGTCCGCGCCCATCGCGCGCGCCTCGGTCAACATCCGGCCCAGCGCGGTGTTGTAGCCGTGATAGAGCGCGTCGACATAGGGCCGGAAACTCACCGACGACTGGTAGAACCCGCCGTAACCGCCGTTGCCGTAACCGCTGCCGCCGCCGTAGCCACCGCTGTACCCGCCGACCCAGCCGATGTACTGCACGATGCAGCCCATCACCTCGCCGACCGGACTGAGCCCGACGGACTCGACGCCGACCGCGCCCGCCACCGGAAGTAGCGATGTGCGCAGGCCGGCGGCGTCGTACCGGGCGAGCCGGTTACGCGCCGAGTCCGGCAGCCAGTTCGCGTCCGTGTCGGCCACCCTGACCTCCTCGTCCACACCGTGACCGGGTGCTTGTTGTTCATCGTGCCACGACCCGCCGGAGTGCGGGTGGTGACTACTCCTTACCTACAGGTGATCTCCGGCATGACCGGGGGTGCTCACGCGGCGAACAGCGTTTTTCCAGCTGGTGGCAGTCAATGCCGCGTTTAACCGTGTGTTCGGATTGAGACCTGCGATTGTGACTCTTGTGACTAGGCTCACCAGCCAGTGAAGTAACACGGCAGAAGGAGCGCTAGTGACTTCAGTAGAAGCGGGGGCAGTGCCCTCGGCATCGGGAGGGACGATCCGGAGCACCATCCCGGCTCGGATCGACCGGCTGCCCTGGTCGGGTTTTCACACCAAGCTGATCATTGCCCTGGGGGTCGCTTGGATTCTCGACGGTCTGGAAATCACGGTCGCCAGCTCGGTGGCCGGCATTCTCACGCACGCCGACACGCTCAACCTCACCCCGGCTCTCTCCAATGACCTCGGTACCCCGTACCTGGCGGGCGAGATCCTGGGCGCACTGATATTCGGCATGTTCTCCGACCGCTGGGGGCGGCGGAACCTGTTCATGATCACCTTGGCCGTGTACTTGGTTGGCAGCGGCCTGAGCGCCCTGACACTGGGGTCGAGTACCGGCTGGGTGATCTTCCTGTTCGGCACCCGCGTCGTCGCCGGTATGGGTATCGGTGGTGAGACCGCGGCCATCAACTCCGCGATCGACGAGATGATCCCGGCCAAGTACCGAGGCCGGGTCGACATCGGCATCAACGGCACGTACTGGGCGGGCGCCATGCTCGGTTCGGCCGCGACCCTGCTGTTCCTCAACGCCATTCCGGAGAGCATCGGCTGGCGGCTGGGCTTCCTGCTCGGCCCGGTGGTCGGCATCTTCATCATCTACATCCGCCGCAACCTGCCGGAAAGTCCACGCTGGCAGATCATGCACGGGCGCGAGGCCGGCGCGGAAGAATCGATCAGCTACATCGAGGCGGAGGTCGCCAAGAGCGGCGTCACCCTGCCACCGATCGACGACGACCTCGCCATCGAGGTCAAACCCACCGACCAGCGCGGTTATCTGACCCTGTTGCGGATGCTGTTCACCAGGTATCCGTCCAGATCGGTACTGGGCGCGGGACTGATGATCACCCAGTCCTTCCTGTACAACGCCATCTTCTTCAGCTTCACCACGGTGCTGACGGCGTTCTACGGCGTGTCCGGTGGCGCACCGCTGTACCTGCTGGCGTTCTCGATCGGCAACCTGATTGGACCGCTGGTACTCGGGCCGTTGTTCGACACCATCGGCCGCAGGCAGATGATCGGTGGCACGTACCTGCTCGCCGGGGTGCTGCTGGCGATCGTCGGCGTGCTGTTCAACTCGGGCGTGCTCAACGCGTTGGGGCTGACCATCGCCTTCGCGATCGTGTTCTTCTTCGCGTCGGCCGGTGCGAGTGCCGCGTACCTGACGGTCAGTGAGATCTTCCCGCAGGAGGTCCGAGCCAAGGCGATCGGCGTGTTCTACTCGATCTCCCAGGGCGCGGGCATCGTGGCCAACCTGTTCTTCGGCGCGTTGATCGGCACCAGCAAGCATCCGCCGACCTCGGGCCTGTTCGTCGGTTACCTCTCCGGCGCGGGCATCATGGTCATCGGTGGCCTGATCGCCGTGTTCCTCGGCGTGGACGCCGCTGGCAAGTCGCTGGAGGACGTGGCAACGCCGCTGTCGGTGGTGCAGCGCGTGGCCAACATCGAATCCATGGGACACCGGCCGCCGTCGGCTCGACCCGACGCGACCGACTGAGTCCGGACTACGGCAAACGGGCGCCTTCCCTTGTGGGAGGCGCCCGTTTCGCGTTCCTGGAGTCAGCTGGTGATCTGGCGGACCAGCCGGTTCGCGTCATCCTGCGTGAAGTTCCCCTGAAGCTGCACGACTCCGTTGGTGACCGGCTGCGCGATGGTCTCGGCCGACAACACCGTGCCGCGCACCACGAACGCGAGTTGCTGCTGGGCGTGCTGCGCGGTGAGCGCCGCGAAGCTCTGCGCGTCCGACGCGGTCAGCGTCATGGTGATCGAGTACTGGCTGGCCGGCGGCTGGTTGGTCACGCTGATCGCGTTGAGCTGCTGGAATGTCATCAGCGGCACGGTGACCTGGTAGCAGTCCACATCGTCCACATCGCGCAGCACCGTCGAGGACGACCCGGAAGTCGTTGGCTGGCTTGGGGATTGCGACGTGCACGGCGCGGTTTCCAGCACCTGGCGCAGTTCCATCGGAACGGACAGCGCGACCTGGCCCGCCGACGACGTGGTGGACACGTGCCCAGCGGACGCGGCGGGAACATCGCTGCTCGTCGCGGCCTGGCATCCGCTCAAGACGGCGCAGCCGAGCAGCGCCAAGCCCAACAGGCAGGCCATCGCGCTACGTCGCGCCGTTCGGGGTGTTCGGCGTGCGGTCGATGCGTTCGGGTGCACCGTTTCCGACGCCACGGGGTGTGCCACCGCGGCTCCTTGCGTGTGCGGCGTGAGGCGCCAAGCTTAAGGCCGGGCCATCGGGATCTACGCGGAAAATGACCAATTCGAGATACCGGGCGCCGAACGGCTGGCCCGGGGCGCCGGGCGGAACGCGTGTTGATCACGTCCGCCGATCGGGTTTCTTAGTTTACCCGCCAGTAGGTATACTCTGCGGTAGGTTTTGTTCTGGTCCGATTCGGGCAGTACGTCAGGAGGCGCGACATGGCTGCCAGCAGCGCTGATGGATCCGCCGACCCGCGAGGCGCCACGAGCTCGCGCGACGCGATGGGCATCGGTCTCTCCCTGCTCAACAAGCTCGCGGGCGCGCCCCTGCTGGACCGTCTCGGCCTGCGCAAACCGGTCGAGAAAGCGGTCTACCAAGCCACCAGGACCGGCTTCCGCACGGCCGCTGCCGCCGGCCGGTCGTTCGCCACCGTCCAGCGCGTCGGCAAGCCGAGCCGCCCGGCCACCGGTGCCACCGCCGACCTGTTCGACCTCACTCCCACCGAGGATCAGCAGCTGATCCGGGACACCGTCGCCGAGTTCGCCACCGAACAACTCCGCGAACGCGCCGCCGAAGCCGACGCCACCTGCGCCACCCCGGACGACCTCATCGCCAAGTCCGCCGAACTCGGCATCACCCTGCTCGGCGTGCCCGAGGACCTCGGCGGCGTGGCCACCGAACGCTCCGCGCTGACCTCGATCCTGGTCACCGAAGCCCTCGCGTACGGCGACATGGGCCTCGCCGTCGCCTGCCTCGCGTCGTCGGCGGTCAGCACCGCGCTCGTGCTGTGGGGCAGCAGCGACACCCAGGCCACCTACCTGCCCGCGTTCGTCGGCGACGACGTCCCGGCCGCCGCGCTCGCCATCACCGAACCGCGCGCCCTGTTCGACCCGTTCACCCTGCGCACCGTCGCGCGACGCACCTCCGGCGGCTTCGTCATCGACGGCGTCAAGTCGATGGTCGCCCGCGCCGGCAAGGCCGAACTGTTCGTGATCGCCGCCGAACTGGAAGGCCGGGGGCCCGCCCTGTTCGTGGTCGAATCCAGCGCCGCGGGCCTGAGCGTCGAAGCCGACCCCGCCATGGGCATCCGGGCAGCGGGCCTCGGCCGCCTCACCCTCGACAAGGTCGCCGTCCCCGCCACCGCCCTGCTCGGCGACTCCGACAGCTATACGGAATGCGTGCGCCTGTCCCGCCTTGCCTGGTGCGGCTTGGCCGTGGGCACCGGACAGGCCGTCCTGGACTACGTGATCCCGTACGTCAACGACCGCGTCGCGTTCGGCGAACCGGTCAGCCACCGGCAGGGCGTCGCGTTCAAGGTCGCCGACATCGCCATCGAACTCGAAGGCATGCGGCTGGCCACCTACCGCGCCGCCGCCCGCGCCGACGCTGGCGCATCCTTCGCCCGCGAAACCGCGCTCGCGCACAAACTCTGCGTCGACAAGGGCATGCGCATCGGCAGCGACGGCGTGCAACTGCTCGGCGGGCACGGCTACGTCAAGGAACACCCGGTCGAACGCTGGTACCGCGACCTGCGCGCGATCGGCGTCGCCACCGGCATCGTCCTGGTCTGAACCTTCGGCTACGAAAGGGCTCTGTCCTAGAAAGAAGGGTCGATGATCAACCTCGAAGTGCCGAAGAAGCTGTCCATGCTGGTCAGCCAGGCCCACCAGTCCGCAGCCGAGATCTTCCGGCCCAACTCCCGCAAATACGACCGCGCCGAGCACACCTACCCCAAGGAACTCGACGTGCTCGCCGCGCTCATCGACGGCCTCAACGCCTCCGGCGAAGGCGGCGCGGGCGCGAGCGGTGTCCGTCGCGGCCAGGATTCCGGGGACAAGAAGAAGATCCGCAACGGCGGCTACCTGGCCACCGTGCTCGGCACCATCGAAATGTGCTGGGGCGACGTCGGTCTGCTGCTGTCCATGCCGCGCCAGGGACTCGGCAACGCGGCCATCGCCTCGGTCGCCAACGACGAGCAGCTTGCGCGCTTCGCAGGCAAATGGGCCGCGATGGCCATCACCGAACCCGACTGCGGCTCCGACTCCGCCGCCATCCGCACCACCGCCGTGCCGGACGGCGAGGACTACGTGCTCAACGGCGAGAAGATCTTCGTGACCTCCGGCGAACGCGCCGACGCCGTCGTCGTCTGGGCCACGCTCGACCGCGACAAGGGCCGCGCCGCCATCAAATCCTTTGTCGTGGAAAAAGGCACCCCCGGTTTCGAACTCGTCCGCCTGGAACACAAACTCGGCATCCGCGCCTCCGACACCGCGCACTTCCGCCTGGACAATGTCCGCGTACCACGGGAAAACCTGCTCGGCGACCCGGAGATCAACGCCGAACGCGGCTTCGCCGGCGTCATGCAGACCTTCGACAACACCCGGCCGCTCGTTGCCGCGATGGCCGTCGGCGTCGCCAAAGCCGCCCTCGAAGAAACCCGGCGGCTGCTCACCGAAGCCGGACTGACCATCGACTACGACCACGCCGGTCCGCGCCAGCCAGCCGCCGTCGCCACCTTTCTCGAACTCGAAGCCGACTACGAAGCGGCTTACCTGCTCACCCTCGAAGCCGCCTGGATGGCAGACAACTCGCGCCCCAACTCCCTGCACGCCTCCATGGCCAAAGCGAAAGCCGGTCGCACCGCCACCGACATCGCCCTGCGCTGCGTCGAACTCGCGGGCAGCCTCGGCTATTCGGAAAGCTCGCTGCTGGAGAAATGGGCTCGCGACGCCAAAATCCTGGATATCTTCGAGGGAACGCAGCAGATCCAGCAGCTCATCGTCGCGCGCCGCCTGCTCGGCAAGTCCTCCTCGGAACTGAAGTAACAAATTCGTGCACATTCGAATAACGACGGTAACGGTCACAGTCGGATAAAGACGGCTAACACCGAACCGGGATATCACGACCCTTGCGAACGGATCGGCCACTGTGGCCGATCATTTCGGGAGAGGTCACGCCACCCATGAGTTATCCCACGATGCCGGACGCGCCGATCCAGCAACCGGTCCAGCAGCCGAAAAACGGCCTTGGTACCACGGGCTTCGTGCTCGGCCTCGTCGGCCTGATCTTCTCGCCGATTCCGTTCATCGGCGTTGTCGCCTGGCCGCTGGTCATTCTCGGCGTGATCTTCTCCGCGCTCGGTTACGTGCGCACCCGCAGCGGCGTGGCCACTAACACCGGCCTGTCCATCGCGGGACTTGTGGTGTCGATCATCGGCCTGGTGATCTGCATTCTCTGGGTCGCCGTGTTCAGCAAGGCCGCCAGCGACGTGGTGAACCAGTCGACCGCGACCCACACGATCACCTACGACGTGACCGGCGACGCCAAGAGTGCCACCATCGACTACAGCTCATACTCCAACGGCGGCTTCTCCGACAGCAGCCAGCAGGTCAGCCTGCCGTGGCACAAGGACGAGAAGGCGACCGGCCTGTTCAGCGGCAGCACGCTGACCGTCATGCCCGGCCTGGACGGCGGCACGGTCACCTGCAAGGTCACCGTCGACGGCACGGTCAAGAAGCAGGAAACCGCCTCCGGCGCGGGTGCCGTCGCCAGTTGCAGCAACTTCTGATCGGTGCTGCTCCGGACCCGTTCGCTACAAGTGGGGGAGCGGGTCCGGCGGCAGGCAGTTCTCCTGGGTGATCTCGGCGTCCGCCGCGCGGATCACCGGCACGTACTCGGCGTCGGTCTCCATCACGAACCCGCCGAAGGCGAAGGTCGGGGCAACCGTCGTGTCCACCGGTCCGAGCTGAATGCTGCGCGGGTAGCGAGCCAGCACCGAGGTCGGTTTGCGACTGAACCAGCCACAGCCGAGCACGGTCACCTGAGTGTCGGTCACCGCAACCACGAACGGGGCCATGCCGAACGCCGTCCGCCTGCTGGACACCGACATCGCCGGGAACAGGTAGTGGATCTCGGTGTCGTCAGGCAGGAAGGCCCGTGCGCGTTTCCGGACGGCCGGGGACAACGGCATGCGGCGCCTACCTTGGGTGCAGTTCGACGGGCCAGCGGGTGCTACTTCCGAAGCATATTCGCAGTCTGTCCGCTACGGGTGTGGTTGACAAGGTTCCTTGGCGTGTCGCTGATTCGGCCCACGTGACGACATGATCATTCATGCATTCGGGGCGGCGATAATGCGCCAAATTCCTGACGGATCGAATTCGACCGTTGACTATCCGCGTTCGCGTGAAGTCGTATCCGCGCGCGGAGCCGGTGGAATGTCCGTTCCCGCCACGTCGTACCGACGTGGCGGGTCGTCTACTTGCCCCCAGTTTTCGATACGGTGCGCGCCCGGCCCCGTACCGATGGTCACCGAAGTGCGGTGACCGTTGCTCTCACAGTTCTGCTCTCACAGTTCCAGGGCGATCTCAGCGGCGCACGCCGCCCGGCATGGCCAGTGCTGGCCACAGGAACTGCACTCGGTACCTGAACATTGGTGAACTCCGAGGATCTGCACCGCGGTGTGGCGGTAGTGATCCAGGAGTCCGGCCCAGACTTCGGGCGAGGAATCCGTCGGATCAGCGACGGTCCTGGCTTCGCCGGGTTGCGACATTGCCCTCACGGCCTTCCAGCTTCTGCTGCTTGCTGGCGCGCCTGGCTCGCTGTGGCGAAGTGCCGCCTCGGCGGGTCGGTGTCCAGTTTTCGCGTTTCTCAGGGTGGGTGTTCCAGTGACGACACCATGCGGACCGCATGACGCCATCACTGTTGTCATCTTCACATGAGACGCGCTAGATACTCGCTCGGTTCACTGAGGTTTGGACCATTTTCTTGACCGAGTTTCCGCCCGCGTCGGTAGTGAACGGCAGGTCACAGCGTAATCCGGGTTGGAAAGCCGGTCGCCTGTCCGGCCAGGGAAGGCCAAAACTTTGGCAGAAAGATGTCGGGCGTGTCGTACGTTCGCTGCCTTATCGTGACCAGGTTGATACGGTCCGCGATTTCGAACGCGGACCGTATCCACTTCCGCTTGACAGAATCCCCGATTGGGGGTCAGCGGCGGGTCACCGTCACCCGGGCGCCATGCGACGGGATCAAGGTGATGTTGCGCGGCTTGGCCCGCTCCGGGGCCGACCCGTCGAAACGCAGCTCGAACCGGGTCAGCACCTCGCGCAACACCGCGGTCGCCTCCAACTGCGCGAATCCCGCCCCCAGACAGCGCCGCGCGCCACCACCGAACGGAATCCAGGTGTTCGGCGCGGGCTGACCGTCCAGGAAGCGCTCTGGCCGGAACTCGCCCGGCGCCGCGAAATGCCGCTCGTCGTCCTGCACCAGCCCGATCGCGGGCACCACGGTCACCCCGGCAGGCAGCTGGTACCCGCCCACCTCGACCGGCGCGGTCAACCGCCGCGCGACCTCGAAGATCACCGGGTGCAGCCGCAGCGACTCCTTGAACACCGCGGCCAGGTAGTCGTCGTCGCCATCATCGGCCGCCTGCCGCGCCCGCGCCAACTGCGCCGGATTCCGCGCCAGGTCGTGCCAGGCCCAGGCCAGCGTGGTCGCGGTGGTCTCGTGCCCGGCCAGCAGCAACGTCACCAGCTGGTCGCGCAGCTCCGCGTCGGTCAGCCCGTCGGCACCCCCACCGGTCCTCAGCAGCCGGGACAGCACGTCGTCGCGGTCGTCCAGGTCGGTCGCGGCGCGCCGCTGCGCGATCTCGGCGTAGAGCAGCCGGTCCAGCTTGCGCTGCCCGGCCAGGTAGCGCCGCCACGGCCCGACCTCCTGCAACCGTGGGTAGAAGAAGCCGAGCATCGCCAGCGGCCCGATCGAGACCACGTCGCGCACCAGCGGTCGCAGCGCCGACAACCGCGCCTCGTCGGTCACCCCGAACACCACCCGCAGGATGACCTCCAGCGTCAGCGCGTGCATCGCGTCGTGACTGGCGAAGCGCCGCCCGACCGGCCAGCGCTGCGCCTGATCCCGAGCCACCTCGGTCACCAGCTGTTCGTAGCCGCGCAGCGCGGCGCCGTGGAAGGCGGGCATCAGCAGGCGCCGCACCCGCACGTGCTTGTCCTCGTCCACCAGCAGTACCGAGTGCTCGCCCATGATCGGACCGAGGATCGCGTTGCCCTCGCCCGCGTGGTAGACGGCGGGCGCGCCGCTGAACACGGTCTTGATCTGCTCGGGCTGGGTGAGCACCACCAGCCGCCGGTTCCTCGGCGCGATGTGCAGCGTGAACACGTCGCCGTAGCGGCGCTGCATCAGTCGCATCATCTGCGGCCGGAACATGCCGAACAAGAGGCTCTGCGCCAGCAACGGCAGCGGTGCGGACGGCGGCAGCGCGGCGTCGACGGACTTGGGCAGGGCGGTTGCGGCGAACGCCATGGTCGGACCCCGTTCGGTGTGACGGCGGTTATACAAGCGTTTTATACGCTTGTATATATCCGCTGTCCAGACTGCACGTCTACTCTTGCCTGGTGGGGCATCGGGAACAACTTCTGACCGCGGCACGACGCCTGCTCGAAGAAAAAGGCTACGCCCGGATCACCACGCGCGACCTGGTCGCCGCGTCCGGCACCAACCTCGCCTCCATCGGCTACCACTTCGGATCCAAAGCCGAACTGCTCAACGAGGCCATCGGCGTCGTGCTCGAGGAATGGACCCAGCAACTCGCCAAGATCGCCATGGCCGACCCGGCCGCGTCCCCGATCGAACGCGGCATCTCCACCTGGACCGCCATGCTCGAACACGCCCCCGACCGCCGCACCCTCGCGCTGTCCTTCACCGAGGCGCTCGCCCAGGCCGAACGCAGCCCCCGCCTGCGCGAACAGTTCGCCGAGCTCTACCGGCGCTGCCGTGCCCAGGTCAGCGCCCTCGTCGCGGTCTCACTCGGCGACGGCACCAGCCCCGACGACCCCCGCTGCACCTCCATCGCCAGCTTCGTCATCGCCGCCTGCGACGGCCTGGCCATGCAGTGCCTGATCGACCCCGGGCAAGCCCCCACCCCCGATGCCATGCGCGCCGGCCTCGGTGCCCTGCTGATGGCCTCCCAGCCGACCGTGGAAAGCTGACGCATCGTGAGCAGTGCGTTGCGCGCGGAGTCCATTGTGGTCAATGGAACCAAGATCAGCTACCGGCACAATCTGACTGGCGAACGCGAGGTCGTCCTCCTGCTGCACGGTCTCGGCGGCGACCACCGCGGCCTGCTCCAGGTCGCGGAGGGCCTGCCAGACGTCGACGTGGTCATCCCCGACGTCCCCGGCTACGGCGACTCCGCCCCGCTGACCGTGCCACACAGCCTCGCCAACTACGCCGCCGCCGTCGAAGCCCTCCGGGTCGCCTTGGACCTCGGCCCCGTGCACCTCATCGGCCACTCGCTCGGCGCGTCCATCGCCCTACTGCACGCCGCGACCTACTCGTCGGCGACCGACCCGGCCGCGTCGCACCCCGCTGCTGCCATCCCCAGCGCGCTGCGCAGCCTCACCCTGCTCAACCCGGTCTCCACCGCGCACAACGTCACCGCCAACCTCGGCAAGCTCTACTACCGGGTCGCCGCCGCCCTGCCCGCCCGCGCCGCCCGGTTCTGGCTGGCCAGCAAGCCCGCCGTGTACATCGCCGACGCCATGGTCATCGTCAGCAAGGACAAGACGGTCCGCCGACGGATCCTCGACGAGGACTACCAGAACTACGCGCGGGCCAGCGTCCCCGCCATGATCGAGAGCTTCCTGAGCTACTACGACACCGACTTCGAGCAGCGCGCCGCCCACGTCGCCGTGGACACCCTGCTGCTCACCGGCGACGCCGACCGCATCGCCCCGGTCGCCTCCGTCACCGCGCTCGCCGCGGCCATCCCGTCCGCCACCCTGTGCGTGCTACCCGGCGGCGGCCACCTGCTCCCCATGGAAACCCCCGCCGACGTGGCCAAACCGCTCACCGCGTTCCTGCGAGAACGGCTCAGTAGAACTGTGGCAAACCCAACGGAATCGGTTTAGACCAGTTGAGCTATGCTGGAGCTGCTGAAGGGGAGTAGCTCCGCTGCCGGTGGATCGACATGCTGGCGTCCTGTGACGCCCGGTCCCCGGAGCCCGCGCAAGCGGGTGGGCGAGACCTTCCGCCAACTGACCATTGCGAGATGGCCGGCGCGGAAGCATCCCCACCGATGTTCTCGGCGCTGACCGGAAAGCGGAGCAGCGTTGAACCCGGTACTCCTCGGCACCGTCTTCGGCATCATCTTCCTGGGCGAACTCCCCGACAAGACCATGTTCGCCTCGCTCGTGCTGGCCTCCCGTGGTCGCGCCGGTCTGGTCTGGCTCGGCGCGGCAGGCGCCTTCCTGCTGCACGTGCTCATCGCCGTCACTGTCGGCAGCGTCCTGTTCACGTTCCTGCCGCACAAACTCCTCGAAGCCGTCGTCGCGCTCATGTTCCTGATCGGCGCCGTCATGGCCTTCCGCGACACCGGCGAAGACGACGAGGACGACGGCCCCTACACCAGACCCGGCACCCGCACCATGCTGACCGCGTTCGTGGTCATCTTCATCGCCGAATGGGGCGACCTCACCCAGATCCTCACCGCCAACCTCGCCGCCAAATACGCGGACCCGATCCAGGTCGGCATCGCCGCCGTGCTCGCCCTCTGGGCCGTCGCCGCGCTCGCCATGCTCGCCGGCCGGCTGCTGCGCAACCTCCCCGTCGTGCTGCTGCGCCGGATCACCGGAATCGTCCTGCTCGCCCTCGCCGTGCTGGCCGCGCTCGACGCCATCGCGGGCATCAAAACGATCTTCTGAAAACCCGTATACAATCCATCAAAAGCAGCCGGTACCCCCACTTCTCCCAGGCCAAACATCAGCCGGTACCCGCACCCGTGATCGACAAAACCAGAATGTTGCGATTCCCACACGGGTTTCTGCTGATTCCCAGGTGAAACACCTGGTTCGCATTCGTGTCGCAGGCGCGCGCGAAACAACCCTGTTACGTTTCCTTGGTATGTCCGGTACACCAGACGATCTCGTCATCGACCACCCGGAACCCCAGGACGGCGCCGCACTGTGGCAGCTCGCGCGCGATTCCGGTGAGCTCGACGTGAACTCATCGTACGCATACCTGTTGTGGTGCCGCGACTTCGGCGACACCACAGTGGTGGCCAAGCTGAACGGCGCGCCCGTCGGATTCGTCACCGCCTACCGGCGTCCCGACGATCCCGCCACGTTGCTCGTGTGGCAGGTCGCGGTCGCCGAAGCCGGACGCAACAAGGGCATCGCCTCCGCGATGCTCAACTCCCTGCTCCACCAACACACCGGCAACGGCGTCCGTTTCCTCGAAACCACCGTCACCGAGGCAAACACCCCGTCGAACAAGATGTTCCGCTCGCTCGCCGCCCGCTGGGGCGCGCCCTGCTACCGGTCGGAACTGTTCACGGCCAACGAGTTTCCGGACGGACACGATCCGGAATTCCTGTACCGAATCGGCCCACTCGAACCGATTCGCGACGCCGTGCCCGCCTGAAAGGAAAGCCGCACCGTGACCATTTTCGACGACCTCGAGTCTGAAGTTCGCAGCTACTGCCGTAGCTGGCCAGTCGTGTTCGACCGCGCCGTCGGCAGCCACATGTGGGACGAGCAGGGCAACGAGTACCTCGACTTCTTCGCGGGCGCGGGCGCGCTCAACTACGGGCACAACAACCCCGTGCTGAAACAGGCGCTGCTCGACTACCTCAGCCGCGACGGCGTCACCCACACGCTCGACATGTACACCGTGGCAAAACGCGAATTCCTGCAGACGTTCGACGACGTCGTGCTCAAGCCGCGCAAGCTCGACTACAAGGTCATGTTCCCCGGCCCGACCGGCGCCAACGCCGTCGAAGCCGCGCTGAAACTGGCCCGCAAGGTCACCGGCCGCGAATCGATCGTCAACTTCACCAACGCCTTCCACGGCATGACGCTCGGCGCCCTGTCGGTCACCGGCAACTCGATGAAGCGTGGCGGCGCGGGCATCCCGCTCGTGCACGCCACCCCCATGCCCTTCGACAACTACCTCGACGGCCAGGTGCCGGACTTCCTGTGGTTGGAGAAGCTGCTCACCGACTCCGGCAGCGGCCTCAACGAGCCCGCCGCCGTGATCGTGGAAACCGTGCAGGGCGAAGGTGGCATCAACGTGGCGCGCGCCGAATGGCTGCGCAGCCTCGCCGAACTGTGCCGCCGCAACGGCATGCTGCTCATCGTCGACGACGTGCAGATTGGCTGCGGCCGCACCGGCCCGTTCTTCAGCTTCGAAGAAGCAGGCATCGTGCCCGACATCGTCTGCATGTCCAAGTCGATCGGCGGCTTCGGCAACCCCATGGCGGTCACCCTGTTCCGTCCTGAACTCGACATCTGGGGACAGGGCGAGCACAACGGCACTTTCCGGGGCTACAACCCCGCGTTCGTCACCGCGACCACCGCGCTCAAGACCTACTGGCAGACCCCGGACCTCCAGGAAAGCACCCTGGCCAAGGGCCAGCGCGTCGGCGAAGCCCTCGACGCCATCGCGAAAGCCGTGCCCAGCGAAACGATCTCCACCAAGGGCCGTGGTCTGGCCCGAGGTCTCGGCTTCGAGAGCGGTGAACTCGCGCGCAAGGTCTGCACCGCGGCCTTCGAGCGCGGCCTGCTGATGGAAACCGCAGGCCCCAACGGCGAAGTAGCCAAGCTGATGCCCGCCCTCACCATCTCCGACGAGGAGCTGGAAGCCGGCCTGACCATCGTGCGCGACGCCGTCCTGTCCATCTGCTGAACCAGTTCACCCACGTTCATTTCGAGGAGTTCCATGATCGTCCGCTCGCTCGACGAGGTCACCGGCACCGACCGTGACATCACGACCCCCAACTGGCGAAGCAAACGCATCGTGCTCGCCAAGGAAGGCGTCGGTTTCTCGGTGCACGAGACCGTGCTCAAAGCAGGCAGTGTCAACGACTTCTGGTACGCCAACCACATCGAAGCAGTGTTCGTTGTGGACGGTGAAGGCGAACTGCTGGACAAGGAAACCGGCATCACCTACCAGCTCGCCCCCGGCAGCCTCTACCTGCTCAACGGCCACGAACACCACCAACTCCGCCCCAAGACGGAAATGCGCACGGTCTGCGTGTTCAACCCACCGGTCACCGGCCGGGAAGTGCACGACGAACACGGCGTCTACCCGCTGATCGTCGAGCCCGAACCAGCCAAGACCGCCCTTGGGGGAGGCAGTCGCTGATGACGATGACGCGGCCCGCGCCAGTCGACAACTACAAGACGAGGACCGTTCAGCGCACCGAGCTGATCGAGCGCGTCGACCCCACGGTGTGGTCGACCGACCCCGGCCCGATGGACTCGGCCGAGGTCGCCGCGCACGACGCCAACGGATACACGAACATGCCGGACCTGCTCAGCCCCGCCGAGGTGCAGACCCTCTGGCAGGAACTCGGCAGGCTCTCCGCCGACCCGAAGCTCGCCGCCGACGAGCGAACCATCGTGGAGAAGCGGTCCAACGAGGTCCGGTCGATCTTCGAGGTGCACCTGATCAGCGACCTGATCGCCGAACTCGTCCGCGACCCGCGCATCCTCGACCGCGCGCGGCAGATCCTCGGATCCGACGTGTACGTGCACCAGAGCCGGGTGAACTACATGCCCGGCTTCACCGGCAAAGGCTTCTACTGGCACTCCGATTTCGAGACCTGGCACGCCGAAGACGGGATGCCCAGCCCTCGTGCGGTCAGCATCTCGCTCGCGCTGACCGACAACTACCCGTTCAACGGCGGCCTCATGGTCATCCCGGGCTCGCACCGCACGTTCGTCCGCTGCGTGGGTGAGACGCCCGACGACCACTACAAGGAATCGTTGCGGGAACAGGAAATCGGCGTCCCCAGCCAGGATGACCTGACCCAGCTCGCCATGGGCCGGGACATCGACCAGTTCACCGGCCCGGCAGGATCGGCGCTGATGTTCGACTCGAACATCATGCACGGCTCCGGCAACAACATCACGCCGTACCCGAGGTCGAACATTTTCGTGGTGTTCAACAGCGTCGAGAACACCCTCGTCGAACCCTACTCCGCCGCGGCACCGAGGCCCGGCTTCATCGCCAACCGCGACTTCACCCCGCTCACCCGCTGACCCCGAAATCTGTTTGTCACGCCTGCGACACTGGCTCCCAAAGCCCACTCGTAGCGTGACAAGGAGACGAAGAGTTGGCCGAGCACGAGGTGCAGTCGTTGTCGGACCAGGTCGATGGCGCGTTCGCGCGCGCCGTCGACTTGGTCGTGCCCGAACTGGCCGGCGCGGACCCGGTGATCCGGCCGTCCGAGCGCGCCGACTTCCAGGCCAACGCCGCTCTCGCCCTCGCCACCCGGTCCGGCCGGAACCGAACCGAGCTCGCCGAGCAGATCGCCGACGCGCTGCCCGCCGACGCCCCGATCGCCGAAGCGACGGTCTCCGGCCCCGGTTTCGTCAACGTCGTGCTCACCGAGGATGCGGTGTGGCGCCAGGTAGCCGCTCGCCTGACTCCACAGCACTCCGGCCCGGCCCAGCCCGCCGCACCGCAATCCACGGCACCGCAGTCCACTGAACCGCAACCCGTCGCATCGCGCCTGGGCGTCGGCACGCCGCAGAACGGCCGCCGCACCGTCGTCGAGTACTCGGGCATCAACGTCGCCCGCGAGATGCACGTCGGCCACCTGCGCACCACCATCCTCGGCGACTGCCTGGCCCACGTGCTGGAGTTCCTCGGCGCAGACGTGCTCCGCCAGAACCACCTCGGCGACTGGGGAACCCAGTTCGGCATGCTCATCCAGTTCCTCAACGAGCATCCCGACAAGCCCCTGGCGCCGTGAGCAGCTCGACGGCGACACGTCGACCGTGTCCGCGCTCGGCGACCTCTACCGCGCCGCCCGCAAGGTCTTCGACGCCGACCCGGCCTTCGCCGACCGCGCCCGAGCCCGCGTGGTCACCCTCCAGTCCGGCGACCCCGAGACCATGGCGAACTGGCGTGACATCGTCTCCGAATCAGAACTCTCCTTTCTGGACATCTACCAACGACTCAATGTCGGCCTCACCCCTGAACACTCGGCAGGCGAATCCTTCTACAACCCCTGGCTCGCCGAGATCAACGCCGAACTCGCCGAGAAGGGCATCGCCGTCGAGAGCGACGGCGCCCTCGTCGTCCCGTCCCTGACCGAAACCGGCCCGGACGGCACACCTGCCGTGCTCATGCTCCGCAAGTCCGACGGCGGCTACGGCTACGACACCACCGACCTGGCCGCCATCCGCTACCGCGTGCGCGACCTCAGGGCCGACCGCATCCTCTACGTGGTCGACGCCCGCCAGGCCATGCACTTCCGCCTGGTGTTCGAGACCGCGCGCCGCGCCGGCTGGCTGCCGGACACGATCGAGGCCGTGCACGTGTCCTACGGTGCGGTACTCGGCCCGGACGGTCGCCCGTTCCGCACCAGGGCAGGCGAAACCGCCCGCCTGCTCGACCTGGTGACCGCCGCGATCACCAAGGCGCGCGCCACCGTCGCCGGGAAGAACCCGGACCTGCCCCCGGCCGAACTCGACCGGATCGCCGAGCAGGCCGGGATCGCCGCGGTCAAGTACGCCGACCTGTCCACCTCGCGCACCAGGGACTACCTGTTCGAAGTGGATCGGATGACGTCCTCGGTCGGCAACACCGGTGTCTACCTCCAGTACGCGCACGCCCGCATCCGATCCCTGCTGGCGAAAGCTGGAGCTGCGGCAGGCCCGATCGATCCGACACTGCCCCTACATCCGGCGGAACGTGCCCTCGCAGTCGCCCTCGACGGTTTCGGCGCGGTCATCGCCGAGGTCGGTGACCTGCTCGAACCACATCGACTTTGTGGCTATCTCTACGACTTGTCCAAACTGCTCAACTCCTTCTACGAACATTGCCCGGTCTCCTGGGCAGCGGAACCGTTGCGCGGCAACCGGATCGCACTGTGTCAACTCGCCGCCGCCACCCTGCGCGACGGCCTGGATCTGCTCGGAATCGCCGCTCCGGAACGGATGTAGCGCTAGGTTGGCGAGGTGACCATTCGCAGCACCGTCTACGCCTGGTACGCCCGCCGCCTGCGCGACCGACTCGCCGGTCGTGCGCTGCCCAGCCACGTCGCCATCGTGATGGATGGCAACCGGCGCTGGGCCCGGCAGATGGGTTTCGGCAATGTCAGCCTCGGCCACCAGTACGGCGCCGAGCATCTGGAACAGGTGCTCGACTGGTGTGCCGAGGTCGGCATCAACCGCGTCACGGTGTTCGTCGCGTCCAGCGACAACCTGCGCAAGCGCGAGTCGGCCGAGATGCGCTTCCTGATGCAGGTCATCGAGGACGTGATCGGCAAACGCATGCTCGCGCCCACCAACCGTTGGCAGGTGCACGTCGCAGGCAGGCTCGACATCGTGCCCGACTCCACCGCGCACGCGTTGAAGCTCGCCCGCGACACCACCCGCGACCGTGCCACCGACGCCGATCTGACCGTCGCCGTCGGTTACGACGGTCGCCAGGAGATCGTGGACGCGGTCCGATCACTGCTGGACCACCAGGCCAACACCGGCCGCACGCTCGCCGAGTTGGCCAACCGGCTGACCCCGGACGACATCGCCGCGCATTTGTACACCAGCGGTCAACCCGATCCGGATCTGGTCATCCGTACCAGCGGTGAAGTGCGCATGTCCGGTTTTCTGTTGTGGCAAGCGGCCTATGCCGAGTTGTACTTCTGTGACGTCTACTGGCCCGCCTTTCGTAAGATCGACTTCTTCCGTGCCTTGCGCGCCTATGCCGGCAGGCGCCGCCGGTTCGGCAACTGACGTCACGCCAACGGCTCGACCAGTCCGCGTAACACCTGAGCCCACTCCGCGCCGTCGCGAACACCCTCCGGCACCAGGAACCGCGTCTCACTGATCGCGCGGATTTCCCGGTCGTCGACGGGTAACACGTCGATCGTGAGTACGAACGGTCTGGCCGCGCGCCCGTTCACCCGCTCAACCTCCGCCACCACCGTCGACGCCCGCGGCCCGTGCGCGAACGTCCGATCGGCGACGCCCGCGTGCTTGCGTTCGCTGTGCCAGTGGTGCGCCTCCAGCCAGCGACGTCGCAGCACATCGCGCAACAACGGCTGCCCGTCCAGCCCGTCGAAGTCCGGTCCGCTGTGAGCGAACAGCGGCGGCGAACCTTCGTCGGACGGGGACCATTCCGGTAGGTCGCACAGCACCCGCCACCAGGCCAGCCACTGCCCGGACAACGCCGCCAGATCCAGCCCCGGCGACGGCTCAGGCAGCGGATCGATCAACAACGGGCCTGGCACAATGCCGCCCGCAGGCGCAGCGATCCGTTCGGCGGCGCGAACCCACAGCGCCCATTCGAAATGCTGAATCCACCGATCCTCACGAATCTGCCATGATTCCTGACCTGCGTACCGCATGATGCCCTCCGTGGCTCGATTGGCGCTGATTCCCTTGTGTCATCTGGGTCTTCTTCGATTCGGCGCCAACCATAGCGGCTTCGCCAAACCCGAGTCGCGAGTTATCCACACCCCCCGAAATTCATCCACAGGTACGCCGTTCTGTCCCACGACGCCGCACATTTCGAGTACATTCGAAAATGGGTCGCGCCCCCCTTTGGGAGGGTGGGGGCTGCGCGGTGGGGTGAACGAAATTCGCGAATGGGGTGGTTCCGCTGTGAGCGGAACGGGTCTCGAACTGCGCCGTGCCGGTGCGAGGATGGCGGCATGGCGGACATCCTCCCGTTTCACCGCGACCGCGCGACCGCACCGGATCGCGAGCCTGCATCGGGCCGCGAGCCTGCATCGGATCGCGAGCCCGAACCGCTCTGGCGCGAGGTTCTCGGGCAGCGCCTGCGTGCGGCGCGGGAGGAACAGGGCGAACGCCTCGTCGACATCGCGGCGCGGGCCGGGATCTCGACGCAGTACCTTTCCGAGATCGAGCGCGGCCGCAAGGAGCCATCGAGCGAAATGATCGCCGCGGTCACCGGCGCGCTCGGCATCGATCTGGCTGATCTGCTCATCGGGATCGCGGGTGCCGTTCGGCGGAGGCGCCCGGTCGAGATGCTGGGCAGGATGGGGCTTGGTCGCGCGGATCGCGCGGTCGGAGGCAGGCCGACTGGTCCGGTTCTCATGGCCGCTTAGAGGTTTGCGGTGCCGGGGATTGATGCCGGGGATTGACACCGAGGACTGGCGCTGGGATTGGCGCTGAGGATTGTGACTGGGGATCGTGGGCTGGAGATTGTGGGCTGGCCCGCGCTCATGGTCCCTGTGGGCGGGGGAGCGCGGGCCGTCGCCGGGCTCAGGCTCGGTGGTTGAGGACGTGGTCGGCCAGGCCGTAGTCGACGGCGCCTGCCGCGTCGAAGACCCGGTCGCGGTCGGTGTCGTGGCGCAGGCTCGTGATGTCGCGGCCGGTGTGCGCGGAGAGGATTTCCTCCAACTGGGTGCGTACCCGGACCACCTCGTCGGCTTGCAGAATGAGGTCGGGGATGGTGCCGCGTCCCTGCGCCGCTGGCTGGTGCAGCACGACTCTGGTGTGCGGCAACACGAAGCGGTGTCCTGGTTCGCCCGCGGCCAGCAACACGGCGCCGATGCCAATGGCCTGGCCGATGCAGGTCGTCGCCACCGGCGCCTTGATGAAGTGCATGGTGTCGTAGAGCGCGAGCATGGCGGACGGGTCGCCGCCTTCGGAGTTGATGTAGAGGTTGATCTCGCGTTCCGGGCTGTCCGCTTCCAGATAGAGCAACTGCGCGATCAGCGCGTTGGCCACGCCGGAGTCGATTCCGGTGCCGAGGTAGACGATCCG
>DASXOJ010000302.1:0-32664 GCA_036494465.1 Pseudonocardiaceae bacterium
TTCCGCGTAGTTCAACCACAACGCGCACAACGTCGGCTCGGCGGCGTCGATCCGCTCGCGTACCGAAGCGAACACCTCGACCGGCGACAGCGTGCCCTGCGCATAGCAACGCAGCAGCTCGGTCGCTGGTAGATCAGCCGGATCGATCATCAAGCCTCCTTGGATCGACCCGAGTGTGGCATGCCGTGCGGGGCAGCGGACCCTGCTCAGGGAGGCCGAGTTCGTTCCGACCTACGGCAGGCAGACCGCGCTACCGGGGCAACTGCGCAACAGTTTCACGGTCGGCGCCGCCGTGATCACGGCCGGTGCCTTGCTCGCGCCGTCCGGCCACTGGATGGAGATCGCGATCGACGACGCGTCGTTGTCGTAGTCGCTCTCCACGATCGTGTGATCCGCATTCACCGTGTTGACGATGTCGTAGGTGCCGGACGCCGCCGAGGTCAGATCCAGCCACTGGAAGTCGACATCGTAGGTGTAGTCGTCGCCCCGCCCAACGGAAATCCCCTCGGTCACGTCCGTCGCCTGCGGCTTGAGATGCTCGCAGTTGGTGCCCTCCAGGAAGTTCGCCAGCTTGTTCTGTGGCCCGCCGTTGCTGTCCGAGTCCGGCGTGTTCGTCAGATCGTCCGCGTCCGCCGTCCGGTAGCGGTCACCGAGACAGAAACCGTTCTTCCGATCCGTCATCACCACGCCACCGTTCAGCGTGCGCAACTGGAAGTGCTCGAAACCGAGCAGATGCCAGTGCTCGTGCATCTTGGCTGGCTCGTAGTACATCGTCATCGCGGTGGCGCGCTGAGCGTCCGGATAGGTCGACGGAATCGGCCCGCCGACGCTCTCCTGGAACGCCTGGCGCACCGTCATCGTCGACTGGCCCGGTGCCCGTTGGCCCAACACGACCAACGGCCCGGCGCCCGCGTTGTCCACCGCCGTGGTGAACCGGAAACGCACCGCGCCGACCGGCCCGGACTTCACGCAGTCGCCGTTGGGCGCGCTCGCGTCGCGCACCAGGCAGACATCCCAGTTGTCGCACTTCATCGGATTGCCGCCATAGCCGCCCGCGCAGCCAACCGGCGCCTCACGCAGGTCCGGCAACAACAGGGTCGCGTTCGTAGCGGCACTACCGGACTGTCCCGGCAGCACGAGCGCGGCACATGCGCCCAGCAGCAACAGAGATCTGGTCAATCCGCGCGCCATCGTTCTCGACATGAAAGTCGGCCCTTCCTCGGTGGGGAGGAGCTGAACCTATCGATTTTTCGCGCACCGACCTGACCATGATCACCCGACCGGGTTTCACTTGGTCGGGTGACATCAGATGCGAACAATCCTCAGCCGTGGTCCCATCAACGACTGACCTTTCTTGCGCAATCACCTGGGGAGCCACCATGTTCCGCACGGCCACGATCGCTACCGCCGTCGCGCTGCTCAGCCTCGGCCTCGCCGCACCCGCCTCGGCCGCCACCCCGGTCTGCCTGATCACCACCAGCTTCGGCAAGGAAACCATCTGCGCCGAACTGCTCTCCCGCAACACCGCCCGGGCCATGTTCCACAGCCTCGCCTCGGCGACCCTGACCGTGACCCTCGAATACCAACCGGTCCTCTCGAACACCGGATATGTCGTGCTGGCAAGCAAGACCGTGACCGGCAGCGGTCAACTGGACGTCACCACCGCCCAGACCGCGGTCCCGGACATCGGTTCGGTGCAAGCCTGCGCGACCGCGGTGGCATCGCCCATCGGCAAACAGTTCCACCTCTGCACCTCCCACTGACCCAGCGGCCACCCGGCTCGCAAGGCCAGCTCACTCCAGCCGCTCGGCCCGGCCGCTCGGCCGCCCGCTCGCTCGGCGGCTCACTCCGGCCGCTCGGCTCGCCCACTCACCGCGATCCGCGCGACCGCCCCGCCAACCCGCGTCGCGTGCGCGGTGATCAGGCTCGGCCGGCCCATGTCCTGCCCCTGCCGGATCGCGTATGTGTGCCGACCGTCCGCGTTCTCCCGCGTGGCAAGCAAACACGCGAGCCCGGCCGCAGCCAAGCCGGTCGCCGGATCTTCCGGATAGCCGCTGTCGCGCGGGAACTGCCGCGCGAACACCCGCCCGCCCGCATCGGTCATGAACGGATACAACCCGGTCACGCCGAGTCGCTCGCACACCTGCCGGACCGCGTCAGGGTCCGGTCGCAGCCGGTGCAGTCCGACCACGTCCACCATCAACTTCGCCCGGCTGACCGACACCGACCTGGCCGCGACGATCTGCTCCGCCCCACATCCCAGCGCCGCCGCCAACTCATCAGCCGCGTCCACCGGTTCACCGAACACCGGCGGGAACTGCTCGACCGTCACGGTTCCGTCCGCGCCGATCTCCGCGTCCACCAGGCCGAGCGGCGTCTGCACGCGCAGCGGACCTGGTTCGTCGAGCAGGCTCAGCGCGGCGACCGTCGCGTGCACGCACATCTCCATCTCGTGCCGGGGCACGAAATACCGCAGCCGCAGCCGGGCCGCCGGATCGGTCGGCGGCAGCACGAACGCGCTCTCGTGCCCGTACTCCTGGGCTATCGCGCGCATCCGCTCGTCGGTCAGTCCGTCCGCGTCGGTCACCACAGGGCACGGGTTGCCGCCGCCCGGCCCGTCCGCGAACACCGTCAGCAGCTCGACGTTCACACCGCCGCCCGCAGGGCCGCCTCGATCGAGCGGCTCAACCTGTCCAGGTAGGCGTTGCTCGCCGGCCCCTGCATGATCAACAATCGGAACGCCAGCGGTGCCATCAACAGGTCCATCGCCAGTTCCTCGTCCATCGCCGCGGGCAGCTCGCCCCGCTTGATCGCGGCCCGCAACACGGTCAAGGCGGCCGCCCTGCGCGGTTTCGCGATCTCCTCCTGCAGCGCCAACCCGAGCGCGCCGCGTTCGGACGCCGCAGCCAGCAGGCCCGGTCCGATCCGGGTGACCAGCCGGTTGGTCAGCTGCGACCGATACGTGCCGAACAGCGCGCGCAGATCCGCGCGCAGCGCGCCGGTGTTCGGTATCGGCGGCAAATGCGTGCGGACCACCTGGCCGATCAGGTCGATCAGCATCGCTTCCTTCGAATCCCACCGCCGGTACAGCGCGGCCTTGCCGACCCCGGCGCGGCGCGCGACCGCGTCCATGGACATCCGCGCGTAGCCGCTCTCCGCGAGTTCCTCGAACGTCGCGGCGGTGATGGCGTCGGTCACGCCCTGCCGCAGCGCCGCTCCGCCGCGTTCGTTCGTCATGGCCGCAGCATACGTGGAACGGAACGGTTGCGTTCCATTCGTCAACGGGCTAGCGTCGAATCATCGACGGAACGATACCGTTCCGTTCCATGTGATCCAAGGGGAACGATCATGCGATTCCTGTTCGACGACGAGTCCTTCTCCTTCGAGGCGCTGCGCGCCGCCGGATACGCCACCTACGGTGGCGCCGAACTCGGCGAGGTGCTGGTCACCTGCCGCGACATCGCGGACGGTGACGAACAGGCGTGGTCGACCCGCTGGGCGGCGACCGCGGCCAGGGTCGAGGAGATCGCGGGCGCCGCACTGGCAGCCGGGCACACGGTCAGCGCTCGTGAGGCGTACCTGCGCGCCTCGAACTACTACCGCACCGCCGACTTCTACCGGCGCGAGGACCCGGCCAGCGACGCCGAGTCCGCGCGTCTGGCCGGCGCCTCGCAGCAAGCGTTTGCGCAAGCCGCCGACCTGCTCGACATCCCCGCCAGCAAAGTGCGGATCCCGTACCAGGGCACCACCCTGCCCGGCTACTTCTTCTTCGCCGACACCACCGGCGAACCGCGCCCAACCGTCATCTACCACGGCGGCTACGACTCGACGCTCGAAGAGGACTACCTCGCGCTCGCGGCAGGCGCGCTGCGCCGCGGCTACCACGTGCTCGCGTTCGACGGCCCCGGCCAGGGGAGCACCGTGCGTCACCAGGGCCTGCACTTCCGGCCCGACTGGGAGGCCGTGGTCACCCCGGTCGTCGACTACGCGCTAGCCCTGCCGCACGTCGACCCGGACCGGATCGCGCTGGTCGGTACGAGCCTCGGCGGCTACCTGGCCGCCCGCGCCGTCGCGTTCGAGCACCGCATCGCCGCCTGCATCCTGCATGACGGCGTCTACGCCTTCGGTCAGGCGTTCGGCGCGACGGAGAACGTGCCGATGGACGCGTTGCTGGCGAACACCGGCATCCGCTGGGCGATCCGCAACGGGTTGTGGACCTTCGGCTGTGCCGACCTGGCCGAACTGGCCACGGCGGTCAAGCCGTACACCCTGGCCGGGATCGCCGACAAGATCACCTGCCCGACCTTGGTGCTGGAGGCCGAGAACGACCAGTTCTTCGCTGGCCAGCCCCGGCAGGTCTACGACGAACTGACCTGCCCCAAGGACCTCTATGTCTTCGCCGAGGCCGACGGTGGCGGCGAGCACTGCCACGAGGGCGCGCTAGCCGTCTGGCACCAGCGCGCCTTCGACTGGCTGGACACCACGTTCAGCCGGTGACCCGCCGCGCGCGCCCGATCGTCCTGGCCAGCAGCGCCGCGATCAGCGCGCCGACCAGCAGCAGTCCCGCGAGCCAGTCCAGAGTGGTCGCGACCGCGTGCGCGGACGCGTGCGGTTGCGGCTGGCCGGCCAGCGACAGGAACAGGCTGCCGAACGTGGCGACCGCGATCACCTGTCCCAACTGGACGGTGGTGGTCATCAGGCCGCTCGCGTCCGCCGCAGACCGGGTCGGCACGTGCACCAGCGAGTTCATCAGCAGCGGGCTGTACCCGATGCCCATGCCGAAACCGAGCAACGCCAGTTCGGCCAGCAGCACCGGCCCGCCGCCTGATCCGGCGTCGAGGGTGAACGCGACCGCCGCGTAGGCGAACGCGGCGATGGTGAAACCGATCGGGGTCAACACGTGGTGCACCCGGTCCGGCAGGCGGCGCCAGTAGAAGCTGCACAGTCCGAACGCGACACCGGTCGGGGCGAAGGTGAGCCCGGCGCGCAACGCGCTGTCACCCAACCCCGACTGGAGGTGTAAGCCGATGGTGAACAGCGACCCACCGTAGGCGATGATCCCGGCTGACAACGCGATCAGGCCGGTGGCCACCCCCGGGATACGCAACACGTCGATCTTCAACAGCGGATCGCCGCCGCGCGCGGCAACGCGCCGTTCCACCATGACGAACACGGCGGCAAGCACCAGGCCGAGTGCGATGCACAGGAACGCCCACGCCGGCCAGCCGTCCTCGTGGCCGAGCACCAGCGGCACCACGATCAGGAACACCGAGGGCACTGCGATCGCCAGGCCAAGCAGGTCGAGCTTGCGGGTGCCGCGCCGACCGTCGGCAGGCATCAGTCGTGGCACCAGGATCGCGACCACGATGCCGACCGGCACGTTGACCAGGAACACCGGCCGCCAGCCGGTGCCGAGGATGTCCGCGCTGACCAGCACGCCACCCAGGATCTGACCGGCGACCGCGCCCACCGCGATCACGGCGGAGAACGCGCTCAGCGCCCTCGTGCGCGCCGCACCGGTGAACTGTTTCTGGATGGTGCTCATGATCTGCGGCATCATCACCGCCGCCGCCGCGCCCTGGATGAACCGCGCGATGATCAACAGCAGCGAGTTCGGGGCGAGCCCGCACAGCAGTGAACTGGCGGTGAATCCCATGACGCCGAGCCAGAACAGCCTGCGGTGCCCGAGCAGTTCGCCGAGCCGCGCGCAGGTGATGAGCAGCATGGCGTAGCTGATGGTGTAGCCGGAGACGATGAGTTGCAGGGCTGCGCCGGAGGCGTGCAGATCGGTGCCCATCGTGGGCATGGCGACGTTGACGATGGTGATGTCGAGCATGGCCATGAACTGGCCGATGAGCAGAACGGTGAGCATGAGCGCGGGCCGTCGATCGGTGGCCGCGCGCTCCACGAGCGGTGGTGCGGTGGTGGTCATACCCGGAAGCCTGTTGGCGATCGGGCCCGGGTTGGGAGAGCCCAGTGATGCTGTTACTGGCAGCACCACCTTCGCGGCTGTTCGAAAATGTCGGGGTCGTGGGCAAGACTGGGCCGGTGACCGTTGACACGCCCGCAGGGGGGACGGCTGCCGCGACCGGCCGTAGACGGGCCGAGCTCGGTGCCTTCCTGAAAGCCCGCCGCGCCCAGGTGCAGCCGGGGGACGTCGGCCTGCCACCCGGGCCACGCAGGCGAACCGCCGGATTACGTCGCGAAGAGGTCGCGCTGCTCGCAGGCGTCGGCGTCACCTGGTACACGTGGCTGGAGCAGGGGCGCCCGATCAACGTGAGCGTGCAGGTGCTCGACGCGGTGGCCAGCACGTTGCGGATGGACGGTCCCGAGCGCTGGCACCTCTACCGGCTCGCCCAAGCCACTCCGCAACGCAGGCCGAGCTCGATCCAGACCGTGCCCGAGTCGATCCTGCACGTGCTCCGCTCGCTCGACCCGCTGCCCGCGTCGCTGGTCAACGGCCGGTTCGACATGCTCGCCAGCAACGAGGCGCACGAGCACCTGTTCTGGAACTGGCACAGTCTGCCCTGCGTGCACAAGAACACGCTGTGGTGCTGCGTCACCGAACCCAACGCGCGCAAGTACTTTCTCAACTACGACGACGAGATCCCCTTCACCGTCGCCCGCCTGCGCGCCGAGTACGCCAGTCACGTCGGCGACCCGGACTGGGAAGAGGACATCCGCAGGCTGCACGACCTGTGCCCCGAGTTCGCCGGGCTGTGGGCCCGCCGCGAGGTCGCCGGTCCGGAGATCCGGTACCGCAAGATCGACCACCCCGCCGCGGGCCTGATGACCTTCGCCATGACCGAACTGGCCGTATCGGCTGTCGAAGGTCTGCGCATCCAGGTCTCGACCCCCCACGACACGGAGACCTGGGCGAAACTCCCGCTCACCCGTCGACACGACACCCCCGCGCAGCCGAAGCCGGACGCGTACCGCCTTGCCCCGTCCAGCGATCCGGCCCAGCTCCCGGTTGTCCCGGTGGGCCGGACCTGATCGCCTGCGGGGTGGCTCAGTAGCGGCCACTGGACTGGAGTTCGTTCGGCTGTTCGACGCGGCTTGTTTTCCTGCTACGCACCGCGAGGATGATCATGACCGCCGGGATCAGCACGTCGTAGACGAGCACGCCGCCACCGTTGCCGGGCGCGTGGTCACCGTTGGCGAACCACTGGTAGAGGTGCCCGATGGTCGCGCCCCAGAGGAACATGCCCGCGCCGAGGCCGATCGTGATCCGCTCCCGTGCCGAGGCGTGCACAGCGCGGAAGCCCATGATCGCCAACCCGAGATTGGCGAAGGCGATCTCGAACTCGAACGGGGTGCGCGGGAAGCCGATCGTCTGCGACATGAAATCCGGGATCGTCACGAAGGACACCGTCATCCACAGGCCGCCGCACGCCAGCGCCGCGACCGCCCACCAGCGTTGCCAGATTTCCAGCCTGGCGGCGCGGTCGGTGACGCGTCGCGTGCGGATCAGCGCGCCGACGCAGGCGATCACCAGCCCGAGCATGGGAGTAGCGGATTCGAACGCGTAAGTCGTTGTCATGCCCTGAGACTTGCATGGTTAATATTAACAAGTCAACACTGAGGTATGCTGATCTGGTGGACGACGGACTCTCGGACCTCCTGCATCGCGTGGTTTCGCTGCTCGGCGAGGTCGCTCGCCAGCACATCAGCTCGGAAGGTGACCTCACTTACAGCCGGATCCGGCTGCTTGGGGCACTGGAAGACATCGAGCCCGCGACCCAGCACCGCCTCGCGCAGACGCTCGGCGTCTCCGACCCGGCGATCAGCCGGTCACTCCAGCCGCTCGAACAGGAAGGGCTGGTGCGGATCACCACGGACCCGACGCACGCGCGCCGTCGGCTCGTCGAGCTGACCGACGCCGGCCGCAAGGCCTACCACGCCAGCGGCAAACCGCTCGCCGAACGGTTCCGGCGCGCCCTGCTGGCCGGGGGGTTCCCGTACGACCGCTACCTGGCCGACACCCTCCGGCTCGCGGAGATGCTCGAATCGGCTCGCGGCGCCTAGCGCCATCGCAATCACCCGTCCAGTGGAGTTGTCCACAGGTCGCCCGGCCATCCACAGCTCCGCCCATCAAGATCGACTTTTTCGTTGCGGCGGATAGACTGGCCAAGGGGTCGCCCCCCTAGGGATGAGTGGGGGCTCGATGGGGATCTGAAAAAATCTTCGGGTTTGGTGTCGCCCTACCCGGTGATGAGGGCGTCACGAGGGGTTGGCAAAATACCGGCAATCGCCGGAGCTGCAGGTCTGCGCTCCCAGCGTGAAAAACGGGAAGGGGACCAGGTGCACGCTCAAACCGCGCAAATGGACGATCTTGTTCTCGTCGCGCTGCCCACCGCGGTTACCTGCACCGAGCTGTTCGTCCAGTTCGCGCTCTCCGAATGGTCGCTGCTCGAGATGCAGGGCGAGGTCAAGCAGGTCGCCCGCGAGCTGGTGAACGCGGCGGTGGCCAACAACGACCCGCGCGCGCCGAGGTTCATGACCGTCCGGTTGAGCCTGGCGGGCGGCAACCTGACCATCGAGGTCGAGGACGGCGACATCAGTTGGCGCGAGCTGCCGCTGCCGGGTGGTCTGTCCGCCGAGGCGGTCCAGTTGCCGCGCCGGAGCCGTCAGCACCGGCCCACGCCGGAGTCGATGGTTGACGAGTCGTCGTCGGACGTCGACCCGGATGTCATTGCTCGCGTCTTCGCCGCGCTGAGCCGCTCAGCCGAGCCTGAGTGACGACTGAGAGTAGTTTTCGCTGAGTTCGTAGTCCTGGCCTGGCGATGTCAGATCGGGGTCAACGAACCTGGCAGGTTCCTGGCAAAAATTCTTCGCGCCGAGGCAACGTTCCCCGCGATAGTTGCGTCTCCCCATATGAGCGACGGAATTCGGTCGCCTTTTCAAATCGGGGAAAGGGAACTTCACATGCGTTCTGTGCGTATTGCTGCCGCAGCCGGAATTGTGGCCACCGGATTGGCGCTGGGGGCGGCCGGTATTGCTTCCGCGGCGACGCCGAACAACGCGCCTGCTCCGGCGCAGGCGAAAACCGCTCCGGCTCCGGCGAAGACCGCACCGGCTGCGGTCAAAGCCGTGCCCGGGAAGGCCGCACCGGCTCAGGTCAAGGCCGTGCCTGCGAAGACGGTGCCTGCCAGGACCCACGCCAAGCCCGCGCCCACGCGCACCGTCGACCTGCCGGCGAGCAAGGTCCGCGCGCTCGCCGAGGCTCGCGCCAGGCACGCCAAGACCGTTCACGTGACCAGCGTGAACTACGTGGTCACCGCGTCGCACCTCAACGTTCGCACTGGTCCGGGCACCAAGTACCGGGTGGCGGGCACGCTGGCCAAGGGCGCGCACGTGGTCGCCGACGCCAAGACCGTGAACGGCTTCCGCCAGCTGTCCAACGGCCACTGGGTCAGCGCGCACTACCTGAAGGTCGCTCGCTGACCCCTCTCAGCTGCGGCTTTCCACATGGACAGGTGATGGTCGCCGGCATACGCTCCGGCGGCCGTCACCTGGTCCTGAAGGGGTCGCCATGGACACCACCGCGCAGCGCCTCGCCAAGCTCACCGACATCTGCAACGCCCTGCCGGACGCCGAATCGTTTCCCTATGGCCAGCAGCATTTTCGATTTGTCGTCGGCAAAAAGAAATTCGCCTATTACCTGAACGATCATCATGGTGATGGGCGAATTGGGCTGTGGTGCAAAGCCGCGCCGGGAGAACAGGAGGCATTGATTGGTTCGGATCCGGAAAAGTTCTATTCACCGGCATATGTGGGGGTCAATGGCTGGGTCGGGGTGCGGCTCGATCTGGCGTCGGTGGATTGGGTGGAGATCGCCGAGCTGGTGACGGAGAGTTATCGGTTGCAGGCGCCGAAGCGGCTGGCGGCCAGGCTGACGCCACCGATCTGATCGGAGACCGCCGGGGCGGAGCGAGCGGCTGGGTTGGCTGGGGGAGCGGGGCTGGCTGGTCCGGCTGACGCAAGCCTGATCGGGCGCTGGTTCAGCGGGTGGGTTGTCAGTTCGTGCGGTGGGGTATCTGGGTGCAGGTGCCAGCTGACCTGCTGGTGTTGTGCGCCACGTCACGGTCGGTGGGGTCGCGGGTGATCGGACCCGTCCGGCGCCTGGCTGCTTGGTGCGGCAACTGCCAGGCTGGTTGGCGCCAGCGGCGTGGCGCGCAGTGGCGTAATGATGTCCGTCACCTGGGATGATCCTCCCGGTGGGCGGGATCAGCACGGTACCGTGCGATTTCCGACGGTCCTGCGCACGTGGGCGCCGCCGCCACAACCGTGCCGACACGAACAAGGAGCCGGCCATGTTCAACAAGGTGCTCGTCGCCAACCGCGGCGAGATCGCGATCCGGGCTTTCCGCGCAGGCTTCGAGCTGGGCGCTGGGACTGTTGCCGTGTTCCCCTACGAGGACCGCAACTCGTTGCACCGGCTCAAGGCCGACGAGGCGTACGAGATCGGCGTGCAGGGGCATCCGGTGCGTGCCTACCTCTCGGTCGAGGAGATCATCGGCGCGGCGCGCAAGGCGAAGGCGGACGCGATCTACCCGGGTTACGGCTTCCTTTCCGAGAATCCGGAGCTGGCGGCCGCCTGTCGCGACGCGGGGATCACCTTCGTCGGGCCGAGCGTCGAAGTGCTGGAACTGACGGGTAACAAGGCGCGCGCGGTCGCGGCGGCGCGCGAGGCCGGGCTGCCGGTGTTGAGTTCGTCGGCTCCGTCCGCCGATGTGGACGAACTGGTGGCCGCCGCCGACGCGGTCGGGTTTCCGGTTTTCGTGAAGGCGGTGGCCGGTGGCGGTGGACGCGGTATGCGCCGGGTCGAGCGGCCTGCCGCGTTGCGCGAGTCGATCGAGGCGGCGATGCGCGAGGCAGAGTCCGCGTTCGGCGATCCGACCGTTTTCCTCGAACAGGCGGTGATCAAGCCGCGACACATCGAGGTGCAGATTCTCGCGGATGGCACCGGCAGTGTGATCCATCTGTTCGAACGCGACTGTTCCATGCAGCGCCGCCACCAGAAGGTCATCGAGATCGCGCCGGCGCCGAACCTGGACCCGGTGTTGCGCGACCGGATCTGCGCGGACGCGGTCGCGTTCGCGCGCAAGATCGGCTATGTCAACGCGGGCACCGTGGAGTTTCTGCTGGGGCCGGACGGCAAGCACCACTTCATCGAGATGAACCCGCGCATCCAGGTGGAGCACACGGTCACCGAGGAGGTCACCGACGTCGACCTGGTGCAGGCGCAGATGCGCATCGCATCGGGGGAGACCCTGGCCGATCTCGGACTGGCACAGGAGGGCCTGCGGTTGCGCGGTGCGGCGCTGCAGTGCCGGATCACGACCGAGGACCCGGCGAACGGTTTCCGGCCGGATACGGGCGTGATCAGCGCGTACCGGTCGCCGGGTGGTGCGGGTATCCGGCTCGACGGGGGTACCGCGTTCTCCGGGACCGAGGTGAGCGCGCACTTCGACTCGATGCTGGTCAAGTTGACCTGCCGGGGGCGCGATTTCGCGACGGCGGTGGGCCGGGCGCGGCGGGCGGTGGCGGAGTTCCGGATTCGCGGGGTGTCCACGAACATCCCGTTCCTGCAGGCGGTGTTGGACGATGCGGACTTCCGCGCAGGCCGGATCACCACCTCGTTCATCGAGGAGCGGCCGTTCCTGTTGACGGCGCGGCAGTCGGCGGACCGGGGTACCCGGTTGTTGAGCTATCTGGCCGATGTGACCGTGAACCGGCCGAACGGGCCTCGGCCGAATTTCCTGGATCCGACGGCGAAGTTGCCGCTGGCGTCGGTGGCGGGTGATCCGCCGGAGGGGTCGAAGCAGAAGCTGACCGCGTTGGGGCCGGAGGGCTTCGCGGAGTGGATGCGGTCCGCGAAGAACATCGGGGTCACCGACACCACGTTCCGGGACGCACACCAGTCGCTGCTGGCTACTCGGGTGCGGACCAAGGATCTGCTGGCCATCGCGCCTTATGTCGCGCAGACGACGTCGCAGTTGTTGTCGTTGGAGTGCTGGGGTGGGGCGACCTACGATGTCGCGCTGCGGTTCCTTGCCGAGGATCCCTGGGAGCGGCTGGCGGCGTTGCGCGGCGCGGTGCCGAACATCTGTTTGCAGATGTTGTTGCGCGGGCGGAACACGGTCGGCTACACGCCGTACCCGGAGGCGGTGACCGACGCGTTCGTGCAGGAGGCGGCACGGACCGGGATCGACATCTTCCGGATCTTCGACGCCTTGAACGATGTCGAGCAGATGCGCCCTGCTATTGATGCGGTGCGGGCAACCGGGACCGCTGTCGCGGAGGTTGCTGTTTGCTACACGGGGGATCTGTCCGATCCTGGCGAGCGTCTGTACACGTTGGACTACTACCTGAAGCTGGCCGAGCAGATCGTGGGCGCGGGCGCGCACGTGCTCGCGGTGAAGGACATGGCGGGGTTGCTGCGACCACCTGCCGCGCGGACGCTGGTTGCCGCACTGCGCAAGGAGTTCGACCTGCCGGTGCACATCCACACGCATGACACGGTGGGCGGGCAACTCGCTACTTACCTCGCCGCTATCGGGGCGGGGGCGGACGCTGTCGATGGTGCGGTCGCGTCGTTGTCGGGGACAACGTCGCAGCCTTCGTTGTCGGCGATCGTCGCGGCTACTGATCACACCGAGCGGCCGAGTGGGCTGAGCTTGCAGGCGATCTGCGATCTGGAGCCGTACTGGGAGCTGGTGCGCCGGGTGTACGCGCCGTTCGAGGCCGGGTTGCCCGCGCCGACCGGCCGCGTCTACCACCACGAGATCCCGGGTGGACAGTTGTCCAACCTGCGCACGCAGGCGATCGCGCTGGGGCTGGGCGACCGGTTCGAGGAGATCGAGGACGCCTACGCCGCCGCCGACCGGATGCTGGGGCACCTGGTGAAGGTGACGCCATCGTCCAAGGTGGTCGGTGACCTGGCGTTGCACCTGGTCGGGGCCGGGGTGAAGCCGGCCGAGTTCGAGGCGGAGCCGGGCCGGTTCGACGTGCCGGATTCGGTGATCGGGTTCCTGCGGGGCGAGCTGGGCGACCCGCCCGGTGGCTGGCCGGAGCCGTTCCGGACGAAGGCGTTGGCGGGCCGGGCCGAGCGCAAGGGCGTCGCGGAGCTGACCGACGAGGACAAGGCCGGGCTGAAGTCCGACACGCGGGCGACGCTGAACCGGTTGCTGTTCCCCGGACCGGCCAAGGAGTTCGCGGCGCACCGGGAGAGTTTCGGCGACACCAGCGTGTTGAACAGCAAGGACTTCTTCTACGGCATCCAGCCGGGCGAGGAGTACCGGGTCGACCTTGAGCCGGGCGTGCGGCTGCTGATCGAGTTGGAGGCGATCGGCGAGGCGGACGAGCGGGGCCTGCGCACCGTGCTGGCCACGTTGAACGGGCAGTTGCGGCCGACCTCGGTGCGGGATCGCTCCGTTGCCGCCGATCTGCCCACCGCGGAGAAGGCGAACCGGTCCGACCCGAACCAGGTGGCGGCGCCGTTCGCGGGCGTGGTCACGTTGTCGGTGCACGAGGGTGACCAGGTCGAGGCGGGCGCGACGATCGCGACCATCGAGGCGATGAAGATGGAGGCCGCGATCACCTCGCCGAAGGCGGGCAAGGTGTCCCGGTTGGCGATCAACTCGGTACAGCAGGTCGAGGGTGGAGATCTGCTGGTGGTGCTGGAATAGCCGACGGCCCCTGGCCCCGGGGAACCGGGGTCAGGGGAGCCAGGTGGAGTTGGTGGCCAGCACGGTCAGGCGCTGGGTGGCGCGGGTGAGCGCGACGTAGAGGGTGCGCCTGCCGGTGTCGGTCATGGACTCGCCCAGGATGTCCTCCGGGCCGACCAGCAGCACGCCGTCGTATTCCAGGCCCTTCGCGTCCAGGCTGCCGACCACGCGCAGCCGGTCGTCGGCGACGCCCGCCAGCCAGCCGGACACCTCGTCGCGCCGGTCCATCGCGGTGATCACGCCGACCGTGCCGTCCACGACGCCGAGCAGTTCGCGTGCCGCGTCGCGGGTGGCGTCCGGCAGCTTGTCCGCCGGGACGGTGGTGATGGTCGGGGTGAAGCCGGTTTTGCGCACCGCGACCGGGAGATCCTTGGCGCTGGCCAGGTCGCCGAGCACGTCGGCGGCGAGGGAGAAGATCTCCGCCGAGTTGCGGTAGTTGGTGCGCAGGGTGAACTCGCGGCGGGTGCGGATGGTGCGCAGCGCCGCGTCGCGTGCCTCGCTGGCTTCCGCCGCGTCCGGCCATGAGCTCTGCATCGGGTCGCCGACGATCGTCCAGCTGGCGTACTTGCCGCGCCGTCCGATCATCCGCCACTGCATGGGCGAGAGGTCCTGGGCTTCGTCGAGCACGATGTGCGCGTACTCGTCGTAGTGCCGGGGCCGGGTGCGGACCTCGCCGTTGTGGTTCTCGTCGTCGCTGCGCCTGCGGCGGCGCCTCGGCTCGCCGAGCAGCACGCGCAACTCGTCCAGCAGCGCGATGTCGGCGACCGAGTTGCCCCGGGTGCCGCGCTGGGCGAAGGACGAGCTGAGCAGCGTGACCTCGGTGGGCGTCAGTGTGCGACCGGCGCTGGCGGCCAGCCGGGCGTGGTCGCCGAGGCTGTCCAGGATGCCGTTCGGGTTGAGCTCCGGCCACCACTGCACCAGGAACCGGTGGAACTCCATGCGTTCGCCGAGTTCGGTGACGAGTTCGTCGTGCGCGGCCGAGAACTTGGTGCGACCGCGCGCGGCCGAGGTCTGATCGTCCGCCGCATACGCTTCTGCCTTACGCCACAACGCTTCCAGCAACGCTTCCGCAGCGTCCACCCTGGACCGGTTGACCATCCCGCCGCGCCGCAGCACGGCCTTGCGCACCTGCTCCAGTTCGGGACCGACGAGCTTGAGCACCTCGCCCTGGTAGACGATGCGCAGTTCGGCAGGCACGTCCGGCGGCATCTGCCTGGTCGCCTTGCGCAGCAGGCGCAGCATCCTCGGCGAGCCCTTGATCACCGCGACCGGCGCGGTGTCGGTGTAGCTCGCCTGTTCGCCGTCCAGGATCTCGCCGAGCGCGCGCAGGTCGACGCTGTCCTCACCCATTGAGGGCAGCACTCGCGAGATGTAGTTGGTGAACACCGGCGACGGGCCGATGACCAGCACGCCGGCACCGGTCATCTGGCGCCGGTTGCGATAGAGCAGGTAGGCGGCACGGTGCAGGGCGACCGCGGTCTTACCGGTGCCCGGACCACCGGTGATCTGGGTCACGCCCGCCTGCGGCGCCCGGATCGCCTCGTCCTGTTCGCGCTGGATGGTGGCGACGATGTCGCGCATGGTGTCGCCGCGCGCCCGGCCGAGCGCGGCCATCAGCGCGCCCTCGCCGATCACGGTGATGTCCTCGGTCAGCGCGTCCGGCGTGAGCACGTCGTCGTCGATGTCCAGGACCTTCTCCTGCGAACAGCGGATCACCCGCCGCCGCAGCACGTCCATGGGTTCCTCGGCGGTCGCCTGGTAGAAGGCGGCCGACGCGGGCGCGCGCCAGTCCAGCACGAGGTTGTCGAAGTTCGTGTCGCGCAGGCCGAGCCTGCCGATGTAGAGCGTCTCGCCCCGGCCCTTGATGCTGCCGAGATCGAGCCTGCCGAACACCAGGCCCTCGTGCTCGGCGTCCAGGGTCTGCAACATCTTGTTGGCGTGCTGCACCATCACGTCGCGTTCGAGCAGCATCTGGGCCTGTTCGAAAATGGCTTCCTTGCCTGCGTCGTGGGCAAGTTCGTAGCCACGGTCCCGCAGCGCCTCGGTCTCCGCGCGCACTTCGGCGAGGCGCGCGTACACGAGGTCCACGTGTTGCTGCTCGATCGCGATCTCGGCCTCTCTGGCAGAGGTCTCCGGCACCCGATTCTCCCGTTGCTGCGTTCCTGCTCGCCCCGCCCCCGCGCGTTGATAGGCGAGATGGTGACGGTACGCCCTTCCGTCCGGCGTGAAATCGCACGCCAGGTGGATGTTTGTTCCGGTCGACCACGGTAACGTGGTATGCGGCCGTAAATCTCCCCAGGGCCCGCCATACTGGGCCGGTGACCAGGATCGTGGCCGGTTCGGCAGGCGGACGGCGGCTCACCGTGCCGCCGAAGGGCACCCGGCCGACCTCGGAACGCGTGCGCGAGGCGCTGTTCGGCGCGCTGGAAGCCGTGTTCGACTTCGACGGCCTGCATGTACTGGATCTGTACGCGGGCTCTGGCGCGCTCGGATTCGAGGCGCTGTCCCGGGGTGCGAGCGTCGTCACCTTTATCGAATCCGACCGGCGCGCGGTCGAGGTGCTGCGGGCCAACGCGTCCGCGCTCGGCCTGGCTGGGGCGCGCGTGGTGGGCGGGCCGGTGGAGTCGGTGGTCGCTGGGGAGCCTGATCACGGTTACGACATCGTGCTGGCCGATCCGCCGTACGCGCTGTCGAACGCCGCATTGGGCGGTGTGCTGGGGAATCTGGTGCGGCGCGGGTGGCTGGCACCGGACGCGCTGGTGGTACTGGAGCGGGCCGCGCGCGACGGTGAGCCGGACTGGCCGGAGGGACTGCGACCGACGCGGAGCAGGCGCTATGGCGACACCGCGCTCTACTGGGCCGAACCCTCGTCAGAGTGATCGTTGCCACGGCCGACGAGAAAACGGCCGGTTCGGCTGCTAGCGTCCGGGCCCATGCGGCGCGCGGTGTGTCCCGGTTCCTACGACCCGGTCACCAACGGCCACCTCGATATCGTGGAACGGGCCGCGGGCCTGTACGACGAGGTGGTCATCGCGGTTCTGATCAACAAGAACAAGGCGGGCCTGTTCGCCATCGAGGAGCGCATCGAACTGCTCCGCGAGGTCACCAGGGACCTGCCGAACGTGCGCGTCGACTCCTGGCACGGCCTGCTGGTCGACTACTGCCGCCAGAACGACATCAAGGTGATCGTGAAGGGCCTGCGCGCGGTCAGCGACTTCGACTACGAGTTGCAGATGGCGCAGATGAACCACCAGCTCTCCAAGGTGGAAACCCTGTTCATGCCGACGAATCCGCTGTGGAGCTTCCTGTCCAGCTCGCTGGTGAAGGATGTGGCCATGAACGGTGGCGACGTCGCGCACCTGGTGCCGGACGCGGTGTACCGGGCGCTCGGCGAGAAGTTCGCCAGCTAGTCCGGAGGGGGCGGGCCCCGTTTTAGGGGGGCCGGTATCAGCAGAGCGGCAGCTTCATGCCGACGTGGCTGGCGACGAAGCCGAGGCGTTCGTAGAAGCGGTGCGCGTCGGCCCGGCTGGCATCGGTGGTCAGCTGCACGAGCACCGCGCCGTGTTCGCGGGCTTCGTCGATCGCCCATTCGAACAGCACCGTGCCCAGGCCGGTGCCGCGTTGGTCGGACCGGACCCGGACCGCCTCGATCTGCGCGCGGGTCGCGCCGAGCCGGGACAGGCCGGCGAGGTAGCTGAGCTGGAGCGTGCCGACCACTTCGCCGTCGTGTTCGGCGACCGCGACGAACTGGTTCGGGTCGGCGTCGAGCGCGTCGAACGCGGCGAGGTAACGAGGGTCACCCGGGTTCTCCCGCTTCGCGCCGAGTTCGTCGTCGGCGAGCATCGCCACGATCGCGTCCACGTCCGCTCGTTGCGCGCGCCTGATCCGCACCATGTGAACTCCCCGTTCGCTGACACGCCCGCTGGAGCGCCGTTCCCCTGTTTGCCGGTCGATCAGGGGCAAACTGTACGTGGCAGTGTCCGCGCCTTGCGCTGGATGAAGGATCGCACCGGGGAGATGCCGTGTACCGGGTGTTCGAGGCCCTGGACGAACTCGTCACGATCATCGAGGAGGCCAGGGGCGTCCCGATGACCTCCGGCTGTGTCGTGCCACGAGGCGACGCGCTGGAGCTGCTTGACGACGTGCGGGACGCGATCCCCGGCGAGCTGGACGACGCCCAGGACGTGCTCGACCAGCGCGACGAGCTGCTCGGCAAGGCGCAGCACGAGGCCGATCAGACCATCAACAAGGCGAACGCGGAGGCCGAGCAGACGCTGGCGGACGCGCAGGCCGAGGCGCAGCGCCTGGTAGCCGAGGCGACCGCACGGGCCGAGGCGCTGCTGGCCGACGCCGAGGACAAGGCCGAGCGCGCGGTGACCGAGGGCCGCGAGGAGTACGAGGAGCTGGTCGGGCGCGCCGAGTCCGAGGCCGAGCGGATGTTGCAGGCCGGTCGCGCCTCCTACGACCAGGCCGTCGCGCAGGGCCGCGCCGAGCAGCACCACCTGGTCTCCAAGACCGAGGTGGTGCAGGCCGCGCACGTCGAGTCCGCGCGGGTGCTGGACGAGACCGACGCCGAGGCGGCCCGGCTGCGCAACGAGTGCGACGCGTACGTGGACGACAAGCTCGGCGAGTTCGAGGAGCTGCTCGCGGTGACGCTGCGCACGGTCGGCAAGGGCCGGGCGAGCATGCGTCCGCCGACGATGCAGCCTGCAGCACCGATGGCCGAGACCGCCAACGGCCAGCAGTACGACTACCGCCAGTAGAAGTCGATCTCGATTTTCCATCCGGGCGTCCCTCGCGTAACCTGGAGCGGCTGTGCGTGGTAGGTCCCGCGCTGGCAAAACCAACTATGAAACGTGAACGTTCAACTTCCGCGCGCCCTGCCGCGACCGGACCCTGGGTCATCGACACCAGGGACATCGGTCGTCGGCCGGGCACGAGCCGCCGCTACCACCGCGAAGCCGTGGTGGAGCACGAGCTCGGCTTCGAAGCGGTGATCGTGGTGCCCAAGGGCAGCACAGTCACCTTCGACGCGCTGGCCGAATCGGTGGTGGAGGGCGTGCTGATATCCGGCACGGCCACCGCGCACACCGAGGGCGAGTGCTCGCGCTGCCTCGATCCGCTGACCGACACGGTCGAGGTCGAGTTCACCGAGCTCTACGCCTACCCGGACAGCCTGACCGAGGCGACCACCGACGAGGACGAGATCTACCGGGTCACCGACGACGTCATCGATCTCGAACCGGTGATCCGCGACGCCATCGTGCTGGCCCTGCCGCAGGCGCCGCTGTGCACGCCGGACTGCGCAGGGCTGTGCCCTGGGTGCGGCGGGCGACGGGCCGAACTCGGACCCGACCATGGGCATGAGACCATTGATCCTCGATGGGCCGGTCTCGTTGACCGGTTCGACGGCGCGCGCGAGGAATAGCCGCGGTTCGCTGTCGAGGATCCACCCCCTGATGTACCGCGTTTGACGAGGAGAACAAGTCGTGGCCGTCCCGAAGCGGAAAATGTCGCGTGCCAACACCCGCGCACGTCGGGCCCAGTGGAAGGCGTCGGCTCCGACCCTGGTCACCTGCTCGAACCGGGCCTGCAAGGCACCGAAGCTCCCGCACATCGCCTGCCCCACCTGCGGTCAGTATGACGGCCGCCAGGTCACCCAGCCGGCCTGAACCGCGGCCGGACTTGAACCGCGCCATGGGAACTAGACCACCCAGGGGCGAGGCAGTGGATCGATCCGAGCTGTTGGACGCGCTCGGCGTCACTCTCGACGCCGAGCTGCTCGTCCTTGCGCTGACCCACCGTTCCTACGCCTACGAGCATGGCGGGCTGCCGCCCAACGAGCGTCTCGAGTTCCTCGGAGACGCCGTGCTCGGTATCGTGATCACCGATCGCCTGTATCGGGAGCACCCGGACCTGCCCGAGGGGCAGCTGGCCAAGCTGCGCGCCAGCGTGGTGAACATGCATGCCCTGGCCAGGGTCGCGCGGGTGCTCGGTCCCGGCGGCCTCGGCGCCTACCTGTTGCTCGGTCGCGGTGAGGAGCTCACCGGCGGCCGGGACAAGGCCAGCATTCTCGCGGACGGCCTCGAAGCTCTGCTCGGTGCGGTGTACCTGGAGCATGGCATCGAGACCGCCCGGGAGTTGGTGCACCGGCTGTTCGAGACGCTGCTCGCGGAGGCGCCGCTGCGCGGTGCCGGACTGGACTGGAAGACCAGCCTCCAGGAGCTGACCGCCGCGGCGAGTCTCGGTGTGCCCGAGTACCAGGTCGAGGAGCAGGGGCCGGATCACCGCAAGGAGTTCACCGCGTCGGTGATCGTGGCCGGTAAGAGCTACGGCAAGGGCGAGGGCACCACCAAGAAGGAAGCCGAGCAGAAGGCGGCCGAGTCCGCGTACGTGCTGCTCAAGCAGGAGATCGCGGACCGCGCCGAAGCCGAGGCCGGCGAGTCGGAGTAGCCGCCGGTTTTGTCGGTGGGCCGGGCGAGAATGGTCTGATGCCGGAACTTCCCGAGGTCGAAGTGGTTCGGCGGGGCTTGGCCGAGCATGTGGTCGGCCGCACCGTCGAACTCGTCGAGGTGCTGCACCCGAGGGCGGTGCGCAGGCATCTGCCGGGTGCCAGTGATTTCGCGGGCCGGCTGGCCGGGCGCACCATCGAGCGGGCCCGGCGGCGCGGCAAGTACCTGTGGCTGGAACTGTCCGACGAATCGCCCGCCGAGGCGGCCCTTGGCGACGCGGTCATCGCGCACCTTGGCATGAGCGGCCAGATGCTGGTGCAGCCGGTCGGCACCGAGGACGAGACGCACCTGCGCGTCCGGGTCCGGTTCACCGACGATGGTCCCGAACTGCGGTTCGTGGATCAGCGCACGTTCGGCGGGCTCGCCGTGAGCGAACTGGTCGACGTCGGCGGGGACCGGGTGCCGGAGCCGATCGCGCACATCGCCCGCGATCCGATGGAGGACGGGTTCGACCTGGACGCGGTGATCGGTTTGCTGCGCCGCAAGCACACCGAGATCAAGCGCGCGCTGCTGGACCAGACTCTGATTTCGGGTGTCGGCAACATCTATGCGGACGAGTCGTTGTGGCGGGCGAAGCTGCACTGGTCGCGCCCGACCGACAAGCTGACCCGCGCGCAGGCGGCGGCCGTGCTCGGCGCGGCCCGCGAGGTGATGGGCGAGGCGCTGCTGGCCGGTGGCACGTCGTTCGACGCCTTGTACGTGAACGTGAACGGCCAGTCCGGCTACTTCAGCCGTTCGCTGGCCGTGTACGGCCAGGAGGGCGAGCCGTGTCCGCGCTGCGCCGCCGAGGTGCGCCGCGAGCCGTTCATGAACCGGTCTTCGTACTTCTGTCCCAGGTGTCAGCCCGCGCCGCGAGCCCGCTGATCCGCTGCTCAGCGGTTGTGCTGGCATCGGCGATGCGCAGCATGATCGGGATGGCCGCCAGCATGGTGGCCTTCTCGTCGTCGGGCAACGCGTTGATCAGCGTGTCCAGGAACGCCGCCTCCTGACGGCCGACCTCGGTCAGCTTCTGCATGCCGTGGTCGGTCAGGCTGACCTTGATCGCGCGACCGTCCTCGGTGTCCTTGATCCGTTGCACCAGACCGGCCGCGGCGAGGCCGTTGACCACGGTCGTCGCCGTCGGCTGGGAGACGTGCACCCGATGCGCCAGCTCGCCGACGCGCACGGGGGTGCGGCCGGCGAGCTGGGTCAGGATCAGCAGCTGGGTCGGGTTGAACTGGCCAGGCTGCAGCACGGCCCGCAGGCCGCGCCGCAGCCGGTGCATGGCGAGCACCAGGTTGAGCGCGGGCACACTGGCTGCGTCCGCGGTCACCGCAGATGTCTGCTCGGTGGCCATCGCTGTCGCTCCCTCCAGCGCCCGGCCGACCCTCGCCAACCAGTGTTTGGTCAGGAGGTTCGCACCGTCGGCCGGTACATGTCCATCCAGGCTGCCAGGTCCAGGCTCCGTTCGAGGGCGAACCGCGCCATTCCGATCTGAGTGGCGTCGGTTTCGACCAGGGTCGAAAGCCAGTCGCGGTTGATGATGTCGAACACCGGACTGTTGTGCTGGGTGAGCAGCTCCTTGACCTGCAGCTGGAGCATCGCGGGGTACTTCGGGTCCTGTGTGGACGGATAGGGGCTCTTGACCCGTTCCACCACCGACTGTGGCAGCACGTCCTTGGTCGCGCCGCGGAGCAGGCTCTTCTCCCTGCCGTCGTAGGTCTTGAGCGCCCACGGCGTGTTGTACACGTACTCCACCAGCCGGTGGTCGCAGAACGGCACGCGCACTTCGAGCCCGACGGCCATGCTCATCCGGTCCTTGCGGTCCAGCAGCATCCGCACGAACCGGGTCAGGTGCAGGTAGGACATGACCCGCATGTGGTTCTCGAACTCGCTCGCACCGGCCAGCGGTTCCACCTCGGAGACCGCCGTCTCGTACTTCTCGGCGAGGTAGCCCTGTAGGTCGAGCTCCTGGCCGAGCCCCGCGGCGAACATCTGCCCGGCCGCTTCCCTCGGGTTGCCCCGGCCCTCCCGGAACTGGGTCAGCCACGGGAAGGTCTTCGCGTTCTGGCCTTCCTCGGTGTGGAACCAGCGGTAGCCGCCGAACACCTCGTCGGCCGACTCGCCGGAGAGCGCCACCGTGGACTTGGCCCGGATCGCCTTGAACAACAGGTAGAGCGACGCGTCCATGTCGCCGCGCCCGTTGGGCTGGTCGTTCGCGGTGACCACCAGCTTGCGCAGCGCGGGATCGGTGAGCTCGTTCGAGTCGAGCATCACATCGGTGTGGTCGGAGTGCACGTGCTCGGCGACGTCGTGCACGAACGGCGCGTCCGGGGTGGGCCGGAGCTCGTCGGCGACGTAGTTCTCGGTCTGACCTGCGAAGTCGACCGAGAAGCTGCGTACGGTCTCGCCCTGGTCGCGCAGTTGCTTGGCGGCCAGTGCGGTCAGTGCGCTGGAGTCGAGGCCGCCGGAGAGCAGCACGCAGCGCGGCACGTCCGCGACGAGCTGGCGGCGCACGATGTCGTCGAGCAGTTCGCGCACGTGCGTGACGGTGCTCGCCTGGTCGTCGGTGTGCTCGCGGGTCTCCAGCCGCCAGTAGACCGATTTGTGCAGGCCGTTGCGGTCGACGGTGACGACGGTGCCCGGCTCGACCTCGAACATGCCCTCCCACACGGCCATGCCCGGTGTCTTGGCCATCGTGTAGAGCTCGCGCAGGCCGTCGAGGCCGACGACGCGTTCGGCCAGCGGGTTGGCCAGGATCGCCTTGGGCTCGGAGCCGAACAGCACCCCGTCCTTGGTGGGGTAGTAGTAGAAGGGCTTGATGCCCATCCGGTCGCGGATCATCACCAGCTTGTCGGTGCGCGAGTCCCAGATGGCGAAGGCGTACATGCCGTTGAGGCGTTCGGCCATCGCCTCGCCCCACTCCTGGTAGGCGTGCAGCACGACCTCGGTGTCACTGGTGGTGCGGAAGGCGTGGCCACGGCGGCGTAGTTCGTCGCGCAGCTCGGTGAAGTTGTAGGCCTCGCCGCTGTAGACCATGGCGAGCGTGCCATCGGGGGTGTCCAGCGTCATCGGCTGGGCGCCGCCTTCGAGGTCGATCACGGACAGTCGCCGGTGCCCCAGTGCGGCGTGGGTGTCCTGCCAGGTACCGCGTGCGTCCGGGCCGCGGCAGGACATCGTCTCGGTCATCGCGTTCAGGACCGTCTGTTCCCGCGTCAGGTCGTGGTGGAACCCCACCCAACCGGTAATCCCGCACATAACGTCCTCCCTCTCCGTGGTTGTTCTGTTACGACCACGTTAACAACATTCATAGTCTATGAATCTAATTCCCGGCAGGGTCGCAACCCGCGATCGGATGGATACGCGCAGTTGAGCGGGCATTCGACCGTTCTGGTGAGTTGGCTCACGTCGGTGGGGCGGACACGCAGCGCTGACTTCGCCCGCGTGCGGCTGGGCCGATCGGGTGACGAACAAGCAGAGGTCGAGAGAGCTGAGTCACCGGGGGCGTCAAGACCGCGTCAAGGCGAACCGGCGGGGTGTCAAGGAGCCGTCAGCCGACCCCATTCGACTGACCGGCGAGCGCACCCTTTCGCAGGGGCTCTACCGGACGTGAAAAGAGAAAGGCACCGCAGATGGCCGACGTGGCCTACCTCGCGCTGACACTCGGCGTGTTCCTGCTACTGGCGCTGATGTTGCGCGGCTTGGAAAAGATATGAGCGGGGCCGGAACTCTCGCGAACGTCATCGGTGGCGTGCTCGCGCTCATGTTGCTCATCTACCTGTTCGTCGCGCTGATCCGACCGGAGAAATTCTGATGTCGACCACCGGAGCCGGCCTGTTGCAGGTCGGCTTGCTCATCGTGGCGCTCGCCCTGGTGTACAAGCCCTTCGGCGACTACATGGCGCACGTCTTCACCACCGACAAGCACTGGCGCGTCGAGCGCGTGCTGTACCGGTTGTTCCGGGTCAACCCGGACTCCGAACAGCGCTGGACCACCTACGGTGCCGGTGTCCTCGGCTTCTCGCTGGTCGGCCTGTTGCTGCTGTACCTGTTCCAGCGCGTCCAGCCGATCCTGCCGTGGGCGTTCGGGCACGGCGCGGTGGTGCCCTCGATGGCCTTCAACACCGCCGCCAGCTTCGTCACCAACACCAACTGGCAGTCCTACGCCCCCGAGACGACCCTGGGCGACAGCGTGCCCATGCTCGGCCTGACCGTGCAGAACTTCCTGTCGGCAGCGGTCGGCATCGCGGTCGCGGTCGCGCTGATCCGGGGCTTCATCCGGGCCAACACCGACCGGCTCGGCAACATCTGGGTGGACATAACCCGGGGCACCGTGCGCATCCTGCTGCCGATCTCGTTCGTGTTCGCCCTCGTGCTGATCGGCTTCGGCGTCGTGCAGAGCCTCCGCTCGGGCGTGAACGTCACCGCCATCGACGGCGCCCAGCACACCATCGCGCTCGCCCCAGCCGGTAGCGAGGAGGCCATCAAGGAACTCGGCACCAACGGCGGCGGCATCTTCAACGCCAACTCCGCGCATCCGTTCGAGAACCCGAATGCCTGGTCCAACCTGATCGAGATATTCCTGCTCCTGGTGATCCCGGTCAGTCTCACCAGGACGCTGGGCAAGATGCTCGGCAACGTCAAGCAGGGCTACATGATCCTGTCGGTGATGGCCGTGCTCTGGGGCGCGGTGCAGGCGGTCATGTGGTGGGCGGAGGCGCACCCGAACGGTCCGGCCGCGCTGCTGGCGGGCGGTTCGTTCGAAGGTAAGGAAGTCCGCTTCGGCATCCCCGGATCCACGCTGTTCGCGGGCTCGACCACCGGCACGTCGACGGGCGCGGTCAACGCGGCGCACGACAGCCTTTCCGGTCTCGGCGGCGGTGGTGCCATGATCAACATGATGCTCGGCGAGATCTCGCCCGGCGGGGTCGGCACCGGCATCTACTCGATCCTGGTGTTCGCCATCGTCGCGGTCTTCCTCGCCGGCCTGATGGTCGGTCGCACGCCGGAACTGTTCGGCAAGAAGATCGGCCGCCGCGAGGTCACCTTCGCCTCCATCGCCATGCTCGCCATGCCGTTCCTGGTGCTGGTGTTCGCGGGCATCGCCATCGCGCTCCCCTCGACCGCGAGCGCGATGGGCAACTCGGGCCTGCACGGCTTCTCCGAAGTCCTCTACGCCTACACCTCCGGCGCCAACAACAACGGCAGCGCCTTCGGTGGCATCACGGTCACGAGTGACTGGTTCGAGTCGACCATCGGCATCGTCATGCTGTTCGGTCGCTTCATCCCCATCCTCGCGGTCCTGGCGCTGGCCGGATCCCTTGCCCAGCAACGGAAGGTGCCGGAAACCTCCGGCACTCTCAACACCGCTTCGCCGCTGTTCGCCTCAATGCTCGGCGGCACCATCCTGCTCGTCGCCGCGATCGTGTTCATCCCGGCGCTGTCCCTCGGTCCCATTGCGGAGGCCCTCTCATGACCGCGACCACTACTCGTGAGCGCACTCCAGTCGAGCAGATTCAGCACAACGCGGAGAACGCGCATCGGGTCAGTGCCGGTGTGTTCAACCCGAAGCAACTGCTCACCTCGCTGCCCGACGCGCTGCGCAAGCTGAACCCCCGTCACCAGCTGCGCAACCCGGTGATGATGGTGGTGTGGGTCGGCTCGCTGCTCTCCACCGTGTTCTGCGTCTTCAACCCGAGCGGCTTCGCCATCGGCACCGCGGCCTGGCTGTGGTTCACCGTGCTGTTCGCCAACCTGGCCGAGGCGGTCGCGGAAGGCCGGGGCAAGGCGCAGGCCGACTCGTTGCGGCGCACCAAGAAGGAAGCCATCGCCCGCAGGCTCACCGAGGACAGTATTGATGCCGCCGGCCTCCCTGGCCGCCTCCCTTGGGCCGAGGAACAGGTGCCCGGCACCGAACTGCGCATCGGTGACCTGGTGGTGATCGAGGCAGGCGACGTGGTTCCCGGTGACGGCGACGTCGTCGAGGGCATCGCCACGATCGACGAGTCGGCCATCACCGGTGAGTCGGCTCCGGTCATCCGTGAGTCCGGCGGTGACCGCTCGGCCGTGACCGGTGGCACCACCGTGCTGTCCGACCGGATCGTGGTGAAGATCTCCACCAAGCCAGGCGAGTCCTTCGTGGACCGCATGATCGCTCTGGTGGAAGGCGCCTCGCGGCAGAAGACGCCGAACGAGATCGCGCTGACCATCCTGCTCGCCGTGATGACCATCATCTTCCTGCTCGCGGTCGTCGCGTTGCAGCCGATGGCCACCTACGCCGGCAAGGCGCAGTCGGTGATCATCCTGACCGCCCTGCTGGTCTGCCTGATCCCGACCACGATCGGCGCGCTGCTCTCCGCCATCGGCATCGCGGGCATGGACCGGCTGGTGCAGCGCAACGTGCTCGCCATGTCGGGCCGGGCGGTCGAAGCCGCCGGTGACGTGGACACGCTGCTGCTGGACAAGACCGGCACCATCACCTTCGGCAACCGGCGCGCCACCGAACTGATTCCGGTCGGCACCGCCACAGTTGCGGACCTGGCCGCGTCCGCGCGACTGTCCAGCCTCGCCGACGGCACGCCGGAAGGCCGCAGCATCGTGGAACTGTGCGCCAAGGACTTCGGCCTGGCCTCGGAAGCGAGCGAGTCGGAGAAGCTGGCCGAGTTCGTGCCGTTCACCGCGCAGACCCGGATGTCCGGTGTGGATCTCGCGGATCGGCAGGTGCGCAAGGGCGCGGCGAGCGCGGTGCGGGCCTGGGTGACCGAGCACGGCGGCATCGTGCCCGACGAGGTGCACGCCGTGGTCGACCGGATCAGCCAGGACGGTGGCACCCCGCTGGTGTGCGCCGAACTCGCCGGCGGCGTCGCCGTGGTGCGCGGCGTGATCCGGCTGTCCGACGTGGTCAAGCCGGGCATCAAGGAACGCTTCGCCGAACTGCGCAAGATGGGCATCAAGACGGTCATGATCACGGGCGACAACCCGTTGACCGCAAGGGCCATCGCGGAAGAGTCCGGTGTGGATGACTTCCTGGCCGAGGCAAAGCCCGAGGACAAGATGGCCCTGATCCGCAAGGAGCAGGAGGGCGGCAAGCTGGTCGCGATGACCGGTGACGGCACCAACGACGCGCCGGCGCTCGCGCAGGCCGACGTCGGCGTCGCGATGAACACCGGCACCATGGCGGCCAAGGAAGCCGGCAACATGGTCGACCTGGACTCCGATCCGACCAAGTTGATCCAGATCGTGGAGATCGGCAAGCAGTTGCTGATCACGCGTGGTGCGTTGACCACCTTCTCCATCGCCAACGACCTCGCGAAGTACTTCGCCATCCTGCCCGCCATGTTCGCGGGCATCTACCCGGGCCTCGCCAAGTTGAACGTCATGCACCTGCACTCGGCGAACTCGGCGATCCTGTCCGCGGTCATCTTCAACGCGCTGGTCATCGTCGCGCTGATCCCGCTGGCCCTGCGCGGCGTGCGCTACCGGCCGACCACCGCGTCCAACCTGTTGCGGCGCAACCTGTTGATCTACGGCGTCGGCGGCATCATCACGCCGTTCATCGGCATCTTCCTGATCGACCTCGTGGTGCGGCACTTCCCGGGAATTGGGTGAATGGAATGAAGTTCTCCGGACTGCTCCGGCAGACCTGGGCCGGGCTGCGGATCATGATCGTGCTGACCGTCCTGCTCGGCATCATCTACCCGCTCGCGGTGTGGGGCGTCTCGCGCGTCCCCGGCCTGCACAACGCGGCCGAGGGGTCGATCGTCACGCAGAACGGCAAGCCGGTCGGGTCGAGCCTGATCGGGCTCAACCCCGTCGGCGACAAGTACTTCCACACCAGGGCCTCGGCACTGGCGGCGGACTACTCGAGCGGTGACGACCTGGGCCTGGGCGCCAACGACGACGCATCCTCGGCCGCGTCCAACCTCGGCGCGAGCAACCCGACCCTGGTCAAGCAGATCGCCTCTCGCAAGGCAGCCATCGCCAAGCGCGAAGGAGTCGATCCGAGCCAGGTGCCCGCCGACGCGGTCACCGCGTCCGCTTCGGGTGTCGACCCGGACATCAGCCCCGACTACGCCGACCTCCAGATCGCGCGGGTCGCGCGGGTCAACGGGCTGACCGTGGCTCAGGTCCAGCAGGTGGTGAACGAGAACACCCAGGGCCGCTCGCTGGGCTTCCTGGGTGAACCGGTCGTCAACGTGCTGGACCTGAACCTGGCCATCGAGCGGTTGAGGTAGGGACGGTGGACGGCGCCGAAGTAGCGCAGACTGAACCCGTGGACGTTGAACCAGCAGCGGAGACGCGCAAACCACGGCGTGGCGAACTGCGCATCTACCTCGGCGCCGCCCCCGGCGTCGGCAAGACCTTCGCCATGCTCGGCGAGGCCCGCAGGCGGGTGGAGCGCGGCTCCGACCTCGTCGCGGGCCTCGTCGAGACGCACGGCCGCAGCAAGACCGCGGAACTGCTGGACGGCATCGACATCATCCCGCGCAGGGTGATGAACCACCGGGGGCACGACTTCACCGAAATGGACACCGATGCGATCCTGGCGCGCAAGCCCGAGATCGTGCTGGTCGACGAACTCGCGCACACCAACGTGCCAGGGTCCGAGCACGAGAAGCGCTGGCAGGACGTGGAAGACCTGCTCGAAGCAGGCATCGACGTGCTCGCCACGGTGAACGTGCAGCACCTTGAGAGCCTCAACGACGTGGTCGAGCGGATCACCGGCGTGCCGCAACACGAGACTGTGCCGGACGAGGTGGTGCGCAAGGCCGAACAGATCGAACTGGTCGACATCACCCCCGAGGCGCTGCGCCGCCGCCTCGCGCACGGCAACGTCTATCCGGCGCAGCGCATCGACGCGGCGCTGGCCAACTACTTCCGCGTCGGCAATCTCACCGCGCTGCGCGAACTCGCCCTGCTCTGGGTCGCCGACCAGGTCGACATCGCGTTGCAGCGTTACCGCGCCGAGCAGCAGATCACCGACACCTGGGAGGCCAGGGAACGCATCGTGGTCGCCATCACCGGTGGCAACGAGAGCGAAACCCTGATCCGCAGGGCCCGCCGCATCGCCATCCGCTCCGGCGCGGAACTGCTCGTGGTGCACGTGCTGCGCGGCGACGGCCTGGCCGACGCCCCTGCCGGTTCCGCGCTGCGCTACCGCAAACTCGCCGAGGACGTCGGCGCCACCTACCACCAGGTGGTCGGCGAGGACGTGCCCAGCGCGCTGCTCGACTTCGCCCGCGGCGCCAACGCCACCCAACTGGTCATCGGTACCTCGCGTCGCTCGCGGACGGCCCGGCTGTTCAGCGAGGGCATCGGCGCGACCGTGATCAACCAGTCCGGCACGATCGACGTGCACATGGTCACGCACTCCCAAGCAGGCGCCGGGTTGCGGGCCACGCTGGCCCGCAGCCCGCTGGCGCCCTCCCGCAAGGTGCTCGGCTGGCTGCTCGCGTTCCTGCTGCCCGGCGCGGTCACCGGCGGTGGACTCGCCCTGCACCAGTTGCTCGACATCTCCACCAACGCGGCCGGTTTCGTGCTTGCCACGGTCGCCGTCGCGCTGGTCGGCGGGCTCGGGCCCGCGTTACTGTCCGCGTTGCTCGGCGCCGTGCTGCTGAACTACTTCTTCGTCCCACCCACCGGCACGCTCACCATCGCGGAGCCGGAGAACCTGGTCACGCTGATCACCATGATGGTGGTCGCGGTGCTGGTCGCCCTGGTCGTGGACCGCGCGGCCCGCCGGGCCACCCAGGCGGCCCAGGCACGCACCGAGGCGGCGCTGCTCGCCTCCTACGCGCGCACCGTGCTCACCAACCCGATGCCGCTGCAACGGTTGCTGGAGAAGGTGCAGGAAAACTTCAACCTCACCTCGGTCGCGCTGCTCGAACGCGACGGCACCGAATGGCGCCGGGTCGCCTGCGTCGGCGGTCAGCCCTGCGACGAACCCGACGACGCGGACGCGGACGTCGCGGTCACCGAGGACGTGCACCTCGCCCTGCGCGGTCGCGCCCTGCCCGCCGCCGACCGCCAGGTGCTCGAAGCCGCAGCCGGTCAGGCACTGCTCGCGTTGCGGCAACAGCGGATGGCCGCCAAGGCCGCCGCCGCGCAACGCCGCGCGGACACCACCGAACTGCGGACCGCGCTGCTCTCCGCGGTCGGCCACGACCTGCGCACGCCGTTGACGTCGATCAAGGCCGCGGTCAGCAGCCTGCGCGACCCGGAACTCACACTGTCCGAAGAGGACACGCGCGAGTTGCTGGCCACCGTGGAGGAATCCGCGGACCGGCTGCACGGCCTCATCGACAACCTGCTCGACTCGTCCCGTCTCGCCACCGGCGCGGTCGAACCCACGATGCGCCCGATCGGCTACTACGAAGCCGTCGCCCGCGCCATGTCCGGCATCGACGAACGCACACTCGTCGAGATCGACGTTGACGAGCACCTGCCGCTCGTCCTGGCCGACGCGGGCCTGCTGGAACGCGTCATCGCCAACGTGATCGACAACGCGCTGCGCCACGGCCGCGACCGCCGATCCGGCGGCGGACCGCAGGTCGCGGTGCGCGCCAGCAGCTACCAGGGCCAGGTCGAACTGCGCGTCGTCGACCACGGGCCCGGCCTGCCCAAACGGGCGTCGGAAACGGTGTTCGCGCCCTTCCAGCGGCTCGGCGACCGCCAGGCGACCGTCGGCGTCGGACTCGGTCTGTCCGTCGCCAAGGGCTTCACCGAGGCCATGGGCGGCACCATCCGCACCGAGGACACGCCGAGCGGTGGGCTCACCGTGGTCATCGCCCTGCCCATCGCGGAAGGTCCCGAGTCGCCGCCCGGTGACGCTGCCCCGAAGATTGCGACCATGCCCGGAGCAACCACATGAGCGCGACGAACGCAGGCCCGGCGATCAGGGTGCTCGTCGTCGACGACGAACCGCAGATCGTGCGCGCCCTGCGCATCAACCTGACCGCGCGCGGCTACCAGGTGCTCACCGCGCCCGACGGCACCGCGGCCCTGCGTGCCGCCGCCGACGGCAAGCCCGATGTGGTCGTGCTCGACCTCGGCCTGCCCGACCTGGACGGCACCGAGGTCATCGCGGGCCTGCGCGGCTGGTCCAAGGTGCCGATCATCGTGCTGTCCGCGCGCACCGACTCCACCGACAAGGTCGAGGCACTCGACGCTGGTGCCGACGACTACGTGACCAAACCCTTCGGCATGGACGAACTGCTCGCCCGCCTGCGTGCCGCCGTCCGGCGCTCCAGCAGCAGCGCGGTCGACGGCGAGGAAGCGATCGTGGAAACCGAGTCGTTCACCGTCGATCTGGTCGCCAAGAAGGTCCGCAAGGACGGCGCCGAAGTCCACCTCACGCCGACCGAGTGGGGCGTGCTCGAAGTGCTGGTGCGCAACCGGGGCAGGCTCGTCGCGCAGAAGCAGCTGCTCCAGGACGTGTGGGGCCCGGCCTACGCGACCGAATCGCACTACCTGCGCGTCTACCTCGCCCAGCTGCGCCGCAAACTCGAACGCGAACCCGCCCACCCCCGGCACCTGCTCACCGAACCCGGCATGGGCTACCGCTTCGAGTCCTAGCGGGCGCAGATGTAACCACGTCGCCACAGGGACCGGTTCCTGCCGCGACGCCTGGGGTTTCAGCGGTAACCCGCCGCCTGCAACTCGAACAGTTCCGCGTAGTGGCCGCCGCGTTTGAGCAGGTCCGCGTGGCTGCCGTACTCGACGATCCTGCCGCCGTCCAGGTAGACGATCAGATCCGCCATCAGCGCGGTGGAGAACCGGTGCGACACCAGCACGGTGATCGCCCCGGTTGCCGCCGCGTTCTCCTTGGCGGCGGCCGCGTACCGCTCGAACAGCGCGTGCTCGGCCTGCGGGTCCAAGCTCGCGGTCGGCTCGTCCAGCACCATCAGCAGCGGCGCGTCTCTGCGCATCGCCCGGCCGAGGGCGAGCCGCTGCCACTGACCGCCGGACAAGCCGTGCCCGCCGGTGTACGCGGTGCCGACCTGCGTGGACAGGCCCTGCGGCAGCTGCTCGACCAGTTCCGGCACACCCGCCCGTACCAGCGCCTGGGTGGCGGCCTGCTCGTCGTCGAGCCTTGGCAGGTCGGCGACGCCGATGGAGCGCACCGCGGGCATCTGGAACCGGGCGAAGTCCTGGAACGCCGCACTGACCCGTTCACCCCAGGCTGCCGGATCCAGTTCGGACAGTGCAACGCCGTCCACCAGGATCTTGCCGTCGTCCGGCCGGTACATGCCGAGCAGCAGCTTGACCAGCGTGGTCTTGCCCGACCCGTTCTCGCCGAGCAACGCGACCGTCGCACCGGCGGGCAGCTCGATGTCCACGCCGGTCAGCACCGGGCGATCGGTGCCCGGGTAGTGGAAGGTCAGCCCGCGCAACGAGATGCCCTCGCGCAACCGCTCCGGCGGTGCCGTCGTGCCCGCCGAC
>DASXOJ010000303.1:0-16743 GCA_036494465.1 Pseudonocardiaceae bacterium
GCGGCTGCGCCACAACGGCTCCTAGACGTGCCGGATCGCCTCGATGACCATCGTGAGATCCTGCTCAGCCACGCTGCGGAATTCGCCGCCCGCGTCGGACACAGCGTAGCCGGTTTCCGTCGCCAGCACATCCACCACCGCTCCGGACGGTCGCCCGCAGCGCCGCGCGCAGCCACTCCAGTGCACCGGCAGGCCGCCCGGGGCGGCCCCTTCGGCCCAGACGCGCGCGTCGGCCTGCACGTCGCGCAGTGCCTTGGCGCACCCCGGTCGCCCGGCGCAGGAGGTGACGCCGAACCAGGGTGATGTCCGACCGCTGTCCAGGCCGATCTGCCCCAGCGCCCGCTCGGTCGTGTCCAGGTCGGTCAACTCGGGGAGCACCAGGCTGCGCCACGGGGTGATCCGTATCCCGGGTGGACCACAGTGATCCGCGACGGTCCGTGTCTGGCCGACGTCCAGCCGGCCCAGCGGCGGCAGCACGACCAGCGCGTGTGGGCCGACCCGGCCGATCGGTCGCGCCGCCTGAACCGGAGGTGACACGTCGGCCGCCGGAGACGTCCGCGCGCCGAACACGCGTTCGGCCACTCGTGCGGGGCCGTCGAGCAGTTCGCGCACCCGCCAGGCCCCGCGCCCCGCATCGGTCGCCTGCGCGGACCGTTCGTCCAGGAACGCCTCGCCCAGCGCCAGGACGGCCTCGATCACGCGCGACCGGGACAGCACGACATCTCCCGGCCAGATGTGCACCCGATGCGTGTCAAGCGCGGTGACGCGCACGTCGGCGTTCAGGTCGAGCAGGTCGCCCCGGCCGTCGTCGACGGCGAACAGGAACCGGCCGGGTAGTTCAGCCAGTCGCGGTCGAGCGCACAACGCCCGGTCCAGTTCACCGACGAGAGCGGTCAGGTCCGCCCGGCCAACACCATCCACACCGGACAGTGGGGAGAGCAGGATGTTGCGGACCCGCTCGTGCCGTGGCGACGGCAGCAGGCCCGCCACGCTCAGCCGGGCCACCAACTCGTCGACGGATTCCGCGGCCAGCCCGCGGATCTGCGTGTTGGCCCGCGAGGTCAGCTCCAACCGGCCGTCCCCGAGATCCTCGGCGATTCCGGCCAGCGCACGCAATGTCGCGGCCGACACCAGCCCGCCGGGCAGCCGTACGCGGGCGAGCAGTCCGTCCGCCGCCGAGTGCAGGGCGAGCGCCCCTGGGCACGAGTCGGCCCGAACTCGTTGCCGAGCAACACTGTTCGCGGCCGGATCGACGGACATGGCCGGATCATAAGCCGTTGTCAGGCTGGCATCCAGTGTCACATCCGCCTGGCATCCGCCGCGGGCGCGGGGCCGCCGGTGTTGACGGCGCGTCGAGGGTGTGGTGCGATCAGCGCAGCGACGGCGGTGCAGGAAGTCGGTGCGAAACCGACGCGGTCCCGCCACTGTAACCGGAGAGCGAACTCGATCCGGGAGCCAGGAGACTCACGCCGTCGAACCCTTTCGCCATAGGGGCGTGGACACCCCGGGGAAGGCTCGCGTCATGACTTCGCTCGCCCAGCCGCGTATCGCGTCGGCCTCGGTATGACCGGACGGTTGCTGGTCGCCGGAACCTCCTCCGATGCAGGCAAGTCGATGCTGACCGCCGGGATCTGCCGCTGGCTCGCGCGCGCCGGCGTGAAGGTCGCGCCGTTCAAGGCACAGAACATGTCGAACAACTCCGTCGCGCTGCTCGACGACGGCGAGATCGGTCGAGCACAGGCCATCCAGGCCATGGCCTGCGGTGTCGAACCCGAGGCCGCGATGAATCCGGTGCTGGTGAAACCGGGCAGCGATCGGGAAAGCCACGTCCTCCTGCTCGGCAGGCCCTACCGGCGCTGCACGGCGCTGACCTACCGACAGCTGCATGCCACGCTGCGCGAGGTCACGCTCGACGCGTTCGACGACCTCGCCGGCCGGTTCGACGTGGTGATCTGCGAGGGCGCAGGCAGTCCGGCCGAAATCAATCTGCGCGCGGGCGATATCGCCAACATGGGTCTCGCCGACGCGCGGGACATACCGACCGTGATCGTCGGCGACATCGATCGAGGCGGTGTTTTCGCGTCCTTCTTCGGCACCCTCGCCCTGTTGTCCGCACGGGACCAGGCGCTGATCAACGGGTTCGTGGTCAACAAGTTTCGCGGTGAGCCAACCCTGCTCGATCCCGGTCTCGCGATGATCGAGAGGCTGACCGGACGTCCGGCACTGGGCGTGCTGCCCTGGCTGCCCCAGTTGGCCTTCGACGCCGAGGACTCCCTTGGCCTGCGCCAGGAACTCGCGCCGGGCGGACCCCCGGTCGGAAGGCAGTCGTTGCGAGTCGCGGCCATCGCCCTGCCCAGGGTTTCCAACTCGACCGACATCGACGCCTTCGCTCAGGAGCCGGGCGTACTCGTTCGCTGGACCACATCTCCAGGCGAGGTCGCCGACGCCGACCTGGTGGTCCTGCCAGGAACCCGGGCCACCGTCGATGACCTGCGCTGGCTGCACGAGCAAGGGCTGGCCGAAGCGGTCACCGACCGGGCCGCGACCGCGCGACCCGTGCTGGGCATCTGCGGTGGCTTCCAGATGCTGGCGCGGCGCATCGATGACGACGTCGAGTCCCGGTGCGGCACCGTCGCCGGGCTCGGACTGCTGCCGATGGACGTCGCCTTCGCCTCGGCGAAAACCGTCCGCCGCCCGACCACGACGGCCTTTGGCCACCCGGTCACCACGGCCTACGAGATCCACCATGGCGTCGCGCGTCTCGACGACGGAGCGACGGAGTTCCTCGGTGGCGCGCGGAGCGGATCGGTCTGGGGCACGCACTGGCACGGTGCCTTCGACAGCGACGCGTTCCGGCGCAGCTTCCTGGCCGAAGTCGCCGCCGTGGCGGGCCGTGACTTCGTGCCGGCACGCGACACCGACGTGAACGCGCTGCGCACCGCCCGGTTGGACCGGCTCGCCGACGCCGTCGCCGATCATCTCGACACCGAAGCCTTGCGCCGACTCATCGACGATGGTCCGCCCTCGGGCCTGCCGGTCCTGGCACCGGGGGCACCGTGACGCCCGGATCCGCGTTGTGAACAGGCCCTCAGGTCCGCTGCGCCGAGGCTGGACGACGGGTGCGTGCGCGACGGCGGCCACCAAAGCGGCCTATACCGCACTGTTGGGCGGCGGCTTCCCCGATCCCGTCGAGATCACCTTGCCCAGGGGCCAGACACCCGCCTTCGCGCTGACACACTCCCAGGTCGCCGGCAGCCGATGGTCGGCGGCGATCACCAAGGATGCGGGCGACGATCCAGATGTCACGCACGGCGCCGTGATCACCGCGACCGTGTCGGCCGCCGGGCCGGGCTGCGGCGTGCTGTTCAAGGCCGGGCCGGGCGTCGGGACCGTCACCAAACTCGGTCTGCCGCTGCCGGTCGGCGAGCCCGCGATCAACCCGGTGCCACGGCGGCTGATCCGCACGGTCATCGCCGAACTCGCGCAGGCCCATCAGGTCGCGGGGGACGTCGAAGTAGAGATCTCCGTTGACGACGGAGCGGAAATCGCCACACACACCTGGAATCCGCGCCTGGGCATCGTCGGCGGCCTTTCGATTCTCGGTACCACCGGGGTGGTGATCCCGTATTCCTGTTCCGCCTGGATCGACAGCATCCGGCGCGGGATCGACGTCGCCCGCTCACTCGGCCACCAGCACGTCGCGGGCTGCACCGGATCGACCTCCGAGCTCAGCGTGCGCGCGCTGTACTCCCTGCCCGAAGACGCCCTGCTGGACATGGGCGATTTCGTCGGCGCGCTGCTGAAATACCTGGCACGGCATCCGGTAGCCCGCCTGACCGTGGGCGGCGGCATCGGCAAGATCTCCAAGCTCGCCAACGGCTTTCTCGACCTGCACTCCGGTCGGTCCCAAGTGGATCTCCCGGCGCTGGCCGAACTCTGCGACCAGGCTGGCGCGGACGCGGCATTGAGCACCCGGATTCGGCAGGCGAACACCGCCCTTGACGCGTTGCGTATCGCCGAGCAGGCCGGTGTCGGTCTGGGCGATCTGGTCGCGCGGCAAGCCCGACAGGTCGCCCTGACGGTGCTCGCGCCGGCCGAGGTTGCCGTTGACGTCGTGGTGATCGACCGCGCCGGTGTGATCGTCGGTCGCTGCGATCCGCTCTCACCGGACGACACCAAGGAGGCGCTTCGATGATCGTATTGATGTCCACATCAGACATTGACCCGCTTTCCAACCGGGCAGGCATTCCTTCTGGAGGACCGGTGACCAATCGCCACGAGCGCAGGCCGGGGATCGAGTGAGGCGGGAAGGTGGCGTGGCGTGGAAACGGACGCTGGTTCGTCGGAGGCGGTGGAAGTGGGTTCGGCGCCGCCAGACACGATCGGTAGCCTGCTGCGGCGGAGCGCGGGCTGGTTGCGCGGTGGCCGGTTCGGGCTGTTCCTTGTCGCACTACTGGTCGGCCTTGGCGCGGGCTTCGGTGCGATCGGGTTTCGCTACCTGATCTACGGCTTCACCTGGCTGGCGACCGGCCAGACCCAGTTCGGCCAGGACGGCCGGGTCGACAGTCCGCACCTGCCGTGGTTGGGGATCGGGTTCTTCGTCGCTATTCCGGTGATCGGCGGTCTGCTCTACGGTCCGTTGATCTACCGCTTCGCCCGGGAAGCGCGTGGTCATGGCGTACCCGAGGTGATGATCGCGGTCGCCGAGAACGGCGGCCGGATTCGCCCGCAGGTCAGCGTGGTCAAGGCGTTCGCGTCCGCATTGTGCATCGCGGTCGGTGGCTCGGTCGGCCGGGAGGGACCGATCGTGCAGATCGGGTCCGCGCTGGCCTCCAGCCTGGGCCAGTGGGTGCGGTTGCCGGAGAACCGATTGCGGATCCTGGTCGCCTGTGGCGCGGCGGGTGGCATCTCGGCCACCTTCAACGCGCCGATCACCGGCGTGTTCTTCGGGGTGGAGCTGATCCTGCGGGAGTTCTCCATCGAGGCGATCTTCACCGTGATGCTCTCCTCGATGGTCGCCGACGTGATCAGCCAACTGTTCCTGGGCAGCGCACCGTTCTTCACCCAACTGCCCGCCGACATCAGCCTGCACCACGTGTACAACTACGTGCTCGTTGGCGTCCTGGCCGTGCTCGCCGCCTTGATCGGGCTCGGGTTCAAGGCCATCCTGTACAAGATCGAGGATCTCTGCGACAAAGTGTGGGGCAACCGGCCCGAATGGGCCCGGCCCGCAGTCGGGGGAGTGGTGCTCGGCCTGCTGCTGCTGGCTCTGCCGCAGCTATACGGCGTCGGCTATCCGGTCATGTACCGGGTGGTCGCAGGCAACTATACGGTCTGGTTCCTGTTCCTGCTGGTCGTCGGCAAGATGATCGCCACCAGCCTGACCATCGGTATCGGCGGTTCCGGTGGGGTGTTCGCGCCGTCGCTGTTCATCGGCGCCACCTCCGGGATGGCCTTCGGCGTCACCGTCGACCACCTCTTCGGACCCGCTGCAGGGCAGCCCGCGCTGTACGCGATCGTCGGCATGGGCGCGGTGTTCGCTTCCGCCGCACGGGGCCCGCTGACCGCGCTGGCCAGCGTCGTGGAGATGACCGGCGACTTCAGCCTCACCCTGCCGGTCATGCTCGCCGTGGCCATCTCCACCATGCTCTCGCGGGCCCTGAGCTACGGCACGATCTACACCACCAAGCTGCTGCGCCGCGGCACCGACATCGACCGGGCCACGCCCACCCACGCCTTCGACGAACTCACCGTCGCCGACGCAATGCACCCGTTCCCGTCCCCATTGGTCATCACCGACGGCAACGCCGGGAACGCACATGCACCCGACTGGGACGCCCTCCTCGGAGCGGTCACTCGGATCCGAGCTCCGCAGCTCCTGTTCACCAATGACAGCCTGGCTCAGGCCGTGCGTCAATTGGTGCTCTACGGCCGCGACGGTCTACCCGTGGGCTCCACGGATGGCCGTTCGGTACAGGGATGGTTGACCAACCAGAGCGTGCTGCGCGCGATCGGCCGGCAACTCGCATCAGCGGTGCCGGACATCGCCGCTGCGGCGCACGCGGCCGAATGGGCCGACCCACACGCCGGAACGACCGGGCACGATCCGCATGCCGAAGTGCCTGGCTATCGCATCGTCGAACGCACCCTGGATGAGAACTCGGCCGCAGCCGGTCGCACCCTCGGCGCACTGGGCTGGCCGGCCGGTCACCTGCCGGTATCGGTGTTGCGCGACCGTCGTCTCATCGACGCCGACCCCGAGGTCCGGCTCGCGGCCGGCGATCGCGTCAGCTTCCTCGAACCCGACCGCGCGGCCACCGCCGAAGCGTCGGACGCGAGTGCCTGAGGTGGCCCGGTCGGATCTAGCTTGGGTCTTAACCCTCGGGCGTGTTCTTTCTTGCGACAGTTGGAAGATCAATCAAGGGCCGCGGTGATCAGTGCAGCGCCCTGGCCGCTCTGGTCGACAACGACCAGGACTCCTGGGTCGCCAGGGCGGTCGTGGCCGCCAGCGGCACGAACGGGACAGTGGCGCCGGGTGCGGCCGGTACCCGAATCCGACGGCCGCTCGGAGCCGCCGGGTATGGCTGGCCCGCGAATCCACAGCAAGCCGCCCGGAATCCGCAGTCCCGCGGGACCGGCCGCGGCCTACCGTGGAGTACCGGGCCGACGAGGGCCCTCGGACGGGAGGCGACGAACGTGACGGACGTGCTCCGGCCGCTCGAAGAACGTCATACGGCGGGTGACCTGCTCGCCGAAATCGCGGCTCGCGCGCCCGCCCTCGGCGGCAATCCCGGCGGCTGGCCGGGCCTGACCTTCTACCGCTACACCCGGCCCGTCGCCCCGCAGTGGGAAGAGGTGCGGTCGCTGTCGCTGTGCATCATCGCGCAGGGGCGCAAGTGCGTGGTCGCCGACGGGCGCGCGCACGACTACGACCCGTTCAACTACCTGGTGCTGAGCGACCGCCAGCACTTCACTGCGGAAATCCTCGAAGCCACGCCTGCCAGGCCGTTCCTTTCGCTGGTGCTGCAGGTGGACCCCGCGCTCGTGCGGCGGGTGTCGGCCGACGTACTGGACCGGCGGGCGACCACGTTCGACCGCGTGGCCCACAGCCAGTCCGAGCGGGCGTTCGTCACGCCGCTGGACTGCACGCTGATGTCGGCCACCCTGCGGTTCCTCCGCGCGACGGGCACCGGCGCGGACCGCCGGGTGCTGGCGCCGATCTACCTGGCCGAGATGGTGTACCGGATCCTGCAGGCCGAGCAGTACTCGCGGCTGCTGGAGATCGCGGCGTCGGAGGTGGCGCGCAACCCGGTCAGCGAGGTCGTCTCCTACGTGCACGACAACATGTCCGAGCCGCTGACGGTGAGCGACCTCGCGGAACGGGTTTCGCTCAGTCCCTCGGCGTTTTCGCACCTCTTCCGCGAGGTGACCGGGAAATCGCCGTACCAGTTCGTGAAGGAGATGCGGCTCAACCGCGCGCGCGACCTGCTGATCGAGGGCAGGCTGAGTGTCACACAGGTGTCGAAGGCGGTCGGTTACGCGAGTGCGTCGCATTTCATCAACGAGTTCCGCGCGCGATTCGGGGCGACCCCGCGCGCGTATTCCGATCTTCGCTCGCTGCGTGAGGAATTCGGCGTCCGGAACGGGTGACGGGGGTGCCCACGGGCACCCCCGTCCCGGTTCAGCGGACGGTCCCGACCGGCTTCAGCGCGTCGGCGAGCCGTTCGGCCAGCGGGGCAGACGACGACGGATTCTGCCCGGTGTAAAGGTTTCCGTCGACCACCACGTGGGGTTCCCATGCGCCGGCGCTCTTCTCGAACCGTCCGCCGCCTTCGACGAGACGGTCTTCCAGCAGCCACGGTGCCTTGTCGGCGAAACCGACCTGACCCTCCTCGACGTTGCTGAAGCCGGTCACCCGGCGGCCCGCGAACAGCCACCGGCCGTCGGCGCCGGTCGCCGGCAGCAGCGCCGCCGGGCCGTGGCAGACCGCGGCCACGGGCTTGCCCGCGGCGTCGAACTCCGTGATCAGCCGGCCGAACTCCTTGCTGGCGGCCAGATCCTCCATCGGCCCGTGTCCACCGGGGACGAACACGAAGTCGAACTCGGCGGGGTCGGCCTCGTTCAGGTCGGCCGGTGCGCCGAGTTCGCCGCCGATGCTTTCGAGGTAGGCGCGGAACCGTTGCCCCGGCTCGGCCGAGCCGCCGTTCATCTCGGGGCTGAAACCGGCCTCGTCTGCGGTGGGGACCACCGCGCCAGGGGTGGCGATCACGAGGTCGAAACCGTTGCCGCGGAAGATCTCGTGCGGCACAGCCAGCTCCTCGGGCCAGAAGCCGCACGGGTGCCGGGTGCCGTCGGCCAGCGTCCAGTGAGCCGAGCCGGACACCGCGAACAGTACGCGTGTCATGGGAAAGACCTCGCTCTCGAAAAGGGTGACTCCGGCGCCGTCGGCCGGAAAGACCGTCCCCGAAGGTAACCGCAGCGGCCGTGGTGTGAGCCGGTTCGTGCACGAATCTTGCAGACCTCGACCGGAACCCGCACCGGTCGTCGGAATCCGCACATCTTCCGCAGGAATCTTCGATGCGGCCGGGATCACCCGGCGGCTAGCGTTTCGGCACGCTCACGGAAACCGCACGTTCACCTGGAGGTCACATGGCGCGCATCGCCTACCTCGTCTCGAGTGCGAAGGAGATCGAACTCGCCGACGGCAGCCGGCACCCCACCGGCTACTTCGCCGAAGAGGCCGTCAAACCGTATGACCGGTTCGTCCACGCCGGTGCCGAGGTGGTGGTGCTGACGCCCGACGGCGAGCCGCCGTTCGCGGATCCCTACGGGCTGGAGTCGTTTTTCCACTACCCCGAACCGGACCAGGACTTCTTCGCGTCCGTGACCCGCACGTTCCACCACGACCCCGACGACATCCGGATCACGCTGCACCAGAACACCGAGCTGGGCCTGGTCGCGGCGCGGCGGATCGCCGAGCGGCTGAAGGCGCGCGGGCTGTCGCCTGCCGAGGCCCACGCGCTGGTCAGCAAGGCGGCCAAGATCGCATGGCGCCAGGACCGGCAGCTCGCCGACGTGATGGTGGACGACGGTCTCGACGGCGGCCTGCCCGCGGAGGAGATCCGCGCCGCCGTCGCCGAACTGGACGCCGCCAGCCGTCAGCTGGCCGCCGACCGCAAGGCGAAGCTGGACGCCATCCCCGGCTTTCGGCAGCCCACCTCGCTGGCAGGCCTGAGCGACGAGCAGCTCGCCGAGTTCGACGCCGTTTTCGCCCCCGGCGGGCACGGGCCGATGGTCGACCTCGCCGACAACCCCGACGTGGCGAGGCTGCTGAAGACGCTGCACGACAAGCAGGCCCCGATCGCCGCGCTGTGCCACGGGCCCGCGCTGCTGCTGTCGGCCCCCGAGCGCGAAGACGGGCAGTGGCTCTTCGACGGCTACCGCCTCACCTGCTTCACCGACGAGGAGGAGGACCAGACGGTGCCGGGCAAGCTCGGCCTGCCGTGGTACGTCGACACGGGGCTGAAGAACGCGGGCGCGGTGTTCGACGACGGGCCCTCGGCATGGGTCTCGCACGTGGTCGTGGACCGGAACCTGATCACCGGCCAGAACCCCGCCTCCACCGAGGCGACGGCCGACGCGCTGCTGAAGGCGGTGGGACAGCGATGAAACTCTTCACCCGCAAGGAGCAGGCCGAAGACCAGGCCGGTGCCGCCGAGGAAGTGACACCCGCGCGGACCGTGTCGGCCTTCCTGACCGCGTTCGGCAAGCGAGACGTCGAGGCCGCACTGTCCGTTGTAGACGATGCAGTGCGAGTCGACATCCACCCGACCGGACTGCGCGAAGGCGGCTCGGCCGATCTGCGGGCCTTCCTCACCGAGACCGCCACGGCGTTCCCGGACCTGCTCGTGACGGTGAAGAACCTCATCGAGACCGGCTCCGTGGTCACTGCGGAGCTGAAGGTGGAGGGCACGCAGGCGGCGGGTTACCTCGGTGCGATCAACCAGGAGAAGCACCTCGACGTGGACCAGGCCTGGCGGTTCACCGTCTCCGGTGACCGCGTCACCGCCGTCGACGCGTACTGGTGCCAGAACCAGCTGTACCGGCGGCTCGCCGTGAAGCGCCTCGACCAGATCTCGCTCGTGTGAGGGGAATCCGATGACGACAACCGAACCGCGCAGCCGCAGCCGGGAAGCGGCGGACCAGGTCACCGCCTTCTTCGACGCCTACCGGCGCCACGAGGTCGACGCGATGACCGACCTGTGCGCCGACAACGCCGACTTCTTCTACGTGCCGTTCGAGGTCTGGGGAAAGCAGCGTGTGCTGCGCGGCGACGGCAAGGTGAAAACGGTCGGCAAGACCATCTGGGTCGGGCTGATCGCCTCCTTCCCCGACCTGTTCACCGACGTCCACAGCGTCGAGGCGAACGACACCGGCGACGTGGTGGTCACCTGCGACATCGGCGGCAGCCAGCAGCTCGCCTGGGGCGCCGCGGAGCCGCGGGGGCAGAAGTTCAGCGAGCCCCACCTGTTCATCTTCCACGTCGATGGCGACGGGCTCATCGACCGGATCTCCGCGTACTGGGACGGGGCAGGCATCAACCGCCAGCTCGGCCACCTCGAAGTCGACTGAGAAGGGAAGCACCGATGGTTCTGCTGAAGCGGGAGGAGTGGCAGGGGTTCGTCCTCGACGTCGACTGGACCTACGGCTACGTCGACGACGAGGCCGTGTTCCCCGAATGGCACAGCGGCACCGGCAAGGTGCCGCGGGAGGCCTGGCTGGGCTGGGAAGAGGACTACAAGGTCACCTACCCCGACTACGTGGCGACCCAGCGCGACAAGGAGCAGTCCGCGTACGCGGTCAAGGCCGCGCTCCAGCGTTCGACCACATTCGACCACCTCGACGAGGGCTGGAAGTCCTCGACCAAAATGCACTTCGGCGGCGTCGCGCTGGTCGAGTACGCGGCCGTGCTCGGCGAGCTGAAGATGGCGCGGTTCGGGCTCAACGCGGCCTGGCGCAACATGGCCGCCTTCGGCCAGCTGGACGAGCTGCGGCACGCGCAGATCACCACGTTCTTCGGGCACGAGTTCATCAAGAAGGACCCGCAGTACGACTGGACCCAGAAGACGTTCCACATGGACAACTGGGTGCCGATCTCGCTGCGGAACCTGTTCGACGGCATGATGATCGCCCCAAACGTGGTGGACCTCGCGATCGCGCTGCCGTTCACCTTCGAGACTGGCTTCACCAACCTCCAGTTCGTGGCGCTCGCGTCCGACGCGCTGGAGGCAGGCGACGTGAACTTCGCCAACATGATCTCTTCGATCCAGACCGACGAGGCCCGCCACTCGCAGCAGGGCGGCCCCACGATGGAGATCCTCGTCGAGCACGACCCGGTGCGCGCGCAGTGGATCATCGACAAGAACTTCTGGGGCTCTGCCCGCGCGTTCGCCGCGCTCACCGGCCCGGCGATGGACTACTACACCCCGCTGGAACACCGGAAGCAGTCCTACCGGGAGTTCATGGAGGAGTGGATCGTCGACCAGTTCGTGCACACGATCGAGGACTACGGGCTGAAGAAGCCGTGGTTCTGGGACGAGTTCATGCGCGGCCTCGACACCTGGCACCACGGGCTGCACATGGGCCTGTGGTTCTGGCGCCCGACGCTGTGGTGGCGCCCGAAGGCCGCTGTCAGCAAGGACGAGCGCGACTGGCTGCGCGAGAAGTACCCGAACTGGGAGAAGGTCTACGGCGACAAGTGGGACGTGATCATCGACAACATCAACGCGAACAACGTCGAGGCCACGCTCCCCGAGACGCTGCCGTGGCTGTGCAGCATGTGCAACCTGCCCTGCTGCAACGCCGTGCAGACGCGGTCCGGCCGCTGGCGCATCCCGACCTGGCAGCTGGACTACGACGGCAAGACACACCACTTCTGCACCAACGCGTGCCGCCAGATCTGGTGGAAGGACCGCGACAACGTCAACCACGAGACGCTGATCGACCGGTTCCTCGCCGGGCAGATCCAGCCGATGGACGTCGGCGGCATCCTCGCCCACATGGGGCTCACGCCCGAGGTGATGGGCGACGACCCGGACTACGAGGCGTGGACGAGGGACTACGTCGGCCGTCCCGCGGCCGGCCTGGCACTGGCCACCGGCGCCGGGGAGGACTGAGCCATGCCCGAAACCGTCGAGCTGGGGCCTGAGGACCAGGCCCCGCAGCTGGTACCGCTCAACGCGATCTTCGCGGACGACTTCGTGCAGGTCCTGGTGCCGGTCACCACCGCGGACACGATCCGGGAGGTGGCGGCCGCGGTCGCCCACCACGTCGAGGGCAAGCGGGTGCGTGCCAAGGACGCGGAGAAGATCGTGTTCCACAAAGGACGGCGGCTGGCGCCGGAGCTGACCGTGGCCGAGGCCGGCATCGGGCCGCTCGACCACGTCCGCGTCGAGTACGACCTGCCGGAGGGAGCACGGTGAAGAACCCAGTGGGCCCGATCCTGCGCATGGGCGACGAGGTGGAGCAGGTGATCGCGGCGATCGAGGACGACAACCCCGGCAAGGAGATCGAGGTCATCGACCGGGGCGCGTACGTCCGGGTACAGGGTGAGGACCGGGTGGTGCTGACCGAGGAGACACTGCGCCACTACCTCGGCAGCGAGTTCGAGATCCGATCGCTCGAAACGATGATGTCGTCCTTCGCCGGGCGCGCGATCACCACGAGCGGTTCGATCGTCTGGGAAAAGATCTCGGCGCGGCGGGCCGCGTCGGCCGGTGAAGGGGTGAAGGCATGACCCAGCCGAAGAAGGCGAGGCCGCGCAAGACGTTCAGCGCGTTCGGCGACATCCGCCGGATGCCGAGCGACTACGAGATCGTCTCGCACGCGCAGAACTGGACGTTGCGCAAGAACCGCACCGGCGCGTTCGAGCAGAACCCGTCCTCGCCCGCCAACCTGTGGTTCCTGACCTACCGCGACAAGTCGCCGTTGCAGGTCGACGACTGGGACGCCTTCCGCGACCCGGACGCGTTGACCTACAAGACGTACGTGACGGTGCAGGCCGAAGCCGAGGCCAAAACCGGTGGTGTGCTCGAGGAGTACGCGGGATCGGACGGCGCGCTCGCGCCAGGGCAGCTGTCCCTGCTGACCTCGCTGTTCACGCCGTCGCGTTACCTCCTGCACGGCTGCCAGCAGATCCAGGCGTACCTCGGTTACCTGGCCCCGACCTCGTACGTGACCAACACGGCGGGTTTCGCCACAGCCGACTACCTGCGCCGGGTCACGCTGACCGCGTACCGGACCCGCGAGCTGCAGATCGCGCACCCGGACAGCGGTGCGGGCACCGCCGAGCGGCAGGCCTGGGAAACCCTCGACGCCTGGCAGCCGGCCCGGCGCGCGGTGGAGAAGGCGCTCGTCAGCTACGACTGGGGCGAGGCGTTCGTCGCGCTGAACCTGGTGCTCGCGCCGACCTTCGACGACGTGCTGGTGCGGCAGTTCAAGGAGGTCTCGCGCGACAACCGCGACGAAGAGTCCTGGCTGCTGCTGTCGTTCCTGCAGGAGGACAACAACCGGCGCAACCGGTGGAGCTCGGCGCTGGCGCGGTTCGCCGTCGAGCAGCGGCCGTCGAACGCCGGCGTGCTGCGGCGCTGGATCGACCGCTGGTCACCGATCGCGGACGCGGCGGCGGCCGGCCTGGGTGAGCTGCTCGAGACCCGGCCGGAGTACGGCCGTCCGGCGAGTGAGGTGGTTGCCGGCGCGAAGGCCGCCCGCGAGGTCTTCCACGAGCCGATCTTCGAGCCGGAAGGGATGCGTGTGGCGCGGTGAGCGGAGCGGTGACCGGGCAGTGGCAGGAGGCCATGCAGCTCGACGAGCTGTGGGAAGGCGAGATGGCGGGTGTTGAGGTCGGCGGTGAGAAGGTGCTGCTGATGAACGTCGGCGGCGACGTGCGGGCGTACCGGAACCGCTGCCCGCACCAGGCATGGGCGCTCGACGAGGGTGACTTCGATGGCGAGACCCTCACCTGCGCCCGGCACCTGTGGGTGTTCGACGCCCGCAACGGCACCGGCGTCAACCCGGACAACTGTCGGCTGACCTCGTTCCCCTGCAAGGTGGACGAGGACGGCACGATCCGGGTGGACGTCGGATGACGCCCCGGCGTTGTGTGCTCGTGGGCGGCGGTGTCGCGGCCGCGTCGGCCGCCGCCCACCTGCGCAAGCGGGGTTTCGACGGCGACATGGTGCTGGTCGGCGAGGAAGCGGCAGCGCCGTACGAGCGGCCGCCGCTGTCGAAGGAGTTCCTGACGGGGCCGCCGGATCTGGTGCGGCCGCTGGCACCGGACTGGTACGCGGCGAACGGCGTCGAGTTGCGGCTCGGCGTCCGCGCCGTGGACCTCGACGTGGCGGGCCGGAGCGTCGGACTGTCCACAGAGGAGCGTCTGGGTTACGACGACCTGGTGCTGGCCACGGGTGCGCGGCCGCGGCGTCTTCCCGGGTTCGACGGCGAGGGAGTCCACTACCTGCGCACGGCCGCCGACGCCGGACGGCTGCGCGCCGAACTGGCGACGGCGCGGCGGATCGCGGTCCTCGGCGCCGGGTTCATCGGGTGTGAGGTGGCCGCTTCCGCCATCGCGCTCGGCACGCGGGTCACCCTGTTCGAACCGGAGCCCGCTCCGCTCGCGCGGGTGCTCGGCCCGGCCATCGGCGCGGTGCTGATGGACATCCATCGTGAGCGAGACGTGGAAATTCGCGCGGGTGAGTACGTCACGGCTGTTGAACGCGGCGGGCACGGTTTTGTGCTGACCACCAGCCGTGGCGACCGCGTGGAGTCCGATCTGGTGGTGGTCGGTGTCGGCTCGGTGCCGAACGTCGAGCTGGGACAGGACGCCGGGCTCGCCGTGGCGAACGGCGGGATCGCGGTCGACGAGTACGGGCGGACGTCGGCGCCGCACGTGTACGCGGCCGGTGACGTCGCCGCCCAGCACCACCCGGGTTACGGCACGCGGATCCGGGTCGAGCACCACGACACCGCCGTGCGCCAGGGCGCGAACGTCGCCGCCAACCTGACGGGTGAGGTGACGCCGTTCGAGGAGGCGCACTGGTTCTGGTCGGACCAGTACGAGCACAGCCTGCAGTCGACCGGCCGCATGGGCGACTTCGGCTCGGTTGTGCTCCGCGGCAGCATGGCCGAGCGCAGCTTCTCGGCGTTCTCGCTGGTGGACGGCCGGATTCAGGGTGTCATCTCGCTGAACCGGCCCGGTGACGTGCTCGCGGTCCGCCGGATGCTGTTCACACCGCACGAGGTGACGGCCGCGCAGCTCGCCGACGAGTCGCTGCCGCTGAAACGGCTGATGCCGCGGACCAAGGCGGCACCACGGGCCGGGGCCCGCTGAATCTCACCGAGGAGGAACTGTCGTGACGACCCTTGCGGTGCTGGAAACGGTGGCGTCTCAGACCCGGGTGACGGCCGCCGACGCGCGGACGGCACTGGCGCGTGTGCGTGGGCTGAGCGTGGTGGACGCGGTCGCGAAGCTGCGGCTGGGGCCCGGCCGCACGTGTGAGCCGGTGGCCAGGGTGCTCGACAGGGCGCTGGCGAACGCCGGCCGCGCCGGGCTTTCGGCAGGGCAGCTGGTCGTGGTGGGCGGTTCCGCCACACCCGCGGAGCCGATCGTGCGGGTGCGGCGGAAGGCGCACGGCAAGGCCGACTGGATCAGCAGCGAGACGGCCGACGTGCGCGTCGAGCTGCAACCGGCCGGTGCGTACGAAGCCGCCGCCGTGCCGACGCCCGTCGTGGTCGCGGGCGAACCCGTTGCCGTTGGTGCGCAGGAGGACGCGCGGTCGGTTCCGGTGCGGGAGGCGCTTTACGAAGTGCTCGACCCCGACCTTGGCGTCAACGTCGTCGACCTGGGGTTCGTGCGGGGCGTGACGGTGGACGAGCACGACGTCGCCACGCTGACCATGACGCTGACCTCGCCCGCCTGCCCGCTGACCGGGATCATGGAGGACCAGATCCGGACGGCGCTGCTGGAGGACTCCGAGGTCGTCGCGGACTTCCGCGTGGTGTGGGTCTGGTCTCCGTCGTGGCGGCCGTCGGACATCAGCGACGACGGCCGCGAGCAGTTGCGCGCCATAGGTTTCAACAACTTTTGATCAGTTCTGAGTACTTCGGAGGGTTCATGGCTTACGTCGTCGTCGCCACCTGGGTCGCGAAGCCGGGGCAGGCGGAGAAGATCCGGCAGATCCTGGAAACGGTCACGCCCGGCAACCGGACGGAAGAGAAGATGCTGGAGTTCCAGGCGCACGTCAGCCGGGACGACCCGGACACCTTTGTGCTGTACGAGAAGTACGTCGATGCCTCCGGCTACGCCGACCACCGCGCCACCGACGCGTTCAAGAAGCACGTGCTCGGCGAAGCGATCCCGAATCTGGCCGAGCGGAGCGTGCGGGAGTTCGAGACCATCGGGTGACCGGCCCCGAACGGGCCTCGCTTCGCCCGTCTGAGGGGCGTAAACTCCCAGGTCCAAACGGCAGAGTCGCCGGTGCGGTCGAGGCGGCTCCGTGACGTCGGAGGGCAGGCATGGTGCGGTCCGTTCCGCCGCTGGAAGATCGGATGACGCCCGGCGATCTGATCGCCGAGCTGGCGGGACGCGCACCGGAGGTCGGCGGCAACACCGGCCTGTGGCCGGGGCTGACGATCTATCGCTTCCACGAGCCCGTCGCACCGAGCTGGGAAGAGGTCCAGTCGCTG
>DASXOJ010000304.1:0-2445 GCA_036494465.1 Pseudonocardiaceae bacterium
CCGGACCAGGCCACCGGCACCGTCGGCAAGCTGGTCGGCCCGTTCACCGTCAGCACCAACCTGACCAAGCTGATCCTGGGCATCGACAAGCTGCCCAGCGGCGTCACCGTGGTCGACGCCAAGGGCGCCAAGCTCAGCGACAGCGACCTGGTCGACGGCACCAAGTTCTACCTCGACGTCGCGTCCGGCACCACCGCGACCAGCGGCTCGGTCCTCGTTTCCGGCACCACCCCCAGCGGCATGATCTTCACCGCCCCGCACAGCCAGCAGCTGATCGCGACCGGTGCGACCACGGTCGCCAAGCAGGTCAGCGCCACCTGGACCCAGGGCGCGGCCACCACCGCGCCGACCACCCCGGCCGCCGCCGGTGGCACCACCCCGCAGAGCGGGCAGCAGGCGCTCGCCTACACCGGCGTGTCGGCGACCGGCCCGATCGTGCTGGGCATCCTGCTCGTCGCGGCGGGTGGCCTGTTCCTGTTGGTGCAGCGCAAGCTCAAGCGCGCCTCCTGAGCGAAAAACCCGCCCAGCGCACTAGGTTCTAGTGCGTGACCGGGCCAGCGAACGAATCGGAACCGCCTCGGCAGCCCGCCGGGGCGGTTCCGTCGTTCGATCCCGACGAACCGGAAACCCCGGCTCCGCTACCGAAACCGCCGCCGCCGGTCGCCGCACCGCACTGGCTGAGCGCGCTGTTGAAACCCAAACCCGCGCCGATCGACTGGAAGCGCGCCGCGCGGGCCGCGGCCGCCGTCGCCGCGCCGATCGCGGTCGGCATGGCCGTCGGCCAGCTTTCCATCGGCATCCTGGTCTCGATCGGTTCCCTGGTCGGCACCGTCACCGCCGTGTCCGGCCCGTATCGCGATCGGTGGCGGCGCACCGGACTCTCGGTGCTGGCCGGCGCGATCGGGTTCCTGCTCGGTGACGTAGTCGGCGAACAGGGCTGGTGGACCACCGGCCTGATCGTCCTGGTCGCGGCCATCTCCGCGCTGCTCAGCGCGGCGGGCAACGACGCCTCGCTGGCCAGCCTGCAACTGCTGGTCTACGTCGTGCTCGGCACCCACGAGTCGACCGTCGTCGGGCCCGGCATCGCGGTCGGCTGCTTCCTCGGCGGCGCCGCGTTCGCGCTGCTGCTGTCCGTCGCGGCCTGGCCGGTCCGCGCCACCGCACCGGAACGCGCCCTGGTCGCCACGGTCTACGACCGGCTCTTCGTGCTGCTCTCGGTGGCCGGCACCCCCGCCGCCACCGGTGCCCGCCAACAGCTCACCGCCGCGCTCAACACCGCCTACGACGCCCTGCTCACCGCCCGATCCCACCTGCAAGGCCGGGACCAGATCTACCGGCGGCTGTTCGTCGCGCTCAGCGAGACAACACCGGTCGTCGAAGCTGCCGTCGCGCTGATCAACGCGCAACACCGGCCACCCAAATCGCTCATCGACGCGGTCGCCGCGATCGGCGTCGCCATCCACGACGACGTGCCCATGCCCGGGCTTGCTCTGCCGGAAACCGGCTCGCCGCGCGTGCTCGCACTCACCGAGGGCCTCTACGGCGTCATCGACGCCCTGTCTCCCGACACCCCAGCGCCGCGCCTGCCCGCCGCCGCCAGGAAAAGCGTGACCAGTGACCGATTCCAGACCTGGTTGGACGAAGCGCTCGGCGGGCGCGTCGTCTGGCTGCACGCGCTGCGCCTCGCGGTGTGCATGGCCGTCGCCGGTCTGCTGGTCGACCTGCTGCCCCTCGACCGGTCCTACTGGGTGTTCCTGACCGTCGCGATCGTGCTCAAACCCGACTTCGGCTCGGTCTTCGGCCGCGCCATCCTGCGCGGCGGCGGCACCTTCGTCGGCGCGCTGGTCGGTGCGGGCATCCTGGCGATCGACCCGAACGGCTGGGTGCTCGTGCTGCTCGTCGCGGTCATCGGCTTCCTGCTGCCGGTCGCGCAGGCCCGCAACTACGGCATGTTCGCCACCGTGCTCACGCCCCTGGTCGTCATCCAGCTGGACCTCGGCCGCGCGGGCACCTGGGACCTCGTGCTCGCCCGCCTGGTCGACACCGTCGTGGGTTGCGCGGTCGTGCTGATCTTCGGCTACCTGCTCTGGCCCGCCAGCCGCACACCGCAGGTCGGCGGTCAACTCGCGGACGCGATCAGGGCCGTCAGCCGCTACGCCGACCACGCCCTGCGCGCCGACCCGCGCGGCCGGTCCTTGCTGCGGCGGCGCACCTACCGGCAACTGTCCGACCTGCGTACCGAATTCCAGCGCCTGCTCGTCGAACCGTTCACCGCCGGCCGGCGCGCCGCCGCCTGGTATCCCTCGATTGTCGCCCTCGAACGGTTGACCAGCTCGATCACCAGGGTCGCCGTCGAGATCGACCATGGCGAACCCATCCCGCCCGACCCCGAGGTCGACGCCCTGGTGACCACCCTCACCACGCTCGCCGACGCCGTCCGCGACG
>DASXOJ010000305.1:0-8312 GCA_036494465.1 Pseudonocardiaceae bacterium
CTCCACCCGAAAATCCGCTGGCTGGCCCCGATCCTGGAAATCCACGGCAGGCACGTAACCGGCGACCTGTACCTGAACGGACGCGGCCTGCGGATCATCCCCTCCTACTTCTGCTGGCGCGCCCCCACCGTCCTGGAAGACAAGAACCTGCCGCCAGTACTCGTCTATCCCATCGACCGCCAGCTGGCACTGACTGGAGGCACCATCCAGCCGGACAACTCGGCCCTGGTGGCCCTACTGGGTGCGACACGAGCCGAAGTCCTGATCGCCGCCGACGGCTGCACCACGACCGATCTAGGTGCCAGAGTAGGAATTTCGGCCGCCAGCGCCAGCTACCACGCCACCATCCTGAGGAATGCGGGACTACTGGCCACCAAACGGATCGGCTCATCGGTACGGCACACAAGATCGGACCTGGGACAGGCGTTGCTGGACCAAGCAGACCCAAGGCCATAGGCAAGGGCGGGAGTCCCGAAGGCCAACAGACCGCCAGACCGCCAGACCGCCAGACCGCCAGACCAAAGGCTGCGACCCCAAAGTCCGCGAGCAAAGCGAAGCCCCCAACGCAAAAGGCCGCGAGCGAAGCGAAGCCCCGGCAGCGAGCGAAAGCGAAGCGCGCCTGCGAGCGAAGCGAAGCACCAGGGGTTTGGGGGCGGAGCCCCCAACGAAGGGGGCCTACGGGGGCTTGGCCCCCGTACAGACACAACGAAACGATCCCCGTCTGCGCCTTCTGCAGACAGGGATCGCCCAATCGTGTAGCCCCGACGGGATTTGAACCCGCGCTACCGCCTTGAGAGGGCGGCGTCCTAGGCCGCTAGACGACGGGGCCCTAGAACAACACTGGTGTGTGTTCGCTGGGGTACTAGGACTCGAACCTAGAACAACTGGACCAGAACCAGCCGTGTTGCCAATTACACCATACCCCAACAGGATCTTGGTTGTCGGCGGCAACCGTCGTTGCCGTTGACCTCCTGCTGGATGAGAATAGTAGACCAAGGTGGGCGAGGTCGGGAAATCGCCCCCTGGTGTTGGTGTGCGCGGGTCAGCGCACGATGAGGTCGAGTTCGCAGACGAGCAGCTCAGGGAGTTCGGTGAGGGTGGTGATCACCGAGACGCCGTGGGGCAGTTCACCTTCGGCGGGGTCGGTTCGGTTCAGCCAGACGCCGCGTAGGCCGGCGTCGCGGGCGCCGATGGCGTCGAGGTCGAGCCGGTCGCCGATGTGGGCGACTTCACCGGGCAGGCAGCCGAGTTGGGCGCAGGCGGTGTGGAAGATCACCGGGTCGGGTTTTGCCGCGCCGAGTTCGCCTGCGATGACGATCCCGTCGATGAACTCGGCAAGCCCCAGATTGGCAAGCTTCCGACGCTGGTAGGACCCGGAAGCATTGGTAACAACGGCGATCTTCACCCCGGCTCCCCGCAACCACTCCAGGCAGGGCAGCGTGTCCTCGAACAGTTCCCATCCCGCACGCATCGCCTTGACTCGGACGTCTTCCCGGCGTTGCGCTTCTGCGTCGTCGATGTGTTCGCCGAGGCAGGCGAAGAACTCTTGGGTGCGCTGCCAGCGCATGGTGTCGGAGTCGATTTCGCCTGCGACGACGCGCGCGACCTGTTCGTCGGTGAGTTGTGCCCACAGTGACCAAGCGTTGTCGTGGCCGAGCAGAAGGCGTAGTGCCGTGCGGGAGGAGGCCGTGTGCGCGACGAGGGTGTCGTCGACGTCGAGGCATACAGCCCGGACACCGCCAGTCACCGCCCGCGGGCTCCGCTGATCATCAACTGACAGGGAATTCGCGGGAGGGAAGGCCACCTGGAGAGGCTAGGCGGGAATCAGTTGGCTGCGATTCGTCCATCGTGGTGAACTTTCCGGCTGCTGACACGATCCAGTGTTTAGGTGCGGCAACCTTTCGACCGTTCGCCGTCCGTAGTTGCTCCGCGCGGCAGTTGCTCTACGCACAGTGACCACTTAGGGCGCGTTCGGCTCGCCACCCAGACCGCGACCAGTCGACAAGCCAACTACCCACAGCAACCAACCCCACCCTTGACCAGGGCGAGCGCCAGGTGCATCCTGAACTTATTCAACCATCGTTGAAAAAGAGGGGGCACCATGCGATCCGATCCCGCGAACCGGACCACCTGCGCCATCGCAGGCGGCGGTCCGGCCGGCATGTTCCTCGGCCTGCTGCTCGCGCGCGCAGGCGTCGACGTGACGGTGTTGGAGAAGCACGCCGACTTCCTGCGCGACTTCCGCGGCGACACCGTGCACGCGTCGACGCTGCGGCTACTGGACGAACTCGGGCTGGGCAAGGCGTTCGACGCGTTGCCGCACAGCACGGTCCAACGGGTGGAATTCCAGTTCCCCGGCGTCGGCACGGTGACCGTCGGCGACTTCAGCAAACTGCCCGGCGACTACCAGCACATCGCGATGGTTCCCCAGTGGGACCTGCTCGATCTGCTCTCCGACGCCGCGATGCACGAACCAACGTTCCACCTGCGGATGAACACCGAGGTCACCGGCCCGATCATCGACAACGGCAAGGTCGTCGGCGTGCAGACCCGGACCTCCGACGGCGAGGAAGGCGAACTCCGCGCGGACCTCACGGTGGCCTCGGACGGGCGCTGGTCGCCGCTGCGGCACTCGATCGGCCTGCGGCCACACGAGTTCTCGTCGCCGATCGACGTCTGGTGGTTCCGGATGAGCAAGCGCCCCGGCGACGCGCCGACCGGACTGCGCGCGCAGGTCACCGAGCATGACGTGGGTCTCACGATCAATCGCGGCGACAACTACCAGGTCGCCTACCTCAACAGGAAGGGTTTCGACCCGACGTTGCGCGCCCAGGGGCTCGACGCGTTCCGCGACCGGATCGCGAAGCTGTTTCCGACGCTGGCGGATCGCACCGAGGAGATCCGCACCCTCGATGACGTGAAGCACCTCGACGTCCGCGTCAACCGGCTCCGGCGCTGGCATGTGGACGGTCTGCTGTGCATCGGCGACGCGGCGCACGCGATGTCGCCGATCGGCGGAGTGGGCATCAACCTGGCCATCCAGGACGCGGTCGCGGCAGCGACGATCCTGGCAGAACCGTTGCTGCGCAAGAACATCACCCAGCAGGACCTGGCCAAGGTGCAACGCCGCCGCCGGATCCCGACCGTCCTCGTCCAGTCGCTCCAGCTAGGACTGCAACAGGCCCTGCTCGGTCCGCTCACGGGCGGAAAACGCTCGAATTTCGCGAAGATCCCGCTCCGGCTGTTCCGCCGGATTCCCGCGGTGCGGTACCTGCCCGGCTACTTCATCGCGATCGGTCCACGCCCGGAACACGCCCCGCAGTTCGCCCGGCCGAGCGCACTGAGCCGGACCTGACAAACACGAACGCCCGCCCCGATCCGGAGCGGGCGTTCGTTCGAACTCAGCGGTTGGCGACCGAGTTGGTGAGGGTGCCAATGCCCTCGACGTGCACGGAAACGGTCTGGCCGTCGGTCATCGGGCCGACGCCCGCCGGGGTGCCGGTGAGGATGACGTCGCCGGGCAGCAGGGTCATCACGTGCGAGATCCACTCGACGACCTTGCCGATGTCGTGCAGCAGCAGGGAAGTCCGCGAGTCCTGCTTGGTCACGCCGTCCAACTCGGTGCGGATGGCCAGGTCAGCGGGGTTGACGGTGGTGTCGATCCACGGCCCGAGTGGACAGAACGTGTCGTGACTCTTGCCACGCGTCCACTGGCCGTCGTGCGCCTGCTGGTCGCGCGCGGTCACGTCGTTGGCGACCGTGTAGCCCAGGATCACGCTGGCCGCGCGCGCGGCGGGGACGTCGCGGCAGGGCATGCCGATGACGGCGGCGAGTTCGCCCTCGTAGTCGACGCGACTGGAGTCCCCTGGCAGTTTGATGGCCGCGTTCGGACCGATCACGGTCGTCGACGGCTTGATGAAGATGACCGGGTCGGCGGGTGCCTCGCCGCCCATCTCCTTGGCGTGGTCGGCGTAGTTCTTGCCGATGCACACCACCTTGCTTGGCAGGATCGGCGCGAGCAGCCGCGCGTCCGCGAGCGGCCAGCGGCGGCCGGTGAAGGTCGGGTCGCCGAAGGGATGTTCGGCGATTTCCGCCGCTGTCAGATTGTCCGGGTCGTCGCCCTCGATCGCGACAAAGGCAACACCGTCTGGATGAGCAATTCGGCCTATACGCACATCCGCACTCTAGATCCGCAGCCTGCCGCGCAACCAGTCGAGTGTGACCTCGCCCTGCAACCGCTGGAACGTGCGCACCGTCGGCAGGTTGGGCGGCGCCGGTTGGATGGACCCGACCAGGAAGAAACCGGCGACCGCGGCGAGCGCGGCATTGACCCGGTCCGGATCGGCGGACGAGCCGACGGCCCGCTGCCACACGGTCTCCGGGTCGGGCCCGCCCTGCATACCGACGCTGGGCAGCAACCCCACCAGGTCGAACCAGGACGCGCCGAGGCACGCGTGCGGCCAGTCCACGAACACGACACCCGCATCGGTACACAGCATGTTGTCCGCGCGCAGATCGAGGTGCAGCAGAGTGTCGCCGCGAACGGCGTCGACCGCGTCGGTCTCCAACTCGACGAGCAGCTCCAGCTGATCCGCAGCCCAACCAGGCAGCCGATCAACGTCGCTCCCGGCCAGTGCGCGCCAGTTGCCGAACAGTTCGGGATGCGCTTCGTGGACCGGCTCGACCTGGATCGGGCTCGGGGTCAGTCGTTTCGACAACGCGGTGAGCGCGGTGACGACCTCGGCGAACTCCTCGGTACGCCAGGGCATCGCGGGCGAGGTTCCCTCGACGTCCTCGATGATCAGCGCGACCCAGTCGCCGTCGTCGTAGCTGTCGAGCAGCGCGGGCACCGGCAGATCGGGCGGCAACGCGCGCAGGATCCGGATTTCCCGCCGGTGCATCGCGGGCGAGTCCGGATTCCGTTGCAGTCCAACGGCTTTGACGAACACCCTGCGCCCGTCGGACAGCAGCAGCCGGGCGGCCAGGCCCGGGGAGAATCCGCCGGGCTGGCTCGCCTCGGACTCGACGTCGGCGCCGAACCGCTCGGTGAGGGCGGTGCGGACCCGCTCCGGCAGGTCCGACCACCCGATCCGGTTGCCCCCGACGCCGAACTGTGTGCTCATGCCCGAATGATCCGCCACACATATCACCGGGCCAATCGAATTTACGACGAAACGAGCGTGGCGCGGCGCATCGCCTTGTAGGCGAGGCCGTCACACATGGCCAGCCAGCTGGCCTCGACGATGTTGCCGTGCACGCCGACCGTGGTCCATTCGGCCTCGCCGTCGGTCGACTCGATCAGCACGCGGGTGACCGCGTCGGTGCCGTGCGAGTTGGTGAGGATGCGGACCTTGTAGTCGGCCAGGCTGACCGAGTCGGTCCACGGCAGGTGCGGACGGAGGGCCTGGCGCAGCGCGGCGTCCAGCGCGTGCACCGGGCCGTTGCCTTCCGCTGTCGCGATGACCCGCTCGCCGTCGATGATGACCTTCACGGTCGCCTCGGACATGACCACGCCGTCCGCTCGGTGGTCCAGGATGACCCGGTAGGACTCCAGCGTGAACGGCGCTTCGACGTTCGACTCGTCGCCGAGTTCGGCGCGCAGCAACAACTCCAGCGACGCGTCGGCGGCCTCGAACGACCAGCCGGTGGATTCCAGTTCCTTCACCCGGTTGGTGACCGTGGTGAGCACGTCTGGGCGGCCGGCGAGGTCGATCCCGAGCTCACGTCCCTTGAGTTCGAGGCTCGCCCTGCCGGCCATCTCGGTGACCAGTACCCGCATGTCGCTGCCGACGATGGCCGGATCGATGTGGTTGTACAGCAACGGATCCACCTTGATCGCGCTCGCGTGCAGACCCGCCTTGTGGGCGAAGGCCGACTGCCCGACATACGCCTGGTGGGCGTTCGGGGCGATGTTCGCGATTTCGGCAATGGCATGGGAGACGCGGGACAGCTCGGCAAGCGCTTCGGTGGGTAGCACCGGCATGCCGAGCTTGGTCACCAAGTTCGCGGTGACCGCGAACAGGTCGGCGTTACCGGCCCGTTCGCCGTATCCGTTGGCGGTGCACTGCACGTGCGTGGCACCTGCCTGCACCGCCGCGATCGAATTCGCCACCGCGCACGCGGTGTCGTCCTGGCAGTGGATGCCCAGCCGGAAACCGGTCCTGGCGAAGACCTCGGTGACGGTCTGGCCAAGCCCGCCGGGCAGTTGCCCACCGTTGGTGTCGCAGAGCACCACCACGTCGGCCCCGCCGTCCACAGCGGACTGGAGCACGCGCAGCGCGCAGTCCGGGTCGTAGGCGTAGCCGTCGAAGAAGTGCTCCGCGTCGAGGAACACCCGCCTGCCGTTGTCGACGAGGTAGCGAACGGTGTCGCTGACCATCGCGCACGCCTCGTCGACATCGGTGCGCAGCGCGCGTTCGATGTGCCGCCGGTCCGACTTGGCGACCAGCGTGACCACTGGTGCCTGGCTGTCGAGGAGGGCTTTGACCTGCTTGTCCTCGCGTACGTCGACGCCCGCTTTGCGAGTGGAGCCGAACGCGACGAGCGCGGCGTGCGCGAGTTCGAGTTCACCGGCCGCGGCGCGGGCGAAGAACTCGGTGTCGGTGGGCAGCGCACCAGGCCAGCCGCCTTCGATGAAGCCGACGCCGACGGAGTCCAGCAATCGCGCGACGGCGAGTTTGTCCGTCGCCGAATAGCTGATCCCGGCTCGTTGCGCACCGTCCCGCAGCGTGGTGTCGAACAGGTGGAAATCGTCGCCGAGGGGGGTGCCAGCCGGGCTGGTGCGGGTCACTGGAGGTCTCCTGTTTCGGGGGTGGTGATGGCGTGTTTTGGACAAACAAAAAACCTCCCGCATGGGCGCGAGAGGTTTGCGTGCCGGGGCTGGAAAATCAGCTATCCGGCACGCTGAAAAATAATCACCACCTGGTGAGCCATGAAACGGATGGTCGCACACCCTCGCGGGGCAGTCCACTCCCCGGGTCGAATCTCCCAGATGCCGAGACGCGACAGTGGGCCGACCCGAAGCTCGGATCGGCCCACTGGCAACGAGTTCTTACGTGTTCGCGCGGGACTGGTTGGACGAAACCAGGGCCGCGAGCCGGTCGCCGATGGCCTCGGTGGCACCCGGTGAATTGTGATCGCGGGTGGCCAGATCGAACGCGACGGACGCCTCGATGCGCCGCGCCGACTCGTGGTTGCCGAGGTGGTCGAGCATCAGAGCGACGGAGAGAACGGCCGCGGTCGGGTCGGCGAGACCGCGACCGGAGATGTCCGGAGCGCTGCCGTGCACCGGCTCGAACATGCTCGGATTGCGCCGGGTCACGTCCAGGTTGCCGCTCGCCGCGAGACCGATGCCACCGGTGATGGCAGCCGCGAGGTCGGTGAGGATGTCGCCGAACAGGTTGTCGGTGACGATCACGTCGAAGCGGGCCGGGTCGGTGACCATGTGGATCGTGGCCGCGTCCACGTGCTGGTAGTTCACGGTGACTTCGGGGTGCTGGAGGGAGACCTCCTCCACGATCCGCGACCACAGGCCACCGGCGAAGGTGAGCACGTTGGTCTTGTGCACCAGGGTCAGGTGCTTGCGAGGCCGGGAGGACGCGCGCGCGAACGCATCGCGCACCACCCGCTCGACGCCGTACGCCGTGTTGACGCTGACCTCGGTGGCGATCTCGTGCGGGGTGTCCTTGCGGAGCAGACCGCCGGTGCCCGCGTACGGACCCTCGGTGCCTTCCCGCACGATCACCATGTCGATTTCTTGCTGGTCACTGAGCGGGCCGTGCACGCCGGGGTAGAGCCGGGCCGGGCGCAGGTTCACGTGGTGGTCGAGTTCGAAACGCAGCCGCAGCAACAAACCGCGTTCCAGGATTCCGCTGGGTACCGAGGGGTCGCCGACCGCGCCGAGCAGGATCGCATCGTGCTGACGCAGCTCGCCCAGTACCGACTCGGGAAGCAGTTCACCGGTCGAGTGCCACCGGGCGGCACCAAGGTCGTAGTTGGTCGTCTCCGCGTTCGGAGAGACTTCCCTGAGCACCTTGAGTGCCTCGTCCACCACCTCGGGCCCGATCCCATCACCTGGGATCACCGCGAGCCGCATGTACACCTCCGCAGTAAAGGGTCCCGCTGTGGGACTCTTGACTTTGGCAGGCTACCGGCCGAAGCCCTCCGCTCCCACCGCAGGCACCGATTCTGCGTAACAACTCCCGTACTGCGGGACACTCGATCGGGGCAACCATCACTCGATCGGCGTAATCCGGCGGTCCGTTGCGGCCCAGCCGCCGTGGCTGGGCCGCCGGAGTCCGCTCAGCTGCCGG
>DASXOJ010000306.1:0-33698 GCA_036494465.1 Pseudonocardiaceae bacterium
CTCGGATCCGGTGATCCAGGTGGTTCCTCGCAAGGCGAAGGAGGAGCCGGTACCTCTGTTGTACCGGGGACGACGACAACGCGGCGAGGGGCCGCCTGGGCGCCGGAGACGAGTAAGACGAACAGGATTACACGACACTAGCTACCCGACGCTGCGCCCAATCCCCGCAGGAGCGCGTCGACCATGCCAGCGCGGGTCAGCGGTCGGTGGGGTAGTGGACGCCGGTCAGGCCGGGCACCACGACGGCGGCCGGGTTCCAGTCGGCGGCGGTGAGGGCGGCCACCGCGACGTCGGTGACGGCGCCGGACAGCAGTTGACGTGGATCCTCGAGAACCACCCGGAGTCGGGTGACCAGGGCGCGCATGTCGTCGGGTCGGTGCACGACGGGCATTTCCGCGACTTCGGTGATCGCCGGGTCGCTGATGTCGGGGAACCGCACGCCCTGCGGTGAGTATCGCGGATATCCCGTGAACATCAGGCTGCCCAGTTCGACGGTTGCCCGGGTCGAGCACCAGAGCGCGCGCAGTTCGTCCTCAAGGGCGATCACCTCGGACAGGTCGCCGGCGCGCGGGGTGGCGAAGGTGGGGGCGTGCGGGGCGAGGTAGAGGCGCTCCAGCGGAAGGCGGTGGCCGGACGCGCCAAGGATCACGGTGGCGACGCTGCTGGTGGTCCAGGTGACACCGGCCGTGGCCCGGCCCTGTCGACCGGCGATGATGACCATGGCTCGCTCCCAGTCGATGTGCTGGGCGCGCAGCCAGCGGCCGATCCGGAAGCTGATGTCCAGACCGGCCAGGAAGAACGTGGCCACCATCATGTGGTTGATCGGCACCGGCAGGTCGACATCGCCGCCGCCCTCGAGATAGTCGGTGCGCAGCGTTTCCTCGTTGAGGTAGTTCTCGTCGGTGAGCGCGGCGGTGAGGTAGCGGGCGGTGACGGCGCAGGAGTAGTCGATCATGTCGGCGATCTCCTGTTCTCGGCCCTGGTACGCCTCGACCTGAATCCGGTCGCGCCACAACCGGGTGCTGTTGGCGGCGCGGCTGCCCTTCACCTCGACCAGCAGGCGTTGGGCGTCCTCGCGCCAGGTGGGATCGTCGAGCCGGGTCCGCAGGTACACCAGGCTTGCCACGGCCGGGCCGAGGTGTGAGACGGCGGTCAGTTCCTTGAAGCCGCGGGGCGAGAGCCGGTATCCCTCCATGACCGGGGGTGCTCCGCCGCCCGGATAGAGGGCGAAGTCCGCGCCGGTGGCCACGAGCAGCGGGGTGTCCCGGGTGTGTGCCGCGAACGAGCGCCCGAGGTGTCGCCCGATACCTTCGGCGTGTGCGGTGTACGTGGTGAACAGTCGCACCAGGTCGGGGTCTTCGTGTACACCGGTCATCGCGGGCTCCCAGGTTGATCGTGCTGGCGGAACGGTTGTGCTGCGAACCGGTAGACGACGGTGTCGGTGGCGAACCGGACGTCAGCGCTCAATCCATTCGAGACGATGACAAGCGGGCCGTGTTCGTCCGAGGTCACCGCGACGTCGGTGCCGCCGAAGGTGGGGAATTCCTGGACGGTCACCAGTTTTCCGTGCTGCCACTGGTAGAGCTGGGAGGTCAGCGCGGTGATCGGTGCGGCCGGGGTGCCGAGGATGAAGTTGACCCGCACGACGTAGATGTCCGAGCCGGTGCTCAGTACCGCGAATTCGCGGGCGCCCTGGCCGTCCAGGACCTGCGCTCCGGCGAAGCGGCAGCCGTTCCGGCGCAGCAGCCGGGATGCGCCAGTGATGCAGCCGACCAGCAGGTAGTCCTCGCTGTCGGCGTGGAAGGTGGCGAAGGCGCGACCGTACTGTTCGGCCAGGATCTGATCGGGCACGAAGGCCGACCCGTCCCAGCGGTAGAGCCGGGACGGGTCGACGTGGTCGGCGAGCGCGAGGAAGTCGTTGCCGCCGAAGGAGAACGCGTGCCAGTTGTATGCCCACCGGGACGGGACTTCCTGGAACGGCTCGAAGGACTCACCGCTCCAGCGGAAGATCCGGGAGGCCCGGTTGCGGTCCTCGGTCGCGGGTACGGCTATACCCTGGGCGAGGGCCAGGAAATGGTGGCCTGCGACGGTGAAGTAGCGCCATTGCTTGGCGGCGAAGGTGGGAATCCGCTGGAAGGGTTCGAAATTCCGGCCGGTCCATTCGTAGATGGTGGACTCGGTGGCGAAGTCGTGGGGGGCTTGACCGGCGCGGATGCTCGCGGTGGCCAGGAATGCGCGGTCGCCGACGCGGAAGAACTCGGCATCTTCGCCAGCCGGGGCGGGCACCGTCTGGAAGCTGTGGTACCCGGTTTCGTTTCTGCGGAGGATGAGCAGATCGGTATCGGGGTCGCCACCGTTCATGTGCGCGGGTTCGCCCGGTATGTCGCGGGCGAGTTGGGGAACGGCCAACAGGGACAGTCCGCCGATGTCGAACGGCGCGACGGCGCGCGCACCGGAGGTGGGAATGCGACACCACTCGGTGAGCTGGGCTGCGCACATGGGGTTCCTCGTTCTGACGGCGTACCGGCGGAAGACCAGTACAGCCGCAGGATGCGGGCGCTCACAAGCTGGTTGGCGTTATGGTTTGACACGATCAGCGTTAGAGGTGCTGACGTCGCGGGGGATCAACGCCGTGTCGACGGTTCGCCGCTGGGGAGGTCGGCGGCTACCGCGCGTACCGCGGAGATCACCGCGGCCATGCGCGGGGACAGGTGTTCGCCGTCGCGCACCACGAGTACGTTGTGCCGCACCGTCTGCACCTCGTTGATCCGCAGTCGCGCGATCTCGTCCTCGGCCGTGGCCGGCGTGAGCTCGGCCGCGACGGTGACGCCCCAGCCCATGCCGACCAGACCGATGGCGGTGCCCACGTCGTAGACGGTCGCGGCCACCTTCGGCTGGAAACCGGCGATCGCGCACATGCTGGCCACCAGCCGGCCCAGCGGACTGTCCGGGCACATCACCCACGGTTCGTCGCGCAACTGTGCCATGCCGCAACTGCGCCGGTTCGCCAGCGGGTGCGTGGTGGGCACGCACAGCAGCAGTGGGTCGTGGCCGAGCACCCATTCACGCAGGCCCGGTGTTGTCGAAGCGTGCGCGTCGCCGTACCGGGAGACGATGACCATGTCGAGCTGGTCGCGTCGGACGGCCGCCGGGCCCGCGTCGTTGGTGGTGCTGGCCAGGCGCATTTCCATGTCCGGGAACCGGTGGCGGATGTCGGTGAGCGCGCGGCTCATGATCCGAGGCCCCTCCCGGAACGGGATGCCGACCCGCAGCAGTCCGGTCACCTCGGTGTCCGCGCTGGCCAATGTGGCCTCCGCCGCGCGCAGTTCGACCAGGATCCGTTCGGCATGGTCGACCAGGATCCGACCGGCGGGCGTCAGGGTGACGCGGTTGCCCGCGCGGTCGACCAGCGCGGTACCGGCCTCGGCTTCCAGCGCGGTCAGTTGCTGGGACACCGCGGACCGGGTGTACTGCAACATCCTCCCGGCCGCCGCGATGGAGCCTTCGGCGGCGACGGCGCGCAGCATGATGAGCTTTCGGACGTCGAGCATGCGTCACACCCTCTTACGCTGGACGTGGCGAACAGTTACGTCAGCTTACTTGAATCTGCCATCCTGGCCAGCTGTACTCGGCGGGTGGATGACGGGATCCTGCAACGGCTGCATGCCGGCGAACTCACGCTCATGATGGGGCTGCGCTCCGCCCGAACCCCGGACACGGTCCACATCGCGGCGTCCACCGGCCACCAGGCGATCATGGTCGACCTCGAACACAGCACCATGTCGGTCGACGTGGCCGCGACCCTGTGCACGACCGCGGACATGTTGGGTCTCACGGCGTTCGTGCGCGTTCCCGAGCGCGAGTACGGGATGATCGGCCGAGTTCTGGACGGCGGCGCGCACGGCATCATCGCGCCGCGCGTGGAAACCGCCGACGAGGCAAGGATCGTCGCGCGGGCCTGCCGGTTCGCGCCGCGCGGCCAGCGATCCCAGACCGCGATGGTGCCGCAGCTGGGCATGCGGCCCACGCCCGCCCGGGTGCTGAATCCCGCATTGGACGACGCGTGCGTGGTGCAGATCCTGGTGGAGACCCCGGCCGGCATCGCGAACGCGGACGCGATCGCGGCCGTGGACGGCGTCGACATGATCGCCATCGGGGCCAACGACTTCACCGCCGAACTCGGCGTGCCCGGACGCTATGACGATCCTCGGTTCACCGACGCCGTCGCGCGGGTGGGCCGAGCCTGCCTGGAGCACGGCAAGCTGCTGATGGTGGGCGGGGTCGGCGACGGCGCGGTGTACCGGTCACTGCTGCCGTTGGGGGTGTGTCCGCTGGTGTTGACCGGTATGGACTCGGCGCTGCTTTACCGCGCCGCGAACGCCGCCGCGGCAGCCGCACGGAACTGCCACGACAACGCGAACACCACGACCGAGCCGGAGTGACGATGCGACCTGCCTTCGCGCAAACACAGCCGATGCGCGCGGCCGAGACGAACTCCGAACCGGTGTTCACCATTCCGGCGGGCAGTTGCGACACGCATTTTCACGTGTTCGAGCCGGGCTATCCGCATGTGTCCGATCCGCTCTACACGTTTCCGGATGCCACGCTCGCGCAGTACGTGCGGCTGATCGACTGGCTGGGCATCGATCGCGCGGTGCTGGTGCAACCCACCTACTACGGCTCGGACAATCGGCTGTTGCTCGATGTGCTCGCGGCGCAGGGGGAGCGGGTGCGTGCGGTGGTGCAGATCGAGGACGACGTTTCCGACGCGGAGCTGGATGCCTGGCACCAGTTCGGGGTTCGTGGGATCAGGCTGGACTTGTTCAAACGGGCGGAATGGCCCACTGATCAGCTGATCGCGTATGTGCGGTCGGTCGCGGCGCGGACCCGGCCGCGCGGCTGGCATCTCCAGTTCTACACCCCGGGTGTGGTGGTTCGGGATTTGCTGCCGTTCCTGGCGGATTTCGAGGACACCTTCGTCATCGATCACCTGGGGTACATGAAGGAGTCCGACGGGCTGACCAGGGACGACTTCGATGGACTTTTGTCCATCATGGACGGTGGGCGGTGTTATGTGAAGCTCTCGGGTGCTTATCGGGTGGCGGGGGACAAGTCGCTGTCGAGTGTCGCGCCGCTGGGTCGCGCGTTGGTCCGGGCGCGGCCGGATCGGGTGGTGTGGGGGTCGGACTGGCCGCATCTGCCCAACGGCCAGCGGGACACGGGGGAGCTGGTCAATCTGCTGGCCGACTGGGCGCCGGGTGAGGCGGACCGGCGGCTGATCCTGGTCGACAACCCGGCCCGGTTGTTCTTCGCGGACTGATCCCGCGTTGCCGATCGTGTGCTGCGCCTCGCCTGCTCGGGAGCCAGTATTGCCGGGCCCGCGCTCGCGTTCTGGCTGGTCAGGTACGGCGCGGACGTGACCGTGGTCGAGCAGGCGCCCGCGCTGCGCGAAGGCGGGCAACTGGTCGACATTCGCGGCACCGCCGCGCACGAGGTCGTCACCAGGTCCGGTCTTTCGGCTGCGGTGCGGTCCGCTGCCACCGCAGCTGACGGTCTTTCCCTGGTCGGCGCGGACGGGCGACGGGAGGCGTCGACCAGGTTGGACGAGTTCGACGGGAGCGGACCGGTAGCGGAGGTCGAGATCCTGCGCGGCAAGCTCTCCGAGGTCTTCTACGACGCCACCCGCGAACGGGTCGAGTACGTGTTCGGCGACCGGATCGCCGCGCTGGACGATGGCGCCGATGGCGTGCACGTCACCTTCGAACACGGTCCGGCACGGGTGTTTCGACGTGGTCGTCGGCGCGGCCTGGCCCGCATGCTGCATCTCGACTGACCGGCGAGTCAGCCCACCGGCAGTGTCAACGACGAGCCGGGCACGCCGATCGCGTAGCGCACGGTTTTCGGGTTGCGCGCGTACCGCGGATAGGCGCCGCCGGACACCTGCACACGCAGCCGGTGTCCGGCTCGGAAGCGATGCGCGCACGAGCCGAGCTCGACCGTTGTCGCGGACTCGTCGGTTACCGGCACGAACGCCTCGGTGATGTTCCAGGACCGGCCTCGACCGTCCACATCGCACAGTCGAACGAAGACGTTCGCCGGTTGGCCGTCGGTCTCGACCAGCAGTGCCACCTGAGGAGCGCCGAAGACCTCCAGGTCGTGTTCGAGCGGGTCGGAGGTGAACACCACCACGTCGGCGCGTTGTTCCAGCGTCGTGTTGTCCTGGCTGCCCGCGCCCGAGGACATGTGCCGTCCGCCGACGGCGGGGGTCGGATCGTCCGGCGTGTAGGTGAACTCGACGGTGTCGGCCTGCGCCTCGGTCGAGTCGAGCAGACGGCCGCCCGCAGCGAACCGCAACACGCGGTCGCCGGTCTTCGGTGGCCAGGACGCCATCGATCGCCACCGTCCCGCTCCGGTCACGTGGACGCGGACCGGAGCCGGGCGATCGGGACCGGTGCCGGCCACGTGGCGGTCGAACCAGGCGAGGGTTTCGCTGTCCGCGACCTTGGCCGCCTTGAACGCCGTGTCGAGGTGCGTCCAGGGACCGATCGTCATGGCCACGTTCGCGTTGTGCGCGCCGAGTTCGCGGTACTGCGCCAGGGTCTGTTCGACGAAGAGGTCTTGCCAGCCCCCGATCAGCAGCACCGGGATCGCGGTGTCGCACAGCGAACCGGACGCCTGGTACGGCTGCCAGTACGGATCGCCGAGATCGGGGTGGCCGAGCCAGTCGGAGAACCAGGGGGCGCCACCGCGCAGCGCGAACGCCGCCGCATCGGCCGCGGTGGGCTGTCGCAACGCGGTCTTGACCCGCCTGCGCGCGGCCACGACCGCGGGCAGGCCGTGCCCCTCGGCTTCGATCACAGCGCTCCAGCCGAGGAAATCGGCCAGCGCGATCGTGCCGGTGCCGTGGATGGCCTTGCCGAAGTCGTGCGGTCCGACGATGACCACGGCCGCGCGCAGTTCCGGTGGTGCGTCCCGCAGCAGCGCCCACTGCGTCCACCCGAGGTACGAACCTCCCAGCGTCGCCAGCGATCCGGTGAACCACGGCTGCGTGCGCAGCCACGCCACCGCGTCCTGGGCGTCGTCAGTCTCCTGCGCGATCGGGCGGAAGACGCCACTGGAGCCACCGGTGCCGCGCACGCTCTGGATCAGCACGTGGTAGCCGCGTTCGCTCAGCATCCGGCCGTGCAGCATGCTTTCCGGCAGCCCCCGGCCGTACGGCGTCCTGATCAACACGGTGCCCCGCGCGGTGCCGACGGGCGCGTAGTGATCGGTGAGCAGGCGCTCGCCGTCCCTGGTCGGCACCGGCACGCGGCGCTCGACTGTGTAGTCGTTGCGGCGCGGCGGTAGCCCCAACATCCGCTGCTGGACCGTGCTAACGATCCGGGCGCCCAGACCTGCTCGATTGGCGGTGGACATCGGGTTCTCCCTCGGATCGGCTAGTCCGATCCATTGTGACGGTAACACGCGTCGCGTGTTGGTGAGCAGGCGTAACAAGCGCTTACGCCCAAGGGTGCGAGTCCTAACGGGCGCTCTGTTGCCCGGAACACGCAACCTGACCTGTACTTGGCGGCAATGCTCTCGACATCTTCCATGTGTCCACAGTGGAAGGACCCGGTGGCTTGAGAGGAACAGTCATGGATCCCCGCCCCGCCTTATCCCAGTCACCCCTCTCGCCCGCCACAGTCGCGCCGGTGCGCGGTGCCCGCTCCAAGCCGTTGTGGTTGCTGGTCATCGCCCTGTTGTGGCCAGCTCAGCTGGTCAACGCGTCGTCGGTGATCTCGGCCGTCACGCAGGCGCAGGTCGCCCAGTACTTCCACACCACGCAGATCGCCTGGTTCATGGTGATCTACGCGCTCGTCGGCACCCTGCTGCTCCCGTTCGCGGTGCGGCTGAGCGACATCCACGGCAAGCGCCGGGTGATGCTCTCGCTCATCGTGGCCGGGTTCGTCGGCGACGTGGTGTGCGCGCTGGCGCCCTCCTTCGGCGTGCTGATCGCGGGCCGGGCCATCGCCGCCTGTTACGTACCGGTCGCCGCGTTGAGCCTGGCCGCCGCCCGCGACGTTGTCCCGGGTCGCAGCCTGCGCGCGGTCACCGGCACGATCGGCGCCGCGCTCGGCGGGATCGTCGCGTTCGGGCCGCTGGTCGGCGGCTGGCTGCTGGACACCTACACCTTCCGCGGCGCGCTGTGGTTCATCGCGATCTGCACGGTGATCGCGCTCGTCCTGGTCGCGACGGTGTTGCCCGAGACGCCCCGCTACGCCGAGGGCCGCACGTTCGACTGGCTGGGCGGCGCGCTGCTGGGCGTCGGCGTGCTCGCGATGATGTTCGGCTTCGGTGATGGGTCCGATCTCGGCTGGGCGAGTCCCCGGGTGCTCGTGCCGATCATCGGCGGAGCTCTCGTGCTGGTCGCGTTCGTCCTGGTCGAGTTGCGGGTCAGCAGCCCGATTCTGGACCTCGCCATGCTGTCCCGTCGCAAGGTCGCCACCGTGCTCGGTGCCACGTCCCTGATGCAGGGCACCGCGTTCGCGACCGCGGCGACCATGACCGTTGTCATTCCGCTCTACCCGCACATACCCGGGATCTCCGATGGCCTCGGCTGGACCGCCCTGCACGGCGCGGTGGTCGGACTGCCCGCCGGCTGCGTGCTGTTCGGGATGGGGCTGCTGGTGGCGTTGGCGGCGCGCCGGATCAGCATCCGGGCGACCTGGTTGGTCGCCGTGCCCGTCGCCGTCGCCGGACTGGTCCTCGAGGCGTTCTTCCACTACGACGCAGCGCAGATCATCATCACCGGGATCGTGGCCGCCGTAGGCACCGGCGTGATCTTCGGCTGCACGCCGATCCTGGTGCTGGACTCGGTGTCCACCGAGGAACAGGCGCAGGCCAGCGGCACCTCGCTGATGCTGGTCGGGGTGATGGCCACGCTCGGCGCGCAGATCCTGTTCACCACCCTGGACACCAGTTCCACGGTCGCGCACGGCACCGCCTTCTACCACGACGCCGGCTACCGGTACGCGTACCTGGTCGTGGCCGCGATCTTCCTGCTCGGCCTGGTGATCTCCTTCGCGATGCCGAGGTCACGACGAGGCACGGGCCAGGTCGAAGGCCAGTAGCACCACGGTGACGGCCAGGAAGGCGGCGGCCCGTGACCACGCGGCGAACATGGTCAGCCCAGCGCGCAGGAGGAAGACGAGTGCGCCGACGAAATAAGCCACCAGGCCGACCAACGCCGCGACGGCCACCGGCCACCAGACCAGCCCGATCAGCAGACCGGCCGCGGCGGCCAGTTCCGCCGCGGCCAGCCAGGGCAGCCGGGCGACCGGGAAGCCGGTGGCGCGCATGCCGGCGACCTGTTTCTGGTGCCTGGTGAGCTTTCCGGTCGCCGAGTGGGCAAGCAGTCCGGCGAGGACAACGGAAACAACGCAGCTGGCGACGAACACGGGAACTCCCGTTCAGGTTGCTATGTCAACCAGGAATATCGTATTGGCAATTAGAGTCGAATTTTTGGCGGTGGGCAAGTGGCAGTGGAAACTCGCCCGACCGGTTGCCAATACGGTAGTTTGATCGCATGCCCGATTCCGCCGCGCTCTCCGCCGATGAAACCCACGTGTGGCGCTCACTACTGGGAATGTCCGATCTGCTCCGCTTCCGCGTCGCGGCGGATGTGCGAAACGTGTCGGACCTGTCGCCGACCGACCACAGTGTGCTGCTGCACCTGGCCGAGGCCGACTCCGGGCTGATGCTTCAGCAGGACCTGGCATCGTCGATGTTCTGGTCCAAGAGCCGGATGTCGCACCAGTTGGCCAGAATGGAGGACCGTGGCCTGCTCAGCCGCGCGCTGGATCCGAAGTCCCGGCAGATGGCCGTGTCCATCACCAAGCAGGGGCGGGCAGTACTCAAGGACGTGACCCCCGCGCACGCCGCCGCCGTTCGACGGCACCTGCTGCGCCACGCGACCGCCGAGGAGCTCACGATCCTGGTGCGACTGGCCCAGCGGGTCAAGGAGGATGTGAACGGCCGCGTGCCGTACTGAGCTCGGCGGCCATTCATTCGTGGTCGTTGACAACAAAGAGTCGATCAAGTTTACTTGTCAACCACGCTACGTCGGTCGGGGCACTGATGAAAAGCAAGACGATCCTTGTCGTCGACGATCACCCGGTGGTGCGCGACGGGGTGAAATTGCTACTCCGCTCCGATCCACTGCTGATCGTCGCCGCGTCCGCCGAGTCCGGCCGAGCGGCGATCGAATCGGTTCGGGAACTCCAGCCGGACATCATCCTGTTGGACCTCCGGCTGCCGGACATGTCCGCGACCGAGGTCATCGCCAAGGTGCGGTCGATGCGCACTATCGTGAAGATCGTGATCTTCACCGCCTACACCGACCACGTGGCCATGAAGAACGCGCTCGACGCGGGCGCGGACGGCGGTCTGCTCAAGGACATCGGCGGCATGGACCTTTCCGCCACGCTGCGCAAGACCCTGCGGGGTGAGCTGATCGTCGATCCCCGGATCGTCTCGGACGAATCACGTCGCTCCCGGGCATTGACCCGCCTGGGGCTGACCCGCCGCGAGTACGAGGTGCTTCGGCTGGCGGCGGAAGGCAAGACGAACCCCGAGATCGCCGAGTCGACCGACCTCACCCGCAATACCATCAAGACCTATTTGCAGTCGGCGTTGCACAAACTCGGTGCCAGGAACCGGGTCGAGGCAATCGCCAAGGCCGGTGAAGCCGGTCTGCTGTGATCCACCCAGGTTCACAGCCGCCCGGCCGGTGGGGACCACACCAGCCGAGGGTCGGTCTGCACCAGGCTGCCCAGCAGCTGGTCGATCCTGGTCAGCGCGTCCAGATCCAACCGCACGCCAGCAGCTTTCGCGTTCTCGGTCACCTGAGCGGGAGTGCGCGCGCCCACGATCGTCGAGGCGACCGTGGTGTGTTGCAGCGACCAGGCAATGGCCAGTTGGGCTGTGGTCAGGCCAAGGTCGCTGGCGACGCCGCGCAGCAGGTCGACGCGATCGATGAGCTCGGGGATCAGCAGGCCCTGCACGGACATGCGTTGTTCCGGTGTTCCGTTCGCCCGCGATTCGGCCGGTCGTTCTCCTGCGCGGTACTTGCCAGTCAACACGCCCTGGGCCAGCGGCACCGAGGCGAACTGGCCGATGCCCAGCCGCTCGCACGTGGGCATCACCTGGGCCTCGGCCACGCGCCACACCATCGAATAGTGCGGCTCGTTGACGATCAGCGGCACCGCGTAGCGGGCCGCGGCGGATTCGGCTCGCAGCAACTGTTCCGCAGTCCATTCGGAGGTGCCGACGTAGCGGATCTTGCCCTGGCGCACGAGATCCGACAGTGCGAGGAACGTTTCCTCAATCGGTGTCTGGTAGTCGAACCGCAGCAGCAGATAGATGTCCACGTAGTCGGTGTCGAGCCTGCGCAGCGATCCGTGCAGCGAGTCGTACAGGTGCTTGCGGCTGAGCCCGGCCGCGTTCGGGCCTGGACCCTCCGGCCAGAAAACGCCGGTGCACAACACCAGTTCGTCGCGGCTGATCCCGGCCAGCGCGCTGGCCAACGCTTCCTCGGCGGCTCCTGAGGCCCATGCCGCGGCCGTGTGGAAGGTGTTGATGCCGGCATCGAACGCGGCTGGCACGCACTCCGCCGTGTCGGCTTCGGTCAGCCAGTTCCCGTAGGCGATCTCGCTGACCGCGAGACCGCTCGCGCCGACCCTGCGGAACTCCATGCTCAATTCCCCCCAGCCGATCCACCGTCGATGACGGCGTCGATCCACTTGTCGACCCCGCGCGCCTTGTGTGCGTACTGCCCGCGCACTGATTCGTGCGGCAGAATCAGGAATTCTTCGGCCCGAATGCCGTTGACGACACAGGCCGCCACGTCCTCTGGTTCCAGTAGGGGAGCGGCGGCCGCGATCGCGAGGGCGGCAGGATGACCGGCAGCCAGCGCGGGTTCGAGCAGGTCGGTCCGCACGCCGAGCGGGCACAGTGCGCTCACCGTGACACCGCGCGGCCGGTAGGTCAGCGCCAGCCATTCGGCGAGGCCGACGGCGGCATGCTTGGTCACCGTGTACGGAGCATCACCAGGCGCGGCGAGTAGTCCAGCCGCCGACGCCGTGATCAGCAGGTATCCGCTTCCGGCGCGGGCCATCGCCGGCAGCACCAGTTGCGCGGCGTGCACGTGCTGCATGACATTGATCGACCACGACCGTTCCCACTGCTCGCCGGACGCGTGCACGCCGGTCCCGAAGGCGACGCCCGCGTTGGAGCAGAAGACGTCCAGCCGTCCGTAGGTCTTTCTGGTGGTCCGCACGAGTGCGTTCAGCTCGTCCTTCGACGTGACGTCCGCGGAGATGGCGCTGGCCTGCCCGCCCCCGGTCATGATCTCGGCGGCGACCTTCTCCGCGCCCGCGATGTCCACATCGGAGACCATGACCGCGGCTGCCCCTTCGGCGGCGAATCGCCGGGCCATCGCGGCACCGATCCCGCGCGCTGCACCCGTAACCACGACCACGCGTCCAGCCAGATCCACGGCGGCTCCAGTACCAGCTCGACTGCCTGAGTTGACATGTATACCCATTGTGGGTTGACATGTCTACCTCCATCTGGAGATAGAGGAATGACCAATTCCTCTCTATTGTGTCTTCCTTAGCGGGCTGCTTCTGCTGCTGGTGAACAAGGAGGTACGCCAGTGCGCGACGTCTTCGCAACGCGAACGCGGGTCCTGGGGGTCTGCGGCTCCAGGCCACATCTGGTCAGCGCTGTTACCCGTGGTGGCGGAGTCGGGCTGCTGGACGCTGGCGACCTTCTTGCCACGACTCGAACAATGCGAATGCCTTTCGGGTTCCGCGTGCGGGCCGGTTGTCGCGTGCCAGCCGATCTGAACGGTGCCGAACTGGTGCTGGTCGATCCCGGCGTCGAGCTGCCCGCCACATCCGCGCCCATCGTGGCGGGCGTCCGATCGCTGACCGACGCCGACGCCGCCGTGACCCGAGGCGCCGCCGGGCTGCTCGCCGCCGACGGCGACGAACCGACCAGTTTCGTCCTGCTGCAACAACTCCTGGACGCCTACGGCGCCGACCTGCCAATCTGGGTGGCTGGCACCGGACCTCGAACCGCGGCGGGTGCTGTGGCCGCGGGCGCCTTCGGCGTGCTGCTCGACGAGCAACTGGCGCTGCTGCCCGAAGCGGGGACGCCGGCATCGGCGCGCGGTCGTCTTTCCCGTTCGGACACATCGCTGGCGCCGCTGTTCGCCCGCCGGTACCGCACCGCGGAACACGCCGTCCGCGACATCATGGCCGTTCTGCGCGAGCTACCCACCAACGGTCCGGCCGAGCAGGGCGCACCGCTGTGCCGCACCCTCGGCAGCGCGCTGCCGGTCGTGCAGGGCCCGATGACCCGGGTCAGCGACCAGCCCGAATTCGCGGCGGCCGTCGCCGAACACGGCGGCTTTCCGTTCGTCGCCGTCGCGACCGCCGACGGCCCCGGCACCGCAGACCTCCTGCGCGGAACCGCGGACCGGCTCGGCGACCGGCCGTGGGGCGCGGGATTGCTCGGCTTCCTCGACGCGGACCTGATGAACCGCCAACTCGCCGAGGTGCGGGCCGCGCGGCCGGGCTGCGCGCTGCTCGCGGGCGGCAAGGTCAGTCAGGTCAAGGAACTCGAAGCGGCCGGCATCCCGACCTACGTGCACGCGCCGTCGCCGATCCTGCTTCGCCAGTTCCTCGACGTGGGTCTGCGCCGATTCGTGTTCGAGGGCGCCGAATGCGGCGGGCACATCGGTCCGCGCACCAGCTTCGTGCTCTGGGAACAGCAGTTGGACGTGCTGCGCGGGCATGGTCCCGGCCTGGAGATCCTGTTCGCCGGTGGCGTGCACGACACGCGATCGGCCGCTCTGGTCGCTGCCATGGCCGCCGAGCAGGCGGCGGCCGGAACCGGCGTCGGTGTGCTGATGGGCACCGCGTACCTGTTCACCCGCGAGGCGGTACAGACCCACGCCATCACCGATGCCTTCCAGGACCAGATGTTGCGCGCCGCGTCGACGGTGACTCTGGAGACCGCGCCCGGCCACCGAACCCGCTGCTTACCGAGCCCCTACGCCGAGACGTTCGCGGCGGCCAAGGCCGAGTTGACCGCGCGGCCCGGCACGTCCGCGCAGGACGCCTGGCAGCAGCTGGAAAACCTCAACACCGGCCGCCTGCGCATCGCCAGCAAGGGCCTGCGCCGCATCGACGCCAGCCTGACCGAAGTGGACGCGACCGCACAGCTCGACGACGGGCTCTACCTGGCCGGTCAGGCCGCCGCGTTGCGACACGCCGCGACCACCATCGACGCCCTGCACCGGCAGGTCACGACCGAGGCCACCGACCTGCTGCTGGCCCGCGCGCAGGCGCCGGCCGAGCCGGTCCGTGCGGATGATCGGGACATCGCGATCATCGGAATCGCCTGCGCGTTCCCCGGCGCCGCCGACCTGGCCGGTTTCTGGTCCGTCATCCTGCGCGGGATCGACGCGGTGACCGAGGTTCCCGACGACCGCTGGGAAACCCAGCGCTACGCGGCGGAATCCGCGTCGCGCTGGGGCGGGTTCCTGCCACCGCTGGACTTCGACCCACTCGCCTACGGCATCCCGCCGACCTCGATGGGCAGCATCGACCCGGCGCAGCTGGTGTCGCTGGAAATCGCACGGCGGGCGCTGGCCGACGCCGGTTACGCCGACCGCGCCTTCGACCGCGAGCTGACCAGCGTGATCTTCGGCGCCGAGGCCGGTGGTGACCTGGCCAACGCCGCTGCGTTCCGGTCCTTGCTCCCCACCTACCTCGAACGCGTCCCCGACGAACTGCTCGCCGAGCTGCCGACGCTGACCGAGGACACCTTCGCAGGGACGCTGGCCAACGTCATCTCCGGGCGCATCGCCAACCGGCTGGACCTGCACGGCGCCAACTACACCGTGGACGCGGCCTGCGGCTCGTCGCTCGCCGCACTCGACGTCGCCGTGAAGGAACTGCGGGCGGGCACCAGTTCGATGGTGCTGTGCGGCGCGGTCGATCTGCACAACGGCATCAACGACTACCTGATGTTCACCTCGGCCGGCGCGCTGTCCCCGACCGGCCGGTGCCGGCCGTTCGACGCGGCGGCGGACGGCATCGCGCTCGGCGAGGGCGTCGCCTGTCTGGTGCTCAAACGCCTTGCCGACGCCGAACGCGACGGCGACCGGGTCTACGCCGTGGTCAAGGGGGTGGGCGCCGCCAGCGACGGCAAAGCACTGGGCCTGACCGCGCCGCGCCCGGAGGGCCAGCAGCGCGCGCTCGCTCGCGCCTACACCGACGCCCGAGTGCCAGCAGGCGACGTCACCATGGTCGAGGCGCACGGCACCGGCACGGTCGTCGGCGATGCGACCGAACTGCGCACGCTCACCGAATTCTTCACTGCGGCCGGGGCCAGACCCGGATCGATCGCGCTGGGCTCGGTCAAGAGCCAGATCGGCCACACCAAGTGTGCCGCCGGGCTTGCCGGGCTGATCAAGGCGGCGCTCGCGCTGTGGCACGAGGTCGTGCCGCCCACTCTGAACCTGGCCGAGCCCAACGGCGCGTGGCAGCCCGAGGCCAGTCCGTTCTCCTTCACCACCGCGCCGCGTCCCGCGCCCGGCATCGGCGGTTTCGCTGGCGTGAGCGCCTTCGGTTTCGGTGGCACGAACTTTCACGCGGTACTCGCACCTGGCCCGGTGCCGCCCGCCCGCGCACACGGTTTGCGTGACTGGTCCAGCGAACTGGTGCTCGTCCGTGGCGCGGATCTGGAGTCCGCCCGCCACGAGCTGGCCGACGCCGCCGCGTCTCGGCCTTTGCGTGAACTCGGCGTGGTGGGTGGCTCGACCGCCCCGGTGCAGCTGGCCCTCGTCGCCGAGTCTGACGCAGATTTGGCCGGTGGTTTCACCGCCGCCGAGCACGGATTGCCGGGGAAGGTGGCCTTCCTGTTCCCGGGGCAGGGCAGCCAGCGCGCGGGTATGCTGGCCGAGCTGTTCGTGCACTTCCCGGAACTCGCCGACGTGCTGCGGCTCGCGCCCGACCTGGTTCCGACCGTGTTCCCCGCCAAGGCGTTCGACCAGGCCGCGAGCGACGCGCAACAGCGCGCGGTGACCGACACCAACGTCGCCCAACCGGCCCTGGGCCTCACCGAAGCCGCGGTCTGCGCGCTGCTCGGCCAGCTGGGGATCAAGCCGGATTTCTTGGCCGGACACAGTTTCGGTGAACTGGTCGCGTTGCACGTGGCCGGTGCGTTCGATCTGACCACCCTGTTGAGCCTGAGCCGGGCCAGAGCGGCGGCCATGTCCGGCGTCGCCGAGACCACGCCGGGCGCCATGGCCGCCGTTCGCGCGTCGCGTGACGAGGTCGTAGCCGAACTGTCCGAATTGGACGTCGTGCTGGCCAACGACAACAGCCCGAGCCAAGTCGTGATCTCCGGTTCCCACGGCGCGGTCGATCGAGCGGTGGAACGGTTGCGGACGCGGGGGATGGCCGCCAAGCGCATTCCGGTGGCGTGCGCCTTCCACAGTCCGCTGATCGCGCCAGCATGCGACGTGTTCGCCGACGACCTGCGCGACGCCGAGATCGGTGACCCGGCGCTGCCCGTCTGGTCGAACCGCACCGCGCGCCGGTACGCGGCGGGAACCGTCCGTGCCGAACTGGCCGGCCAGATCGCCGCGCCGGTGCGGTTCGCCGAACAGATCGCGGACATGTACCGGGCCGGGGCGCGCATCTTCGTCGAGGTCGGTCCCGGTCGGGTGCTGACCAGCTTGGTCGGGGAGATCCTGGCCGACCAACCGCACCTCGCGCTCAGCTGCGACCCAGGGCTCCGCGGCTTGCTGACCACCGTGGGGCGCCTCGCGGTGTCCGGGGTTCCGGTCGACGTCGAGCGGTTGTTCCTGGGCAGGGTCGAACCGACCGAGCCGTCGGCCAGCAGCTGGACCGTCGACGGCCGTTCCGTTCGGTCGCCGGACGGCTCGACCCCGGCGAACGCACTGGCCCCCGCCCTAGCGATCAGGAGGACGGTCATGACCGAGTCAGTCCCGGCAAGCCGCGACCAGGTGGTCGCCGAATTTCTGCGCAACAGCCGCGAGTTCGTCGCCATGCAGCGCGAGGTCATGCTCGGCTACCTCGGCACACCCGTGCCGGTGGTGCCGACGGTGCCCGCGCCGCTGGTCGTCGAACCCGAACTCCCGGCCATGCGAGCCGCAGCGCCCGAGCCGCGCCAGGACCAGCCCGTCGACGTGGTGGTCGCGGTACGCGCGGTGATCAGCGACCGCACCGGCTTCCCGCCGGACATGATCGACAGCGAACTCGACCTCGAAGCTGACCTCTCGATCGACTCGATCAAACGGACCGAGATCGCCGGGACGCTGCTGACCCGGCTCGGCCTGACCGGCATCGCCGGTGACGACGCGACCGACCAACTCGTCCGCGAACGCACTGTCACCGGACTGGCCGCGCGGCTGCGCGCGTGGCTGGCGCCGGAGCCCGAGCGGATCGGCAAAGCTCCGCGCCGCTACCGCCAGCAGCTGACCACCGCCGCGTTCGGCGCGGCCGATCCGGACCGGGTTCGGGGCCGCAGCGTCGCCGTGCTGGCCGGCCCTGGCCAGGACGCGTTGCGGCGGACCATCGAGGCGAGGTTCTCCGATGCGGGCGCGAATCCGGTAGTGGGCCCTGGCGCGGACGTGGTCGTCTCACTCGAAGCGTTGGACGACACCGACGACCTGTGCGCGCCGAAGATCTTCGAACAGCTCAAGTCCGCGCTGGGCACGTTCGTGGCCGTGGCCACCTCGGACTCGACGCGACGCGCCGGACTGGCCGGGCTGTTCCGGGCCGCCGCGCTGGAACGCACCGCGCCGACCCGGCTGGTCGTGGCCGACTCACTGACCGACATCGACAAGACCCTGCTGGACGAGATTCTCTCCGGTGCGGGGCCATCCGTCGTGCAGCACCTGGACAGCGGCCGCTTCACGCCGACGTTGGTTGAGGAGGAGCTGGGCAGCATCGCACGCGCGGGCGCCGGTCCGGGCTCCGGTGAGCTGTCCGCGCTCGGTCTCGGACCGGATTCGGTCGTCGTGTTCCTGGGCGGTGCGCGAGGGGTCGCCGCCCGGGTCGCGGTGGCCGTGGCGGCGAGCGGCTGCCGGATCGAGTTGACCGGGCGCACACCCTGGCCGATGGACCGCGAGCACGCCGGCTTGCCCGACGATCCGCGCGCGATGCGCGACGCCCTGGTCACGCAGGGGCACGAGGTGCGCGAGATCGAGCGCCTGGTCCGCACGATCCAGGCGCAGCGGGAGACCGGCCGCACGCTCGACCAGATCGCCGCGGCGGGCGGCACCGCGACCTACCGCAACCTGGACAGTCGCGACGGCGCCGCTGTGCGGCGACTGCTCACCGAGGTGCACGCCGAGCACGGCCGCATCGACGGCGTCATCCACGCGGCGGGCGTCATCGAGGACCGGCTGATGGCGGAGAAGCACGCCGAGTCGTTCCGCAACGTCTTCGACACCAAGGTGTCCGCCGCCCGCGCCCTGCTCGCGCACCTGGCGGAAACGAACGTGCAGCCAGGTTTCGTGGCCTTCTTCGGCAGCATCTCAGCGCTGCTCGGCAACCGGGGACAGACCGACTACGCCGCCGCGAACGACGCCCTGGACCTGCTCGGCGACCATTGGCACGCCAGCACCGGCGGTCGCGCCTTGACCGTCCACTGGGGACCGTGGGAGCCGATCGGCGACCACGGCGGCATGGTGACGCCGGAACTGGCCAGGGAATACCAACGCAGGAACGTCGCGTTGCTCGATCCGGACGAGGCGACCACCGCGTTCCTTCGCGAACTGGCCTACGGCGCACCCGAGGTCACCTCCGTGCTCTACACGGCCTCGCTGTGGTGACGGTGCGGGAGCCGGTGGCGATCGTCGGGATGGGAGTGATCCTGCCCGGCGCCGCCAACCTGGCCACCTACTGGGACAACCTGGTCGCGGGCGTCGACGCGATCACCGAGATCCCGGATCGGCTGCGTGACAACGACTTCCACGGCCGGACCGGCTCCGGGCCGGACAGCACGCACGGGCATCGCGGTGGCTTCATCGCCGACACCGTGGACTTCGACCCGGTCGCGTTCGGCATCCCGCCCACCGACCTCGACGGCATGGAACCCGACCAGATCACCGCCCTCGCGGCCGCTGTCGCTGCGGTGGACGACGCGGGCGGCTTCGACCGACTCGGAGAGCGGGCCAAGGTCGGCGTGGTGCTCGGTCGCGGCGGCTATCTCTCGCCGGGTCTGCTGCGGTTCGACCAGCGGGTGCGCACGATCCGGCAGATCACCAGGGTGGTGAGCGAACTCGTGCCGTCGCTGGACACCGAACGGTTGCGCACGGCGTTGCTGGAGCCGTTGGGGGAGTTCAGTGCCCAGTCGGCCATCGGGCTGGTACCCAATCTCGCCGCGTCGCGCGTGGCCAACCGGCTCGATCTCGGCGGCCCCGCCTACACCGTGGACGCCGCGTGCGCTTCGTCGCTGGTCGCGATCGACCACGCCGTCAACGAACTGGCGCTGCGCCGCTGCGACGTGGTGCTGGCCGGCGGCGTGCACCACTGCCACGACGACACGCTCTGGTCGCTGTTCACCCAGATCGGCGCGCTGTCGCCGAGCCAGCGGATCAGCCCGCTGGCCAGTTCCGCCGACGGCCTGCTGGTCGGCGAGGGCACCGCGGTCGTTCTCCTCAAGCGACTGGACGACGCACGCAAGGCCGACGACCGGGTGTACGCGGTGCTGCGCGGCTGCGGCACCTCCAGCGACGGGCGCGGCGCCAGCCTGCTCAGCCCCTCGGTCGACGGACAGGCGCTGGCATTGCGACGTGCCTGGCAGGCCGCGGGCCTGGATCCGACCGCGCCGGACGCGATCGGGCTGCTCGAAGCGCATGGCACCGCGACCAAAGCCGGCGACACCGCCGAACTCAGCACCCTCGCCGAGGTGTTCGGGCCGCCATCGGACCAGCCGAAGGCCGTGGTCGGCTCGGTCAAGTCCATGATCGGACACACCCTCCCCACCGCGGGCGTCGCCGGTCTGGTGAAGGTGGCACTGGCGCTGTACCACGGCGTCCTGCCACCGACCCTGCACTGCACGGACCCGCATCCCGCGCTGGCCGCGACCCGGTTCCGCACGATCGCAGCAGCCGAGACCTGGGACGACGACATGCCGCGCCGGGCGGCGGTGAACGCGTTCGGGTTCGGTGGCGTGAACGCGCACGTCGTCCTCGAAGCGGGCGACCCGGTGCGGAAACGGCACGCGCGGGTGCGCGAACCCGAGCGGGTGCTGCGGTTCGCGGCCGCCTCGGCCGAGGAACTCCGCAGGCGGCTCGACCGCCCGACCGCTGCTGCGCCGAGCGACGAGGGGCCGTTTCGGCTCGGCATCGTTGGACCGACCCCGGCGAAGCTCGACGTGGCGCGGCGGGTGGTAGCGAAGGTCGTCGCGGAGGGCATCGCGTGGCACGGCGCCAAGGACATCTGGTGCACCACCGACCCGCTGCTGCGCGCGCCCGGTGCCAAGACCGCGTTCCTGTTCCCGGGTCTGGAGGGCGACACCGCGCCTCGCTACGACGACATCGCCCGGCACTTCGGGCTGCGCAACCCGGACTGGTCGAACGCGAGCGTCATGGCCCGCGCGGAAAGCGTGACCGGCGTCGGCCTGCTGCTCGACACGGCACTGCGCCGGATCGGCGTGACCGCCGACGCGCTGGCCGGGCATAGCGTCGGCGAATGGACCGCGATGCAGGCCGCAGGCATGTATTCGCCGCCCCCGGCAACGGACCTGCTCGACCGGTACTGGCCCGACGGTTTCAGCTTGCCGGACTGTGAATTCCGGGTGCTGGGCTGCTCGGTCACGACCGCGGAGGAACTCGCGGCGGGCCTGGACATCGCGATCTCGCACGACAACGCGCCGCAACAGTCGATCGCCTGCGGCCCTTCCTGCGCGACCGGCCAACTCGACGACGCCTGCCGAGCCCGCGGAATCCTCGTCCGCAGGCTGCCGTTCCGCTCCGGTTTCCACAGCCGATTCGTGCAGCCCTGGCTCGCGCCCTTCGAACGGATCGTCGCCGAACTCGACCTGCGCCCGGCCACGATCCCGGTCTGGTCGGCCACCCGGGTCGGACCGTATCCCGCCGACCCGGGTGACGTGCGCGCTCTCTACGTCGAGCATCTGCGGCAGCGAGTCCGCTTCCGAGAACTCGTCGAAGCCATGTACGCGGCAGGTTTCCGCGCCTTCGTGCAGGTCGGCGCTGGACAACTCGGCTCGTTCGTCGGTGACACCCTCGGCGCGGCGCGGCATCTCGTCATCGGCGCCGCCTCCGATCTGCGCCCCGGCCTCGGCCAACTCCGGCGGGTCGCGACCGCGCTGTGGGTCGAGGGAGCCCGGCCGCGCTTCGAGGCGCTGGAGCCGCGCCGCGTCCGCCTCAACACGTCGAGCCCGCTGCTGTCCGTCCCGGAGAACGCTCGCCAGATCGCCGAACCGGCCAGCACGATTCCGGACGGCGTCTCGACCGGTGTGGTCGCCGAGTTCGAAGCGTTGCTGACGGAGACCCGGCGCAGTGCCGCGAGCGTGGTCGCGGCGCTGGCGACCGATACGGTGACCTCGGACCTGCGCGTCTCCCTGCGCGATATGCCGTTCCTGCGGGATCACCGGTTCTTCCGGCAACGCGAGGGCTGGCCGGACGAGTCGGACTACCGTCCGGTGGTGCCGGCCACGACCTTGGTCGAGCTGGCCTGCCGCCGGGTCGAAGGGGCCTGGCTGGGAACCCGCGCGGTCGCCGTGCGCGGTGCCGAGTTCCTGCGGTGGCTGATCGCCGAACCCGAGAGCACGGTCACCATCTCGATGACCCGCCGGGCGGGCGACGTCGAGGTGACGATCGGCTCGTTCGCGCGGCTTGTCGTCGAGGTCGCCCGGGACTTTCCGCGCGCCATCGACGTGCCACCACCACCTTCGGCGCAGGAGCGGACTCCACCGTTGACCGCGGCGGAGATCTACACGCGACGCGAGATGTTCCACGGTCCGGCCTATCAGGGATTGGCCGCTCTGCTGGGGATCGGCGCGGGCCACATCCGAGGCGAACTTGTCGTCCCGGACGCGCCAGGCGCGCTGCTGGACAACGTCGGCCAGTTGCTCGGGTGCTGGATGATGGCAGGCGCAGAGGACAACCTGCTCGCCTTTCCCCGCTCGATCGAGCGGATCACCTGGTACGAAAGTGAACCGCGACCCGGCACCAAGGTCGAGTGCGTCGCGGAGATCAGCATGCCGCGCCGGGACCTGCTGGACATGACCGCGACCCTCCTGCTGGACGGCCGGGTCATCGCGCGGATCGAGAGCTGGCAGGACGTGCGCTTTGCCTGTGACCGGCGCGAACATCGCGCCTACGCGTTCCCCGATCAACAGCTGCTGTCCACCGTACGGGCGGACGGCCTCGCCTCGATCGTCGACCGCTGGATCAGTCCGGCCGCGCGCGAGTTCTACGCGGGCGTCTACCTCAACGCCGCCGAGCGGGCCGGCTTTGCTGAGTGCGAGCCCCGGCAGCGGCGGGGCTGGCTGCTGCGGCGGATCGCGATCAAGGACGCGGTGCGGGCGCGGCTGGCCGAAGACGGCGTGACCGGGGTCTACCCGGCGGAGATCCTGGTCGCGGACGACGAGACGTCCGTGTCGGGACTGCACGGCCGCGACCTCACCGGAATCTCGGTGTGGGCGAAGCAGGACGGGGACGCCGCCACAGCCATGGCGATGTTATCGCTGGAATCGCAGCAGACGCAGTCAGGAGAAACCGATGAGCATTGAACAGTTGGTCACCGACGACGTGTTCGGCACCGTCGTCGAGCTGCTCGCGCCGCTGGTCGGCGACCTGGATGTGCTGGGCATTCAGGTCACCAGGGACACCGCGTTCCACGACGACCTGGAACTGGAGAGCATCGACCTGGTCACGTTCGCCGGCATTCTCACCGAGTACTACGGGCCGGACGTCGACCTCGCCGGTTTTCTGTCCCAGATGGACCTCGACGACGTGATCGTGCTGCGCGTTGGGGACATCGCCGACTTCGTGGTCAAGCGCCTCGCAGAGCGTGGGTGAGCTTGCCGATGCCGACGATGACTGTGAACGGCCTGCGCACCAACGTGCAGCTCGCCTCGGCCGGGGACACCGTGCGAACCGGCGAAACCGTGGTCTTCCTGCACGGAATGGGCACCGACAGCCTGGCCAGCTTCTACCTCACCCTGGCCCCACCGGTGGCCGCCGCAGGAATCGACGTGATCAGCTATGACCTGCGCGGCCACGGCAAGACCGAACGACCGCGCAGCGGCTACACGATCGCGGACTTCCTCGCCGACCTGGACGACCTGCTCACCCAGCTCGACGTGGACCGGCCGGTGCACCTGATCGGCAACAGCTTCGGCGGCACGCTGGCATTCAGCTACGCGGCCGAGTATCCGGACCGGGTCCGCAGCATCGTGTGCATCGAGTCCGAACCGGCGACCGAGGTGTGGGCGGACAAGATGACGCAGATCCTCGACCACACCGTGAACTTCCTGGCCCAGGAGGAAAGTTTCGAGTGGATCGAGGCGAACTTCAGCGCCCACCACCGCAGGCTCGCCCGCCTGGCCGCCGATCGCGTCATCAACACCCGGATGGCGCAGGAGGTCCCGCTCGGTCCGCTACTGAGCCTGGGGGACGTCGAGGCAATCCGGTGCCCGGTCCTGTCGATCCTCGGCCGCGACGGCTACCAGTCCGGGGACTTGGAGGCGTTGACCTCGCTGCTGCCGCGCGGCGAGCTGCACGTGTTCGACGGCCAGGGCCATTCCGTGCTGGTCGAGCGGCATCGCGAAGTGCGCGAACTGGTGCTGGCCTGGATCGCACGGCAGGCCGGATGAGATTCCTGTTCGTGGTCCCGCCGCTGACCGGGCACATTACGCCGTTGCGTTCCGTCGCAACGGAACTGGACCGGCGCGGGCACCTGGTCGCCTGGTGCGGACCGGAGCCGGCGACGTCGCTGTTGGTCGGCCTCGGCTCGGTGTTCCCCTCGGGCGCGTCCGAGCCGTTCTCTGTCGATCTCCGGCCGCCTGGCCTGCGCGGGTTCGCTGCGTTGAAGTTCCTCTGGGAGCGTTACCTGATTCCGTTGGCCGACGAGATGGTGCCCGGCGTCCTGGCCGCGCTGGACCGGTTCGATCCGGATGTCGTCGTCGCCGACCAGCAGGCGCTCGGTGGCGCGCTCGCAGCTGTCATGACCGGCGTCCGCTGGGTCACCTCGGCGTCGACCCCGGCCGGTCTGGCCGAGCCTGCCACCGGGATGCCCAAGATCACCGCGTGGATCCGGCGGTTGCAGGAGGAACTGTGCGCGCGACACGGCTGTGCACCGCGCGATCTACGGCTCTCACCCGAGCTCGTCGTGGCGTTCACCATCCCCGAGCTGGCCGACGCACCGAACGATCCCGCCGTGCGCTACGTCGGCGCCGCGCCCGCCCGACCGTCGAGCGTCGGCTTTCCCTGGGCGGCACTGGACGACCGGCCGCTCGTCGTGGTGACCCTGGGTACCTCGAACGCGCCGGCCGGCAGCCGGTTCCTCACCGCAACCGCCAACGCACTGTCCGAACTGGACGAAGTGCAGGGCGTGGTGGTCGACCCGACCGGCGAGCTGGACAACCGCGACGTCCTGCTCCGCCAGACCGTCCCGCTGCCCGACCTGCTGCGCCGCGCCGCCGTCACCGTGTGCCACGGCGGCCACAACACCGTGTGCGAGAGCCTTGGCGCGGGCGTCCCCCTCGTCGTCGCACCCATCCGCGACGACCAGACCATGCTCGCCGCACGGATCGTCGACAACGGCGCGGGTGCGCGGCTCCGGTTCGACCGCGCCACCTCGAACGACCTCCACCGTGCGATCACCACCGTGCTGCGCGAACCCGACTACCACACGCAGGCGGCACGGCTGCGCCGCTCGCTACACGACACCGACGGCGCCAGAAGCGCGGCGGATCTCCTGGAATCAACGGCCCAACGAAGGGAAGGCAGCACATGCAACCGGACCCAGGCAAGGAAATGTCCCGGATTGAACGGCTGATGTGGGACGTGTACGGACGTGTCCGCGACAACGGCGCGCGCATGTACGAAGGCGGCGCCAGCGTTGAGGAAGCCTTGTACCTGCGTAACATCGCGCGGGTCAGCCGCGCCAGGGCGGTCGCGGAAATCGGCTTCAACGTCGGGTTCTCCTCGATCGCGCTGTTGGAGAGCGCACCCGACACCACTGTGGTCTCCTTCGAGCTCGACAACAGGCGCGGCGTCGAACTGGCCAAGGAGTTCGTCGACGATCTCTACCCCGGCCGGCACGAACTCGTCATCGGCAACTCCGTGGAAACGGTGCCCGCCTATGCCGAGCAGCACGGCGGCACCTTCGACTTGGCCTTCGTCGATGGCGGGCATGAGTACGAGGTCGCATCGTCGGACATCCGCAGCGCCTGCCTGCTGCTCCGGCCGGGCGGGATCGTCGTGGTCGACGACCTGACGCCGTGGCATCCGTGGGGAGCGGGTCCGTCCGAGGCGTGGCAGGAGGCGATCGACGAGGGCCTCATCAATCCGCTCGAGTCCTTCGTGGATGGAAAGATCGTGGACGTGATCGCCGAACCGGGCGACCGTGCCTGGGCGGCGGCCCGAACGGCCGAGGTCAACGCCTGATGGCTCGCGCGGCGGCGAGTCCGCCCACGAGCGCCATGGCCGAGGCGGTTCCCACCGCGACGAGAACCGCCGAAGCCGAAACCATTCCCGCGCTCAACGCCCGCGTCGCGTCTACTGCGTAGGTGACCGGGTTGATCATCGCGATCACCCGCATCCACAACGGCATCACCGCGACCGGCAGGTACGAACTCGACACGAACATCAACGGAAAGGTGACCACGAACGCGACGGCCTGTAGCGCCTGAACCTTCCGGACCATCGTCGTCAGCGCGACGAACACCCAGTCGAGGCACCAGCCGAAGAACACGGTCAGCACCATGGCCGCTCCGGTGCCGAGCACACCACCGGCGGGCCGGAAACCCAGTACCGCGTAACTCGCCAGCACGACGACGACCAGTTGAGCCGCCAACCTGGTGGCGTCGGCGATCGTGCGCGCGACGAGCGCGGCGACCAGGCTGACCGGCATGCACCGCAACCGACTGGTGAAGCCGCCGTACAACTCGGCCAGCAGCCCGGCGCCGCTGCCCATCGCGGTGGTCAGGGCGATCGTGACCAGAGTGGCGGGGACCAGGAAGTTCACGTAGCCGTGATAACCGGCAAGTCCCTGCAAGCCGCCGACGACCCGGAAAACCTGACTGAACAACACGAGCAGCACCACCGGCTGCAGCAGCCCGAAGAACACGACCTTCCAGTCGGCCAGTTCGATCCGCAGCGACCGCGCGGCCAGAATCCGCACCTGCGCGCCGAAACCGCAGTCCGGCCAGTCGGTCTGGCTCAGCGCGGTCACGCGGAGACCGCCGCCGCGTGCGCCGAACGGTAGACATCGTCCAGACTTGGCTGGGTAACGGTGAATCCGCGCAACGGGAGGCCGGTCGCGTCGACAAGGCGAACCAGCTCGACCACGTCGGCGGCCTCGGCGACGGCGACCGCGATCGTGGTCGTGTCCCGCCTGCTCGCCGGCAGCCCGAACTCGGAGATCCGAGTGAGCAGTTGCTCGGTCTCGAACACGCTGCCCAGGGTCAACGCCACGATCTGGCTGCCCAGTGCGGATTTCAACCGGTCCGGAGTACCGGCGAGGGTGATGTGGCCAAGCCCCAACACGATCACGTCATCGGCCAACCGGTCCGCCTCCTCCAGATACTGCGTCGTGAGCACCACGGTCGTCCCCTCGGCGGCCAGATCCGAGACGGTGTCCCACAAACTCGACCGGCTCACCGGGTCCAGACCCGTGCTCGGCTCGTCGAGGAACAGCACTTCCGGCGTGCCCACCATGCTTGCCGCGAGGTCGAGCCTGCGCCGCAGGCCACCGGAACACACCCGGGCGGGCAAGTGGGCGTAGGGCACCAGCTCGAACAACTCGATCAGTTCGGTTGCCCGACGACGGGCCTGTTGCCGGTCGGCACCAAGCAGGCGGGCGAGCACGCGCAGGTTCTCCCACGGGGAAACGGCGTCGTCGAGCGCGGCGAACTGGCCGGTCACGCCAATTCGACGGCGAACCCGCGCGGCGGAACGCACCACGTCGAACCCGCACACCGACGCCCGACCGGCAGTCGGCCGCGTCCGGGTGCTCAGGATGTCGACCAGGCTCGTCTTACCGGCACCGTTGTGGCCCAACACGGCCAGAATCGACCCGCGCCGGACCACGAAATCGATCCCGGCCAGTGCTTCGACGGCGCCGAAGCGCTTGACCAGGTTCTCGACCACGATTACTGAGTCACGCATCGGCCACTCCCCATTTCGGGCTCTTTCATCGTTGTGTATCGCGCGTCGTGCGTCAACGATTAATATTCACGCGTCCACAACGGATTCCCATTCGCCGATTCGTGTGCCACGGTGAAGAGATGCGGCCACCGCAGCCGGGCCACCAGCGCGCCCTGGAACACGTCAACGTGCTCGACGAACTGTTGCGCGAGCGCGACGGGCTGCTCGCGGTCCTGGACCGGATCGCGGTGCTGCACGGAACCGCCCAACTGATCCGGACGGCGGTGGGCGCGAGTTCCGCTTTCGTGGCGGACCTGGAAACATCGGATCGTGCCGTTGTCCGGTGGATGTCGGGCGCGCGCACCGAACGCATCCGCGACCTCGTCGTTCCGCTCGGCCAGGGCATCGGCGGCAAGGCGATGGCGCTGGGCGCCGCAGTTCGGGTCAACGACTACATCGCGTCCTCGTCCATCACCCACCACTTCGACATCCAGGTCCGGGACGAAGGGCTCGGCGCGATGCTGGCCATTCCCATCGTGGACCGGCACGGCCCGCAACCGCGCACCGTGGCCATCGCCTACGCCGGGCGATATGACTCGGCGACCTTCGGCGACGTCGCCGTCGGCAACATGCGTGCGGTCGCCGAACAGGCCGCCACCGCCGTGCACATCGCCGAAGCGTCCGAGTTGGCCAAGAAGGACGCGGTGTGCGCGGAGCGCAAACGCATCCAGGACGCCTTGCACGACTCGGTCGGCGCGATGTTGTTCTCCATCGGCGCTCAGGTGCAGGCGTTGCGCGACGTACTAGCCGACCAGCCCGCCGTACTCAACCAGTTGCACCGGCTGGAGTCGGACATCTCCGCGGCGTCCTGCACCCTGCGCGATTCGATTCTTGCCCTGGCCGAAACCACGCCGGAGCGCGCGCTGCCGATCGAGATCATGGAACACGCCCGGTCTTTCGAGCGCCGCACCGGCGTTTCCGCTCGGTTCATCGAGTTGAGCCAGGTGCCGCCGCTGGACATCGAGCGCACCGAACTGGTGATCGCGATCGTTCGCGAAGGGCTGGTCAACGTCGAGAAGCACGCCAGGGCGCATTCGGTGATCGTCAGCCTGGGCTGTCTTGCCGACGGGGTGCACCTGGCCATCGCCGACGACGGCACGAGCACGCCATCCGACGACCGGCCGGGCACCCGTCTCGGCCTGCGCTCCCTCGCCCGGCGCGCGGCGCGGGTCGGTGGCACTGTCGCGCTGGTGCGTAACGAAGACGGTGGCAACACTCTCCGCGCCTTGCTCCCGCTGTGCCGCTGAGCGAGATTGTGCACTCTCCATTTGGGGGTGTACATGTCAACCAGATAAACCCCACAATCGCGAGGACGATTCTGGTCTCTTGAGGACAAAGGAGTTCGCATGAGAAATGCCACCTCAGTCCGCCACGCGCGGCGCTCGAGGGCCGGCCGTCTCGCGGGAGTCGCATTACTCGCTCTGGCCACGGTCGCAGCTGGCTTTGCGCCGGCCCAGGCGCAAACCCAGCCGAAGCCGAACTGGCTGCCCACCCCCGATCCCGCGATCTACGGATACAGCCAGCCGGCCGCCGCGTCCATCACCATGAGCGACGGCGCCGTGTTGACGGCACAGGTCGTCTACCCGACCAACGCGGTGACCGGGGTCCGCGCCCCCGGCACCTTCCCCGTGCTGTTGACCCAGAACCCCTACGGCACCACCCTCTCCAATCCCACGACCGACGGCGACTACTACGTCGACCGCGGCTACATCTACGTCGCGGTGTCGGTCCGGGGAAGCGGGACATCGGGCGGCCAACTCGACTGGATCGGTACCCAGCAAGGAAAAGACGGCGCCGCGCTGGTCAACTGGGCGGCGCACAGCCTGTCCGGCTCCAACGGCAACGTCGGTCTCGACGGCTGCTCCTACCTCGGCGTCGACCAGTGGTACACCGCTGCCGCGGTCGGCCCGAACTCGCCGCTCAAGGCTATCGCCCCCTTCTGCACCGACTCCGACATGTACGAGGACATCGCCACCGTCGGCGGCGTCCCGAGCGCCTTCATTCCGGACCTGGCGCAGGTCCTTCCCCGTGGGCCGCAGGACAACGCCCAGACCGACCCGCTGTCCACCACCGTCAGCGACCTGACGACCGGTGGCGCTCGCTCCTACAACAACGACTACTGGAACGCGATCGACCAGCAACAGATCATGCCGCAGATCGTGGCGAACGGAATCCCCGCGCTCAGCGAAGCCGGCTGGAACGACCTGTTCCCCGGCGGAGCCATCGGCGACTACACCGCCGCGCAGAACGCCTACTTCGGCAGGCCCGTCACGGCACCGGTCACGCCCGGCGAATCGGTGACCGGCAGGTACCAGGCCATCATCGGCCCGTGGACGCACGCCGAGAACGTCAACGGGGACGTGTTGAACGAGATCAAGGAAGACTGGTTCGACACCTGGCTCAAGGGCAGCCCGACCGGCATGGCCAACACGTCGACGCCGCTGCACATCTTCGAGAACAACGCCACCCGGTGGGTCGACACGGCGGCCTGGCCCCCGTCGCCCGCCACCAGCACCTACTACCTGGGCAACAACGGCTCGTTGACCGCGAGCCCGCCCACGACCGCGGGCGTCGACAACCTCTACTACTCGTACCCGTGGTTCCCCCTCAGCTACACCACGGCGCCACTGAGCCAGACGACTGTGCTGGACGGACCGATCGACGTCAGCCTCAACCTCTCGTCGACCACAGCCGACGCGTTCGTCGCGGCCACCGTCAACCTCATCGCACCGACCGGCGCGGTGACCAAACTCGGCGATGGTGCGCTGCTGGCCAGCCAGCGCAGTCTCGACACCCAGCAGAGCTGGTACGGCACCGGCAACACCCTGATCAAACCGGCTCATCCCTACACCCAGGCGAGTCAGAGCCTGTTGACGCCGAACCAGTCGGTCAAGATGGACATCTCGGTGCTGCCCAACTTCACCGTGATCCCGGCCGGCTACTACCTCCAGGTCCAGCTGAGCAGTCAGGCACCCAGCAATTTCCACCTCCCGTTGACACCGACACCGCCGCAGACCTCGCACCTCAACGGCGGCACGTTCACCGTCAGCCACGGTCCGGCGACTGCCTCGTCGATCACGCTGCCGTTTGCATCGCCGAACGCCTTCACCACCAGCCCCGTCAACTGGGGACCGTCGTCCTGAGGACAACCAGAATGTGCTCGTTTTCCGGCTGCCATGGCCGGAGAACGAGCACATTCGTCTGCTGAGGTGGGTTCTTGGCGTTGCGACAAGGAACGTGGTCACGATAGGGACCGTGGCGACGCAACGAATCCCTCGGGCGAGTATCGCGAGCACCCGACCGCTTCGGCGGGCGGACGTGATCGGCCCAGTGGCTGTCGCAAACGGACCGGTCAACGGAATCGCCGCTCTATCGATCACCTGGACTGACCGGCGCCGTGCCGATAATCTCCGTCGAGCTCAGTGCTGGACGTGGTGGCCTGCGCTGATGACGGCGCGGCGGTGGCGCGGGTCGGTCAGGTGGGTGATGTCGGTGAGCGGATCGGCGTCGAGGAGGACCGCGTCAGCGGCCGCGCCCACGGTGACCGTTCTCATGCTGTCCTGCTTGCCGATCTTCGCCGCCGCCCGGCCGGTGGCGGTCGCGATGATTTCGGCGCAGGGCAGTCCGGCCTTCGCGAACAGTTGCAGTTCGCGCAGCAGCGCGTGGGCGGGGGTGGGCATGGCAAACGCGATGTCGCTGCCCGCGACCAGTTTGACGCCGGCCGAGTGGAAGAAGTGCAGGGTGCTCATCGCGTACTCGAACCTGATCTTCATCTCGTCGACCGGGTGGTGCGAGAACGGCATGCCATACCCGGGGCGCGCGGTGATCTCCGCGATACCGTCGGGTGTGAGGATGCCGTCGGCGACGAGCTCGTCTAGGTAGGCGGGATCGCCGCCGCGGCCCAGCTGTTCTCAGGTGACGATCGTCGGGCAGTAGAAGGTTCCGCTTCGGCCATGAACTCGACGATCTGCTGGGCCTCGCTCGGATCGGCCGGATCCCGTGGGATGGGGGAGTGCTCGATGTAGTCGGCGCCGGCCCGCACGGCCTCGCGGAGGTCCGCGCCGGTCGCGATGTGGACGAGCACTTTCTTGCCTGCGGCGTGGGTGGTCTCGATGATCGCATCGAGCGCGGCCCCGGGGAGCCGGTGGCCGCTGCCGCCGGTGGCGCCGTCGAACATGCACTTGACGTAGTCGACCTCGTCGAACAGCTTATGCACGTGCCGCCGCGCGGGGTCGGCGTCGTCGACCTGAATGATCCCGCCGTTGTCGAGCTCCTCCAGTTCGATCGGCTCAGGCCAGTTCTCCTGGTTGTTCGCAGGCCAGCCGTTCACGCCGGTGAAGCCGGATCGGGCAACGAACAGCGCCGGTGCCGTGCCGTTGGCCCGGCTGGTGTCGCGTTCGCTGCGGCGCAATACGTAGAGACCACCGAGGTCACATACCGACGTGATGCCCGTCTCGAGGTAACCCGTCAACGTTTTGCGCATGTATGCGGGCATCTCAGTTGCCGGCATGTTCGGCACGGTCAGGTGGGTGTGGGTTTCCCAGAGGCCGGGCAGCAGATAGCCGCCGCGCCCATCGAGAACCTCTTCGTCGTCAGGCCCATCGACCGTCCCGGTAGGACCGATGTCGGCGAAGCGCCCTTCGGCGATGCGGACATCCATTCCGGACTGCGGGGGGATTGCCGGTGCCGTCGATGACGGTCACGTTCCTGATGATCATTCGTGCTTCGTTCACGTCGACGGTGGTCGAAGGTCGCCGTCGGACACCCTCTCATATATGTATATCACAAGCTATATGAATACTTGGCGAGTGTGTATGTGGTGAGGATAAGATGGGTGCATGAGCAGCTCGCCGTCCCCTCGGTCCGATGGCGAGGACCTTCTCGACCGAGTGGCCCCGGCGCTGCAGGAGTTGCGCAGCAGTGCGACGGACGCCCGCCGGGTCCTGCGTAACCTGATGCTGAACGTCATCGCCAACGCGCCGGGGGAGATCACCGTCGGCGGCGTCGCCGACGCGATGGGCGTCTTCCAGCCCGTGGCGAGCCGCACCATCGCCGCCTGCGTCGACAGCGGTCTACTGCGCAGGACGGCCTCTCAGTCGGACGGCAGGCGAAGCCTGCTCGAGCTCACCGAAGCAGGCGAGGCCGAGCGCCGCCGGCTGGCCGCAGGTCAGCGCCGCGCCTTCGAGGAGATCACTGCCACCTGGGAGCAAGCCGACCGCCTGCGGTTCGCGCGCTACCTGATCCGGTACAACGATGGAGGCGGCGAATGGGTCCGCCAGCAACGCCGGAAGCACCGCGATGGCAGCGGCACTCCCGAGGAGGAGTGACCTGCCCACCGCAGTCGGCCCCTGCCACACAACCAGTCGTGAACGGGGATCGCGGCCAGCCTGCGCCGAATTTTTCCCTAGATTTTTCCGGCTGCGGATCAGTTCGCGCCTTCGACCTGGAACTGCTGGTTGACGAATACGTGGTGCGGCCAATTGACCCCGATGTAGTGCACCTCGTACTCGCCGCTGCCCAGTTGGACCACACGGTCCACGATGCCACCCGGGTAGTCGGCCAGCGCGGCTTGCGCGGCCTTGTCAGCCGTAGTGCCGCTCATGATCGTGCCCGACCCCTCGGTGTAGTCCGTCGGCACCTGACCGATCTCTTTGGTCGTGCTCTTCGCCCCGCGTTGGAAGGGAACCACCTGGGCGGCGTCGCTGGCGGATCCGTTGGCCGGCTGGATGATGACCTGGTCGGCAGTGATCGTCTGGCTGTTGACCATGCCGAGCACCAGGACGGGTGAACCGGTCGTGACGGCGCTGACCGAACTCGCGGACGTGCCCTGGGCGTAGGTGGTAGAGGACGTCTCTTCCACTGTCACTTTCTCGCCGGTGGAGGTGGACAGGGTGAAACCGGCCGAGGAAACGGCGCTGACCGTACCGGTCGACCCGCCCTCGGCTGGTCCGGATCGAGCGTTGGACCCACCGCCGCCGGACGGCGCGCTTTGCGTTGTCGTTGTTGTCGATGGCGACGACGAGGATGTCGACGCGCAGCCGGCGAGTACGAGTGTTGCGACGGCGGCCGCAGCCGCCATCGCCCGTCGGCCGCGGGTGCTTCGAGTCGCTCGTGGGCGGCCGGTCGGGGGCTGTGACATCGCGCTGTGCTCGTCCATGGTGGCGAGCCCTTTCTGCTTGGGTACCAGGTAGCTAGGAACAGTCTCGCGTCG
>DASXOJ010000307.1:0-17412 GCA_036494465.1 Pseudonocardiaceae bacterium
GACCGGTGCAGGCCAGCGCGAGCACCTCGGCGACGAACAACACGGCTGCGCCGATGCTCAGGCCCAGCAGGCGCAGGGCGCTGAGCAGGTCGGTGACCAGGTCGCCGACCCAGCGCTGGTCGGCGGGCGGTTCGGGGCCGATGCGACGGGCCAGCAGCAGCGCGGTCCAGCGGCCGTGCAGGGCGAGCGCTGGGGCAGCGGCCAGCCAGCCGAGCAGCACCAGCAGGAGCCCGATCGGGATCGCAGGCCAGCCGCCTGGCCGAGTGATCGTGGCGAACAGGCCACCGCCGATCAACGCGAACGGCGCACCCGCCAGCGTGGTGCCGATGATCGGGTCGAGCACCAGCCAGAGCAGGTCGCGCGCGGTGGCCGGGTCGGTCCAGACCCAGCGGCAGCGGTTCTGCCACGTCGGCAGCCGATCGTTCGCGTACAGCCTGCGGCCGCGCCCGGCCCGATAGAAGCCGTCCTGGCCTGCGCGTGGCCGGGCGGGCGCAGGCCGATACGGGGCCGGCAGCGCGCTGCCGGACCAGGTGCCCACCAGCCCGCGGTGCAACGTCGGCAGCCAGCGGATGTTCAGCACGACGGCGGGGAACAGGTAGAGCTGGCCGCAGAGCAGCAGCAGCCCGGCGACGCCCGCCATGGCGAGCACGGCGAAGTGCAACGGGAGCAGCGCGAGCAGGGTGAGGCAACGACCAAGCGCGACCAGTCTGCCGCGGTTGTTGTCGCTGGTGAACCCCATGCCACCCAGTCTGACGGACGCGTGCGCCCGCGCGCATTGCGTTTGGCCCTACCTGTGCGGTGGGGCCAAACGCAGTAACGGGGTCAGTCGCCCCGGCGGACCGGACCGAGGATCTGCTTCTCGCGCGGTGTGGTGATCAGCCGCAGTGGCCGCCACAGGTTCCTGCCGAGCGCGACGACCTGGTCGTCCTTGAGCGTGGTCAGCTGCTGCACCAGGTGCGGTGGCAGCCGCCAGATCCGCGCCGCCAGCTGCGCCTGGCCGACCGGTTGCCGTTGCAGCAGCACCAGGTCCGCCGAGTTCGCGGTCGCGGTCGCCTGCGGGTGCAGGTAGGGCAGCACGTAGACGGTGGTCTGCCAGGCCGACCGGGGCGGGAACAGTTCCTGCGGGGTCGAGCCACCGTCGTGGATCACCAGTAGCGGACCGTCCTCGGTCGCGCGCGGCAGCTCGACCGGGTTGAGCCTGCGGATCTGCACCAGCGGCGTGGGCCTGCCGTCCGGGCCCTCGCCCGCCGCGCGGGAGAGCACCTGCCAGGCAGCGGGCCGCGCGGTCGCGACGACCACCCAGGCACCGGTCGCCATCGCGCGCAACGCGACCTGACGGGCCAGGTACAGGCCGCCGACGCAGACGATCCTGGTCGGCGCGGGCCGCAGCACGGACGCGGTCAAGGGCTCGTTCTTCAACCCCGACCCGAGCACCATGCCGCCGCGGTCGCCGGACGGGCTGACCGCGTCCAACATGGACGGTGAGACCAGGAACTCCGGGGCGATCCCGCCCTGGCTGTGCGCGTCGAGCAGCCTGCTCCGGCTCATGCCGCACCTCCCAGGGGCAGCGTCGCGGCGAGGCCGGACACCTGCAGGCCGCGCAACGGGGTCAGGGACACGTTGAGCCGCTGCGCCATGCCGGACAGCCGCTGGTTGGCCTCGGCCAGTTCGCTCGGTGTGCGGGCGCTGACCCGGACCAGACCGCGCAGGCCGACCTGGCCGTCCTCGCCACTGGGCGAGACCGACATGGCAACGGTCGCGGACAGCGCGCGCACGCCGGTCAGCGCGTTGATGCTGTTCACGTTGCGCCCGTGCGGCCAGCGGCTGATCGAGTAGGTCGCGTGGCCGATACCGGCCGCGGTGACCCCGCTCCAGCTTTCGTTGAGCGCGACCCGGTTGTTCGAGCGCATGCCGCTGACCAACTCGGCCGCCGACACGCCCGCGCGCAACAACTCGTCGGGGTCCAGCGGACGGGTCGGCACGCCACGAGCCTCGAGCGCGCTGCGCACCCGGGACAGCGCACCGATCAGCGCGCGGTGCGAACCGACGACCCCGCCGCCACGTTCGGCGATCGCGGCTGGGCAGCGGCGCGGGTCGAGGCGGACCGCGACCCAGGTGGTGCGGCGCGCGGCGGCAGGCAACGGGCCGAGCACCTCGAGGTAGGAGGCGAGCGCGGGGGAACTCGTGGCCAGCGCGGCGCTGCCGGGGTAGCAGTGCCAGATCACCTGGATCGCGTCCAGCACCACACCGCGGTCCTCAAGACACGGTGCCAGCGCGCCCAGCGGCAGGCTGGGCGTGGCGCCGAGCGGGGTGATCAGGTTCGGCGCCGGGTCGACCAGCAGCACCGCGGTCCACGCGCCCTGGTGCCAGGACAGGCCGACCTGGCGGCGTTCGTGGTCGGTGCCGTGCGCGACGATCAGGTCCGGCACGACGAGCCGCAGCAGGTTCACCCTCGGGTCGTCCGGGCCGAGCACCGGGGCTTCGTCCACCCCGACCTGCTCGTCGGCGGTCGGCGGCAGCGGGTTCGCCACCCGCTTGCGCGACCGGAACATGTACCGCAGCGTCAAACCAACCCATTGGGTGAACCAGCGGCCGCGCCAGCGCAGGAACGCGAAGATCAACCCGAGCACGAACACGCCGCCCGCTTCGTAGAGCAGCTTGTCGTTGATCGCCAGCAGGATCAGGCCGATGGCCAGACCGATCTCGATCAACACCACGTTCGCGACCGGCAGTGCGCCCAGCGTCACACCGAGGTTGCGTCTGCGTGCGGTGATCGGCGCCTGTGGTGCCTGGGGAGGCCGGGGCGCATTGGGCGGTGGTCCAGCCGGTCCGCCCATGCCGGGGCGCTGCGGCGGAGGCCCGGCAGGCCCGGGCGGGCCAGGCGGTCCCGGTCGCGGTGGAGTGGTTACGGACATCCCCTCGGTACCTTCTCCTCGGTTGTGCCTAGCGGTCGTGCCATGCTGCGATCCGACCAAAGTATGGCCCGTGGTGATTCGTCCGGCCGGAGTATCACCGAACCCGCCACGAGACCGACCTTGGCGGACTATTGTTCCGAACCGTACCGCGACCGCGAGAGCTACAGGACGAGAATGGCGTCAACACCTACCACCAAGTCACAGGTCCAGGCGTATCGCTTCGTCATTCGCCGGATGGAATCCGCATTGGTCCGCAAGGACCCGGTGATGCTGCACGACCCGATGCGCTCACACAAGCGCGCCACGGTGGTCGGTGTGATCCTCGCCGCCGTCGGCCTGCTTGTGTTCGCGATCTTCGGGCTCTTCAGCCCGTCACAAGCGCTGCCGGGCAAGGGCATCGTCATCGGTGCCCAGTCCGGCCAGGTCTACGTCGTCAGCCAGGACCCGTATCAGCTGATCCCCGTGTTCAACGTGGCGTCGGCGCGGTTGCTGCTGATGGTCGAGGCGAACAAGGGCGCGCCGGTGGAGCCGAGCAGCAGTGGGTCCTCCAGTGCCCAGCCGGACCTCTCCGCGCCGACGACCGTCAACGACAGCCAGCTGACCAGCATCCCGATGGGACGGTTGACCGGTATCCCGGACGGGCCGCAGCAACTGCCCGCGCCGAACACCGGAACCAACAACTGGGCGGTGTGCGACAACATCGGCCCGGCCAACCCGATCGGTCAGACCGGTCCGGTGACCCCGACCACGACGGTCCTGGCCGGGATCAGCAACATCGGGACCACCCTCGGCCAGACCCAGGCACTGCTGGTGCAGGCGCCGAACAACGGTCAGGAATACCTGATCTACGACGGCACGCCGAACGTCAACAACGGTGAGGACGACAGCGCGGTCGCCGCGCCGATCGACGCATCCGATTCGCACATCATCGACGCGTTCAGCCTCCAGAACGTCAAGCCGAGGCAGATCAGTGCCGCGCTGCTCGGTGCGATCCCGCAGGTGACCGAGATCAAGAACCCGGTCGCGGGCAAGTCGGGCGCTCCGGAGAACTACACGCTCCCGGGCGGCCTCCAGGTCGGTCAGAGCTTCGGGGTGTCCAACGCGAGCGGTCCGGACACCTACTTCGTGGCACTGCCGGACGGTATCCAGAAGGTCAGCGAGACGGTCGCGCAGATCGTCCAGTACGAACAGGGCGCTCAGAAGACACCGCCCCGGTTGACCGACACGCAGGTCAGCAGCATCAAGACCGTGCACGAACTCGATGTGGACAGCTACCCGCAGACAGTTCCGGCTACCTACGTCGACTCCAGTGCGCAGCAGGTCACCTGCCTTGGCTGGAGCGCGGACACGTCCAACCCGGGCAAGCCGCTGGTGCGCACCAAAGTCACCCTGGACACCAAGCTGGAGATCCCGAACGACCCGAACAACCCCGGCGTCCAGATGCAGCCAGTGCCGATCGGGCAGCCCAGCCCGAGCGGCCAGAAGATCGACTCGTTCTTCATGGACCCGAGCCACCAGGCGGTGGCCGTGCACGCGGCGACGAACCAGAACGAGTTCAGCAACGGACCGATCTACATCGTGGCCGGTCGCGGCGTGAAGTACAGCGTCATCGACGAGACCACCGCGCAGGGCCTCGGCATCGCCACGAGCGGCGCCTCGGACGGGCTCAGCGCCGCGCCCGAGTCGATCCTGCAACTGCTGCCCTCCAGCGCGCAGACGCTGAGCACCGAGAACGTCATGCGCACGTTCGACTCGGTGACCGTGCAGAACAACTCCGGGTACTACATCACGCCGAGCTCGCAACAGAACTCGTCAGGCGGCAACTAGATCGTCCGGAATGGAACCCCGGGTCGGCTCGCCACGTCGGAACTGACGTACGCGAGCCGACCCGTTGGTTTTGGAGGAAGGGGGCCTCATGAGCGGCATCTCGGTGAATCACGACTGGATCACCGGTTACGCGAACACGGTGGCGCAGGCCGCGAGCGAGCTCGCCAAGGCATCCCAGCCATTGCAGGCAACGCCGTTGACCGCGTCGTCGTTCGGTTCCATCGGCAGTGAGGTAGCCGCGGGCAGCGCGTACAACCAGGTCGCGCAGACGCTCGAACAGCAGCTGTCCAGGGCCGCCGCCGCACTCCAGGCCGCGGCGGCGAACCTGCGCTCGGTCGCGGGCGCGCACACCGATGTGGACCAGCAGCAGGCCGCGGCGTTCCGTGCCGTCGGCCAGTCCTGACCCGCGAGGAGGTTCGTCGATGAACGCACGCCCTGCCAGCGGGCCGGACGGGCACCAGCTGACCCAGCCGGTCAACGGCCACCTCGACTACGTCTCGCAGCTCAGCAGGCAGTTGGGCGTCAACGATCCGGTCGAGTCGTACCTGACCCCGGTCGTCGGCCGGTGGAGCGACCTGCACGCGGAAGCGGGCAGATGGCGCACTGCCGCGACGACCGCGACCCAGGTGACCACAACGCTCGGCGCGCCGCTCGGCGGACTGGACGCCGCCTGGCAGGGACCGGCGGCGGACTCCTTCCTGGAGTACATGCAGGACGTCGGTCTGGCAGGCAACGACCTCGCCGATGCGATGACCGCGATGGCCGACGCGCTGGACAAGACCGCGGACGGGCTGCGCCAGATCGTCACCGAGATGCTCGGCGTGCTCTCGGACACCGCCGAGCAGGCGTCGGACGCGATGAGCGTGCCGGTCGGCGGCGAAGATCGGGCGCGGCAGTTCCTGAGCGAGGTCGACCAGCCGACCAGCCAGCTCTACGAATCCGTGCGCGACGTGCTGACCGCGTTCGTGAAGATGTGCGACGGCGCGCAGGGCGGCCAGACCATGACGCTCGCGCATTCGATGCCGGCGCAGAACTGGACGCCGCCCGCGACCACGACTCCACCGCCAGGACAGCCCGGCCAGCTAGGACAGTCCAGCCAACCCGCGTGGCCCGGCCAGCCCGGCCAGCCCGGCCAGCCCGCTCAGCCTGCCGCGCCCGCCGCTGCCGGCGGGGCCGGTTCACCGTCCACAGTGGCCGCTGCGGCAGGCGGGGGCGCCGGGCAGCACGCGGCCGCCGCGGTGGGGACCGCGCATCTCGGTGGCGGCGGTTCGCCGATGCCGGACACCGCCAGCGCCGCTGCCGCGCAGCACCAGGGCACGCCGACCGTGTCGGGTGTGTCCGCACCGGACTCGTCGAGCGCCGCTGCCGGTGGCGCCCCGGCGGGGCCTGCTGCCGAGGGTGGCGCGGCCGGTGGCGAGGGGCAGGGCGGCGCGATGATGGGCGGTATGGGTGGCATGCGCGGCGGTGGCGGTCAGGGCGGCGGCGACACCGAGCACAAGTCGAAGATCCGGCTGAACGCCGACGCCAGGGACCTTTTCGGCAAGGTCGACAAGACCGCGCCGCCGGTCATCGGCGAGGAGTGACTCAACTGTCCTTTTCGGACCGTCGAGTGCGCACCAGTAAGAACACGACCACCAGCAGCACGACCGCGACTCCGGCGCCGATCACCGCGACCCGCATCGGCAGCGCGTTGCCGGTGCCGACCTGGGGCGCCGGTGCCTTGATCGAGGTGGTGTTCGGCCTGGGCACGCCGTTCTGGCCGGGGATCGACGCGGTCAGCGCGGCGACCGGGTCGATGACGCCATAGCCGACCTGGTTGTCCCGGCCGCCGGGAGCGGATGGGTGCTGCGCGGTCGCCTCGATCCGGTACATGATCTCGCGCGCGGACATCCTCGGGTACTTGGCGCGCAGCAGCGCCGCGAGACCGGCGACGTAGGGCGCGGCGAAGCTGGTGCCCTCGATGGCGTTGGGCCTGCTCGCACCGGGTTCGGCGTAGAGGTTGGCCAGACCGGATCGGCCCGCTGCCGGGTCGACGGACACGATGCCCTCGCCGGGCGCGGCGACGCTGACCCACGGCCCCCACACCGAGAACGAGGACACGCTGCCGGTCGCGGGCGCGACCGACGCGACCGAGAGCACGTCGTCGGCGAACACGGCGGGCACCTGGATCTGGTTGACCAGGTTCGGGTCCTGGTCGGAGTTCTGGTGCGTCTTCTGGCATTTGCCGCTGTTGATGTTGCCCGCCGAGTTGACCACGACGACATCGTGCTGCACCGCGTAGTGCACGGTCGCCTGCAGTTCCCGGTCGGCGGGGCTGAGCTGGATCGGCTGCGCGGGGTCGGTGACCGGGATGCACTCGTCGACCGAGGTGGTGATCACCCGCGCGCCCGCGTCGACCGCGTGCCGGATGGCTTGCGCGAGGCTGGCGGTGTTGCCGGCGCCGGTGGGGTTTTCGCCGCTGGTCAGGTAGGCCGTCGAACTCTGCCGGATGGCGAGGATGTCCGCGTCCGGCGCGACGCCGGTGAAACCGAACCCGGTGCCCCGGGTGTCGGCGGCGACGATGCCCGCGGTGATGGTGCCGTGCCCGTCGCAGTCGACGGTGCCGTTGTTCGTCGTGGACGGGTCGACGTAGTCACCGCCGCCGGTGAGCCGGCCTGCCAGGAAGGACTGTTTGTTGACGCCGGTGTCGATGACCGCGACGGTCACGCCCTTGCCGGTCGAGATCTTCTGCGCGTCGCCGATGTCCAACATCGCCTGCGCGGGCGGCACTGAGGTCAGCACCGCGCCGCTGGCGTCGTAGGTCAGGCAGCCGTACTTGCGCAGGTACTTGCCGGGCGGCGTTGGCGTGCTGTCCGGCGGGACCAGGGCCATGTCGACCGGGGGCGGTTGCCAGGTCGGGTGTTCGACGGGTGCCGGTCCGGGTGCGTCGTCCGGCAGGGCGGCCGACGCCAGCGGTGGATACCAGAGCGGACCGGCTGCTGGCGCGGCAGCGGCCCAGCCGGGGGCTGGGCCGCAGAAAGCCAGCAGCAGCGCGGTGATGCCGCTCGCGGTGGCGCGCTTGCCGGTCCGGTTCACGACCGTTTCGCGCTGCTGTGCCGCCTGGTGCGCATGACGAAGTAGATGACGAACAGCACGAGCACCGTGCCGCCCGCGCCGATCAGCGCGACCTGCATGGGCAGGCCGTCGTCGGAGCCCGCGTTGGGCACCTGCGCCTTGATCGACGTGGTCTGGGCTGCCGGTCCACCGTTCTGCCCGGGGATCGACGCGGTCAGCGCGGCCACCGGGTTGATCAGGCCGTAGCCGACCTGGTTGTTGCGACCGTCCGGACCGGACGGGTGCTGCGCGGTCACCTCGATCCGGTACATCACCTGGCGCGCGGTCAGGGTCGGGTACTTGGACCGGATCAGCGCGGCCAGCCCGGCCACGTAGGGCGCGGCGAAGCTGGTGCCCTGGATGTTGTTGACCTGCTTACCGCCCTGGACGGTCTCGTTGGTCAGCAGCTTGCCGCCCGGCGCGGGGTCGACCGAGATGATCTGCTCACCGGGCGCCGCGACGGTGACCCACGGACCCCATTCGGTGAAGACCGACGGGTCGCCGGTCTGCGGGTTGACCGAGCCGACCGAGATCACGTTGTTCGAGTAGACCGGCGGGATCTCCACCTGCTTGACCGCGTTCGGGTCCGGGTTGTCGTTCTGCGGCACCGAATCGCACTTGTTGCTGCTCTGCTGGCTCGCGCTGCTGCCCTGGCCCTGGCTGCTCTGGTCGGCGGTGTTGCCGTTCGGGATGTTGCCCGCCGCCGCGACGACGACCTTGTCCTGGTCGTTGACCGCGTAGTTGATGGCGGCCTGCAACCCGAGGGCGTCCGCGCTGTTCTCCTCCTGCTTGGCGTAGCCGCCGGCGACCGGGTTGCAGTTGTCCACCGACATGGTGATGACTTTGACGTCCGGCCGGGAGGCGGCGTACATGATCGCCTGGCCGAGCGTCTTGAGGTCACCCGCGGTCTGGTTGGTGCTCTGGTCGGAATAGTTGCTGTCGGTCTGCCGGATCGCCAGGATCTTCGCGTCCGGCGCGACACCGATGAAGCCGTACTCCGGGTGGTTGCGGGTGTCCGCGGCGATGATGCCCGCGACCATCGTGCCGTGGCCGTCGCAGTCGTACGTGCCCTTGCCGTCAGCCTGGATGTAGTCGCCGCCGTTTTCCAGGCGGTCGCCGAACAACGGGTGCGGGTTCACGCCGGTGTCGATCACCGCGACGGTGACGCCCGCGCCGGTGGAGATCTTCTGCGCGTCCGCGATGTCCAGCATCTTCTGCGCGGCAGGCACCGTGCTCAGCGTCGTCGTCACACCCGAGGTGAGGCAGGACGCGTTCTGGCCGAGCTGGTAGTTCCCGTCCGGCGTGCCTCCCGCGGGCGGGATCGCGGGAGGCGACCCATCCGCTGGCGGCGGCTGCCAGGTGCTCGGGCTGGCGGGCAGATCGCCGACCGGATTGGGCCCGTCCGCGTACGCGGGCCACGCGGCCGGACCGATCAGGACCAGCGCGGCGGCAACCGACGTAGCGGCGAGCCGGTACGGAACTCCCCTTGTCCGGGAGGTCAACCGGGACATCAACAGCCTTTCTCCCGTACCGCTCAGCCGAAGTGCAGGTGCCGGAAGGTCGTGTAGAGGTTGAGGACGGCGAGCGCGAGTGGCAGCACCGCCGCGATCATCAGCATCTCGATGATGTCGACGGTACGCCGCATCACCGGAGAGAACCGCTGGTCCGGGAAGACGATGCCGATCACCAGGCCCGCTACGGCCAGCACCACCAGCACGCCGAACACCATCAGCAGCCGGTTGGTCGGCGTCGCGTCGACCAGCCAGCCGATCAGCAGGCCGGCCGCGGTCAGGATGCCGGTGCTCAGCAACGCGACGGCCTGGCTGCCGTTGGCGTAGGTCCGGCCGCGCAGCATCAGCACCACCGCGATGGCGGCGCCCTCGATCACGCCCCAGATCGCCGGGTCGGTCGCCGCGACCACCGCACTGACCGCGGCGGTGACGCCACAGCCGATGATCATGCCGGTCATGAACTCGTGTGCCCGGCCGGCACGCCGCTCGATCTCGACGTAGTCCGGGAAGCCCGAGTCCTCCTTGAGGTCCTCGGCGTTGCCGGGCACGTGCGGCAGCGGCAGCTTGGCCATCCAGATGGTCAACCGGGGCAGCACGGACAGCGCGGCGAGCGCGATCGCGGCGGTGACCGCCGCGATGCCCGCGGGCGCGGTGTTCAGGAAGGCGCCCGCCACGAAGGTCAGCGCGCCGAGCAGGCCCGCGGTGGCGCCCGCGACGAACACGGTGACCCCTGCCCCGATCACCATGATCGACGCGAGCGAGACCAGCAGCAGGAACACGCAGGCGAGCAGGTAGTTCGCGGCGTGCACGCCGTGCGGAACGACGTAGAGGCCGGAGACGAACGCCATCGGCATGCCACCGGCCGCCGCGACGATCACCCCGGTTCGGCCCGAGCCATACGAACGGGTGATCGTGGCGCCGACGACCACCGCGATGATCGCGATCACGCCCGCCGCGATGGCCGGCGCGATGCCGTTCGCGCCCGGGTCCGCGATCGGTCCCGCGTAGAGCGCGGCGACCGCGGCGGCGAACAGCGCGAGCACCGCGGTCACGTGACCGAAGCGGTGCGCGATGTCCTTGGTCCACGGCCGGTAACTGTCCGGAGAGGACTCCGCGATCGCGTCCACGACGTCGTCGTAGAGCGGCGGCGGCGGATTCTCCGAGCGGCGCCTCAGTTGCAGGAGGTCGCCGTCCACCACGCCGAGGGAGGCCAGTGTTCTGCTCGGTTCGAGTGGAGCCTCACCCAACCGGGCGACACACCAGCCGCCGTGTCGCGCGCCACCGTCCGGAGTGACCTCTTTGGCCATCTCCAGCAGCATCGGCAGCAAGTCGGCCACTGCCACGTCGGCGGGCAGTGCGACGTCGATGCGCGTCCGAGGTGCCACCACCGTCACCCGGCTGAACACCGTCGTTCCGGTCGCCACCAGCGCCCCCTTCAATAAGCCGTCAAGTCTGGGTCAATCGTGGTCATCAGTGCACAGCACGCTCGCACCGGTAACCGCGGCAGCGGTCACGATAGCCCGGCCGGGCTTGTCGAAACCGGCCCGCGGTGGCGACGAGCGCCCCTAGTATGGCGGTACCGGATACGGCCGGATGGTCGGTTCGGGCGAACACGTCGGATTCGTTTCTCGTTCGTTTCGTGACGGACCGGCGCGCACCGCCCTGACTTGGTCACCAGAGCCGGAGGCGGTAGGAAGGTGACGAAGAGGTCGGTTTCGGGGGCTGCCGTTCCCGGTCGCGACCTGTTTCCTCAAGGTGAGAGGTACTTCTTCGGTGAGCACGCTGCAGTTCAAGCGGATGCCGCGGCTGGCCGCGCCACGCAGGCCCGGTGGCGAGGTCCACCTGGAACCACCACCCGAGGTACCCAGGGTCATCCCGGGCGGACTGTTCATGAAGGCGATGCCCTTCATGATGATCGCGGTGTCCGGCGTCATGGTGCTGTTCATGGTCAAGTCGGGCAACGCGACGACCGGCATCCTGACCGGCGGCATGATGCTGATGGGTTCGGTCGGCATGATCGCCGGTGGCGGCGGGCAACGCGGCGGCGGTGCCAAGAAGGCCGAGATGAACGAGGACCGCAAGGACTACCTGCGCTACCTCGGCCAGATGCGTGAGCGCGCCCGCGAGGCCACCCTGGAACAGCGCGACGAGCGCGAGTGGGTGCACCCCGATCCGCAGGCGTTGTGGTCGATCGCGACCAGCCGCCGGATGTGGGAGCGGCGCTCCGCCGACAGCGACTTCCTGCACCTGCGCGTCGGTCGCGGTTCCCAGCGGCTGGACACCCGGCTGGTACCGCCGCAGACCGGTCCGGTTGAGGAACTGGAGCCGATCGCCACGCTGGCGCTGCGCCGGTTCGTGCGCGCCCACTCGATCGTGCCCGACCTGCCGGTCTCCATCGCGCTGCGCAGCTTCGCCGCGGTGGGCATGCAGGGTGAGAAGGAACAGGTGCGCGATCTGGCCCGCGCCATGCTGGCCCAGATGACCGCCTTCCACTCGCCGGACGACCTGCTGATCGCGGTGGTCACCGCGGGTCGCGCCAAGCAGCAGTGGGAGTGGACGAAGTGGCTCCCGCACAACCAGCATCCGTCCATTGTGGACGGCATTGGTCCATTGCGGATGATCGGCAACTCGCTCGGCCAGGTCGAACACTGGCTCGACGAGCAGGTGCGCGACCGGCAGCGGTTCACCCGCAACGCCACCCCGCAGTCCGACCAGCCGCACATCGTGATCGTGATCGACGACGGCGACGTCACCCTCGAAGAGAACATCATCCTGGAAGAGGGCCTGGTCGGCGTCACCCTGCTCGACCTGTCCGACTCGCTTGGCAACCTGACCCAGCGGCGCGGCCTGCGCATCGTCGTCGAACCCGACCGGCTCGGCGCGCGCAGCGCCGGTGGCGTCGAGTGGTTCGGCGCGCCGGACGGCCTGAGCCTGATCGAGGCCGAGGCACTCGCGCGGCGGCTGTCGCCGTACCGGATGGGCGCCCAGCAGGATTCCGGCGACGACGAGCCGCTGCTGGCCAACCCCGGCATGCTCGAACTGCTCGGCATCCCCGGCGACCCGATGACCTTCGACGTGCAGGGTGCCTGGCGCCCGCGCCCGGTCCGGGACCGCTACCGGGTGCCCTTCGGCATCGGCGAACAGGGCCAGTTGGTCGAACTGGACATCAAGGAAGCGGCCATGGAAGGCATGGGCCCGCACGGCCTGTGCGTCGGTGCCACCGGTTCCGGTAAGTCCGAGTTCCTGCGCACGCTGGTGCTGGCCCTGCTGTCGATGCACTCCAGTTCGACGCTGAACATGATCCTGGTCGACTTCAAGGGTGGTGCGACGTTCCAGGGCTTCGACCCCGCGCCGCACGTCGCAGCGAACATCACCAACCTCGCAGGCGACCTCACCATGGTCGACCGGATGAAGGACGCCATCGCCGGTGAGGTCAACCGGCGCCAGGAGTTGCTTTCCGGCGCCAACGCCAAGAACGTGTGGGACTACGAGAAGATGCGCGAGAACGGCGCCGACCTCGACCCGCTGCCCGCACTGTTCATCTGCATCGACGAGTTCTCCGAAATGCTGGTGGCCAAGCCCGACTTCATCGACGTGTTCCTGCAGATCGGCCGCGTCGGCCGGTCGCTGCAGATGCACATGCTGCTCGCCTCGCAGCGGCTGGAGGAAGGCAAGCTGCGCGGTCTGGACACCTACCTGTCCTACCGGATCGGCCTGAAAACGTTCTCGGCCTCCGAATCGCGCGCCGCCATCGGCGTGCCGGACGCGTTCGAACTGCCGCCCATCCCGGGTTCGGGTTACCTGGCCATCCAGGGTGAGCCGATGATCCGGTTCAAGGCGGCCTACGTGTCCGGTCCGTACCGTCCGTCCGGGATGCAGGTCGTCGGCCCGTCCGCGGGCATCAGCAGCGACCGCCGGCCCAAGTACTTCGTGCCCGACTACATCGAGATCCCGAAGGAACCCGAGAAGCCGAAGGAGGCGCCGAAGCCCAAGCAGGAGGAGAAGAACGAGCCCAGCCAGCTGGAGATCATCGTCGGCCGCCTCCAGGGCCAGGGCCCGCCCGCGCACGAGGTGTGGCTGCCGCCGCTGAACGAACCGCCGTCGCTGGACCAGCTGCTGCCCCCGGTCGCGCCGACCGAGGACCGCGGCCTCTCGCCGGCGGGCTTCTTCGGCAACTCCCGGCTCCAGGTGCCGCTTGGCATGGTCGACAAGCCGTTCGAACAGCGTCGCGACCTGCTCTGGGCCGACCTGTCCGGCGCCGCCGGTCACGGCGCGGTCGTCGGCGGTCCGCAGACCGGCAAGTCGATGATGCTGCGCACCCTGGTCATGTCGATGGCGCTCACGCACACGCCGGACGAGGTGCAGTTCTACTGCCTCGACCTCGGTGGTGGCACGATGACAACGCTGACCGGCCTGCCGCACGTCGGCGGGGTCGCGGGCAGGCTCGACCCCGACCTGGCCCGCCGGATGGTGGCCGAGATGTCCAACCTGATCACCGAGCGGGAACAGCGCTTCCGGGACCAGGGCATCGACTCCATGATCGAGTTCCGCAACCGCAAGCGGCGCGGCGAGATCCAGGACGACCCCTACGGTGACGTGTTCGTGCTCGTCGACGGCTGGCTCAACTTCCGCCAGGAGTTCGAGGCGCTGGAACCGCAGATCACCGCGCTGGCCGCGCAGGGTCTGTCCTACGGCGTGCACGTTGTCGTCTCGGCGAACCGGTGGGCGGAGATCCGGCCCGCGCTCAAGGACCTGCTCGGCACCCGGTTCGAGCTGCGCCTCGGTGACCCGACCGAATCCGATGTGGACCGTCGCGTGGCGGTGAACGTCCCAGCAGGACGGCCCGGACGCGGTATCACCAGGGACAAGCTGCACTTCCTGGTCGGACTGCCGCGCATCGACGCCTCCACCGACGCGGAAACGGTCGGTGCCGGTATCCAGGACGCGGCGGGCAAGATCCGTGGCGCGTGGCGTGGGCGCCCCGCTCCCCAGGTCCGGCTGCTGCCTGACCTGCTCGCCTACGAGCAGCTGCCGCCGCTGCGCCAGGCGCCGAAGAAGGACCTCGTCCCGATCGGTGTCAACGAAGACGAACTCGCGACCCTCTGCCTCGACTTCGACGCCGAGCCGCACTTCGCGATCTTCGCCGATGGCGAGTCCGGCAAGACGAACATGCTGCGCGCGATCGTGCGCGGCATCATGACCAACTACACGCCCAAGGAAGCCGTCATCCTGCTGGTCGACTACCGGCGCACGATGCTCGGCTTCGTCAACACCGACCACCTGCTCTCCTATGCCGTGTCCGGCAACCAGCTCACCGGCATGGTCAAGGACGTGCGCGGGTCGATGGAAGGACGGCTGCCCGGTCCGGACGTCACCCAGGAACAGTTGCGCAACCGGTCCTGGTGGAAGGGCCCGGAACTGTTCGTCATCGTCGACGACTACGACCTGGTCGCCACCCAGGCAGGCAACCCGCTGCAACCGCTGTCCGAATTCCTCGCCCAGGCGAAGGACGTCGGCCTGCACATGGTCGTCGCGCGCCGCACCGGTGGTGCGTCGCGGGCCACGTTCGACCCGATCATCGGCAAGCTGAAGGAAATCTCCAGCCCCGGTTTCATCGGCAGCGGTTCGAAGGACGAAGGCGTGCTGTGGGGCACCATCAAGCCGAGCGCGCAGCCGCCCGGCCGTGGTGTGATCATCAGCCGTAAGCTGGGCCAGCAGCGCATGCAGGCCGCCTGGGTGCAGCCGGACCAGTGATCGTCTTCTCTGACTGAGGGCACATCTTGACATTGCGGGTCGCCGTCGACTTCGGCACCACGAGCACGTGCGTCGTGGTGTCCGTCGACGGCGGCGAACCGCAGGTCGTCATGGTCGAGGGCGGCAGCCCGGTGATGCCCTCCGCGGTGTTCGCCGCCGCCGACGGCACTCTGTTCGTCGGCCAGGAAGCCGAACGCCAGGCCGCCATCGACCCGGCCCGCTACGAACCCAACCCCAAACGTCGCATCGACGAGGGCGAACTGCTGCTCGGCAACAGCGTCCTGCCGGTCGTCGACGTGGTCCGCGCCGTGCTCTCCCGCGCCGTCGGCGAAGCCCGGCAGGTAGCCGGTGGCACCCCCGTCGACCTGCTCGTACTCACCCATCCCGCGGACTGGGGCGCCGTCCGTACCCGGGTGCTCCGCCAGGCGGGCAACGGCCTCGGCACCGACATCGTGCTGGTCCCCGAACCGGTCGCCGCCGCCGTCTTCCACGCCGCCCGGCACGGCCTCGCCGAAGGCGCGGCGATAGCGGTGCTCGACGTCGGTGGCGGCACTGTCGACGTGAGCGTCGTCCGCAAGCAACCGGCCGGTTTCCACGTGCTCGCCACGCACGGCGACCCCAACTTCGGCGGCGCCGACATCGACCAGCTCCTGCTCGACCACATCGGGTCGACGTTCACCGGTCAGGAACAGGCCGACTGGCAGGCACTGATGACCGGCCAGGACATGTCCGACCGCCGCAGACGGCGCATGCTGCGCCAGGACGTGCGCGGCGCCAAGGAGACCCTTTCCCGGCATACCTACACCGATGTGCCCCTCCCACCGCCCTTCCCCGACGCCCACGTCACAAGGGCCGACCTGGAGAAACTCCTCGCCGAACCGCTGGGCAGATCCGCCGCCCTGACGGCAGGCACCATCGTGTCGACCGGCCTGCGCCCCGAATCGCTGGCGGCGGTCTTCCTTGTCGGCGGCTCCAGCCGCATCCCACTGATCGCCCGCCTGGTCAGAGAGCGCACCGGCGTCCTGCCCACCACTTTGGACGCCCCGGAAACCGTCGTCTGCCGAGGCGCCCTGCGCGCGGCAGCAACAGACCCGATGCGCACCGGCCCGAACCCCGCCGGAGGGCTCGCCCCCCGTTCCGGTTCCGGTTTCCCCGGCCCCGCGCGCCCCGGCTCCCCGCAAGGTGGCCTCCCGCAACCCGGGCAGCCGACCGGCCCGGCCGCCCAGCCCGTTTACCGGCAACCCGGCCCACCGACCCTCACCCCACCGCCCACCTCGGCCAAACGCTCCCGGCGCGGCCTCTACACCGCCATCGGCGCGGTGGCCGTGGCCGCCGTGGCGGTGGCCGGTGTGCTGGTGTTCGTCCACCCCTTCTCGTCCGCATCGCCAACACCCGCCTCAACCGGCAAGGTGGTTGCCGAATACGACTACCGGTTCACCGCGCCATCGGGGTGGTCGCAATCCGGCGGTTCGGACACCCAGTTGGAGGTGCAGATCGCGCCCGGCGGAGCCGCGAACGCGCCACAATCGATATATGTCGCGGAATTCCGGTTGAACTTCGACAGCACCACGAATCGCGCCCAGGCCGTCACCCAATTGCGGCAACTCGTCGCCAACAACGGGTATCAGGATTTCAATTCGCAAATGAACTATGCCGGTCGGGCGGCCGTTTACTATCGAGAATCGCACGGCACTTCGACGGTCGACTGGTACGTGCTGTTCGAGGGCAAGGTTCAGGTCAGCGTCGGCTGTGCGTATCCGAACGGCCAGGCCGCCACGGTCGACGCGGCCTGTCGACAGGTGGTCAGCGGCATGAACATCAGTGGCTGACACAGGATCACTGGGGAGGATCCGATGACCGATCCGATGGCGGGTTTCAGCGCGGAACTCGACGCCGCAGTGGCGCGAGCGCGCCGAGTGGCAGCGGAAACCCGGGAGGCCAGCGCCAAGTTTCGCCGGGATACCAGACAACTCGTCGAGCGAACGCGCGCAGGCGCGGTGCGTCCCAGGTCCGAAGCGGACCTGACGACGGAGCACCTGCGCCGCGCGGCCACCGGCTTCCGCGCCGACCACGGCCTGCCGGTCGAGTTGCTCCCGGCCGGACGAGAATTGCTTACGCAATCACCACCTACGCAACCGCCGCCCACCGGGCCGGTAACGCCGAGTGGTTCAAGGATCACACCACCGGGGCGCCGAAACCCCTATCCGGATGACGATGACGAGGACTTTTCGCAAGAGCGAATCATGTTCTGATGCGATTCGCTGCTGCGAACGTTAACGCAAGCAACGACCTTCGAAGAAAACGCGACAAGA
>DASXOJ010000308.1:0-17343 GCA_036494465.1 Pseudonocardiaceae bacterium
CAACTTTCCGCACCACGCCGCCGCGGCCGCCCGCGCCCTCGGTGTCCCCGAAGACCACGACGCCTTCGCGGCCGCGATCAGGACCCGCCCGGTCCGCGAGCTCGAAGACGCCGTGCACGCGGCCGGTGGCGTCGCCGCCGCAATGCGGACCGCCGAGGAATGGGCGGCGCATCCGGCAGGCGATGCGGTGCGCGGCATCCCGCTCGTCGGCGTCGAACCGATCGCGCCCGCGCCACCGCGTGCACTGCCACCCGGTCCCCGTCCGCTGTCCGGGGTGCGCGTACTGGACCTGACGCACGTGATCGCCGGCCCGCTCTGTGGCCGCACCCTCGCCGCGCACGGCGCGGCAGTCATCCACGTCGGTGCCGCGCACCTGCCGATCCTGCGCCCACTGCAACTGGATCACGGCTTCGACAAGCGCGACGTCTTCCTGGACCTGCGCACCGAATCCGGCCGGAAATCCCTCCGCGATCTGATCGCCGACGCGCACATCGTCGTCAGCTCGTATCGGCCCGGTGCGTTGGCCGCACTCGGTTTCGGTCCCGCCGACCTGGCCGAGCTCCGGCCCGGCATCGTGAGCGTCGAACTGTCCGCGTGGGGCCACGCCGGTCCATGGGCGGCGCGGCGCGGGTTCGACTCGCTGGTGCAGATGTCCAGCGGTATCGCGGCCGAACCGCTCGGCACGAAGCCGACATCGTTGCCCGCGCAGGTGTTGGACCACGCGACCGGCTGGCTCGCCGCAGGCGCCGCCATCAACGGCCTGCGTCGACAAACGGCAGAGGGCGGGAGCTGGCGGATCCGGCTTGCCCTGGCCCGCACCGCCGCCTGGTTCACGGACCTCGGCAGGCTCCCCGCCGATGTCGCGATATCCGATCTTCCGAAAATGGAAGATCCGAAAATAGAAAGTCCGATATCGGATGTTCCGAAAATGGAAGATCCGATATCGGAATATCCGGTGTCGGAACGTCCGATACCGGCGGACTTGATGTCCGGACTGGATAGCTATGCCGGGAAGCTCCGATATATCCGGATTCCCGGCGACCTACCTGGTGCGCCACCGGGCTGGCGGCACGGCGCCCGACAGCCCGGCTCCGATCGGCCGACCTGGGACTAGCTTTCGTCCGGCTCCAGGGTCAGCGAGATCGAGTTGATGCAGTAGCGCTGGTCGGTCGGGTTGTCGTAGCCCTCGCCCTCGAACACGTGGCCAAGGTGGCTGTGGCAGTTCGCGCACAGCACCTCGACCCGGCGCATGCCGTAGGCGTTGTCCTCGCGCAGGATCACTTTGTCGCCCGCCAGCGGCGAGAAGAACGACGGCCAGCCGCAGTGCGAGTCGAACTTGGTGTCACTGCGGAACAGTTCCGTGTCACACGCGCGGCACTTGTAGACGCCGACGGTCTTGGTGTCGGTGTACTTGCCCTGCCACGCCGGCTCGGTCCCGGCCTGGCGCAGCACCGCGTACTCGTCCGGGCTCAGTTCCGCCCGCCATTCCGCGTCGGTCTTCTCGACGTTCGGCGTGGTGCCGTCGACTGGTTTCAAACTGCTCATGCTTCCACGTTAACCGGGCGCGCCAGTCGATCGCGGGTGGCAGAAATTACTAGTTGAAGAACGTGCTGAACACCGTCGTCAGCGTGCCCCAGGCAGCGGCCAGGACGACGATCAGGACCAGTCCGACGACGATCACGGCCATCAGCCTGCGATGCCCGTTGGCCCGGTTCGCCGATGCTGCGAACTCACCCATCTGCGCCAGCTCACCCTCCACTGTGAATCGTGGCTGGGTGTTGCGCATGCGGGCCAGGTGGTCGGCGAATGCGGCGGCGTCCGGATCGTCGGGGTCCAGGCCGATCAGTTCGTCATCGAACGGCGGCGGGGGCCCGGGCGGTCGTTCTTCGGGGTCCCGAGCGGTCATGCATACACGGTAACCGGTGGCGGGTCGGATACGAACCTGAAGCGGACACGCTATACGGGTGTACAGTCAGCAATACGAATGTATAGGGGAGGACATGATCGACGAGCCGGCCTTCGAGGATCTGACCGCGCGAGCCCGGATCAGGGACGCGGCGCTGCGACTGTTCGCCGAACGCGGCATGCAGGCGGCGACCATCCGCGACATCGCGGCCCGCGCCGGAGTCTCGCTGGGCCTGGTCCGGCACCACTTCGGCTCGAAGGAGGAGCTGCGCGACGCGTGCGACGAGTACGCGCTGGCCCAGGGCATGCGCATCAAGAACGAGGCGCTGAGCGCCGGAATGATGGGTTCCGGCATCCCGAAACCGGGCTTCCTCCCCGAGGTGCACCCGACCTTGGTGCTGCTCATGCAGTACTTCGCCCGGTCGATCTCGGACGGATCGGCTGCCGCCGAGGCGATGTTCGAGCAGTTCGTCGCGGTCACCGAAGCGTGGGTGGCCCAGCAGTTCCCCGGCGAGTTCGACGATCCCAAAGCGGTCGCAGTGCTGATCACCGCGATGCAGATGGGGCCGATGCTGCTGCACCAGCAGGTGAGCGCGGCACTCGGCGTCGAGCTGCTGAGCAGGGCCGGACACATCCGCAGCAGCAAGGCGTTCATCGACATCTACGCGCAGCCATGGCTGAGCAAGGACTCAGCGGAGGCAGCGAAAGCCGCGTACGACCAACTCGAGAAGGGGGAAACACCGTGACCGGCCAGACCGCCATTCCGTCACTGCTCGCCCGCTCCACCGCCTGCCCGTTCGACCCGCCGCCGGAGTTCGCCGCGCTGCGCGCGCAGGCGCCGATCATCCGCTGGACGTTCCCGGACGGTCATCCCGGCTGGCTGGTGACCGGGCACCACCTGGCGCGAGCCGTGCTCGCCGACGACCGGTTCTCCCGGCGGGCCGAACTGATGCACTCGCCGATCAACGACATCGCGGGCGGCAAGACCCCGCCGCCCGCCCAGCCCGGCATGTTCATCAGCATGGATCCGCCCGAGCACTCGCGTTACCGCCACCAGCTCATCGGCCAGTTCACCGTGCGCAGGATGCGGTTGCTGACCGAACGGATCACCGCGATCACCAACGACTGCCTGGACGCGATGGCCGGGCAGGGGCCGGGCCTGGACCTGGTGCCCGCGTTCACGTTGCCCGTTCCGTCGCTGGTCATCTCCGAACTGCTCGGAGTGTCCGATATGGACTTGGCGGGTTTCCAGGAGAAGGTCGCCGGTGCGATGCGCGCCGACCTCTCGCTGGAAGAGGCGATGGCGTTGTTCAACGAGCTGGTCGCATTCATGGCCGAGCTGACCAAAGCCAAGCGCGGCAAACTCGGCGACGACCTGCTCAGCGACGTCATCGCGGCGGGCGACCTCACCGACGAGGAACTGACCAACATCGCGTTCCTGTTGCTCACCGCGGGTTTCGAGACGACCGCGAACATGCTCGCGCTGGGTACGTTCGCGCTGCTGCGCCACCCGGACCAGCTCGCGGCGCTGCGCTCGGGCACCGCCGATGTCGACAAGGCGGTCGAGGAACTGTTGCGGTACCTGAGCATCATCCCCGCGCTGGTGCGCACCGCCCTTGAGGACGTAGAAATCGGCGGCCAGCAGATCAACAAGGGCGACGCGATCGCGATCGACATCCCGGTCGTCAACCGCGACCCCGAGCACTTCACCGCCCCGGAGGCCCTCGACCTGACCCGGTCGTCCGCCCAGCACGTCTCGTTCGGCTACGGCGTGCACCAGTGCCTCGGCCAGCAGTTGGCCCGGGTCGAGATGCGCGTCGCGTTTCCCGCCCTGTTCCAGCGGTTCCCGGACCTGCGCCTGGCCGTCGAACCGGACCAGGTGCCGCTGCGCTCCGACATGGCGATCTACGGCGTGCACAAACTTCCGGTTTCCTGGTAGCTCGATGTCGAACCCGGCGTGATGGCTCCGACCACCGGGCATGACTGGAAAGTATTCGTGAACCTGGCCATCTCGCTCGACGGCCACCTGGCCGGACCCAACGCGGGTCCGGCCAACCCGATCGGCGATCACGGCCTCGGCCTGCACAACTGGATGGCCGGCCAGGCCGCGTTCAACGGCAGGCCGGACGGCGAAACCGGGCGCGACAACGATCTCATCCTGGAGGTCGAGCGCAGGACGGGCGCGTTCGTCCTGGGCAGGCGGATGTTCGACGAGGGCGAGGCCAACTGGGGCGACCCGTCGCCGTTGGACGGCCCGGTGTTCGTGCTCACCAACACCCCGCGCGAATCCTGGCGGCGCAGCAACATGACGTTCCACTTCGTCACCGACGGCATCCACGCCGCGTTGAAGCAGGCGCAGGACGCGGCGGGCGAACGGGACGTGCAGATCTCCGGCGGCGCCGACACCGTCCGCCAGTATCTGGACGCGGGCCTGGTCGACGAGCTGCAACTGCACTTCGTCCCGGTCCTGCTCGGCGCGGGCAACCGCCTGTTCGACGGCATCCGCCCCGGCCTGCGCGAACTCACCCCCGACCAGGGTGCTCGACTCACCGAGCGGTATCGTGCACGCCTACTACGACCTATCCCGCTAGCGCGCCCGCCGGCCGAATCGACCCGACCGGTTCGCCGTGCCCGAGCACCGGCACGTCGCCGATCCGGTCGAGTTCGGCCGAGGACACGCCGAGCCGGCGCAACGCCGCCACCAGCACCACCGGCCTCGCCCTGGACGCGCCGTCCGCGATCTTCAGCGTGACGGCGCGGCCGTCGGCCAGCGCGATCGCGTGCACGCCCTCGGCGCCGTCCTTGCACACCGATCCGGGCAACGCGCGCATCAGCGCGGTCACGTCCCGCCCGGTACCGCCGACGAACTGCGGAAACGCGTTCATGGCGGCCGCGATCCGGTGCTCGTCGGTGCCGTCCTTGGCGGTCGCCAGCGTGCGGAACGCGGTGGCCAGACCGCGCAGGCTGAAGCCGAACAGGGGAGCGCCGCACCCGTCGACCGACACGGCCGCGATCCGCTCCTGGGTGAGTTCCTCGATCGTCGCGGCGATCAACCGCTGCAACGGGTGTTCCGGATCGCGGTAGGTCGCGGTCGGCCAGCCGTTGCGCACGCAGGTCAGCAGCATGGCGGCGTGTTTGCCGGAGCAGTTCATGAACACCGGCGCGGGCCCGAACCCGGCGGCCAGCACGGCACGCTGCGCGTCCTGCGACAACGGCAGGTCGGGCGGGGTTTGCAGGTCGGCTTCGGTCAACCCGGCTTTGGTCAGGATCGCGCGCACGCCGTCGAGGTGGAACTGCTCACCGGAGTGACTCGCGCAGGACAGCGCGAGCAGTTCGCCGTCCAGGTCGAGCCCGGCGCGCACCATGGCCAGCGCCTGCAACGGCTTGTTGGACGAGCGCGGGAACGTCACCGCGTCCGGCGAACCGATGGTGATGGCGGCCGCACCGTCGGTGTCGAACCCGACGACCGTGCCGTGGTGGACCGACTCGGCGAGCTCGCCACGCCACACTTCCGCCACTACCTCGTGCACCCGTTTCCGTCCTCTCCTGTGATGAAAGACGCAGATCAGCATAGGTCCAGCGCCGGATTCGCCGTGTCAGTCTGAAGGGAGGAAGCAGGGGAAGCCAGGGAGAAGCAGGGTGACGAACAGTACAGAGTCGCAGCCGTTCGTGTTCGAGCTCGATTTCACCGAGATCGAGTTGACGCGCCAGGCCGAGGTGCGCCGCGCGCTCGAAGACGACTACGACGAGATCGCCGCGATGGAGCAGGAGGAATTGGCCTACCGCATGCTGTTCGCCAACCTCGACGACCACCAGCGCGCGGTCTACGCTGAGCTGGTCCGTGCCGGCGTGTTGCCCGCGCGGGAAGGCGATGTCGATGCCGGTTGATCCTCGGGCTGATATCGCGCGGCTGGTCTGGGTCGACTGCCCCTACTGCGCGAGCGACAACGGCTGTGCCGAATGCCGGGCAGGCAAGAACTGCGCGGTGCACCGCAGCTACCTGCTGGAGACCAAGGGCAACAAGCTCTACCTCGAATGCGCCAACTGCGGCCTGCACTGGTGGCACCGCACCGGTTTCGGTGCCGGTCGGCCGGCCGAAGTGGACCAGCTGCCGGAATTTCCGGAATATCGCTGGGAATAGCCGATAGGCTCGGCGCATGCCCGAACCCGTGGCGAGTCTTGCCGTCACCACCCTCAACTGCGCCGACCCCGAGTCGCTTGCCGAGTTCTGGCTCGGCCTGCTCGGCGGCACGGTCATCTACCGCGGCGACGTCGTGGTCGTGATCAGCACGCCGCGTGGCCCGCTCGCCTTTGGCAAGGCCGACGACTACCAGCCGCCGACCTGGCCCGAAGGAGACCGGGCCGCGCAGGTCCACCTCGACCTCAGCGCCGCCGACCGGGACGCCGCGCGCGCCGAGGCGATCCGGCTGGGCGCGACCCGCGCCGAACACCAACCGGGCGGCGACACCTGGGAAGTGTTGCTCGACCCGGCGGGCCACCCGTTCTGCCTCACTTCGATGCCGCCCGGGTGGCCGCCGCCGTTCGAACCGTCTACTGCGGACTGATCGTCAGTTCGCCGTGGTCGACGACCACATCGCCATCCCCATTGGCGGTGCGGAACAGCAACGTGTCGCCGTCCGCCCACGCGGTGACCACCAGCTCCTCGCCCGGCCACACCGGTTTGGTGAACCGGCCCGAGATCGTGCGCACCCTGCTCGCGTCGCCGCCGCAGAACTCGTTGACCAGCAAGCGAACCGCGATCCCGTAGGTGGCCAGACCGTGCAGGATCGGCCGGTCGAACCCGCCCGCCGCGGCGAACGCCGGATCGGTGTGCAGCGGGTTGCGGTCACCGGACATGCGGTAGAGCAGTGCCTGGTTCACCGAGGTCGGAAAGCGCAGCTCCGCATCGGCGGACCGGTCCGGCACCGCGAACGTGGCGGACGGGCCGCGGTCGCCGCCGAAGCCGCCCTCGCCCCGGATGAACACCGACGAGCGCGTCGTGAACAGCGGCTCGCCGTCGTCCGGGTCGATCGCGGTGACCTCGTTGACCACCAGCGCGCCCTTGCCCTTGTCGAAGATGTCGGTGATCGTGCTGGTCAGCGACACCGACCCGGCGACCGGCATCGGCCGGTGCAGGGTCAGCGACTGTTCGGCGTGCAGCAGCTGGGTGAAGTCGACACCCTCCAGCCCGCTCTGCGGCCCGCCGAACTGGGCGATCACGATGGCGTAGGTGGGCAGCGCCTGTTGCGTCACGCCCGCCGTGTTCTCCGTGGTGAAGGCCAGCTCTTTCGTCGGGTCGAGCTGGCCAGCGCCGACGCCGAGGGCGTAGGTCAACGAGTCCGTCGACGTCCAATTGCGGGTCCACGGCCCGCGCGCGACGCCGACGACGCCATGATCCAGTGCCATTCAATGACCTCCGAGGTCAGCCGAGCACGCCGCCGACGCTGGCGTGTCCCTTGATCAGGTTACGGGCGATGGTGCGCCGCTGGATCTCGTCGGTGCCCTCGTAGATGCGCAGCAACCGCAGCTCCCGGTACCAGCGCTCGACCGGCAGCTCCCGGGTGTAGCCCATGCCGCCGTGGATCTGCAGCACGCGGTCCACGATCTCGTTGGCCTTCACGCCGCCGTAGAGCTTCGCCATCGACTGCGCCTGCCGCGAGTCCATGCCCGCGTCGACCTGCCAGGCCGCGTGCAGCACCAGCCAGCGCAGCGCCTCCAGCTCGACCGCCGAGTCCGCGATCATCCACTGGATGGCCTGCCGGTTCGCGATCGGCTCACCGAAGGTGACCCGGGTCTTGGCCTGCTCGATCGCCATCTCGATCAGCCGCTCGCAGGACCCGATCGCGCGCGCGGGCAGCAGGTAGCGGCCCCGTCCGATCCAGCGCATCGCCAGCTCGAACCCGCGCCCGACCTCGCCGAGGATGTTCTCGTGCGGCACTCGCACGTTGTCGAACACCAGCGCCGCCGGGCCCCACTGGCCCATGGTCGCGATCGGCTCGGACTTCCAGCCCATGTCCCGGTCGACCAGGAAGCAGGTGACGCCGCCGTCGGCGCCCTTCTCCTTGTCGGTCACCGCGAACACCATGGTGAAGTCGGCCTCGTTGCCACCGGTGATGAACGTCTTCTCGCCGTTGATCACCCACTCGTCGCCGTCGCGCACCGCGGTCGACCGGATCGCCTTGGCGTCCGAGCCCGCGCCCGGTTCGGTGATCGCGAAGCAGGACCTGCGCTCGCCCGCGATGGTCGGCAGCAGGTAGCGCTGCTTCTGCTCGTCGTTGCCGAAGTAGAGGATGTTGTCGGCGTTGCCGCCGAAGTCGAACGGCACGAACGAGCGGCCCAGCTCGGCCACCACCAGCGCGGTCATCACCGCCGACAGGCCCATGCCGCCGTACTCGACCGGGGTCTGCACGCCCCAGAAGCCCGACTCCTTGGCCTTGTGCTGGAGTTCGCTCAGCTCGTCGCGCGTCAGTCCCGGCTGGCCTGCGCGTTCCCGACGCAGGACCTCGGGTTCAAGCGGCACGATCTCCTTGCGAACGAAGGTGCGCACCCAGTCGCGCACCTCTTTTTCCTCGGTGCTCAGCGTGAAATCCATGCGTCTCCTCCAATGCTAACGCTGTTAGCATATACCGTGAGGGCCGCCGCGAAAAGGAGGTGGACATGCCAAGACCCGCCCTGGTGAACCGCGCCGAGATAGCAGCGAAAGCCCTGTCGATCATCGACGAGGAGGGCCTGGAAGCACTGTCCATGCGCAGACTCGCCGACGCACTCGGCATCCGCGCCGCCTCCCTCTACCGGCACGTCGCCACCAAGGACGACCTGCTGCACACCCTCGCCAACGAGATCATGGCCGGTGTCGAAGTGTCCGGCTTCCAGCGCGGCTGGCGCACCGGCCTCTCCGAATGGGCGCGCAGCTACCGCAACGCGCTCGCCGCCCACCCCAACCTGATCCCGTTCGCCGCCGACGGCCCCGCCCGCCGCGAAGCCTCCCTGCGCGCCGCCAACGCCGTGCACGGCGGCCTCACCGGTGCCGGCTGGCCACCGCGCCACGCCACCATGATCGGCGCGGCAGTGAAATACCTGGTCGTCGGCGCCGCCATGGGCTCGTTCGCGCGCGGCTTCGAAGACGATGAAGCCGTCTACGCGGTCAACTACCCGCACCTGCGCGACGCCCCCGCGCTGCGCCAGCACGCCACCGAGATCGACGCGGACAGCTTCGACCTGGCCCTTGACTCGTTCCTCGACGGCCTGCAAGCGCGCTACGAGGCGCTCCCCAACCGCGTAGTCTCGGCCCATGCCGAAGGCGCAGCCATTGGAACTGGTCGTCCCCGGTCCGAACGGTGACCGCACCGTCCGGGTGTCCAACCCGGACAAGATCTACTTCCCCGATCGGGGCATCACCAAGCGCCAGGTGGTCGAGTACTACCTGTCCGTCGCGGAGCCGCTGTTGGGCGTCCTTCGTGACCGGCCCACGACCCTGAAGCGCTACGTCGACGGCGTCACCGGCGAAGCCTTCTACGCCAAGCGCCTGCCCAAGGGCGCGCCCGAGTGGGTGCAGACCGTCCGGATCACCTTCCCGTCCGGCCGCCCCGCCGACGAGGTCTGCCCCACCGAGCCCGCCGTGCTCGCCTGGGCGGCGAACCTCGGCACCTTCGATTTCCACCCGTGGCCTGTCCGCAGGCCCAACGTCGACCACCCCGACGAACTGCGCATCGACCTCGATCCCCAACCCGGCACCACCTTCGCCGACGCGGTTGCGGTCGCGGGCACGCTGCGCGAAGTCCTCGCCGACGCGGGCATCACCGGCTACCCCAAAACCTCCGGCGGACGCGGCATCCACGTGCTCGCCCGCCTCCGCCCCGAATGGGACTTCATCGCCGTCCGGCATGCCGTCATCGCCGTCGCCCGCGAAGTCGAACGCCGGATGCCCGGCAAGGCAACGACCTCGTGGTGGAAGGAAGAACGCGGCGAACGCATCTTCCTCGACTTCAACCAGGCCGCGCGCGATCGCACCATCGCCTCCGCCTGGTCCGTCCGAGGCACCCCGCGCGCGACCGTCTCCACCCCGGTCACCTGGGAGCAGTTGAGCGACGTCGAACCCGACGACTTCGACCTGTTCACCGCGCCGAAATGGTTGGCGGAAAACGGAAACGCGCTCGCCGACCTGGACAGCGAAGCCTTCGGCCTCGAACAAGCCCTCGACTGGTACACCCGCGACGAACGCGACCACGGCCTCGGTGAAATGCCCTACCCGCCCGACTATCCGAAGATGGCGGGCGAGCCCATGCGCGTGCAACCCAGTCGTGCCAAGAAAACCGACTGAACTACGCCTCCTGCGCGATGGTTTCCGGGTCGTCGGCACCGAGTAGCAGCGCGAGCCGGTGCGTGGTGGCGAACTGAGCCGCGAACAGGCTCTCGAACGCCGGTTCCACCCGGGTCACCGCGACGGTGACGATCGTTGCGTTCACACCTGTTCGACGCTTTGTGCTCCGGCGCGGTTTGGTCGATCGGCATGTCGGAATTGTCGGGGACCGGGGCGATGATGTCGGCATGCGATATTTGATCAACGTGCCGAACTTCGGGGAGTTCGCGGATCCGGCCGTGTTCGCGCAGGTGGCCCGCCGGGCCGAGGAGGCTGGCTGGGATGGGCTGTTCGTATGGGACCACGTCGTCGAGGAGAAGAGCGAGCGCAGGGAGATCGCCGATCCCTGGGTGCTGTTGACCACCGCCGCCCTGGCCACCAGCCGGATTCGGTTGGGCACCGCGATCACGCCGGTGGCGCGGCGACGACCGGGGAAGCTGGCCAGGGAGGTCACCACGCTGGACCGGCTGACCGGTGGGCGGATGGTGCTCGGGGTCGGGCTCGGTGCGCCGGTCGAGGACGAGTACGGCAGCTTCGGCGACACGACCGACACCCGGGTGCTCGCCGAGCGGCTGGACGAGGGTCTGCACGCGCTGGATCTGCTGTGGTCAGGAGAGCCGGTGACCTACCAGGGCAACCAGGTCACCCTGAACGACGTGCTGTTCCTGCCGACGCCGGTGCAGCGGCCCAGGGTGCCGGTGTGGGTCGGCGGGTTCTGGCCGAACAAGGCGCCGATGCGGCGAGCGGCGCGCTGGGACGGCGCCATTCCGGTGTTCGAGGGCATGGTCGATGCGAAGCCGCCGAGCGTGGCTGAGCTTCGTGAACTGGTGGCGTTCCTGCGCGACTGCCGGGCGCGCAACGGACTGGCGGACGAGCCGTTCGACGTCGTGATCGGCGGCGCGAGCGAGGCAGGCGCCGCCGGGCGGGACCTGGTCGGTCCATTGGCGGATCTCGGGGTGACCTGGTGGAGCGAGGGCATGCCCTGGGACGAGCGCCTCGAACGCGTCGAGCCGATGCTGCGCCGGATCGAACAGGGTCCGCCGCGGCTCTGAGTGTCCCGGTTGGACGGCGGCTAGTCCGCTCGGCGCACGGTCGCCTGGCCGGTATCGAGGTCGACGCCGAACGGGGGCGCGCCCGCGTCGGCGTCTTCGCGCCACCTGGACTGGGTCTGGCGTTGCTGGAACTCGGCGCTGCGGTCGGTGAACACCGCGTCGAACGTGTCGAAGGCGGCGGCGCTGACCGGCATGCCGGTGCGCTGACGCCGCCAGGGCAGCCAGCTGACCTGGTTGACCCACAGGCCGAACCGCTCCAGCGCGATCAGGATGGTCAGCAGGACGACCAATCCTGGGATGGACAGCACCCACACCATCGCCACGCGCGCCCAACGGTTCCGCCCCTGGGAAGGTTCCCCGGTGCAGGCCATTACTCCCGCTGGGCTAAGTTGGCAACAGGGTAGGGCGCGTCAGTACGCGCCACAAGGCACTAGCTGGCACTCTGGATGGCATGAGCAAGGACGACTGGGCCGTGGCGGACGCGTGGATGGGACTTCGCCTGCACTGGCACGGCTATGTCGAGCGGGTCGCGTTGGCGCACGCGGCCACCCGGGAACAGCGGTTGAAGACCGAGCCCGACGAGGTGATGGTCAACCCGGATGAAGTGGCCGCGTGGTTGGAGGGAACCATCAAGGCCGCGAGTGCGCCCGCACCGATCAAGCCGACGCAGCCCAAGGGCGCGGCAGCCGAGGACGCCCGCGATTTCGCCGACTCCATGCAGGTGTGGCGCTCACTCGCGTCGCAGGGCGAGTCGGTGTCGACCGGGGTGCGCGGGCAGATCATGGTGACGGCCGAGGCGGTCAGCGAGCGCGAGTGCGACTGTCAGATCGCCGCACCCGGCTCGGTGTCCCGGCTGAGCAAAGGCCGTCGGCGTTAGCTGAGATCACCGACCTGCCTGGCATACCAGGCATCGCCGACGTGCTCGGCGATCGCCCGTACTGTCCACTGTGGATCATGCGGGCGGTCCCATTCGGCGGGGCCTGCCGCGGCCAGGCGGTGCACGTAGAGGTCGCCAAGGCGGCTGAGGCACTGGCGTGCCTCGTTCAGGTCGGCCTCGGTGAACGAGGCCAGGTCGGCGGCGACGGTGACCAGGCTGGCCACCCATTCGTCCGGCCGGGACTCGCGACCGTCCAGCAGAGCCTCGATCTGCGCGAGGTGGTCGATCAGGTGGTGGGTGTGCCGCCGGATCGCCTTGTGCGGGGTGTAGACGCGGTCGCCGTCCTCGCTGACGATCGGCCTGCCGTCCCAACGCAACCAGGTGCGCGCCAGCGCGAGTATCTCGGCGACGCCCGCCGCGACGACCTCGCCCGGATTCTGTGCTGAATTCATGTGCGGAGATTAGAAGCCTGACATTTCGGCGCGGATCGAAATGTGCTCACGCTGCGATGCCGGGGCATTCCACGATCGAGGACGTGGCGTTCGCTCACCTGGCGGTAGGGCGGTTCCTGCGCGCCGACCTACTCTGAACGACGGCCCGGATTTCTTGCCCTGCCGGGAAAATCCACATCGTGGAGGTCGCCATGGAACAGTCGACGCCGCAGCCGCCCGCCGGTGGTTGCACCTGTTGTGGACAGTGCACCGGACCGAGTTGCGGCTGTTGTTCCAGCTGCAAGTAATCTCGATGAATTACTGATCAGGGCGGACACGCGGTGCCCTTGGCAGGCACCTTTCCGCCGATCAGGAAGTTCTGCGCGGCCGAGGTCGCGCATCCCGACTGACCGAGCGCGCCGTGGCCCGCCCCGGCCCAGTTGACGAGCACCCCGGAGTCCAGCAGTTGCGCGACGCGCTGCGTGCCGGTCTGCGGGGTCGCCGGGTCGCTCGCGGTACTGATCACCACGATCGGCGGCGTGTTCGGCGCGGCCGGTTTCGGCAGCGACTGGCTCGGCACCGGCCAGGGGCCGCAGAGCAGCAGGTTCTGCGCGTACAACCCGCCGAACAGCGGCTGCTTGCCTGCCCAGCTCTTCATATCGGCACCGACCTGACCGGGCGAGAGCCGGTCCGGCATGTCGTTGCAACCGGCGACCAGGTCGGCGTCGATCTGCGGTGGGTCCTGCGGGGTACCCACCAGCTGCGGCGCTATCAGGGCGGCCAGGCCGCTGCCGTCGCCGTTGACCGCCTGCTGGATGTCGGTGGCCAGCACGCTCCACTGCGACCGGTCGGCGAGACCGATCAGGATCGCGCGCAGCACCACGCCCGCGGTCAGCTGGATGCCGTCCGCGGCCATCGGCGCCTGCCGCACGGAGTTGACCAGCTGGTTGACCGAGCTGGTGGGATTGGCGAGCGGGCAGTTCGCCGCGGCGCAGTTCTGCGCGAACGCGGTGAACGTCGCCTGCGCCGCGCCGGCCTGCGCCTGGGCCGCGTCCTGCGGGCTCAGCTGCGGGTCGGGCGCGCCGTCCAGCACGAACCGGCCGACATGACCCGGATACTCGGTGGCGTAGGTGGTCAGCACCCGCGACCCTTCGCCGTGCCCGATCGCGTCCAGGTGGTTCACGCCCAGCGACTGCCGGACCAGGTCGAGATCGGCCACCGTGTTCTTGGTGTTGAACTGCGCCATGGCCGCCGAGAGCGCGAGCACGCACTGCTGGGCGGCGTCGGTGCTCGCGTTGAGCATCGCGGTCAGGTTGGCGCTGCCCGGGTCGGCCTGGATCATCGTGTTGCGGTCGTTCTGCGGTACGCAGTGCACGCCGGAGGAACCCGCGGTGCCGCGCCGGTCGATGCCGATCAACGAGAACGTGCTGAGGAACTGCGCAGGCAGGGTGGCAGCGAGCCGAGCCGCGTAGAGGGTGCCGGGCAGCCCGTCCAGGTCGTTGACCACGACCAGTGGCGTCGGACCGTTGCCGACCTTGAGCAGCGCGATCCGCTGCGCGCCCGCCTGGTCGTCGGCGTCGGACGGATCGATCGGACCGATCAGCCGCGCGCACTGGAACGTCATGCTCGCGGGCGGTGCGGGGGTGCCGAGGCGTTCGGTGGTCTCGTCGGTGCAGTCGGTCCAGCCGACCTGGCCGGTGGACTGTTCCAGACCGGGCAGCGGCACCGACGCGTTCCCGGTCGGCGAAGCCGTCGTCGCGGGTTGCGAACCGGCGACCACCAGGGACGGCGTCGCGGACGGTCCGACCGTGCACGCGGCCAGCAGCGGCGCCAGCGCGACGACCAGGCCGACGCGCCGGGAGTATCGGTGCCAGGCACGGTGACCAGGCCGGCTCGGCACGTCGAATCCCTCCGCCTTCGTTTCTCGCCCAGGTGACGATGATGTTCGCCGTTCAGCGTCGCATGCGCAGGGTGAGACGGTGGTGAGCGGGTCGGAGTGGTGAGCTTGGCGACAATCCCGGCGCTTTCTCCCACCTGCTGAAAAAGTGTTCCGGCTCTGTCGGGCCGGTCAACGATGATGTGGGCTGGATCTGCCAGAGGAAGGGGCTTGAGCAGTGGTTTCCGTGCACGTCGAGCGCAGCAGGCGGCCGAACTGGTCGCCACCGGCACTGATCGCCATCGCCGGTCGGGGGCTGGGTAGCGTGCCGCCACCGGCTCTGGTCCTCGCGGGCATCGTCAGCGTGCAGATCGGCGCGGCCCTCGCCAAGCAGCTGTTCGGGATGACCGGCGCGGTCGGCGCGGTGACCCTGCGGCTGTTCTTCGCCGCCGTGGTGCTGCTGGTGGTGTGGCGGCCCTCGCTGCGCATCACGCGCCAGGAGCTGCCGGTCATCCTCGGCTACGGCGCGGTGCTCGCCGCCATGAACCTGTGCTTCTACCAGGCGCTCACCCGGATCCCGCTGGGCATGGCGGTCACCATCGAGTTCCTCGGCCCGCTCGCGGTGTCGATCATCGGCGCCCGGCGCTGGCTGCACGGCCTGTGGGCGCTGCTCGCCGCGATCGGCGTGTTCGCGCTGACCGAAGCAGGCGGCGGCGGGATCGCGATATCGGGCGTGCTGTTCGCGTTGGCCGCCGCCACCTGCTGGGGGCTCTACATCCCGCTCGGCGCCGCGCTGGGCGCACGAACCAGCGGCGGTCGCGGCCTCGCCCTGGCGATGGCGATCGGCGGCCTGATCAGCCTCCCGCTCGGCATCGTCGACGCGGGACCCAGCCTGTTCAGCCCGGTCGCGCTCGCCGCCGGTTTCGGCGTCGCGCTGCTGTCCTCGGTGCTGCCGTACTCGGTCGAACTGGAGGCGCTGCGGCGCATCCCACCGCGGGTTTTCGGCGTGCTGATGAGTCTGGAACCGGCGGTGGCCGCGCTGGTCGGTCTGCTCGTGCTCGGCCAGTCGCTGCGCCCGGCCCAGTGGGTCGCCATCGCCTGCGTCGTGATCGCGTCGGCCGGGGCGACCAGGACACAACGCGAGAACACGACACCGCCACCGATCGACTGATCATGGATGCCACAGCGGAACAGGTAGCGGCCGGATTGCGGACCGCGTACGAGACGGCCGACCTGGCCGCGCTCGGCGAACTCCTGCACCCGGACGTGCGCTGGGGCGGTGCGGAGGACACTCCGGACACCTGCCACAACCGCTCGGACGTGCTGGCCTGGTACCGGCGCGGCTACGAATCCGGCATGCGCGCCACCGTGACCGAGGTGCTGACCCGGCCGGGCGCGGTGTTCCTCGCGCTGCGGGTCAGCGGACGCGCACCGGGCAAGGCGATCCTGGTGCACCAGGTGTTCCGGCTCACCGACGGCCTGGTCGCCGACATCCGTGGCTACCCCGAACGCGATCTCGCCGTGGCCCGGTTCGAGGGCTGAGCCTCAGCGCGCGGTGACCAAGGTGATCAGAGCTTGTCTGAGTTGCCGCGCGAGTGGCGCGGACAGCGGGGCGAGGAACCGCTGTTCCGCCGCATCACTGGCCTTTCTGGCCCTGCGTAGGGTGTCCCGCCCGGTTTCGGTCAGCTCGACCACGTTCTTGCGCCGGTCCTGCGCGTGCGGCCTGCGCCCGACAAGCCCCTTGCGCTCCAACGCATCGACGAACGCGACCATGGTGGTCCGATCGATGCCGAGCTGCTGCGCCGCGTCCTGCTGGGAGGCCGGCTCACCGCTGCCGAGCACGATCAGCACTGCCAATTGACGTCCATCGAGGCCGAACGGCTCAAGGGCCGCCGTGGTCAGTTCGAACAACTGCAACTGGGCGTGCTTGAGCAGGTACCCCAGACGTTCGACCAGCTCAAGGTTCGTCCCCGGCTCAGTCTGCTGATCATCCTGGACATCACTGGACACCCAGCAAGGATACCGCCTATGCTGATCGTCAGCAGAGCTGACGATCAGCTGTATTGATGGATATGGGGACGAAGATGATTCTGATCACCGGCGGCCTGGGGTTCATCGGCACGCACATCACCCGTGCGCTGCTGGATCTGGGCGAGTCCTGCGTGGTCGTACAGCGCAGCACCAGCGTTGTGCCCGACGAGTTCGCCGACCACGCCGGAACTCGGTTCTTCCTCGAGCAGGTCGACGTGACCAACCGACCAGCATTCCTGGACATCGGCGAGCGCCACGAGATCACCGGCATCGTCAACCTGACCGGCGCCTTCGGCTTCGCAGCGGACGAGCCGATCCACGACGCACAACTGAACATGACTGGCCTGTTCGCCGTGCTCGAAGCGGCCAGGAACTGGCAGGTGAGGCGCGTCAGCACCGCGAGCACGATCGGCGTCTACGCCGGCACGACCGACAAGAGCCCACTGCATGAGGACCTGCCACTGCCCATGGCGACCGGCCACGGCATCCCGGCGTTCAAGAAGATCACCGAACTGCTCGCCGATCACATCACCAACACCACCGGCATCGAGATCGTCAACTGTCGAATCTCCGGCGTTTGGGGGCCAGGAGCCCGGCCGGTCTCGAGATTCCTGACAGTGCCGCAACTCGTCCGAGCCGCGATCACGGACACCGAGCCGGATCTCAGCCTGCTGGGCGCACCCGCCCACGCCGACGACGGCGCCGATCTGATCTATGTCAGGGACTGCGGCCGGGCTGTCGCGCTGCTACAGGTGGCCGACAAGCTCCACCACAGAACCTACAACGTCGCGAGTGGACACCCGACCACCAAC